>NZ_CP026538.1:2421428-3026785 GCF_004135975.1 Solidesulfovibrio carbinolicus | reverse complement strand
ACGGCAAGCTTGCCGCCGGGGTCTGGCCCATGCTCGTGCACGAGGACTTCCTTTTGGCCAGCGTCAAGGGCGCGTTTAACGCCGTGCGGGTGGAAGGCAACGCCTCCGGCCCCATCATGCTCCACGGCAAGGGGGCAGGCGATCTGCCCACGGCCAGCGCGGTGGTGGCCGACATCCTGGCCCTGGCCCGGGAAGGCATGATCCCCAACAACACCGGATTTCGCGCCGAGCCCCTGCCCGAGGCCGAGCTGGTCGACGCCGACGACTTCGTGACGCCGCACTACATCCATTTCACGGTCAAGGATCAGGCCGGGGTCATGGCCGCCATCTCCAAGTCCATGGGCGAGCATGGCGTGTCCATCCGCCAGGCCGTGCAGAAGGGCGAACCCGAGGACGGCTACGTGTCCATCGTGTTCTTGACCCACGAGGCCCCCAACCGGGCCATTGCCGCCGTGTTGGCCGACACCGGGACCATGCCCTTCATCAAACCCGGCACGGTCCATTTCCGGGTGCTGTAGGCCCCCCGTTAAAAGTTTTTGAAGAGAGGCCAGAGAGAAACTTTTTTCAAAAAGTTTCTCTCTGGCCGCCGGAGGCATCTTCCCTCATGTCCACTTCTTCTCTTGCATCCTCCCCGTCCCCTTTGCCCCGCAAACTCGTGTTCCTCATCGCCGACGGCATGGGCGACCAGCCCGTGGACGCCCTGGGCGGGCGCACGCCCATGGAGGCGGCGGCCACCCCGGTCATGGACCGGCTGGCCCGGGAGGGGATGGTGGGGCTTTGCCGCACCGTGCCCCAGGGCATGGCCCCGGGGTCGGATGTGGCCAACATGTCGCTTTTGGGCTTTGATCCGGCCCAAAACCACACCGGCCGAGGCCCCATCGAGGCGGCGGCCATGGGCTTGCCGGTCGCGCCCGACGACGTGGTTTTTCGCCTCAACACCGTCACGGTGAGCGAATTTGCCGAGGCCGGGCTCATGCGTGACTACAGCGCCGGCCATATCGCCACGGCGGCGTCCACGGCCCTGGTCGAGAAGCTGGCCGCGACCTGCCTGCCGGAGGGCTACGAGTTGCATGCCGGCGTGCAGTACCGCCACATCCTGGTGGCCAAGGGCGCTGCCGGCCGGGAGGAGGCGGGCGTTTTCGTGCGTCCGCCCCATGACATCACCGACCAGCCCATCGCCCCGGACCTGGCCGAGTTGCGCCGCGCCCCGGCGCTTTTCGATTTCGCGGCCAAGGCGGCGGCCGTGCTGGCCGGGCCGGACAATCCGACCAAGGCCAACGCCGTGTGGCCCTGGGGCCAGGGCCGGGCGCTGACCCTGCCCGATTTCGCCGCGACCTTCGGCCTGCGGGGAGCGGTGGTCTCGGCCGTGGATCTGGTCAAGGGCCTGGGCCGGGCGGCCGGCATGGCGGTTATCGACGTGCCCGGGGCCACGGGGCTGCTGGACACCAACTACGAGGGCAAGGTGGCGGCGGCGCTGGCGTTTTTAAAGGACGGCGATTTTGTCTTCGTCCATGTCGAGGCCCCGGACGAGTGCGGCCATGGCGGCGACGCCGCCGGCAAGACCGAGGCCGTGGCCCGGTTCGACGCCCGCATTGTCGCGCCCATGGTCGAGGCCCTGGGCGACGACGCGGCCTTCGTCATCGCCTGCGACCATCTTACGCCCATCGCCATTCGCACCCATGCCGCCGATCCCGTGCCTTTTCTTTTCTGGCAGCCGGGCGTAATACCCTCCGGCGCGGCGGGTTTTAGCGAGGCCGAAGCTGCGGGGACCGGGCTGGCCGTGGACGCGGGGCACGAGTTACTGCGCCGGGCCATGGACTGGACCCGTTCCTGACGCGCCGGAATTTTCGGGCGCATTTCGCCAAAAAACGGTTGCGACACGCTGGCGACGCCTGATCGCCGGACGAGACACGCGATAACGAGACGCCATGGCCCTGATTCTCAAGCCTGAAGACTTTCCTCTGCCTGATTCGCGGCTGGCGCTCACCGTCTCCTATGGTGAGGTGGACCAGATGGGCTACGCCTATTACGGGCACTATCCCCACTGGTTCGAGCGCGGGCGCGGGCACTTCATCCGGGTGCGCGGCATGAGCTACGGCGAGGTCGAGGCGCGCGGCGTGTGGCTGCCGGTGCGCGATATGGCCGTGCGGTATCTGCGCCCGGCCCGTTACGACGACGCCATCACCGTGCGCACGGCCGTCAGCGAGTGGGGCCGGGCTTCGGTCACTTTTGCCTACCAGATCTTCGGACCGCCGGAAGACGCCACGCTTCTCGCCGTGGGCGAAACGCTCCACGCCTGCACCTCGCCACAAGGCCGGCCCATGCCCGTGCCGTCCTGGCTGCGCGAGCTGTTCACCGTCTAACCCTCCCGCCTTATTCGCGGCATTTCCCTCATGTTTATTGATATCCACACCCACGCCTATCATCCCAAGATCGCGGACAAGGTCCTGGCCCAACTCGAAGGGCACTACGGCATCAAACCCGTCGGCACCGGCCAGATAGATGATCTCCTGGAGCGCGCGACCAAGGCGGGCCTGGACAAGGTCGTGGTCCACAACGCCGCCACGGCCCCGGCCCAGGTGGTCCCGGCCAACAACTGGGCCATCGCCATCCACCGCGAACACAAGCGCATCATCAGCTTCGGCACGCTGCACCCGGACTACCCGGACTTCGAGCGCGAGCTGGACAGACTCTGGCGAAACGGCATCAAGGGCATCAAGTTCCACGCCGACTTCCAGGGTTTCCGTCTGGATGACCGCAAGCTGTGGCCCATCTTCGAGGCGCTGTCCGGCCGGTTCGTGGTCATGCTCCACGTGGGCGACCGCCTGCCCCCTGAGGAGAACAACTCCTGCCCGGCCAAGGTGGCGGCCATCCTGCGCGATTTTCCCCAGATGACCGTCATCGCGGCCCACATGGGCGGCTATCTCCACTGGCAATACGCCGTGGAACATCTGGTCGGCAAAAATGTCTATATTGACACGTCCAGCACCCTGGCCTTCATCGACGACGCCACCTTGCGCCGTATCTTCGACGGCCACCCCCGGGAGCGCATCCTTTTCGGCAGTGATTACCCGCTGTTCGATCCCGGCGAGGAAATCGCCCGCCTGCGCCGCCGGCTGTCCCTGCGCGACGCGGAGCTTGAAGGCCTCTTGAGCGGGGCTTCCGCACTATTTCGGTCATCAAAATGAGAGTTGACACCCCATCAATAGTCGTGCTGGATGGTATGAAATCGGGCGTTTGATTCGTCTTTGATTTCGCCCGAGCCAAGGAGTTTCGATCCATGAGCATTCGCGCCCGGATTCTCGCCTCCGTCGGCATCCTCTTCCTCGTCGCGCTCGGCATGTTTGCGGCCACCTGGTCCATCACCAGCGAACAACGTTCCGATGGTCTCGTCATCAATCTGGCCGGCCGGCAACGGATGCAGGTCCAGAGAATCGCCAAGGACGTCTTGGCTTTGGCCCACCAGGCCAAGGGGGGCGGCGCGCCGGCCGGCCTGGCCGACGACATCCGCAAGCGTCTTTCCGCCCTGGAATCGACCCAGGGGCTGCTGGCCCGGGGCGGAACCTATGAAAACGGCAAGAAATTCACCATCGACCCGTCCAGCCGCGAGGCCGGGGCACTCCTTGACGAGGCCGGCCGGCTGATCAAGCCCTTTGGCGTCGAGGTAGAAGCCATCCTGGCCAAGACCGACGCCGTTTCGCCCGAACGCTTGCTGGCCGCCTCGGAAGCCGTGGTCGCGGCCCAGGACAAGGCCGTGGCCCGGCTCCAGGCCGAGACCGAGGACGACGTGGCCACGCTCATGACCATCCAGTCCGTGGGCCTGGGGCTGTCGGCCGTGGTCTGCCTGGCGGTGCTTTTGATGTTCCGCCGCGCGGTCATCGCGCCCCTGGGGCGGCTGCGCGAATACGCCGGAGCCGTGGCCAGGGGCGACCTCAAGGCCGTGCCGGCCGGCGACTACCCGCCGGAACTGGCCGAGCTGCGCGACGCCCTGGCCCGCATGGTCGCCTCGTTGGAGCGGGGGCTGGCCGACGTGGAAGCCAAAAGCCGCGAGGCCCAGGGGCATGCCGCCGAGGCCGGCCGCGCCCTGGAGGCGGCCAAGGCCCAGGAAGCCCGCACCGCCGAACTGCTGGCCCGTCTGGGCGACGGCGCGGCAACGGCGCGCGGCATCTCCGAAAGCGTCATGGACCACGCGGCCGGGCTGCTTTCGCGCATCGAGCAGGTGGGGCAGGGCGCGGCCCAGCAGCGAGACCGCATGATGGACACGGCCGCGGCCATGGAAGAGATGAACGCCACTGTCCTCGAAGTGGCCCGAAATGCGTCCAGCGCCGCCGTGAGCGCCGCCGACGCCAAGGACAAGGCCGTCACCGGCGCGGACGGCGTGCGCTCGGCCGTGACCTCCATCGAGGCCATCCGCCGGCGCATCCTCGATCTCAAGGAGTCCATGACCCGCCTGGGGCAGCAGGCCGACAGCATCGGCCACATCATGAACGTCATTTCCGACATCGCCGACCAAACCAACCTGTTGGCGCTCAATGCCGCCATCGAAGCGGCCCGGGCCGGCGACGCCGGGCGCGGCTTTGCCGTGGTGGCCGACGAGGTCCGCAAGCTGGCCGAAAAAACCATGACCGCCACCAAGGAAGTCGGCGACGCCGTGGTCTCCATCCAGGGACAGGCGAGGGAGAACATCGCCGCCGTGGAGTCCGCCGCCTCCGGCATCGAGGACAGCACCCGGGCGGCCGCCGATTCCGGCCGCTTCATGGACGCCATTGTCGGCATCGTCGATGCCACCGCCACCCAGGTGGAGTCCATCGCCACGGCTTCCGAGGAACAGTCCGCCACCTCCGAAGAGATCAACCGGGCCGTGGAAGAGGTCAACGGCATCGCCCGCGACACGGCCGAGGACGCCGCCGCCGCTTCCCAGGCCCTGCACGCCCTGACCGAACTGGCCAACGACCTCGACGCCGCCATCCGCCAGATGACCGGCGAGACCGGCGCGTCCCGTCCGGCCCTGGCCGCCGCCCGGCCGGCCGCCAAGGCCATTGCGCCGTCGCGCCCGGCCGCTTCCCGCGCCCTGCCGCCGTCGCGCCTGGCCCCGGCCAAAGCCAAAGCCCTGCCGCCGGCCCGGCCCACGCCTTCCCGGCCCGCCTCCGCCCCCAAACCAGCGGCCATTCCCGCTCCGGCTCCCAAGCCGGTGACCAAGCCCGCCGCCGCCAAAGCCCCGGGCAACGGCTCCGGCGGGGCCTGTTCCATTGGCGGCGCCCTGCTGCAATGGGACGACTCCCTGGCCACCCACATCAGCGAAGTCGACCGTCAGCACCAGGTGCTTGTGCGCATGATCTGCGACTTACACGAGGCCATGCGCTCGGGCAAAGGCAAGCATCAGCTCGAAGCCATTCTTGAGGAACTCCAGAACTACGCGGTGGACCACTTCGGCTACGAAGAAAAGCTCATGGAGCAGTACAAGTATCCGGGCTATCTCAACCACCGCAAGGAGCACGAAGCCTTCGTGGACAAGGTCATCGCCTTTGGCAACGACTTCCGGGAAAACCGGGCGGCGCTGACCACCGAGGTCATGAATTTCCTCAAGAACTGGCTGGTGGGACACATCAAGGGCACGGACCAGAAATACGCCCCGTTTTTCATCGAACGCGGCGTAAACTGAGTCAGCAAAAGAGAAGATGCCTCCGGCGGCCGGGGGGCTCAGCCCCCCGGACCCCCGACATTTTAGGGCGGCGTTCCCTGCAAGCTTTGCTTGCAGGGAACGCCGCCCTAAAACATGGTGATTCCGTCGCGCCTCAACCGTCGCGTCATCGCCGTCCCCCTTAACCCATTTGAGGAGTCCGGGGCCTGAGGCCCCGGCGGAGAGGGTAAGGCAGAGGCAGCGCCTCTCCTGGACGCCGCGAGGCATTCTTCCGGCTTTCACCTTCCTGCGCCTGCCGTCTGGACAGCGCGGCGGCGCTCCCGTACCGTGCCCCCATGGGACGACCGACCTTGACGATCCTGGGGTTCGAGCCGAAGACCGCGCTTGAGCTGCCGCTCTATCTGGCCACGGCCCCGGCCGGCTTTCCTTCGCCGGCCGAGGACTACATCGACAAAAAAATCGACCTCAACGAACATCTCGTGCGCCATCCCGCCGCCACCTTTTTCGTGCGCGTGGACGGCGACTCCATGCGCGACGCCGGCGTGGCCTCGGGCGACATCCTCGTGGTGGACCGCGCCCTGGAGGCGAAAGACGGCTCCATCGTCGTGGCCGCCCTGGATGGCGAATTGACCGTCAAACGCCTGCGACGCCGCGACGGCAAACTGCTGCTCGTGCCGGAAAATCCGGACTACAAACCGGTGGAAGTCGCGCCCGAAGCCTCGTTTATGGTCTGGGGCGTGGTCACCTACATCATTCATAAAGCTTGAGAGCCATGCCGCCGCTGTACGCCCTGGTCGATTGCAACAATTTTTATGCCTCCTGCGAGCGGGTTTTCGCGCCCCAGCTGGCCGGCCGGCCCATCGTGGTGCTGTCCAACAACGACGGCTGCGTCATCGCGCGCTCGGCCGAGGCCAAGGCGGCCGGCATCCCCATGGGCAAGCCGGCATTTATGTGCCGGGAGCTGTTCACGCGCCATGGCGTGGCCGTTTTCTCCTCCAACTACGCCCTCTACGGCGACATGTCGGCCCGGGTCATGGCCACCCTTGCCCGGTTCACGCCGTCCCTGGAAGTCTATTCCATCGACGAAGCCTTTCTCGATCTGGCCGGCCTGCCGGGCGGCCCCGAGGCCACGGCCCGCAGTCTGCGCGAGACCGTCGTCCGCTGGACCGGCATCCCGGTGTCGGTGGGCATCGGCCCCACCAAGACTCTGGCCAAACTGGCCAACCGGGCCGCCAAGAAACGCCCGGAAAGCGGCGGCGTCCTTGATCTGGCCGCCTGCCCCGATCCCGACGCGGTCCTGGCCGCCACCCCCGTGGAAGACGTCTGGGGCATCGGCCGCCGCCACGCGGCCATGCTGGAAGGCTTTGGCATCCGTACCGCCCTGGCCTTTCGCGAGCTGCCCCGGGATTTCGTCAAAAAGCGCATGACCATCCAGGGCCTGCACACGCTGCTGGAGCTTCGCGGCCAGCCCTGCATCGACCTGGAGCACGCGCCGCCGCCGGCCCGTACGCTTATGTCCTCGCGTTCCTTCGGCCAGGCCGTAACGACCCTGGACGAGCTGGCCGAAGCCGTGGCCGAATACGCCGCCCGGGCCGCCGCCCGGCTGCGCAGCCGGGGGCTGGTCGCCTCGGGGGTGGAGGCCTACGTCCAGACCTACGCCGACAAAGACGGCCGCCCGCCCTACGCCAACGCGGCCTTTGCCGCCCCGCGCGCGGCCACCGCCCACACCGGCGAACTCATCACGGCGGCCCGCCAGGCCCTGGAGATGATCTTCCGCCCCGGCCATCGCTACAAAAAAGCCGGGGTGATCCTGCTTGGCCTGGAACCGGTCGGCCGCCGCCAGCTCTCGCTGCTTGACGCGTCCCCCGAAGCGGACGCCCGGGGAGGGCGTCTCATGGCCGCCCTGGACGCCGTCAACGCCAAATGGGGCAAGGGCGCGCTGGCCCCGGCCGCCTGCGGCATCGACAAGCCCTGGGCCATGCGCCAGGCCAGCCGCTCCCCGCGCTACACCACGGTCTGGGACGAACTGCCCGTGGCCAGGGCCGGCTAGCGTCGGCCGCCCGTTATTTCCCTGCTGTACACAAACCCCGGCCCCTTGCTAGACAGCTTCCGACGCGACCGAGCCATCCCCCAGGAGCAACGCCCATGGCCCTTTTCACCGTGGAAAACCTCATCGCCTTCCTGACGCTGTCCGCCCTGGAAATCGTCCTTGGCATCGACAACATCGTCTTTATCGCCATCATCTCCAACGCCCTGCCGGCCGAACTCCAGTCCAAGGCCCGCAAGATCGGCCTGCTGCTGGCCATGGGCACCCGCATCCTGCTGCTGCTGGGCATCACCTGGGTCATGGGCCTGACCGCGCCGCTTTTCTCCGTCCTCGGCCATATCGTCACCGGCCGCGACGTCGTGCTGCTGGCCGGAGGCCTGTTTCTTATCGCCAAGTCCACCTTCGAGATTCACGAAAAGATCGAACCGGCCCATGCGGGCGGACACGCCGCCGCCAAGGTCCGCGGTTTCGCCGCCGCCGTGACCCAGATCGCCATCCTCGACATCGTCTTTTCCCTGGATTCCGTCATCACCGCCGTGGGCATGTCCGGCGAAATCGTGGTCATGGTGGCGGCTGTCATCGCCGCCGTCCTGGTCATGATGCTTTTCGCCGACGCCATCAGCCACTTCGTGTCGCGCCACCCCACCGTGCAGATGCTGGCCCTGTCGTTTCTCATCCTTATCGGCGTGTTTCTGGTGGCCGAGGGCCTGGGCCGCCACATCGACCGGGGCTACATCTACTTCGCCATGGCGTTTTCGCTGCTGGTCGAACTCCTCAACATGCGGGCCAAAAAGGCCAGTCAGGGATAAGAGAGAAGAGTTGCCTCCGGCGGCTGGGGGCCTGAGGCCCCCAGACCCCCCAACTGGTGAAAAGGCAGCGGCGCGGCTGGCGCTTGGGATGTGAGTGATGCCGGAATATGGGGATGATGCCGTGCAGGCCGCGCGCCAGGCTTTCCCGCGCGGGCTGGTCCAACCCGAAGGCGGTTTTCGCTTCGGTTCCGACGCCTTGCTCCTGGCCGCCTTTGTCGCGAGTCTGGCCGCCGGCCCCCGGGCGGCCGATCTCGGCACGGGCTGCGGCGCGGCCGGCCTGGGCTATCTGCTGGCCGCCGCCAATCCGGCCGCGACCTGCCTCGGCCTGGACCGCGACCCGAATATGATCCGGGCCGCCGGCCAAAACGCCGCGAGCCTGGGCCTGTCCGAGCGCTTCACGGCCCTGGCCGTGGACCTACGCGGTATCCGAGAAGACGTCCGCTGCCTGCCGGAATCGCGCGATCTGGTCCTCTGCAATCCGCCGTACCGCGACCCGGCCTCGGGCCGCCGGCCGCCCGGCCCGGCCCGGGAGGCCGCTCGCTTCGAAACGGACGGCGGCATGGTCGATTTCGCCGCCGCCGGCAGCTATCTGTTGGCCAACAAAGGGATTTTTGCCTGCATCCATCTGGCCGAGCGTCTGCCCCTGGTCTTTGCCGCCCTGGCGGACAGGCGGCTTGTGGTCAAGCGCGTGCTGCCCGTTTCGCCGCGCGCCGGCGCGCCGGCCAGGCAAGTGCTGGTGGCCGCCCGCAAAAACGGCGGTCCGGGCATGATTCTGGACGCGCCCCTGGCCCTCTATGCCGGAACCGGGGCGCAAACCCGCCTCACCGAGGCCGCCCTGGCCTTTTGCCCCTTCCTGGCCTGCAATGCCGGACCGCCCGGCCAGGGCTGAGGTACTGGCCGCAAGCCGCGCACGCCGTCAGAGACGCCGGGGCCGTCTGCGTCTCCGGCGGGTTTTGCGTCCCTGGAGCAGGGCGGGCAGGCCGCCGCCAGAGGCCGGAAACGTGTCCGCCGCCACGCCTTGGCGGTCGCCCGCGGACGGCAATGGCACGCAAAAAAGGGGACGCCCGAAAGCGTCCCCTTCCGGCGCGGCGAACCCTCCGCCGCGCCTGCCCTCCCAAATCCGTGGCGCTATTTGCTCTGGAAAAGCCGCTGTGGATGCGGCTCGGCGTGCTGATCATAGGCGGCGAGCCGGGGTTCGCCCTGGCGGCGCAGCAGCAGGCTGGCCTCGGCCAGCCGGACCACCTCGCTCTGGACGGCTGGAGTCTTGGCGACAATGCCTGCGGCAGCCGTCTCCTTGGCTGTCAGACGCGGCGGATCGGCCACGTACACGGTCGCTCCCAGGACGGCGATGGCGGCGATAAGCAGCAGGCGTTTCATGTCGGCTCCCCTTTCCGGTTGTCCGCTGACGGCGGCGTTCCCACACCTGGTTTTTCCTTAAGCGAGGAACGTGCCAATCAGCGGCGCCCGAAAAGAGTAACCATTTCAGCCATTCTTCAGAGAGCCTCAAAAACAGCCGCGCCGCGATTCTACGAGTAAGGGAGTCGCGGCGCGCAAAAATAGCCATATATCGGCAAAGCGTCGGTTGGCGGGGAAACTGCGTCGTGGCCGGTCCGACCAAGGGGCGGCTCCAGCGCCCTTGCATGTTTGCACAGCGACTTAGCCCCTTTTGCCCATTTGGGGGGTCCGGGGGCCTCAGGCCCCCGGCCGCCGGAGGCATTCCCCTCTTCTCTCATCCCGTTGCGCCTAAAAAACCTCGGCCTCGAACCAGTGCAGCGTCACCGACGGGTCGCGCCAGCAGCCGGTTTCCAGGCCGGCCTTGCGGCAGGTGTGGTCCAGAAAGGTTTCCCGATCCCAGCCCCATTCCACCGGTACCTGGGGCAGCAGCAGCCCGGAGCGGGCACCGCGCCGCACCATCAGGCCGTGGCGGCCGACGACCACTTGGGCCGGGTCCGGGCAGGGTTCCAGGGGGCCGAGGATGGAGATTTCGATGGCGACGCGGTCGAACTCCCGGCGGGTCAGCGGCGGAAAGCGCGGATCGCCGAAGGCTGCCGCTTCGGCCATGGCCGCGATGGTTTCGACCAGGGGCTGGTCGCCGACGATGTGGCCGATGCAGCCGCGCAGGCGGCCGTCAAGGGTGAGGGTCACGAAGGCCCCGAAGCGGCGGCGCAGGGTTTCGCTTTCTGGCGCGGGCAGGTTGGCCGACTTGCCGGCCAGTCTGGCGGCGATGACCAGCCGGACGAGATCCTTGAGAAAGGCTTTTTCCGCATCGGTGAGGGCCACGTGGAAGGCGTCCATGGCGGCTCCTTGGCTGGGGGGGACGTTGCCCCGACTGTGCCCCGCCCGCCCCCTGCTGGCAAGTCCTTGCCTTGTTCGCCGTAGCCCCAACGCCGCCCCCCTTTCCCCATTTGGGGGGTCCGGGGGCCTCAGGCCCCCGGCCGCCGGAGGCTTCTTCCCTCCCCTCAACTACAAAATTCGCCAAGCATACTGTAAAATTCGCTGGGCATAGCCTGCATGAGGAAATGGCAGTCCGTGGGGAAGGGGCGGGTGGGCACGGCGTGTTCATCGAGGAAAGCCCGGGTTTCCGGGGCCACGTCGCGGCCGTAGGCGTAGAGCTTGGGGATGGGCAGTGCGGCCAGGACCTCGCCGGCGGCGTGGCTCCATTTGCCGGGCAACGCCCGGGAGGTGCGGCGCACGGCCAGCACGGTCTGGAGAAAGGCTTCCTCGCGGCAAAAGCGCAGGGAGGCGTAGTAGTGGCGGCAAAAGGGGAACTTGCCGAGATAGTCCCGAAAGATGGTCTGGTCGCGAAACTCCGCGTACCACTCGCCAAAACGCCCGGACAGCCGGGCTGCTTCGGCATGGGCCGAGACAAAGGCCCCGAAACGCGTCACCGAGGCCTCGGCCAGGATCAGCCCGGCCACTTCGCCGGGGGCGGCGTCGCGGCAAAAATACGTGGCCGGGATGCCGCCCACGGAATGTCCCACGAGATAGAGGCGGCTGGGCCGCAGGCCGTGGTGCTCCATGAGGTGGTTAAGCACGTGCTTCACCCGCCGGGCGGCGGCCTCCATGGAATAGTCCAGGGCGGCCGGGCTGCCGCCGTGGCCGGCCATGTCCGGCATGATCAGACTCGCCCCGGCCAGGTAGCGGGTGGCGAAGGCGTCCTCGAAGGCCAGCCGGGAATCGCCCAGGCCATGAAGCAGCACCAGCGTCGGGGCGCGGCCGGCCTCGATGCGGGCCGTGACGTGCACCGGCGCGTCAAAGGTCGGCACGCAGCCGTCGAAATTCGGGCCGTCCTGTCCGCCCAGGGAAAAGTTTCTTGCCATGGTCTTGACCCCGCCCCTTAACGGTCTGTAACAGTAAAACGCAAAATCCAGGCCCGGCGACGGCGATGCGATGCGTGTCCCCAGCCCGCCGGCAGCTCAACCCGCAAGGCGGTTTCCATGAAGTTCTCTATTTCGGCGCGTTTGGGGCTGGGTTTTGGTTTGGTGCTGGCGGCCATGACCGTCGGGGCGTTCGTCATGACCTTTTCCCTGGCCAACGTAAAGGACCGGGCCGAGGCCATGCGCTCCCAAGTCCTTCCCCTGGCCGACGTCGCCGCCGGCATGCAGTTCGAGGCCGTCAACGTGCAGCAGTGGCTCACCGACGTCTCGGCCACGGGCGAGGACGACGGTTTTGCCGAGGCTGAGAAAGCGGCCAGTTCCTTCCGGGCCGGCGCGGCCAGGTTCGCCGCCCTGGCCGAACGCACCGGCAACCAGGCGCTACGGGCGGAAACCGCTGCCGTGCTGCGCGATTTCGAGGCCATGTACGACGTTGGCAAGCGCATGTCCAAGGCCTATGTGGCCGAAGGCCGCGAGGCCGGCAACGCCATGATGGGCGATTTCGACGCCCGCACCGAAGCCCTGGCCGGCCGCATCGCCCCGCTCAAGGCCAGCCAGTTCCAGGCCGCCGACACCCAGGTAGCCGGCATCCTGAACAAGCTCGAAAACGATTTGCGGCTGCAATACCTGCTGCTGGGCCTGTCGTTGGCCGTGGGCATCGTCTGCGCCGTGCTTGTCTCCCGCAACATCCGCCGCCAGCTCGGGGCCGAACCCTGGGAAGTGGCGGCCGTGGCCCGCGACGTGGCCGCCGGACGCTTCGACGCCGTGGGCGCGGCCTGCGCCGCCAAGGGAGATGGTTGCGGCGTCATGTCCGACATGGCCGCCATGGCCGACAAGCTTCGCCAATCCTTCGCCGCTGTGGAAGCCCGTACGGCCGAGGCAGAAAAACACTTGCAGGAAGCCGAGGCCCAGCGCCAGGCCGCCGAAGAGGCCACGCGCCAGGCCGAGCAGGCCCGGCTCTCCGGCTTGGCCGAAGCCGCCGACCGGCTGGAAGATCTGGCCGACGCCGTGGCCCGGGCCGGCAATGCCCTGACCGACCGGGTGGCCCAGGTCAACCGGGGCACGGTGCGCCAGCACGAACGCACCGCCGATACGGCCACGGCCATGGAGGAAATGAACGCCACTGTGCTCGAAGTGGCCCAGAACGCCGACCGCGCCAGCCAGAGCGCCCGGGCCGCCCGGGACGGCGCGCGCGAAGGCCTGTCCGCCACCGAAGAGGTGGCCCGCTCCATCGACCGGGTGCGCGGCCTGTCCAAGGGCCTCAAGGCCAGTCTCGATGCCCTTGGCGAACGGGCCAAGGGCATCTCGGCCATCCTCGGCGTCATCTCCGACATCGCCGACCAGACCAACCTGCTGGCGCTCAATGCCGCCATCGAAGCGGCCCGGGCCGGCGACGCCGGACGCGGTTTCGCCGTGGTGGCCGACGAAGTCCGCAAGCTGGCCGAAAAGACCATGCAGGCCACGGGCGAGGTGGCCTCGGTGGTCTCGGCCATCGACAGCGGCGTGCGGGACAACGTGGCCGGCATGGACGCGGCGGCCACGGCCGTGGACGAAACCACCAAGCTGGCTGAAAACGCCGGCCGGTCGCTCACGCACATTGTGGAAATGGCTGAAACCGCCACCGAGGAGGTGCGCTCCATCGCCACGGCCTCGCAGCAACAGGCCACGGCCTCGGAAGAGATCAACCGCGCCCTGGCCGACATCAGCCTTATCGCCGAGGAAACCGCCCAGGGCATGGCCGATGCCGAAACGGAGTTGGACAATCTCTCCAACTCCGCCTCGCGCCTGGCGACCCTCATCGACGGACTGCGCCGCGAAGGCTAGGTGGGAAAGAGGAAGAGGGAGAGGAGGATGCTCCGGCGGCCGGGGGCCTGAGGCCCCCAGACCCCCCAAATGGGTTAAGGGGGGGATGTTGTTGCAACGGTGGATGAGCGAGAGGAAAAGCCAAACCGAAAGCCGCTGGCGTTAACGCGAACGGACTTCGCCATGTTTTAGGGCGGCGTTCCCTGCAGGCCTTGCCTGCAGGGAACGCCGCCCTAAAATGTCGGGGGTCCGGGGGACTGAGTCCCCCGGCCGCCGGAGGCCTCTTCCGCTTTCCCTTAGTCCAGTCCCAACCTCGCCGCCGCCGTTTCGGCGGCGGTCTCCGTCAGCGATTCCATGAGCGGGCCATGGTCCAGGCCGGCCAGGTGCAGGAAGCCGTGGGCCAGCAGCCGGGCCATGTGCAGGCCTGGCGGCTGGCCGTAGAGGAAGGCTTCCCGGCGCACGGCGTCGAGGCTCAGCGCCAGTTCGCCGAGGTAGTCGGGCCTGTCGGGGTCCTCGGCTGGGAAGCTTAAGATGTTGGTGGGGCCGGGCAGTCCCAGGAACTCGCCATTGAGGGCGGCGATGGCGGCGTCGTCGGCAAGGGTCAGATCGAAGTCACGGCCGTCGAGGTCCAGGGCGTCGAGCAGCGCGTCGCACAGGGCGGCGATCTCCGGGCGCGAGGCCGGCAGGTCGGGGGCGAAGACGCCCCGGGCAAGGCCGATCACGCCGCGTGTTCCGCCGCTTTGGGGTCCACGGCGCAGGCCGTTTCCTCGCGGGTTTTGCCGTTTTTCTCCGGGCTTTTGGCGCTGGGGTATTCGATGCGCTGGTGGAAAATGCCGGTCAAGATACGCTGGAAGGTGTCGCTTAACAGCGTCAGATCCTTAAGGGTCAGCTGGGAGTCGTCCAGTTCGCCCTCGGTGTAGATCTTGCGCACGATGTTTTGGATATGGCCCTTGATGCGGCTGGGGGTGGGGTCCACCAGGGTGCGGCTCGATGCTTCGATGGCGTCGGCCAAAAGAATCAGGCCGGCTTCCTTGGACTGGGGCTTGGGGCCGGGATAGCGGTAATCGGCTTCGCGGATGGGATCATCGCCCTTGGCCTCGGCCAGCTCCTTGGCCTTGTGGTAGAAGTAGGCAATGAGCGTGGTGCCGTGGTGCTGGCCGATGAGGTCGGTGATGGCCTGTCCCAGGCGGTGTTCCCGGGCCAGTTCGATGCCCTTTTTGACGTGGGATATGAGGATCAGCGCGCTCATGGACGGCGCGAGCTTGTTGTGGCGGTTCTCCTTGCAGGAGATGTTTTCAATGAAATAGTGGGGGTTTTTGAGCTTGCCGATGTCGTGGTACAGGGCCGCGACCTTGGCCAGCAGCGGATTGGCTCCAATGGCCCGGGCGCCGGCCTCGACCATGTTGGAGACGATCAGCGAATGGTGGTAGGTGCCCGGGGCCTTGACCATGAGCTCCTGGAGCAGCGGCTGTTCCAGGTTGAGCAGCTCCATGAGCCGGAAACGCGACGTGTAGCCGAAGATGAGCTCCATGATGGGCGCGATGCCGACCACGGCCAGAAGCGACAGGAAGGCGGACAGGGCCACGAAGGCCAGGCCCGCGCCGGCCACCGACGGGTCATTTAAGTCCATGAGGTTGACCGAGCACCACATGACGCACAGGGCGGCCAAAAGCGGAAAGACGGACTTGAGCAGCTGGGACCGGGTTTCGGAGCGTTTGATGAGGTAGACGTAGATCATGGAGCCGACGAAGTAGTAGCAAAAAGCGCCGATGCCGCCGTAGACCATGTTGGCGGCCAGAAACGACAGGATGAGGCTGGTGAAGATGCACAGGCGCTTGGGGAAAAACAGCGCCAGAATGCCGGCCGCGCCGGCGATGGGCAGGCTGTAGGCGAAGTAGATGGATCGTGTGGCCTCCGGCAGTCCGCCGCCGCCCGGCAGGGTGACCATGTCGCCCACCTTGGCCAACATCCCGAAGATCAGCAGCACCACGCCCAGAAACACCCAGTCGGTGCTGCGCACACGCTTGATTCCGGCCCGTTCCAGGGACACGTAGAGCACGGCCAGAAACATCAGGCACATGCCGAAAAGACCCGTGGCCCGCAGCAGGTTGTAGGGGCCTTTGCGGTGGGAGTAGAGGGACTGGAGCTTGAGCTGCTGGATGGGCCCCACGCGCTCGCCCTGGCGCACGATGATCTCGCCCTTTTTGATGATGTAGTACAGCGGCTCCACGGCCCGGGAGATCTCGGCCTTGCGGGCTTGGGTCGTTTCCTGGTTGAGGGTCATGCTGGGGGCGATGAGCGGATAGACCAGGGCGTAGACGGCCTTGCGCTGGCGGAAGGGCTTGTTGAGGGAGACCTTGAGCATGTGCTCCAGGTCGTCCTTGATTTGCTTGATGTCCTTGATGTCGCGGGTCTCGACGCGAAGCGTCTCCATCTTGGAGGGCAGTTCGCGCAGGAGGATGCCGTTTTTATACGGCGTGAAAACCGAGATGGAGCTGACGACGCCGGGCTCGTAGTTCTGTTTGAGCCAGGGCAGCACGTCTTTTTGCATGAGCAACTTGAAGTCGTCCTGCCGCCAGACTTCGATGATGTCCGGGCCGATGTCGGTGTTGAGGTTCTCGGCCATCTGCCAGCGCAGCTTTTCCATATCCTCGGTCGTGGCGGCCCGGGCCGCGCCGATGATGTCCTCGACGCTTTTGGCCAGGGCTTCGAAGGGCAGGGGGCTGACGTCGAAGACCGGGGGCTGGGCCTCGGCGACCTGGTCGCGGCGGCGGGTGGTGGCCTCGATGTCCTCGATTTGCAGGCTTTGGTCGGCGGCCACGTCTTGGGTGGCGATCTCGCCAGCAGTGAAAAGGCGCACCGAAGTGTCCAGGCCCAGACGGGCCACGAAGCACAAGGTGAAGACCACGGCCAGGAAAAACAGGAAGCCCGGCGCCCATTCGGGCAACGTGAAGCCGCCTGTCGCCTGCTGCACCGGGGAAGGGGCCGAAGGGGCCTTGATGGCCCGCTTAACCCTGTCGACTATCTCGCTCATAAGCTTGGACGATCCTTCCCACCAGGGGATGGCGGACGACATCGGCGTCGCTGAAGGTGACGAACTCGATGCCGCGTACGTTGCGAAGCACCCGCCGGGCTTCGACCAGTCCCGAGGCCGTGTGGGACGGCAGATCGATCTGGGTCGCGTCGCCGGTGACCACGGCCTTGGAGGACAGGCCCAGTCGGGTGAGGAACATTTTCATCTGCTCGGGCGTCGTGTTTTGCGCCTCATCAAGGATGATCAGCGCATCGTTTAACGTGCGCCCGCGCATGAAGGCCAGGGGAGCCACCTCGATGACGCCGGTGTCGAGCATCTCGCGCACCTTGCGAAAGTCGAGCATGTCGTTGAGGGCGTCGTAGAGGGGGCGCAGATAGGGGTTTATTTTCTCCACCATGTCGCCGGGCAAAAAGCCCAGCTTTTCGCCGGCCTCCACGGCCGGCCGGGTGAGGATGAGGCGTTTGACCCGCCGTTCCAACAGGAACCCCACGCCCATGGCCACGGCCAGGTAGGTCTTGCCGGTGCCGGCCGGGCCGATGCCGAAGACCAGATCGTGCCGCCTTATGGCGGAGAGGTAGTCGCGCTGGGTGGCGGTGCGCGGAGTGACGGTTTTTTTGGGCGAAATGACGAGGGATTCCTCGCGGTAGACGCGCTGGAGGCTGGCCTCGGGCTCCTTGGCCAGGACGCTGAGGGCCTGTTCCACGTCGGCTGGATAGATGGGCTTGCCCTGGCGCAGCAGCCCGTAGAGCTGCACCAGCACGTTGGCCACGTGGGAGAGCGTCTCTTCGGAGTCGGCCCGCAAAATCACGGAGCTGCCCCGGGTGTCGAGACGCGCGCCGGATTTGCCGGCGATCAGGGCGATATTGGCATTGTGGGGGCCAAAAAGGTCCCGGGCGAGCGCCGGGTCGTCAAAGTCGAGCCGTCGCTCCATGCACAGCGTTTCCATCATAACGTCACGAAGCCTGGTTACGGTCGGGAACCCGCGCGCGCACTCCGGTCAGGCAAGTAATACAACGCGCCGACAAGGACAAGCAAAACCGCATGTTCACGCCTTTTCCCGCAAACTTTCCAGGGCCGGGTCCACGGCCGCCCGTAGCGTCTCCAACATCCGCGTCACCGTCACCTGGCCCGGCGCGCCGCCCTTGACCCGGCGCACGTCGCCGACCCGGGCCAGCCACACATCGGCCGTGCCGGCCCCGGCCGCGTAGCTGGCCAGGGCGGCCAGGCCGGCGGCCTCTTCAAGGCTGCGCCGTGGCACGTCGCGACCGGGATGGTCGCGTCGCAAAATCACATGGGTTCCCGGGCCGTCGGCAACATGGAACCACAGGTCATAGGCATTGGCGAGTCTAAGGAGCTGGTCGTTGGCCTTGGCGTTTTTGCCCCGCAGGGCCAAAAAGCCGTCTGAAGTGCGGTAGACATGGGCGGCCACGCCCTTGAGGCTGCCAGACGCCCCGGCGGCGCGTTGGGGCGACGCCGGGGCGTGTTCCCGACCTTGTAAGTCTTTTTTTTCGCCTTGCAAGTCCCGGCGGCGGGCGGCGATGGCGGCCAGTCCCCGTTGGCCTTTGGCCGCCAAATGATAGAGCTTTTGCATGTTGCCAAGGATGGAGAGGGCCGGGTCGAGGGTCAGGGCCGTTTCCGTACCGTCGTCATTGGTGAAAAAAAGTTCAGGAATTTTGGCGGTCTTGTCCAGCAGATGGAGGTGTGCCGCGATGCGGTCGGCTTCGGCCTTGCGGGCAATAAAGGCCCGCATCCGGGCCTCGTCGGCCGCAAGCTTGGCCAGGGCGCGCTGGCGGCGACGGACCCGGGCGGTGGCGGCGTCGGCCTCGGGGGCGTCGCGTCGGCCCGAGACCTCGCCAAAGGCCAAGGGCAGCCCGAAGGCGGCGGCCGCTTCCAGGGCCGTGGGAAAGCTTTCGGTCGTCACGTCCGGCTGGGGCTTGCCGGGCCAGGCCACGGGCCAAAGCGCCAGGGGCTCGCCCCCTTTGCGCTCCAGGAAAAAACCCTCGGCAGCGTCCTGTTGCAACCGGTCGTAGACCGCCTGGCGGCCGTCCCGGGGCAGGGCGGCCAGCCGGCGGCGCAGGCCGGGCGAGAGCTGGGGATGGGCCTGCCAGATATCGGGATCGCCGGTGACGGTTTCGATGTCCGGCCAGCCCGGTTTGGCCGTGGCCGCGTCCTGGGCCGGCGCCTCGGCCAGGACCGGGAAGGAGCGGGGATCAAGGACCAGGGCCGGGCCGTCGCCGGTGAAAACCAGGGTCAGGCGGCGGTTTGGCCAGTCGGGAACCAGGCGCTGCACCCGCCGGCCGCGCAGGTGCTTGCGCAGCCGCATGGCTTGCCCCGGGGCGCGGTCGGGCTGGGCGGTTTTGGAGCCGGAGAGGAACAGGAAAAATCGTCCCGTGCCGTAGCGGGCGTGGAGATGGACGGTTTTCTTCCCTTCGCAGCCCGGGACGACGCGGCCGGAAGGCAGATAGAGCGACAAGGTGAAGACATTGGGGACGGGCAGGAAAACTTTCTCCACCCGAGCGCCCGGCAGGGCGGCGGCCAGTTCGCGGACCAGAACACGAAAAAAAACGGCCTCCATGAGCGACGTCTCCTCCCGGCCCGGGAAAGCCCCGGTCAGGGTCTGTCTGCCGCCAGGCGGGGCCGGCGGCCGAACCGGCAACAACGACCGCCGCCGCCTGTGGGCGGATCGGGGGCCTGGCCGGCCGGCTTGGGCGCTGCGTCCTTTCTGTCCGTTGACCGGAGCTTAAAGGAAAATACCCCGGAGCGTTGCCCCGGGGGAAAATACGGGCGTATTTTCCAAGGGCGCGGCGCTAGTCTCCCCGGAGGTCTTCGTCGGCCTCCTGGCGGCTTTTGCATTTGATGCACAAGGTGGTGACCGGCCGCGCCTTCATGCGGGCGACGCTGATGTCTTCGCCGCATTCCACGCACTCGCCGTAGGTGCCTTCGTCGATGCGCTCGATGGCTTCCTTGATCTTCTTGATCAGGCGGCGTTCCCGGTCGCGCAGACGCAGGGTAAAGGCCCGGTCGGACTCGGCCGTGGCCCGGTCGGCCGGGTCGGCGTACACCTCGACGGTGTCGGTCATGTCCTCGATGGTTTCCTCGCCCTTCTTGAGGATGTCCTGGAGCATGCCGTTTAGAAGTTCGCGGAAAAATTCGACGTCCTTGGGATCCATGAAGTCCTCCTCGGCCGCCGGCCTTACAGCTCCGGCTTGAAAATTGACTTCAGTAATCAAAACCGGGGCGGAGGTAAAGAGGTATCGGGCATTGCACCAAAATGACACCGGCCCGGAACCTGGGACAAACGGACTGGGTCAAAATATCCCAGTGGGCGGATTGCGTGAAAAATGATCCAATATGTGTCAACGAAGCCCGTTGGGTCTTGCTCCGGGGGTGCGGGCAGGATATGCCGTATCTTGGACCTTTGGCCGAAGAATCGCTTCGGGCCGGGCCGTTCTCGGGAGGGCATGGATTTGATGGTGATGGGTTGTCAGGAAGCGCCATGCGACATCCGCAAGCTGTGCGGCGAACTGCACAAGCTCGGTTGCGGCAATGATCCGTCCTGGCTGGCGGTTTTGCTTTTCGTTCGTAACTTGCTGCGGCAGTTTACGATTTTCGACGACTCGCGCAAAAAGAGCCTGCAGGAATACGTCTTTTCGGAACTGGCCCGGCGTGATCCTTCCGCCGAGCATCTGAAGCGCCTGCTTGGCGGCCTGGAACTGTTTCTCACCGACCATCTGCCCATGGCCGCCGTCAAGGACCAGCTCGAAAACGAAAAGGCGGCCTCCAAATCCCTGGCCCAGTCCATCACCGCCTTTCTGGAAGAGACGCTGACCTCCGAGAAGGAGCGCAGCAAGCTCGTGGGCCGCTTTGGCCGCGAAACCCTCGACACCCTGGCCGGCGGCGAGGACCCTGCGGTCATGATCCCCAAGCTGCGCACCCTGGTCGGCAACATGCTCGCCCATTACCGCGAGGAGGCCCAGGCTTGGGAACGCAAGGCCCAGCAGCTTGAAAAGATCATCCAGGTCGATCCGCTGCTCGCCCCCCTGCATAACCGCCGCTCCCTGGAAGAGCATCTGCGCGCGGCCGTGGCCCGGGCCGAGGCCGAGGGCGCGCCGCTGACCGCTATGATGATCGACGTGGACAACTTCAAGACCGCCATCAACGACGCCTATGGCCATGTGGTCGGCGACGACGTGTTGCGCACCCTGGCCAAGATCATCGACGTCCATGCCGGCCGCCATGGCTGGTTCGCCGCCCGCTACGGCGGCGACGAGCTGGTGCTGGTGTGCGACCTGGACGGCGATGACGCCCAGTTTCATGCCGACGCCATCCGGCTGGCCGTGCAGAACTACGAGTTTCGCCCCCGCGTTGACGGCAAGCTGGCTGACGCGCCTATCCGTTTCACCGTGTCCATTGGCGTGGCCGCCTTTGTCCCGGGCATGTCCGGCGACGACCTCATCGCCGCCGCCGACGCGGCCATGTACCAGGTGAAATCCGGCGGACGCAACAATGTCGCCCGGTTCGAGCAGCCGGCCGCCTGAAGAGCGGCCGGGCCTGCAACCCGGCCCTGGCGGAGCGCAACAGCCTTTGACCGTCGCGCAATACCGATACACCAGTCTCCGTGACCGCGACGGGAAGACGGGCCGGCGCGGGCTGCTTGCGGTCAGGCCGACCGGTATCATGAAAACCTTTTCCTTTTTATTTGAATTCCGTATGCTGCCGCACAGTCGTCATCCGGTCTTCGCAATGGGCCGGCATGGATACGAGACCCGGCTGGCGGATCGTCCGCCGCCGCCCCAACCACCCCCTTGCGGGAGGGAGTCATGAGCGAACAGGAATGTGCCTATTATCGCAGCCTCTATGAAGTGGTCATGTGCATCAATTCGAGCCTGGAGCCGGCCACCGTGCTCCACGCCATCGCCGAGCAAGGGGCCAAGGCCGTCAACGCCAAGGCCTGCTCCATCCGCCTGCTGGACCGCCAGGGCAAGACCCTGCTGGCCGGCACCTCCCATGGCCTGAGCAAAGGCTATCTGCGCAAGGGCACCGTCGAGGTGGCCAAAAGCCGCATCGACCAGGAAACCCTGTCCGGCAAGGTCGTGCAGATCAAAGACGCCGGCTCCGATCCCATGTTCCAGTACCCCGAGGCCGCGCGCGAGGAAGGCATCGCCTCGGTCATGGCCTTGCCGCTGACCGTGGACGGCCGCCATATCGGCGTCATGCGCCTGTACTGCTCCAACATCCGCGAGTTCTCCCAAAGCGAGATCAATTTTGCCACGGCCATCGCCAACCTTTCGGCCATGGCCATCGAGAACGCCCGGCTGCATCAGGCCCTTCGCACCGATTACGAACTGCTGACCGCCTACGAATACACCATGCACGAGTAGAGGAAACGGCATATGCAAAAGCTTCGCATCGCCATCAACGGCTTCGGCCGCATCGGCCGGCAAGTCCTCAAAGCCATTCTGGAACGCCACGCCGAGGCCATGGACGTGGTCGCCATCAACGACCTGTTCGACGTGGCCACCAACGCCCATCTGCTGTCCTACGACACCAACTACGGCAAGCTGCCCGTGGCCGCCCGGGTCGAAGGCGACGTCATGGTGGTCGGCGATTGGCACATCCGCAACTTCGCCGAACGCGACCCCAAGGGCCTGCCCTGGGGCGAACTCGGCGTGGACGTGGTCATCGAATCCACCGGTATTTTCCGCACCGGCCCCAAGTGCCAGGCCCACATCGACGCCGGCGCCAAAAAGGTCATCATCACCTCGCCGGCCAAGGAAGAGGACCTGACCATCGTCCTTGGCGTCAACGACGACAAGTACGACCCGGCCGCCCACCACATTATTTCCAACGCCTCCTGCACCACCAACTGCCTGGCTCCGGTGGCCAAGGTGGTCTACGAGCACTTCGGCATCGTCAAGGGCGTGATGACCACCATCCACGCCTACACCAACGACCAGCGCATCCTGGATCTGCCGCATAAGGACCTGCGCCGGGCCCGGGCCGCCGCCTGCAACATGATCCCGACCTCCACCGGCGCGGCCCAGGCCGTGGCCCTGGTCATCCCGGACCTCAAGGGCAAATTCTCGGGGCTGTCCGTGCGCGTGCCGACCCCCACCGTCTCCCTGGTCGATTTCGTGGTGCAGCTTGATAAAGCCACCACCACCGACGACCTGCGCGCGGCCCTCAAGACCGCCGCCGACGGGCCGCTGGCCGGCATTCTCGGCTTCTCCGAACTGCCGCTGGTGTCCTCGGACTTCAAGGCCGATTCCCGTTCCTCCATCGTGGACGGCGAATACACCTTCGTCCAGGGCGGCGACATGGCCAAGATCCTGGCCTGGTACGACAACGAATGGGGCTATTCCTGCCGGGTGTCCGACCTGGTCGCCTTCATGGCCGAAAAGGGCTTGTAATACCTGACGCTTGTCCAAGAAAAAGGCGGGGAGGGCGACCTCTTCGCCTTTTTGTCTTTCAAGATGTTTGACAATCAAGATTTCATGCAATAGAGATACACCGTCGTCAAGGCAACGGCGTTGCCTGGAACCGGAACCAGGGCCGTCCGGCCCAGCGCTTTCCGGCTCGCACACGACCCACCCGGCGGCCCGAAAGACCCCCTTTACCCCTTTTCCCATTGGGGGGTCCGGGGGCCTCAGGCCCCCGGCCGCCGGAGGCACTCTTCGTCTTCCATTATCTAGCCCACAAATGAGGTGTACCCATGATCGGACGATTTTCAAACTTAGGCGACTACCGGGGGCTTTTCTCCTTCAAGGATTTCGCCGTGTGCCTGGGCGGCGGGGCGTTGGCCCTGGTAGCCTGGATACTGGGCGAGAACGGCTGGGGCTTTTGGGCCGGGGCCTTTGCCCTGACGGCGGTGGCCATAAACGGCGCGCCCATTGTGGTCGAGGCGGCCAAGGGCGTCATGGAGCGCCGGGTCAACGTCGACGAGCTGGTGAGCATCGCCATCGTCGCTTCCCTTTTGCAGGGGGAACTGCTCACCGCCGCCGTGGTGAGCTTCATCATGACTCTGGGGGCGCTGGTGGAGGAAGCGGTGAGCGACGGGGCCAGGCGCTCCATCGAGGCTCTGGCCAAGCTGGCCCCGGAAGAGGCGACCGTGGTCGGGCCGGACGGGGCCGAGCGGGTCGTGCCCGTGGCTGAGGTCCGGGCCGGCGATGTCGTCATGGTGCGCCCGGGCGAGCGCATCCCGGTGGACGCGGTCATTGAGGCCGGGACAACCGCCGTGGACGAGTCGGCCCTGACCGGCGAATCGCTGCCGCGCGAGCGCGCCCCTGGCGACACAATCCTGGCCGGCACGCTCAATTACACCGGCCGGGTGACGGCCCGGGCCACCAAGGTCGGCGAGGATTCGACCTTCGGCAAGGTGGTGAAGCTCGTGGTCGCGGCCGAGGCCGGCAAGCCCCGGGCCGGGCGCATCGTCGACAACTACGCCAAATATTTCACGCCCCTGGTTCTGGCCTGCGCCGCCTTGGCCTGGATGTTTAGCGGCGACGCCGATCGGGCCGTGGCCGTGCTGGTGGCCGGCTGCCCCTGCGCGCTGCTCATGGCCGCGCCCACGGCCACGGTGGCGGCCATCGGCCGGGCGGCCAAGCGGGGCATCCTTATAAAGGGCGGCCAGTACCTGGAAGAGGCGGGCCGGGCCGAGGTGGCCCTTTTTGACAAGACCGGCACCCTGACCCTGGGCCGGCCCGTGGTCGAGGCCGTGATCCCGGCTGATGGAGTGGGCGAGGCCGAGGTCCTGGGCTGCACCGCCTGCCTGGAGCGGCATTGCAACCATCCGCTGGCTACGGCCGTGCTGGACGCCGCCAGGGCGGCCGGCGTCGAGGCGCGTCTGGCCGATTCCCTGACCGCCGAGGCAGGGCTGGGGCTTCGGGGGGAACTGGATGGCGAGGTGGTGGAAGTGGGCAGCCCGGAGATGATGGGCGGGGCCGCGGCCTTGCCGCCGCGTCTGGCCGATTGCCTGAAGGCGATGTACGCCCGGGGGGCCACGGGGCTGGTGGTGCGAAAGGGCGGGGCGGTCATGGGCCTGCTCGCCGTGTCCGATACCGTCAAGGACGAGGCGGCCGCCGCCGTGGCCGGCCTGCGCGGCCTGGGGCTTGCCACCGTGGGCATTTTGTCCGGCGACCACGACAAGGCGGTGGCGACCCTGGCCGGCCGGATCGGGGTGTCCGACGTCTGGTCCGGGCTCAAACCCCAAGACAAGCTCGCCATCCTGGCCGACTTCCAGAAAAAGGGCCGGCGGGTGCTTTTCGTCGGCGACGGCGTCAACGACGCCCCGGCCCTGGCGAGAGCCAACGTGGGCGTGGCCATGGGCGCGGTCGGCTCGGACGTGGCCCTGGAGACCGCCGACATCGCCTTGGCCAACGACGACCTTGGCCGGTTGCCGTTTTTGGTCTATCTTGGCCGGCGCATGACCAAAATGATTGCCGTCAACATCGGGCTGGGGCTTTTTTTCAACTCCGTGGCCATCCTCGGCAGCGGTTACGGCTTGCTCTCGCCGGTGGCGGCGGCGCTTTTCCACAACATCGGCTCCATCGTGGTGGTCCTGTCCTCGGCCAGCCTGGCGTTTACCGCCGAGCCGGCCATGGTCGCCGCCAAACGGTAAGGCATGGAAAACGAACAGCTCACCCGCCTGCTTATTGAATTCTACGAGAAGTTTTCCTCGTGGGAGCACGGCGTGGTCAAGGAGTCGGGGCTGTCGCTGCCCCAGATGCATACCCTTGAGATTCTCGGGGCCGACGGCGACCTGCGCATGACGGAGCTGGCCGCCAAGATGGGCATCACCACCGGGTCGCTGACCGTGCTGGTGGACCGGCTGGAGCGGGGCGGGTTCGTGGCCCGAAAACCCCACGAGACCGACCGCCGTTCCATCCGGGTGGGGCTGACCCCCGAGGGCGAGCGGCTTTTCGCCGAACACCACAAGCTCCACGCCCAGCTCACCCAGGAGATCCTGTGCGCCCTGTCCCCGGAGGAGGCCGGCCCCTTCGCGACCATGCTGGCCAAGATCACCGCCTGCTTTTAAGGCGTCCGGCCGCCGCCAGGGGCGGCCGGACGTTTTTTGCGTTCTGTCCTTTGTGTCGCTTGTGATTTTGCAAGGCCTGGTGCTAGTGTCTGGTCATGGAAAATCCCCGGGGACCGGCGACGCCGAGCCAGGACGGCCTGGAGGACGGGGCGGCGCTGCTTGAAGCCGTGCCCGACCGCGAGGCGCTCCTTGACGTGACGGCGCGAATCGTGCGCCGTGTCACGGGCTGCGACGCCGTGGGCATCCGCCTGCGCCAGGGCGACGACTATCCCTATTTCGTAGCTGACGGATTTGCCGCCGGTTTCGTCGCTTCCGAGACGTCGCTGTGCGCCAAGTTCGGGGAAGCCGCCGTTGATCCAGCCGCCCGGCCCGTGCTTGAATGCATGTGCGGCGCGGTTATTCAAGGCCGCGTCGATCCCCGCCAGCCCTGGTTCACGGCCTTTGGCAGTTTTTTCACCGGCTCCACCACAAGGCTTCTGGCCCAGGCCGGTTCCCTGCCGCCCGGGACCCGCAACCGCTGCAACGCCGCCGGCTACGAGACCGTGGTCCTTGTTCCGCTTCGCGCCGCCGACACCACCCATGGGCTGCTTCAGGTGGGCGACCGCCGGCCCGATCTTTTGGACGCCCCGGCCGTGGCCCGGCTGGAGCGCCTGGCCACGGGGCTGGCCATCCTGCTCTCGCGCCAGGAGATGGCCGCTGCCCTGGCCGACTCCGAAGCCCGGCATCGGGCCATGTTTTTTTCCAACATCGCCATCAAACTGCTGATTGATCCGGCCACGGGCCGCATCGTGGACGCCAATCCGGCCGCCTGCCGGTTTTACGGCTATTCCCTGGAGGAGATCCAGCGCCTGTCCATCTGGGACATCAACGCGGCCGGCGAGGAGGCGACGCGCCGGGACATGGCCCTGACCGGCGACGCCGAACGGCGGTTTTTCCGTTTCCGGCACAGGCTGGCCGGCGGCGAGGTGCGCGAGGTGGAGGTCTATACCGGGCCGGTGGAGTATCTGGGGCGCAAGCTGCTTTTCTCCATCATCCACGACGTTACCGAACGGGTGCGGGCCGAGGAGGCCCGGGACCGGGTGGAACAGATGCTGCGCCACGACCTGCGCTCGCCCCTGGCCGGCATCGCCGGACTGGCCGGGCATTTGGCCGAAGGGGAGCTCACCGACAAACAGCGGGAAATCGCCGTCGTCATCCGGGAAACGGCCGCCGGCCTGGGCGACATGGTGTCCCGCAACCTCGATCTGTGCCGCATCGAACAGGGACGCTACGAACTGCGGCCCCAGCCCGTGGCCCTTGCCGCCCTGCTGCGCCGCCAGGCTTCCCTGGCCGCCCCCCTGGCCCGGCGGCGGCAGGCCGAACTGGCCTTTGGTCCGGGCTTCCGGGAGGACGACGACGGCCCCCTGGCCGCCGGCGAGGAAGGGCTTTTAGCCACGGCTTTTTCCAATCTTGTCACCAACGCCCTGGAAGCCGCCCCCCCGGGCACGGCCGTTACCCTGTCCCTGGCCGTGGAGGACGAGGCGGCCGTGGCCGGCGTCCACAACCACGGGGTCATTCCCGCCGGCATTCGCGGGCGTTTCGCCGCCAAGTACGCCACCAGCGGCAAACCCGGCGGCACCGGCCTTGGGGCCTACATCGCCCGCACCATCGCCCGGCTGCACGGCGGCGAACTGCACTGGGAGACCGACGAGACTGCCGGCACCCATATCCGGGTGCGCCTGCCCCTTTACCGCGAGCCTTCCGGCTCTCCGGACGCCTGATCGTCCAGGGCGGCGAACACCTCCTCCATCTCTGCAAACGCGCCCAGGTCCTGGCAGCTCGGCCCGGTCTCGGGGGCGGGTCGGCCCGTGACGGCCAGGATGGCCGCCTCGGCCAGGGCCAGTTCCTCGGCGATGTCCGGGGCGTGGAGATAGGGCAGACGGTTGCCGGCCATGATGAGCGTTTCGAAATTGCTCTTGGCCAGGGCCTCTTCTTGCAGCCTGGCCCGGCGCAGTTGGGCGACAAGCTTAGCTTGGCGGGCCATGAGCGCCGGCAAGGGCAGGGCGCTCTCCGGCAGATCGGCCAGCAAGCGCAGGACAAATCGCGCTACCGCCGAGGCCTTTTCCGGGTCCGGGCGCACGGCCGGCAGGCGTTTTAGGCAATTGATGAAAAAGGCCAAGGCCCCCCGGGTCCAGACCGGCCCGATCTGGCGGGCGTCGGCGGCCAGACACCGGCCCAGGCCGGGGTAGGCGGCCTGGGCGGCCTGCCGGGCCGCCGCCGGCAGGCTGCGCTGGGGGGCCAGCCGGGCCACGAGCCGGGCCGCTTGATCGGCCTCCAGCACCGGCAGGGGCACGATTTCGCCGTCCGGGAGCAGGGCGGTCGGGCGCGGCCCAAGCCCGGCCAGGGCCTCGGCCAGGGCCGGCAGGTCTGCCGGTCCGAGGGCGGCCCGGGCCATGGCCTCTTCCAGCTCCAGGGCGGTGGCCCGGCCCGGGAACAGGAGCAATTCCAACAGCGGCGCGGCCTGCGGATCGTCCTCGTCGGCGGCCAGGGCGGCGATGGCGGCCGGGGACAGCTGGCCGTGGGTGGAGCGGATGCAGTGCAGGGCGGCTTCGTCCTGGGGAAGACCCCTTTCAAGGATGTCGGCAATGGCCTGGGCAAGCTGGGCGATGGCGTGGGAAGGCATGTTTTTTCCTGTCTTGCCTGTTGCGACGCAGAAGGGCGATTGACAGGCGGTATGGAATATTATTAACAAATTCCGTAATTGGAACGCTCAAATCCGTGGCGGGCCAAGGCGGAAAGACCCCGACCGACACCCGTGTTACCCGGCCGCCGAAGCGGCGACAAGGCTTGCCCATGCCACCGAAGATGAACTTCGACAGCTACGACGTCGGCCCCTTTTTCGACGAGATGTTCACCCCCGACGGCCAGCCCCGCCCCGGCTGCCGGATGCTGCACGACAAGATCGCCTCCCTGCCGGCCGGCGAGATCCTGGCCAGGCAGGCCGCCGCCGAGCAGGCCTTCTACGACATGGGCATTACCTTCACCGTTTACGGCCACGAGGAGGGGACCGAGAAGATCTTCCCCTTCGACATCATCCCCCGCATCATCGAGGCGGCCGAGTGGGACGCCCTGGAGCGCGGGCTCATCCAGCGCATCCGGGCGCTGAACCTGTTTATCGACGACGTCTACCACAAGGGCCGCATCATGGCCGACGGCGTGGTGCCCCGGGCCGTGGTGGAGTCGTCTTCGGGCTATTTCAAGGAGTGCCAGGGGCTTAACCCGCCGCATGGAGTGTGGTGCCACATCACCGGCTCGGACCTCATCCGCGACGAGGCCGGCCGGTTCATGGTCCTCGAAGACAACCTGCGCTGCCCGTCGGGGGTGTCCTACGTCCTGGCCAACCGGCGCATTTTAAAGCGCACCTTCCCCCAGGTCTTCGAGGCCATCGACATCCGGCCCGTGGACGACTACGCGCCGCTTTTGCTCGACATGCTCCACGCCATCGCGCCCCAGGCGGCCAACCGCCCCACGGCCGCGCTTTTAACGCCCGGCGTCTACAACTCGGCCTATTTCGAGCACACCTTCCTGGCCCAGCAGGCCGGCATCGAGCTGGTCGAGGGCCGCGATCTGGTCGTGGCCGACGGCTACGTCCACATGCGCACCACCAAGGGCCTCAAGCGCGTGGACGTGCTCTACCGCCGGGTGGGCGAGGATTTCCTCGATCCGCAGGTGTTCCGGCCCGACTCGCTTCTTGGCGTGCCCGGCATCATGGACGTCTACAAGGCCGGCCGGGTGGCCATGGCCAACGCCCCGGGCACGGGCGTGGCTGATGACAAGGTGGTTTATGCCTACGTACCGCGCATGATCCGCTACTACCTGGGCGAGGAGCCGCTTATCGACAACGTCGAGACGTTTTTGTGCTGGGAGGACAAGGCCAGAAAGCACGTGCTGGCTAACCTCGACACGATGGTGGTCAAGGCGGCGGCGGAATCCGGCGGCTACGGCATGCTGGTCGGGCCGGCGGCCACCCCCGAGGAGCGCGAGGCCTTTGCCGCCAAGATCGAGGCCGATCCGCGCAACTACATCGCCCAGCCCACCGTCAGCCTGTCGCGGGCCCCGGTCATCGTGGACGACCACTTCGAGGGCCGCCACGTCGATCTGCGGCCCTACATCCTCTACGGCGACGACATCCGGGTCATCCCCGGCGGCCTGACCCGGGTGGCGCTGCGGCGCGGGTCGCTGGTGGTCAATTCCTCCCAGGGCGGCGGCAGCAAGGACACCTGGGTGCTGGGTCCGGGCGCTGCGGCCAGAGGGTAGTTGTATGGCTATAATTTCAAGGAGCGCCGCATGTTAAGCCGCGTGGCCGACGCCATTTACTGGATGAGCCGCTATTTGGAGCGGGCCGAGAACATCGCCCGGTTCCTCGACGTCAACTGGCACCTCACCCTGGACACCCCGGGCGGGCGCGGCGAGCAGTGGATGCCGCTGGTCTCGGCCATGGGCGACTTTGACCTGTTCGCCGCTCGGGGACTGCCCGAGGACCGCGAAACCATCATCCGCTTCCTGGCCTTCGATCCGGAGTACTCCAACTCCATCGTGAGCTGCCTGGGCCGGGCCCGGGACAACGCCCGCACCATCCGCGAGATCATCCCCACCGAGATGTGGGAGCAGATCAACACGTTTTACCATCTCGTGCGCGAGGCGGCCAAGGGCTGCGACGCCGTGCTCAACAACCCCTACCACTTCTGCGACGAGGTCAAGCGCCGCGACCTGACGATAAGCGGCATCGCCGGCGACGCCATGAGCCACGACGAGGCCTGGGACTTTTTCCGCCTGGGCCGTCTGCTCGAGCGCGCCGACAAGACCTCGCGTATCCTCGACGTCAAATACTTCATCCTGCTGCCGCACCCCACCGACGTCGGCTCCAACCTCGACTACGTGCAGTGGGCAGCGCTTTTAAAGGCCATCAGCGCTCTGGAAGCCTACCGCCGCCGCCATGGGCGCATCCAGCCCGAGCGCATCGTGGAATTTTTGCTCCTGGACCACGACTTTCCCCGTTCGGTCCTGTGGTCGCTGATACGAGCCCAGCAGTGCCTGCACGCCATCACCGGCACGCCCATGGGTTATTTCGCCAACCCGGCCGAAAAACGCATCGGCCAGCTGTGCGGCGACCTGGCCTATATGAGCGTGGAAGACGTCGTGGCCAAGGGCTTGCATGAGTTCACCGACAACCTGCAAACCCGCATGAACCGTGTGGACGAGGCGGTTTTCGCCACCTTCTTCTCCACGTTTCCGGCTATTGACGGGGCCAGCCAACAGTGACAAAGGGACGGCCATGACATTTTGCCTCGGCATCACCGTGGAGGAAGGCTTGGTCGGCATCGCCGACACCCGCATCACCTCCGGCAACGAGCTGACCAGCGCTCATAAGGTCACCACCTATCAGAACGGGCAGGGGGCCTTTTTCCTCATGACCTCGGGGCTTCGCTCGGTGCGCGACAAGACCCTCACCTATTTTGAAGAGGCCATGGAGACCTGCGCCAAGCCTTTCGACAAGCTCTACAAGGTCGTCAACGCCTTTGCCGCCGAACTGCGCAAGGTCGCCGTCGAGGACAAGGCCTTTCTGGCCGAGTCGGGTCTGGGGTTCAATCTCCATGTGCTCCTTGGCGGCCAGATGACCAATGATTCCAACCACAAGCTCTACCTCATCTATCCCGAGGGCAACTGGGTGGAGGTGAGCCAAGGCACACCCTACCACATCATTGGCGAGGGCGGCTACGGCAAGCCCGTCCTCGACCGCACGCTCAAATACTCCGATCCGCTGCGCATGGCCCTCAAGGTCGGCTGCCTGGCCTTTGACTCCACCCGCATCAGCGCCTCGGACGTGGACTTTCCCATCGATGTGGTGCTCTACCACAAAAGCGGCCTGGAGCTGGTCCAGCACCGCTACGAAAAAGAAGACCTGGCCGACATCTCGGCCTGGTGGCAGGAGCACCTGCGGGGTCTGGTCCACGATCTGCCCTCGGAGTGGATCGACACCGTGGCTTCCAAGCTCAAAAAGGTGTGCGGGAAGTCCGGCTGCCTGACCGAACCGGCCTGATCCCGTGCGTTGCCGCATCGTCCACCGCACCCGTTACGACTACGGGCGCGAGGTCTTTTTGGAACCGCATCTGCTGCGCCTCGTGCCCCGGGGCGACGCCGCCCAGCGGCTGCTGGCCTTTTCCGTCGCCATTGAGCCCGAACCGGCCGGCCGGACCCTTGTCACCGACGCCTGGGGCAACACCGTCCTGTCGGTCTGGTTTTCCGGCCTCACCGACCATCTGACCGTGGCCACCGAGACGACGGTGGCGACCCTTCGCGACAACCCCTTCGACTATCTCATCGAAACGCCCCGGGCCGTGCTGCCCGTGCCCCTTGCGCCGGGAGAGGCCTGGCTGGCCGGAGACTGCCTGGCGCCGGTGGCCGGGGCCTCCTCCCGGACAGCCGAACTGGCCGAGGCCATCCTTGCCGACGGCGCGACCACGCCCCAGACCTTCGCCATGGAGCTGCTTGGCCGGATGCACGCCCGGCTGGCCACCTCCGCCCGCCTGGAGCCAGGCCTCATGGCTCCGGACACGGTCCTGGCCAGGAGAAAAGGGGCCTGCCGCGATCTGGCCCAGGTCTTCATCGCCGCCTGCCGCCAGGTCGGCATCCCGGCCCGTTTCGTCAGCGGCTACCACGAAGGCGACCCGGACAGCGACGAGCGCGATCTGCACGCCTGGGCCGAGGCCTATCTGCCCGGCGGCGGCTGGCGCGGTTTCGATCCCTCCCTGGGCCTGGCCGTCACCGACCGCCACGTGGTCCTGGCCGCCGCCCCCCACCCCGACGACGCCGCGCCGGTCACCGGTTCCTTCCGGGGCGCCGCGGCCGCCGCGCGCCTGCGCCACACCATAGCCCTTGAGGTCTCGCCTGGGAGCGAATAGCCCGATTTTTGGGGTTGGGCTTCGAGACAGGCTGCGCTATGCTGCGGGCCGGATGAACAACGGGGTCTGCATGATGCGTTTTTTGCGTGCGTCCTTTGTCTGGCGGCTTGCGGCCGTCCTTGTCGCACTTGGTGTTTTCGGGGGAGCGGGTGCTTGGGCTGCGGCCCTGGACCTGACGGCCGAGGAAAAAGCCTTCATCGAGGCCCATCCCGTGGTCACGGTCAGCGACGTGGACTGGCCGCCGCTGTCCATCGTGGCCGACGGCCGGCAGCAGGGCCTTTTTCACGACTATTACGCCCTTATCGCCCAGCGCACGGGCCTGGCCTTCCGGTTCCAGACCTTGGGTGACGGGCTGGATTTTCAGCTCGTTCTTGATGCCCTGCGCGACAAACGCATCGATCTGGTGGACGGCACCGGCAAGACCGCCGACCGCGCCACCTACGCGCTTTTCGCCGGCCCTTACTGGCAGTTCCCCCTGGCCGTGGCCGCCCGGGACGACGCCGCGGCCTGGTCCCTGGAGACCCTGGCCGGCAAGCGCGTGGCCGTGGCCCGAGGCTCCACGGCCGAGGAATACCTGCGCGAGAAGGCCCCGGGCCTGGAACTCGTCGAGACCGCCGATCCCTATGCGGCCCTGTCGCTGGTGGCCACCCACAAGGCCGACGCCGCCGTGGAGAACATGGCCGTGGCTTCCTACGCCATCCGCAAATCGGGACTGGCCAACGTCAAGATTTCCGGACTGTTGGACTATCAGTTCAAGATCTATTCCCTGGTGCGCAACGACTGGCCGCTGCTGGCGTCCATTTTGCAAAAAGCCCATGAATCGGTGACGGAATCGGAAAAGGCCGCGCTGCTCTCCCGCTGGCTGCCGCTGTACAAGGCCGGGGCCCAGTCCGGAGAAAACGTCGCCGAGGTCATGGGCAAGCCGGCTGACACGCACACGGGACTGACCTTCACGGATCGGGAGAAGGACTATCTGGCCCGCAAGAAAGCCCTGTCGTTTTGCGTGGACCCGGATTGGGCCCCCATTGAGCGCATCGACGAAAACGGCCGCCATGTCGGCATCGCCGCCGATCTGCTGGGCGTCATGAGCGAGCGCCTGGGCGTGCCCGTGGTCCTGGTGCCCACCAGCTCCTGGAGCCAGAGCCTGTCCGCCGTGCGTGAGCATCGCTGCGATTTCCTGCCGGCCGCCGGCGACACCAAGCAGCGGCGGCGGTTTCTCCATTTCACCACGCCCTACCTGCGTTTCCCCATGGTGGTGGCCACCCTGGCCAAAACGCCCTTCATCGACGATCCGGCCGGGCTGTCCGGCAAGGACCTGGGCGTGGTCAACGGCTACTCCAGCCTGGACATCCTGCGTTCCAAATACCCGGAAATGCGGCTGGTCGAGGTGCCAAGCGTCACCGAGGGCCTGCGGCTGGTCGCCGACGGCAAGCTCTACGGCTACATCGACACCGTGCCGGCCATCAGCCAGGCCATCGCCAAGGACCATTTCAGCGACCTCAAGATCGCCGGCCGCCTCGACGCCCAGCTCGACCTGGCCGTGGCCAGCCGCGACGACGAACCGGAGCTGGCTTCGCTGTTCCAAAAGGCCGTCAACACCCTGACCAAGGCCGAGACCGAGGCGGTCATCAAGAAATGGGTGGCCGTCACCTTCGAGGAAAGCTTCGATTATACCCGGTTCTGGAAGGCCCTGGCCATCGCCGCCGCCGTCCTGGCCGTCATCGTCTGGTGGAACCGCAAGCTTGCCCGGCTCAACCGGGCCATCCGCCAGGCCCACGAGGACCTCGACGCCGCCAACCGCGACATGGCCGCGCTGCTGGACAACGCCGGCCAGGGGTTCTTGTCGGTGGACCGCGACGGCTTGGTCGGGCCGCGGTGCAGCCAGGAATGCCGCGCCATTTTCGGCGGCGAAATCGAGGGCCGAAACGTCGCCGAGCTGCTTTTCCCGGATGACCCGGCCGCCAGGGAGGCCTTGACCATCAACATCCGGCGGGTGGCCGACGAGGCCGACGCCTATCGCCGCGACCTCTATCTGTCGCTGATGCAAAAGGTTGCCCGGCTGGGCGGCCGGACCCTGCGTCTGGCCTATCGCGCCTTGGACGGGGGGCGGCTCATGTTCGTCATCACCGACGTCACCGACGAGGCGCGCCTCAAGGACGCCGTGGCCCGGGAGCGCAACCGCCTGGCCTGCGTGGTGGCGGCGGTGCGGGAGCAGCGCGACTTTTTCGCCGTCCTTGACAGCTTCGCCGGATTCCGGGAATCAGGTCAGGTCTTCGTTTCCGGCGCTGCCGACGGCCGGGCTGCCCTGGAGTCCGTTTATCGACAGGTGCACACCTTCAAGGGCTTGTTTTTGCAACTGGAATGCGCCCATGTCGCGGCCGCTCTGGATGCCGTGGAAACGCGTCTGGCCGGTCTGGCCCGAGAGGATGCCCCCCAGGCTTCGGCCGTGGCCGAGGCACTGGCCGATCCTGAGGTGGACGAGGCGCTTAACCGGGACATCGCCGTGGTGCGAAACGCGCTTGGCGAGGAATTTTTCGATCGCCGGGGCGAGATCTGTCTTGGCGCGGAGCTGGCCGAGGCCCTGGCCGAACTGGCCGACCGGCTGCTGACGCGCCTGGACGAAGTGCCCCTTGGCGAACGGGACCGCTCGGTGCTGGCCGCCGCCCGCACCCTGCGCCATGTGGACGTCAAAAAGCTTCTGGCCGCCTATCCGCGTCTGGCCGCCCGCCTGGCCGCCGGCCAGGGCAAGCTCCTGGCCCCCTTTGCCGTGGAAGGCCAGACCGTGGCCGTCGATCCCGACCGCCTGGGCGCCTTGGTCAAGGCCCTGGTCCACGCCTTTCGCAACGCCGTGGACCACGGCCTGGAAACACCGGCCGAGCGGGCCGAGGCCGGCAAGGACGAAGCCGGGTCCATCAGCTGCCGGGTCGCGGCCGACAACGGCCGGCTGGTCATCGAGGTGGCCGACGACGGCCGGGGCGTGGACGTGGAAGCCGTGCGTTCCCGGGCCTTCGAGGTCGGCCTGGCCGGGGCCGAGGAACTGGCTGCCATGGACGACGCCGCCGTGATCGAACTGCTTTTTCGCGACGGTTTTTCCTCGCGCCGTAGCGTCGGAGAACTCTCCGGGCGCGGCGTGGGACTGGCCGCCGTGCGGGCCGAAGCCCAGCGTCTGGGCGGGGCGGCCGTTTTGATCAGCCAATCCGGGCGCGGCTCGCGCCTTCGCGTCGAAGTACCCATTCTTGACGCCCAAGCCTGACATTCGGGAGACGTTATGACCGAACAACTGGATCTCAAAGCCTTCCTCGACGCCCTGGCCACGCGCACCCGGGCGTTTTTCGCCGAGGAACTGGACATAGCCGTCAAGGAACCCCTGTATCATTTCGACGACGTGCAAAAGCTCGACCTGCGCCATCTGACCGCCATTTTAAGCGCCACCGGGCAGCTCAAGCTCTATCTGGCCTACAGCTTCGACGCCGCCCTTATCGAGGCGGCCTTTGCCGCCTACACCGCCGACCTCGACATCGCCGAGGACGAACGCGACGACGCCATCCAGGAAACCGCCGGCGACATCATCAACATCATCGTGGGCAACGCCCTGGCCGACGTGGCCGCCACCGGCCGGGCCATCGCCCTGTCGCCGCCCATTATCCTCACCGAAGCCAAATCCGTGATGCGCCACCGCGGGGCCAAATTCGCCTCGGCCGAACTCGCCGCCTCCTCCGGCTCCCTGGCCATCCACCTCATCGGTCCGGGCGAACTCTTTGACGACGCCCTTGAATATGTGAAGGAGTAAGGCATGAGATCCCTGCGAATCCTGGTGGTGGACGACTCCGGCCTCACCGTGAAGAAAATGGCCAAGCTCCTGGAAGAACTCGGACATCAGGTCGTCGCCATGGCCTCCACCGGCCAACAGGCTGTGGACGTCTACGCCGAAGCCGCCCCCGACGTCACCACCATGGACATCACCATGCCCGACATGGACGGCATAGAGGCCACCCGTCGCATCCTGGCCGTGCATCCCGGGGCCTGCATCGTCATCGTCACCTCCCACGGCCAGGAGCAGATGGTCATGGACGCCATAGAAGCCGGAGCCAAGGGCTACATCTTAAAGCCCGTCAAACAGGAAAAACTGGCCGAGACCCTGGAAACCGTGGCGGCGAAATACTTGTGATGCAAAGCGGCTCCATGCTCGAAAGCGCGCTGTTAAAGACGCATTTCGACGTCATTCCCTTCGGCATCTACGTCGTGGACGTGGCCACCTACGAAGTGGTTTTCCTCAACCGCCACTCCCGGGAGAACCTCGGCCCGGCCGAGGGCGGCAAGTGCTACAAGGTGGTCTACGACAACGACGCCCCCTGCCTGCACTGCCGCATCCCGGAACTGCTAACTCCCGACGGCCTGCCCAACGGCCGCACCGCCGTCTACGACCTCTACAACGAACGCGACGAACGCTGGGCCCAGATCCAGGAAAAGGCCATGGGCTGGCCTGACGGCCGGGTGGTCAAGTACGCCATCGCCGTGGACATCTCCGAGCTCAAGGAGACCCAGAACCGGCTGGCCGAAGCGCACGCCGAGCTGGCCATCCGCAATAAGGACCTGGCCGGACAAAACACGCTGCTGCGCCAGAACATGGACCTGCGCGAACACGTGGACCGCATCGCCCGCCACGACCTCAAGGCGCCGTTGTCGGCGCTGATCGGCTTGCCCCAGGTGCTGCTGGAAAACTACGACCTGCCCCCCGAGGCGGCCCACATCGTGTCGCTCATGGAGCAGGCCGCCCATTCCATGCTCGACATGCTCAACCAGTCCCTGGTGCTCTATCGTCTGGAAACCGGCGATTTCGTGCTGTCCCCCCGGCCGGTGGATCTGGTCGATCTGGCCATGCGCACTTGTTCTCGGCTGTCTTCCATGCCCATGGCCCGGGGGCGAAAGCTTCATGCCGCCCTGGCTGGGGGCCCGGTTCCGGCCGGGGCCCGGGTGGAAGTTCCCGGCGACGACCTGCTCTTGGGGCCGATGCTCCAAAATCTTGTGGTCAATGGCCTTGAGGCTTCGCCCGAGGGCGGCGACGTGGAAGTGGATGTTGTCGTGGGAGAAGAGAACGTGGCCCTGGTGGTGCGCAACCAGGGAGAAGTGCCCGCCGCCATCCGTGACCGCATGTTTGACAAGTACGTCACCCTGGGCAAACGTTCCGGCACCGGCCTTGGGGCTTATTCCGCCGCCCTGGCCGCCAAGGCCCATGGCGGGACCATCGAACTCGACGCCGGCGTCCCGGGCCGCACCGCCGTGATCGTGACCCTGCCCCGCGGCGGAGCCGCCTTGTGATGATGGAAAACGCCCTGTTCGAGAGCCATTTCGATCTCATTCCCTTCGGCATCTACGTGGTGGACGCCGCCACCTACCGCATCGTCTACAGCAATCGGGCTTTTTACGAGCATTTCGGCCAACATGCCGACGAATTGTGCCACGAAGCCCTCTACGAGCGGGCCGAGCCCTGCCCCTGGTGCCGCCTGGGCGAACTGCTCACGCCTCAGGGGCTGCCAAACGGCGAGACCCGGGTCTTTGAGCACTTCAACGAGTCCGACGACCGCTGGTACCAGATGCAGGTCCGGGCCATGACCTGGCCCGACGGCCGGGTGGTGCGCTACGCCATCGGCGTTGATGTCTCCGAACTCAAAAACACCCAGAACCAGTTGGCTGAGGCCCATGCCCGGCTGGCGCTCACCAACATCGAACTGGCCCGCCTGTCCACCACCGATATGCTCACCGGACTGGCCAACCGCCAGCACACCGAGCAGCAGCTGCTGGCCGGCCTTGATGCGCTGTGCCGCCAGGGGCGTCGGCTGAGTCTTATCATGTTCGACATCGACCACTTCAAGGCCGTCAACGACCGGTATGGCCATCTGCGCGGCGACGATGTGCTGCGCGCCCTGGCCGATCTGCTGCGCCAGGCCGTGCCCGACGGGCTGGGGGTGGGGCGTTGGGGCGGTGAGGAATTCCTGATCTGCTGTCCCGGCCTGGGGCTGGCCGAGGCTTGCGTCCTGGCCGAGAAGCTGCGTCTGGACGTGGCCGGCCTTGATCTGGCGGAAGTGGGGCGTCTCACCTGCAGCTTCGGCGTGGCCCAAGCCCGGCCGGGAGAGTCGGCCGAGAGCCTGCTGGCCCGGGTCGACCACGCCCTGTACGCGGCCAAGGGCCTGGGCCGCGACCGGGTGGAAACGGGCTGAGCCCCAACGGTTGGCCGGTGGGACGTCCCGGGCAAAGGGGGCTGCCAACGGCGCCGCCGGCTGGTCCCTGGCTTGGACGCCGGCCTCGCGCCAAGCCCGGCGCGCCTGTCCCTTGCTCCGGCCTTGCAGCGGCCGACGCCAAGACCGGATGTCTGCCGACGTCGTCAAAAAAACGCCTGCAAGGCGTGGGGCCAAGACTCGTCTGACGTCTTTACCTGGCGTCCCAAAGTCTCTATTGCAGGGGACTTGCGGCTGAAGCGTCCCGCGGCGGGGTCGCCAAGCTTCACCCTCGACGCCACAGGAAGGCTATAATGGAAACGAAATTGGCCAATCCCGCCCCCCTGGGACTCATGGGCTTCGGCATGACCACCATCCTGCTCAACATCCACAACGCCGGGTGGTTTCCCGTGGGGTCCATGGTGCTGGCCATGGGCATCTTCTACGGCGGCGTGGCCCAGGTCATCGCCGGAATCATGGAATTTAAAAAGGGCAACACCTTTGGGCTGACGGCCTTTGCCAGCTACGGCCTGTTTTGGTTGACCCTGGCCGGGCTCATCCTGCTGCCCAAGATGGGGCTGGCCGACCCCACGCCCCATGCCTTCATGGGCTGGTATCTTTTTTTGTGGGGGCTTTTCACCTTGTTTATGTTCTTCGGAACCTTGCGCGGTTCGCTGGTTCTGCGGTTTATTTTCGGCTCGCTGACGGTGCTGTTTTTCCTACTGGCCTTGCGGGATTGGCTGGGGTCGGAAGCCATCGGCCGGCTGGCCGGCTACGAGGGCATCGTGTGCGGGGCCAGCGCCTGCTATCTGGCCATGGCCGAAGTATTGGAAGAACAGTACGGCCGTAAAATCCTGCCCGTGGGCTAGTGCCGCGTTCCTGAAAAATACGAGAGTTTTTTAAGAATACGTACTGGTTGCGGTCTGTTGTTCGCGCATTGTCCTGGAGGCTTTTCGGGGACGCGACACGAGACGCCGGCTCGGGCCGGTCTTTCCGAAAGCCGCGCCGGCCTGGCGCGGCTTTCGGTTTTGCTACGTCCGGGGGGCGGCGTTCCCCAGCGTCGGCTTGGCGCTACGGATGGCGGCGGCGGCCTCGTCCAGGTTTTTTTTGAGGGCCAGGCCCGTTTCATGGGCCGCCTCGGCGTCGCGCCGGCGAAGCTGGTCTTCCAGTTGTCCGGCCAGCCGCCGGGCGGCTTCCGCGCCGACGGCTCCGGCCACGTTTTTGAGCGAATGGGCGGCCAGGGCGGCCTCCTCCCAGTTTTCGGCGTCGCTGCACAATCGGATCAGCCGCAGTTTGCGGGGGTACTGGCGCAGGAAATCCTCTTCCACCTCGGCCAGCAAGGCTTCGTCGCCGCCCAGACGGCGCAGGGCCGCCTCGCGTTCCAGGACGGCGGCGGTTTCCGGCGTGGCCTGGGCGGCCGGTTTCGCAACGGCCGGGCCGGCCTCGTTGGACGCCACTCGGGCCAAAAGCTCGGCCAAGAGCGCAAAATCCAGGGGTTTAGGCAGAAATTCCGTCATGCCGGCGGCCAGGCAGCGTTCCATGGAGCCGGCCAGGGCATGGGCGGTCATGGCCGCCACGGGCACACAGCGGTTGGCCTCGCCGGCCAGGCCCGCCCGCAGCCGGCGGGTGGCCTCCATGCCGTCGAGTTCGGGCATCTCCACATCCATGAGCACCAGATCGAAGGTTTCCCGGCCAAGGCATTCCAGGGCGCGCGCGCCGTTGGCGGCCACCGTGGTCTGGTGGCCCCGACGACTTAAAAAGGTGGTCGCCACCTTGACGTTTATTGGGTTGTCCTCGGCCACCAGCACGCGCAGGGGACTGGCGTCGGCCTGGGGCGCGGCCACCGGGCGTCGGGCCGGCTCGGTGGGGACGACCTGGGCCGGGGTGAGACGCAGCCTGACCCGAAAGACCGTGCCTTGGCCCGGAACGCTGTCCACGGCAATCTCGCCGCCCATGCTGCGGACGAGTTCGCGGCAGATGGCCAGCCCCAGGCCCGTGCCGCCGAAATTCAAGGCTACGGTGCGGTCGGCCTGGGTGAACATGTCGAAGATGCGTTCCAGACGGTCCGGGGCGATGCCGATGCCGGTGTCGGCCACGGCCAGTTCCAACTGGCCGGGGTCGCCGTCCGGGGCGGCGACGGTGACGGTGACGCCGCCTTCCCGGGTGAACTTGACGGCGTTGCCCACGAGGTTGAGCAGGATCTGCCGCACCCGTCCCTGGTCACCCCGGACATGGCGGGGGGTGTTCGGGGCCACGGCCAGGGTGAGGAAAAGGCCCTTGCGGGCAGCCTGGGGGCGCAGGGTGCGGGCCACGCCGGCCAGGGTGCGTCGCAGATCGAAGTCCTGGATGACCAGTTCCAGCCCCTTGGCCTCGATGCGCGACAGATCCAGCACGTCGTTGATGATGCCCAGCAGATTGCCGGCGGCCTCCCGGGCGGTTTCCAGGGCGTCGCGCTGCTGGGGGGAAAGCTCGGTGCCAAGAGTCAGCTCGGTCATGCCAATGACGGCGTGCAGGGGGGTGCGGATCTCGTGGCTCATTTTGGCCAGGAAATCGCTTTTGGCCCGGTTGGCGGTTTCGGCCGCCTCCTTGGCTTGGCGCAGGTCGGCCTCGATGGCCTTGACGTCGGCGATGTCGCGCACCACCGCGAAATAGCGGCGATCCTCGCCCGGGCTTTCGGGATGGCGGTGCGGGCGCACGGCCACGGGCAGGATCGTGCCGTCCTTGCGGCGATATTCCTTCTCGAAAACCTCGGCGGACCCCTTGGCGTCCACTTCGGCCAGAAGGCGCTGCTCAGGCTCGTGCCAGGCCTCGGGAGTGATGTCGTGGTAGGTCATTGCCGTCAGTTCGTCCGGGCCGTAGCCGGTCATTTCCTGAAAAGCCGGGTTGGATTCCACCAGTCGGAAGTCGCTGGACATGACGACAAAGCCGTCGCCCATGCTGTCCAGGAGCAGCTTGTAGCGGGTGCGCGAGGCCAGGAGTTCGGCTTCGGAGCGCTTGCGGCCGGTGATGTCCAGCAGTACGCCGATGACCCCGGCTGTGCGGCCGGCGACATCATGGAATCGGCTCTTGAAGACCACCACGTCGTGGGCGGTCTGGTCGCTGAAGATGAGTGATGTTTCGTATTCAACGGTTTCAGCCTCGCCTGAGAGCACGGCGCGGTCGGTCTTGGCGCATAGCGCCGCCTGGGCCGGGAGTTCCAATTCATGAACGGTGCGCCTGCGGATGCGGGGCAGGGGGCGGATGGCGCGCTCGTAGGCGGCGTTGCAGCCCAGGTAACGCCCTTCGAGATCTTTGTAGAATATCGGCGCGGGAATGGCGTCGATGAGCTCCTGGGTGAAGCGGATGCGTTCTTCGAGCTTGTCGGCCATGGCGTCCAGGGCTCGGCCGAGTTCGCCCATCTCGCCCTTGCTCTCGGCCAGACCCGAGCGGCGGTCGAGGTTGCCGGCGGCCATATCCTGGGCCATGGTCACGAACTGGCCCATGGGGCGCAGGAGAAATGCCCGGTTGAACCACCAGGCGGCGGCCAGGGCCAGGGCCACGGCCAGGCCGAAAAGGAGCATGTCGCGCTGCCAGGCCCCGAGGAGCAGGGCCTCGTGGATGGCCTGGGGCTGGCTTAAGCGGATAAACAGACGTTGCCCGCCAGGGGCGGCCACGGGCGCGAACACGGCGCGCCGTATTTCATCGTCCGGCCCCTGGCCGGTCCAGACCAGGCTCGCCGCCTCGTAAAGGCGCGGCAGGACGACGTCCGCGCCGGCCACGGTCTTGCCGGCGGCTTGCGGTTTTGGCGGCCAAGTGGTCAGCACTGTCCCCGCCTCGGAGAACAAGCAGGCCCGGGCGGCCTGGGGCATCCGGATGTCCCGGAAGATGGCGGCGAACCAGTCCGGGGCCAGGGTCAGCGCGCACACGCCGACGAGCGTGTCGTCCGGGCCGCGCACGGCCTGGGCCAGCACCAGGCCCGGCGCGCCGTCGATGGTGTCCGGCCCGAAAGCGATGACGCAGGCCGCTGGCGCGTCCAAGGCCTGGCGCAGCCAGGGGCGGTCGCCGAGGCTTCGCGTCGGCCTGTCCGGTTGGGCGGAGGCTGCCGTCACCGTGCCGTCGGGGCGCACCAGGATCAAGTCCTTGAAGGAAGGAAAGACGGCCAGGGCGTCGGTAAGCAGAAGGGACGCTTCTTCAGGGGCGCCGGACCTGATGACCGCGATTCTGGCGATGCCCCGCAGGATGTTGGCGTCGTCCTCAAGGAGGCTTCGGGCGTTGCCGGCGGCCAGGTCGGCGATGCTGTGCAGCCCCCGGTCCACGGCGGCCCGGGCGGAACGCTGTTTTTCCACGGCCGAGGCGACGTGCAGCGCCAGGACCGGGGCCAGGGTCAGCGCGACAAGCCACAGCAGCCTTGTGCGCAGGCTCTCAAGCCGTCGCCAAGTCATGCCTGATACTCCGGGGAATGATGCACCGATTTGCCCCAAGGCAAAAGCCGCCAGGGGCTTCCGTAAAGGACTTCCGGCAACAAGGCAAGAGACGGGGCGAAATTAGGCGGCTGGCAGGCAGTGGCGGCCTGGAACGAAACCGAACTCGCCAAGTCTGTTCAAAATTACATCAGTAGCCCCTCGGCTGGCCACATAGGGAACGATGAAACACGCCTGCGGCCCCGGGGCGTCGTTGTAATGCAGCACCGGCCGGCCGCCAAGCAGCAGTCCGATCTTGCGCGGATCGATGTCGAGCCAGGCGTCGATGACAATGCCGTGCTCGCACAACAGTTCGGCCCGGCGACGGGTGACGCGTCCTGCTCCGGCCACCACGATATGGGGATGGAAAGGATTCACCTTGGCCAGGCGTCGGGCCAGGTAGCCGGCCTTGATGCGGAAAAAGGCTTCCGGGGCGTAGCGCGGATCGGTGCGCGAAAGCCGGCCCGGCGGATCGTTCCAGACCACAAGCGTCTCGGGCAGCTTGTCCATGACCACGCCGGCTTCCAGCCAGCGCAGCCACAGTTCGTAGTCCTCGGGGAAATCGCCCTGGCGATAGCCGCCGTAACGGGCCGGCAGCTCCCGGCGAAACATCACCGTGGGATGGGGCAGGGGGGATTCCCGGAAGATGGCCTGGCGGATGGCTTCGGGGGAGGCCACCGTGTTGCACCATTCGATATGGGCCAGATAGCCCCGGCAGGCCTCGGCATCGCCGCCGTACGCCGCCCGGCAGGAGACCAGCCCGAGGTATGGATGGGCGTCGAGGTGGCGGGCCTGGAGTGCCAGCCGCTCGGGCAGGCAGACGTCGTCGGCGTCCAGACGGGCCACGTAGCGCCCCCGGGCGGCGGCCAGGCCGGCGTTCAGGGCGGCGGCGATGCCTTCGTGGGGCCGGGAAATGAGCCGAAAACGTCGGTCGCGGCCGGCCATGGACGTGGCGACGTTTTTGGTGGCGCCGCCGTCGTCGGAACCGTCGTCGATGACGAGGACTTCAACGTCGTCCAGGGTTTGGGCGGCCAGGCTCTCCAGGGCGGCAGGCAGGACGGCGGCGGCGTTTCGCGCGGGCAGGACAACGGAAACCATGGCTCATGTTAGCCGGGCGGGCGGCGTCGGGCAAGGGACCCACGGGGAAAGGGGCGCACTGCGCCATTGCCCTGGCTGCGGGCATCTGTTAAAAAAACTTCCATATTCAAAGGGAGAGACGCCACCCGCCATGTCCGACCCGAAGATTCTCCTTGTCTCCGACAATCCCTGCCTGGCTGCGGCCGTGGTGCGCCATTGCGGTTCGCTGTCGGGCTTGGGGGCCGTCCAGATTCACGATCCCGGCGCGGCGGCGGACGCGCTTTGCCGGGGCGACGGCGACGGGGCGTTCTTGCTGTGCGTGGTGGATTTGACCCTGCCTGAGGAGGCCGTGCGCCGTCTGGCCGCCGCCTCGGCGACAAGCGGGGTGCCCTGGCTGGCCGTGGCCGAGTGTTACCGGCCGCAGTTTCGCAATCTTTCCCAGGAACTCGACGCCATCGATTTCGTGGTGGCCGAGGCCGAGGACCCGGCTGCGGTGGCCCGGTATGTGGACCGGTTGCTCAAAAACCGCTCCGCCCGCATCCTCATCGTGGAAGATTCGGCCTTCATGCGCCTTTTTCTGCGCCGGCTGCTGCGCCGCTACCAGTTCCGGGTCCACATGGCCGCCTCGGCCGCCAAGGCCCTGGCCATTCTCGAACACCGGCCGGACATCGCGGCGGTCATCATCGACTACGACATGCCGGTGCAAAACGGCGTGGAGCTGACCCGGACCATACGACGGCGGTTTCGGCTGCGCGAGATCTGCCTCATCGGCATCTCAGGCAAGGCCCCGCGTTCCATCTCGGCGGAGTTTCTCAAAAACGGCGGCGACGACTACCTGCACAAGCCCTTTGAGCGCGAGGAACTCTATTGCCGGGTGCTCCACGGCGTGGAAGCCGTGGAACGGATGCTCGAAATCAAGCGCTTGGAACGGCTGCGCCGCATGTTTTTGTCCATGCTGGCCCATGATCTCAAAAGCCCGGCCGGGGGCATCGTCGGCGCGGCCAACCTCATCCTCGACGGGGTGTGCGGCGAGATCGGCGGGGAAGTGCGCGAAATGGCGGCCGTCATCAGCCAGGCCGGCCGGCGGCTGTGTTCCCTGGCTTCCAACATGCAAGATCTCACCCGCCTGGAGACCGGCCGGTTCGAACCGGCCCTGGTCCTGGCCCACCTCGACGCCCTGGCCCTGGAGCGGGCCAGGCTGGCCGAGGCCACCGCCGCCGGCAAGTCCATCCGGGTGGAAACCCGCGCCCCGCAGCTGCCGCCCATGAACCTTGACCCCGACCTCATCGCCCGGGTGCTGGACAACCTGCTGTCCAACGCCGTGAAGTTTTCCCCGCCCGGCAGCCTGGTGCGCCTGACCCTGCGCCCGGCTGGAGACGAGGTGGTGGTGCGGGTGGCCGACCAGGGGCCGGGCATCCTGGCCGAAGAGCGCCACCGCCTGTTCAAGCCCTTTGAGCGCCTCTCGGCCCGGCCCACGGCCGGAGAAAAGAGCCTGGGCCTGGGGCTGGCCATCGCCGAAGGCATCGTGGCCGCCCATGGCGGGCGCATCTGGGCGGAGTCCGAGCCCGGGCAGGGCGCGGCCTTCTGCTTCACCCTGCCCATGTCGATGGGGTTTTCGGATCAGGCCGACGCCTGCATCAGCTCGTAGACGTATTCCCGCACCGTGATGGTCCAGGCCCGGGGGGCGCGGCCGATGGCCGCGGCCAGCTTGGCGTTGTCCAGGACCGAGTAGGGCGGGCGCTTGGCCTTTTGCGGGTAGGCGTCGGAAGGGATGGGCAGCACGCGGCAGGGCAGGCCCGAGGCGGCCACGGCCTCGGCGGCCAGCTCGCACCAGCTGGCCTGGCCCGAGCCTACGGCGTGGAAGATGCCGGCGGCCTCGGTGCGGGCCAGATCGGCGATCCAGCCGGCCAGATCAAGGGTGTAGGTGGGCGAACCGATCTGGTCGGCCACCACCTTGAGTTCCTCCCGGGTCTTGGCCAGCCCGAGGATGGTGGCCACGAAGTTCTTCTTGCCCGGGCCGTAGAGCCAGGCCGTGCGCAGGATCTGGAACGCCTCCAGCCCCGAATCCAGGATGGCCCGCTCGCCGGCCAGCTTGCTCGCCCCGTAGACCGACTCCGGGTTCGGCGCGTCGTCCTCGACATAGGGCGTGCCCTTGGAACCGTCGAACACGAAATCCGTGCTCAGATGCACCAGTGTCGCGCCGGCCTTGCGGCAGACCCGGGCCAGCCGGCCGGGCAGGTCGCGGTTGAGGCGGTAGGCCTCGTCAGCCTCGTCCTCGGCTGCGTCCACGGCGGTGTAGGCTACGGTGTTGACCACATGGGTCGCCTCGAACCGTTCGATCTCCCGGGCCAAGGCCTCCATGTCAAAGGGGTCGAGGATTGTGCGCGTGGTCGGCAACACGGCGAAGCCCGCCTCTTCCATGACCCGCGACAGCGGGCGGCCGACCAGTCCGGTCAGGCCGCCCAGCACGATGGCGCGGGGGGCTTTGGCGTCCCCGCTCATGCCCGTTCTCCGTACCAGGAAGCCATGAACTGGCGGTAAGCGCCGCTGTTGACGCTGTCGAGCCATGCGCCATTGGCGCGGTACCAGGCCATGGTCTCGGCGATGCCCCGGGTGAAGTCCCAGGCCGGAGCAAAGCCCAGCTCCCGGGCGGCCTTGGTGAAGTCCATGGCGTAGCGGCGGTCGTGGCCGGGCCGGTCGGTGACGTAGCGGATGAGGCTTTCGGGTTTGCCCAGGGCGGCCAGGATGGTGCGCACGACTTCGATATTGGGCTTTTCCGCGTCGCCGCCGAAGTTGTAGACCTCGCCCGGCCGGCCCTTCATGAGGGCCAGTTCCACGCCCCGGCAGTGGTCGATGACGTAGATCCAGTCGCGCACGTTGAGCCCGTCGCCGTAGACCGGCAGGGCCTCGTCGGCCATGGCCTTGGAGAACATCAGCGGAATGAGCTTTTCCGGGAACTGGTAGGGGCCGTAGTTGTTGGAGCAGCGGGTGACCACCACGTCCATGCCGAAGGTCTCGTAGGCAGCCCGCATGAGCATGTCGGCCCCGGCCTTGCTGGCCGAGTAGGGGCTGTTGGGAGCCAAGGGCGTTGCCTCGGAGAACTTCCCGTCCGGCCCGAGCGTGCCGTAGACCTCGTCGGTGGAGACGTGGACGAAGCGGCGCACGCCGTAATGCCTGGCGGCGTCGAGGAGGCTTTGGGCCCCGAGCACGTTGGTGCGCACAAAGGGCGTGGCGTCGGTGATGGAGCGGTCCACGTGGGATTCGGCCGCGAAATTGACCACGGCTTCGATCTTGTGCTCCTCCAAGAGGTAGAGGGCCAGCTCGCTGTTGGCGATGTCGCCGCGCACGAAGTGGTAGCGCGAGCCGCCGAAAGCGGCCTCGACGTCGGCCAGGCTCTGCCGGTTGCCGGCGTAGGTGAGCAGGTCGAGGTTGACGATGGAGATTCCTTCGTGGCGGGTGAGCATGTCGCGGATGAAGTTGGAGCCGATGAAGCCGCAGCCTCCGGTCACGAGCAGTCGCATGTCTTGGTTTGTCCTTTGTTTTCAGTGTGTTGTTGTTTTATCCGCTGGTCGGCCGTTGTTTTTTTGGCTTTTTGCAAAATAATGCTTGCCAGGGGAGGGGGTCCCACGTACATTCTTCGACGGGCGATTAACTCAGCGGTTAGAGTGCCATCTTCACACGGTGGAAGTCCGGGGTTCAAATCCCCGATCGCCCACCACCGAACCAATCCGAAGCGCCTCGCGAAAGCGAGGCGCTTTTGTTTTGGTCCGTCGGCATGTTGCTAGAATATGCCACGGGCCTTGAATTCCTGGATTTTTTTGTAGTCATCGATGATCTTTGCCTTGAGGGCCTCGATTTCCCGAACGTAATGCTGCTTGATGATGCGGATTTCCTCGCGTCGCCGGGCCGAGGCCGGGTCGTTGCCGGTCAGCGAGCGCATCTCCGCGTCATAGGACACGATGGTCTTCTCATGCCCGGCGATGGCCACCCGGGCCGTCTCGATGGACCGCGACAGGTCGGCCGGTCCCGGCGGCGCGGCCAGGGCCGGCGCGCCGAGCAGCGCGGCCAGACTCAGCGCGGCCAACAGCGTGGCCAAAACCGTGGGCCACGGCCGGTTTCGCGGCTTCTGGCCCGGCCCGTGATGAACGTGACGCAGCATGGCGGATTCCCCCTCAAAGGGCTGGCTCCGTATAGCCCCAAACGCCCGGCTTGACAAATCCGCCGCCCCGGCGTTCCATCCCCAGGCCCCGCCTGCCAAGGCGGGCAAAGGAGCGTTTCCCATGGACATGCAGTGGTTTCTCGACCGCGACCGGTTCGCCCGGATGCTTGGCATCCGCATCGTCGAGGCCCGGCCCGGCTACGCCAAGACGGCCATGGACCTCACCGACGACCATCGCAACGGGGCCGGCGTGGCCCACGGCGGGGCGATCTTCAGCCTGGCCGATCTGGCCTTTGCCGTGGCCTCCAATGCCCACGGCAAGCTGAGCCTGGCCGTGGCCGCCTCCATTGCCTACGTCAAGGCCGGCCTGGGTTCCACCCTCTACGCCGAGGCCACCGAAATTTCCCTGGGCAACAAGATGGCCACCTACGCCGTGACCATCAGCAACGACATGGGCGACGTCATCGCCAGCTTCCAGGGCACGGTCTACCGCAAGGACGTCCCCTACACCCGGGAGACGGCGTGATCGAACTGGTCCTTGTCGCCCCGGAGATCCCCCAGAACGCCGGCAGCGTGGCCCGGCTGTGCGCCGCCGCCAAGACGCCGCTGCATTTCGTCAAACCCCTGGGCTTCTCCCTGGCCGACCGCTACCTCAAGCGGGCCGGTCTCGACTACTGGCCCCACGTGAACCTGACGGTCTGGGAAGATTTCCCGTCCTTCGCCGCCGCCCGGGCCGGCCGGCGGCTGGTGGCCGCCACCGCCGGCAACCGGGGACACGCCGTCGTACCCCATCACCGTTTTCCCTTCGAGGCCGACGACATCCTGCTTTTCGGCACGGAATCAAGCGGCTTGTCCGAAGAGGTGCTGGCCGCCGCCCACCGGCTGGTCACCATCCCCATCTGGGGCCAGGTGCGCAGCCTCAACGTGGCCAACGCCGCCTCGGTGGTGCTCTACGAGGCGCTCTCGCGGGTCGGCGTTCTGGACGCCGTGGCCGCCCCTCTGGAAAAAAGCGAATAATACGGGTATACGGGCCGGACGTTAGCAATCCGCGCCGGCTCGCGTCGCGTTCCTTGAAAAATACCCTGGTGTTTTTTAAGAAAAATGATTGGTTTTAGACTGTTGGCCGCGAAACGCCAGAGGCGCTTTTCGTGGCCGCGACATTCGCGCCGCCGCACGTCACCCATGAGGCTCCATGACCGTCGCCATTGCCCAGCATATCGCGCCCACGTTCGATTTTCCCGTGGTCTTCACCCGTAAGGCCTTTGACCCCGCCAATTCCGTCCTGGCCGACATCCTGGCCCAGGCCGGAGCAGGGCCGCGCAAAGTCGGCGTGGTCTGCGACGCCGGCCTGGTCGCTGCCGACCCCGGCCTGCCCGGCCGCGTCACCGCCTATGCCGCCGCCCACGGCGACGTCATGGCCCTGGTCGAAGCGCCGCTTATCCTGCCCGGGGGCGAGGCGGCCAAAGCCGACTTCGCCGTGGTCCAGGCCGTGTGGGAGTTGACCTTTCGGGGCAAACTGTGCCGCCAGTCCTTTGTGCTGGCCATCGGCGGCGGGGCCTTTCTCGACGCCGCCGGCTTCGGCGCGGCTACCGCCCACCGGGGCGTGCGGCTCATCCGCATGCCCACCACCGTCCTGGCCCAGAACGACGCCGGCGTGGGCGTCAAAAACGGCATCAACTATTTCGGCCGCAAGAACTACATCGGCGCGTTTGCCCCGCCGTACGCGGTGGTGAGCGACCATGCCCTGCTGGCCACACTGCCCCGCCGCGACGTGCTGGCCGGACTGGCCGAAGCGGTCAAGGTCGCCCTGGTGCGCGATCCGCTCTTTTTCGCCCGTCTGGTCGAGCTGGCCCCCAGGCTCGCCGCCGGCGACGACGAGGCGCTGTTCGAAGCCAACGTGCGCTGCGCCGAGGCCCATCTGCAGCATATCGCCGGCGGCGGCGACCCCTTTGAACTCGGTTCGGCCCGACCGCTCGATTTCGGCCACTGGGCGGCCCATGCCCTGGAAGAGGCAACCCGGGGCGAACTGCGCCACGGCGAGGCCGTGGCCGTGGGCATTGCCCTCGACACCCTCTATTCCTGCCGCACCGGCCTGCTCTCCCGGGCCGAGGCCGAACAGGCGCTGTCCCTGCTCGACGCCCTGGGACTGGCCGTGTGGCATCCGGCCCTGGCCGACCTGGACATGGCCGCGGCCATCGAAGCCTTCCGTGAACACCTCGGCGGCCGGCTCCATTTGTCCATGCTGACCGGCATCGGACAACGCATTGAAGTCCACGCCGTCGATGCGCCCCAACTCGAAGCCGCCCGCGCCGAACTGGCGGGGAGGCAATAAAGAAGCCTCCGGCGGCCGGGGGCCTGAGGCCCCCGGACCCCCCAATTGGGGAGAGAGGGGACCATGGAACCTGTCACCTACTGCACGAACATCCATCCCGGCGAGAGCTTTGGCGAGATTTGCCAAGGCTTGTGGGACCACGCCCCTGCGGTGGCCGCCGCCGTCTGCCCGGACCGGCCCTTTCCCGTGGGGCTGCGGCTGTCGGGCCGGGCCAGCCTGGAGTGCGACGCCGAGGCGGCCCGGGCCTTTGCCGGGGAACTGGCCGCCCGTAACCTGGCCGTTCGCACCATCAACGGCTTTCCCTACGGCCGCTTCCACGACGTGCCGGTCAAGGAGGCCGTCTACCGGCCCGACTGGCGCGACCCCGAGCGCGCCGCCTACGCCCTGCGTCTGGCCCGGCTCCTGACCGGCTGGCTCCCCGAGGGTGGAACCGGAGCCATCTCCACCGTGCCGTTGGGCTTTCGCCAAGGCTTTCCCGACGAGGACCTGCCGGCGGCCTACGCTTCTCTGCGCGGCGTCCTGGCCGCCCTGGCCGGGCTCTACGAGGAAACCGGTCGGCGTATCCGCCTGGCCGTGGAAGCCGAACCCGGCTGCCGCATCGAGACCACCGCCGAGATGGCCGCTTTTTTCGAGGCCGTGGACGCGCCGCCCGAGCACATGGCCCATTTGAGCGTCTGCTACGACTGCTGCCATCAGGCCCTGCAATACGAGGATCCGGCCGAGTCCCTGACCTTGCTCGCCGGGCGCGGCATCGAAGTGGGGCAGGTGCAGGTGTCTTCAGCCCTGCACCTCGACGGCGGCGATTTGACGCAACTGGCCCGTTTCGTGGAGCCTGTCTATCTGCATCAGGCCGTGGCCCGACTGCAGGGCGGCGAGCTGGTCCGGTTTGACGATCTGCCCCAGGCCCTGGCTGCGCGGCTTTCGGGGGTGGAATCCTGGCGTGTGCATTTCCACATGCCCATTTTCATCGAGTCATTGCCCCAGTGCGCCACCACCCAGGCCTTTTTGCGCCAGGCCTTGCCGTTGTTTCACCCGGACACGCCGCTGGAAGTGGAGACCTACACCTGGAGCGTGCTGCCGCCGGAACTGACGGCCGGGGGCGTCACGCAGTCCATCATCCGGGAGATTGCCTGGGCCGAGGCAGCCAGACGGGCCTGACGTCCTAGTCCTTTGAGCCAGGGCAGCCAACAACCCGAAATACGGCTGCTGATGGAGCAAAGGAAAGACGCATGGGCCAGGCGCGGCGTGAGGGAGAAGCTTGACGGCGCGCCTGGGAAGGGCATGGACTGGGGAGGATATTTGGAACGAGAGCTTGCGTACGACCGGCATCGGTAAGGTTTGGGGCAACCAACTGGAAAACGTCACTGCTTTCGCAGCCAGGCGCCCCAAACCATCGGGATGGAAAAGGCCGGTATTGGGCCGCCTTTAGAGGCGTTCGAGCATGGTGCGCAGGACCGTGCGCGTGGTTTCGAGGTCCTTGGGCGAGATGCCTCGCGTCAGTTCGCTGCTGAGCTCCAGTCCGGCCTTCAGGGAGGCGTCCCAGTTCTGCCTGGCCTGTTCGGCCAGTTCCACCCGCTTGATGCGCCGGTCACGGGGATCGGACACACGCCTAGCGATGCCGTGCTGTTCCAGCCGGTCCAGCAGGCGCACCAGCGTTGGGCCTTCGATGCCCACGGCCTCGGCCAGCTCGCGTTGGGTCAACGCCGCCTGGCCGGTGGCCAGGCGGCGGATGACGGCCCACATGGCGCTCGACAGGCCAAGGGGGCGAAGGCGTTCGTCCAACCGGGACCGCCAAGCCCGGGCTACATCGTTCAGGGCAATGGGGAGGGATTCCGAAGCCTGCTCGGGGCCAGCGACAGACGGAGAGGATTCCATGGGGTGCTCCTTTTCCGACGCGCGTCGCGACTTCCCGCGCGCATGGTTTTATAGCTTATAAAAGCATTAGTCTGCTTTTTGCTCCTTGGCAACATGTTTCCCGGTTATTTGTTGCACCCAGGCCCCAAGCCCCATGATGAGCTTGAAAAAGACCGGGATGAAAAACGGCGCGATGATGGTCGCCCCGAGCATGCCGCCGATGACGCCGGTGCCGATGGCGTGGCGGCTGTTGGCGCCTGCGCCCGTGGACACGGCCAGGGGCAGGCAGCCGAGGATAAAGGCCAGCGAGGTCATGATGATGGGCCGAAAGCGCAGCTTGGCCGCCGACAGCGCCGCCTCGGCCAGGGCCTTGCCGGCCTTGACCTCCAGCACCGCGAATTCCACGATGAGGATGGCATTTTTCGCGGCCAGGCCAATAAGCGTCACCAGGGCGATCTGGAAGTAGATGTCGTTGCTCAGGTCCCGGCCATAGACGGCGGCGATGGCCCCAAATAGGGCAAACGGCACGGCCATGACCACGGCAAAGGGCAGGGTCCAGCGTTCGTACTGGGCGGCCAGGATCAGGATGACCATGACGATGCCCATGGCGAAGACCAGGGCCGAGGAGCCCTGGGCGGCCTTTTCCTGATAGGCCGAGCCGGTCCAGGCCAGGGTGTATTCCGGCGGCAGCACCTTGGCCGCGGCCTGCTCCATGGCGGCCAGGGCCTCGCCCGAGGTGTGGCCCGGGGCGGGCTGGCCCATGATCTTGGCGGCCGGGAAGACGTTGAAGCGTTCCATGACCTCGGGGCCGGTGGACTTTTCGATTGTGGCCAGGGCGGTCAAGGGGATCATCTCGCCTTTGCTGGAACGCACGAACACGTCGCGCAGGTCCTCGGGCCGGTCGCGGAAGTCGGCCTCGGACTGGATCTGGACCTTGAAGGTCCGGCCGAACTTGTTGAAGTCGTTGACGTAATACGCGCCGAATGTGGCCTGCATGGCGGCATAGACGTCGCTGACGGCCACGCCCAGGGCCTTGGCCTTTTCGCGGTCAAGGTCGATGCGCAGCTGGGGCACGTTGGCCCCGAAGGTGGTGGCCACCCGGCCCAGCACCGGGTTCTTGGAGGCTTCGGCCACCAGGGCTTCGGTCATGGCGGCCAGGGCCTTGACGTCGCCTTCGCCCCGGCTTTGCAGGTAGGCTTCGAAGCCACCGGTGTTGGACATGCCGGAAATGGCCGGCGGATTGAAGGCCAGGGTGAAGCTTTTGGGCAGGGCCATGCCCCGGCCGAAGATGCGCTTGACCACGGCAAACGAGGACAACTCCTCGCCGGGGCGCTCCTTCCAGGGCTTAAGCGGCATGAAGATGGTGCCGTAGTTGGAGCGGTAGGTGAAGCTCAAGAGATCGAGGCCGGTGATGGCGATGACGTCCTTGACCGAGGGGTCCTGCATGTTCATCGCGTCCATGGCGTCGGCGATGCCTTCGGTGGCCCGCAGCGACGTGCCGTCGGGCAGGATGTTAACGGCGATGACATAGCCCTGGTCCTCGTCCGGGACGAGCCCGCCGGGCACCTGCTTGAACAGCCAGCCCGTGCCCAGGCACAGGCCGGCGAAAAGGAGCATGGCAAAGGCGCTGCGACGCAGCAGAAAGGCCACGCCCGCGCCGTAGCCGGCGGTGATGGCGTCAAACAGGCGGTTAAAGCCCCGGAAAAACCGATTGGGTTCCTGGTGGCCGGGTTTTAACAGCGAGGCGCACAAGGCCGGGGTCAGGGTCAGGGCCACCAGGCCCGAGATGACCACGGACACGGCGATGGTGATGGCGAACTGCTTGTACATCTGGCCGGTCAAGCCGCCCAAAAACGCCACCGGCACGAACACGGCGCACAGCACCAGCACGATGGCCACCACCGGCCCGGTCACCTCTTCCATGGCCTTGGCCGTGGCTTCCCTGGGCGGCAGCTTCTCCTTGGTCATGATGCGCTCGACGTTTTCGAGCACCACGATGGCGTCATCCACGACGATGCCGATGGCCAGGACCATGCCGAACAGGGTCAGGGTGTTGATGGTGAAGCCCAGGGCCTGCATGCCGGCGAAGGTGCCAATGATGGAGACCGGCACGGCCAGGCAGGGGATAAGCGTGGCCCGGAAGTTTTGCAGGAAGAGGTAGACCACGAGAAAGACCAGGATCATGGCCTCGACCAGGGTGTGGATGACCTCCTCGATGGAAACGCGCACAAAGGTGGTGGTGTCCAGGGGCACCGAATAGATGATGCCGTCGGGGAAGCGGGTCGAGAGTTCCTTGAGCTTGCTCGTGACGCGTTCGGCTGTGTCCAGGGCGTTGGCTCCGGGAGCCAGGAAGATGCCGATGTTGACGGTGGGGCTGCCGTTGCGCTTGGAAATCGAGCTGTAGTCCTTGGCCCCGAGTTCCACCCGGGCCACGTCCTTCAGGCGCAAAAGCGACCCGTCGGGCTGGGCGCGCAGGATGATGTCGCCGAATTCCTCGGGGGTTAAAAGCCGGCCCTTGGTGGTGACCATGTAATTGAGCGCCACCGGACTTTCGGGCTTGGTGGGCTCGGCTCCGATACGGCCGGCCGCGAACTGGGCGTTTTGCTCGCTGATGGCGGCGGCCACGTCGGCGGGGGTGAGCTTGAGCTGGGCCAGCTTGTCCGGCCGCAGCCAGACGCGCATGGAATAGTCCTTGGCCCCGAAGATGGAGGCGTCGCCGACGCCGGGCAGGCGCTTTAATTCGTCAAGGACGTTGACCAGCACGTAGTTGCTGATAAAAACCGAGTCGTAGCGGCCGGTTGGCGAGTCGAAGCCGATGATCTGGAGGATGTTGGAGGATTTCTTGGTGACGGTCACGCCCTGGCGGCGGACTTCCTCGGGCAGGGTGGTCTGGGCCGCCTGGACGCGGTTGTTGACGTTGATCGTATTCTGGTCGGGATTGGTGCCCACGGCAAAGGTGACGGTGATGGACAGGGTGCCGTCGCCGGAGCTCGTCGAGCGCATGTAGAGCATGTTGTCGACGCCGTTTATCTGCTGCTCCAGTGGCGCGGCCACGGTGGCGGCGATGACCTCGGGGCTGGCCCCGGGGTAGACGGCCGTGACGTTGACCTCGGGCGGCACGATGTCCGGGTACTGGGCGATGGGCAGACTTCTGATGGCCGCCAGACCCGCCAGCACGATGACCAGCGAGATGACGATGGAAAATACCGGTCGGCCCAGGAAAAAGCGTGAAATCATGAACGGTTCTCCTTGGCCTCGGCCTTGGCGGCCTCGCCGTTCTGGGCGGCGGCCGGGGCGTCCTTGGGAGCCTGTTGCGGGGCGGCCTGGGCTGCTGTCGGCTGCTGGGCCTGCTTGGGTTCCTCGCCGCGCACACGCACGGTCAGGCCCGGGCGCACCTTGATCACGCCTTCGGCGATGATGCGTTCGCCGGCCCCAAGGCCCTGCTCGACGAGGTAGTCGTTGCCCACGGCTTCGCCGAGGACCACCGGGCGCGGGGCGACCTGGTTCTTGTCGTCGAGCGTCCAGACCATGGCCCCCATCTGGGTGTTGAGCACCGCGCCCTGGGGCACGGCCAAGACGTCCTTGAAGCGCGCGCCCTCAAGGCGCACCCGCACGAACTGGCCGGGCAGCACCGCGCCGTCGGGGTTTGAGAATTCGGCCCGGACCTTGACCACGCCGGTTGTGGCATCGACCTGGGTGTCGGTGAAGTTGATGCGGCCTAGCTGGGGGTAGCGCGAGCCGTCGGGCAGGATCAGGCCCACGCTGAAGTCGCCGCCGTCCACGACCACCTTGCCCTCGGCCCGCAGCTTGCGGATCTTCATCATCTCCTGGCCGGACATGGAGAAGTTCACATAGATGGGATCGACCCGGGACATGGTGGTGAGCAAGCTGCCGTCGGAGCCGGTGGTGACGAGGCTGCCTTCGGAGCGGGTCTCCTTGCTGGTCATGCCGGAAATGGGGGCCGTGACCTTGGTCCATTCGAGATTAAGCGAAGCCTCGCGGACCTTGCCCTTGGCCGCGTCCACGGCGGCGGTCCCGGTTTCCACCAGGGTCTTGGAGTCGTCGAAGTCCTTGCGGGCCACCACGTCGCCCTTAAAGAGCTTGTCCATGCGTTCGGCGTCGCGCTTGGCCTGGGCCAGACTGGCCTCGGCCTGGGCCAGGGAACCCTTGGCCTGTTCCAGGGCGGCCTGGTAGGGGGCCGGGTCGATCTCGAACATGAGCTGGCCCTGGCGCACGCGTGAGCCTTCTTCAAAGTTGCGGCGAAGCAAAATGCCGCCGACCCTGGCCCGGACCTCGACCTCGCGGGAGCCGGCGGTCTGGCCCATGAAGGCCATTTCCAAGGGGATGTCGGCCTGTTTGACAGCGTAGGCCACGATTTCCGGCGGCGGCGGCGCGGCGGCGTTTTCCTGGCCCGAGCTTTCGGTGGCGCAGCCGGACAGGGCGGCGGCCAGGGCAAAAGGCAGGCACATGGCGACGGTTGCGCGCGCGGCCTTGGCGAAAATGGAGACAGTCATGATTCCCTCCGGGACAGGCGGCTGTCGCGCTCATGGCGACGGCCGGTTGCGGGCGAAAAGGGTTGCGGGTTCATTGCAGGCGGCTTGGGGCGGCCTCGCTCCGGGCGAGCTGAGGCAGCCAGGCCTCGGCGAAGCGGTCGGCGGCCTGGGCCGTGAAATGGTAGCCGTCGTTGCGGTCGGCAAAGGGCACGAGGCGGTCGGTGTCCGGGCCGGACAGGACATGGCGCTGCGGGTCGGCCGCTGCGGTTTGTGCCTGGGTCAAGGCCGGGCAGGTCTTGTAGCAGGCCGGGTTGGCCGCGTTGCCGCAGACCAGGTCGAAATACTGGGAGGTCCGGGCGACGACAACGTCGGTCGCCGGCCCGACTTTGTTACGGATCTGGTCGATGACGGCGGCGAGCATGGCGGCGTAGTCTGGCGCGGCCACGCCCAGGGCGCAGTCGGCCTCGCCCTGGTGGAGAAGCACGTGGGTGGGCGGCAGCCCGGCCCGGGCCAGGGAATCCAGGGAGGCCAGGAGCACGGCGTTATGGCGGCCGCCCGGCCCCCATTCGAGAATGGAGGAGCCGCCCCGGGCGATGTTGGCGAATATGACGGCGTCGTAGAAGCCGCCGGCAATGAGCTTGTCGCCCAGGCGCGGCCAGGAGCTGCCCTTGGTTCCGGTGGCCCCGGGCAGGGCGTCGCGGGCCTTGGTGCACACGCCGTCGGCAAAGGCGTAGACCGGCCGGCCGGATTCGTAGCCCGGGTCCACGGTGTTGGAGGCGTTGGACTGGCCAAAGACCAGGGCGACCATGGTCCGGTCCTTGGCCAGAGCGGCGCAGTCCAGGGCCGGCTCTCCGGGCGCGCCGGCATAGACGGCCAGTTCCCCGGTTTCCGGTGGATGCGGCAACCGTCCGGCATAGCGGTCCTGGACGGCGGCCAGGGTGCGGCGGGCCGGAGTGGGCGCGGGCGCATCGGAGACGGCCCGCCCGGCCAGCACGGCCAGGGCGGCCAAGCCTGCAAGACCCAGGGTCAGACGATGGAACGGCATGGCGCTGGGTGTTAACGAGTGTTCACTTCGGGGGCGAAAAAAATCATGGAGCAACGGCATGGGCGAACAACTCCCAGTTGGCCGTGATCTGGCGGGGCATGTCCAGATCTTCCGGCGTGCGTGCCTGGATAAGGGCCGGCATGGCGATGAGCCCGAGAAAATGAATCACGATTTCTTCCGGGCGCAGATCGGTGCGGATTTCGCCGGCCTGCTGCCCAGCGATAATCAGTTCCACGACGATGTCCCGCAGCATTTTGTGGTGTTGCAGTTTGAGGGCGCGCAACTCCGGTTCCTCGAACCACAACACGTCGGACAAAAAGACGACGGGCAAGGCGCAATAGCGGCTGACCATGACCATGGAAGAGTGGTACAGCCGGCGGATCGCGTCCAGTGGACTCGTCGACTCGGCCTTGGCCGTGCGCACCGTGGCCATGAAGAATTCCTGGTGTTCGTGCATGACGGCGGCCAGGATATCGACCTTGCTTTTGTAGTGACGATAGAGGGCGGCGGCCGAGATACCCACGGCTTCGGCCACGCGGCGCACGGTCACGGCGCCGATGCCCTGGCGCACGACAATGTCCAGGGCGGCTTCGGCGATCTGTTCGCGGCGCAAGGGGGATTCCAGACGTTCAGCCATGGGGGGAAGTTAACACCGGTTCACAAGCTGTCAAGACCCATCCCGAGACGGGATGGGCGGACATATATCGACGCCATGTTCCTGTCAAGAGGCTGCGGCCTCAGACCGCCGTGACCCGGATGATCTCTTTTATCATCTTGATATACCTGATGATTTTTTTCAAGCCGTACTGGCGCAGGGTGGCCATGTCGGCGGCAATGGCCGCCGTGCGGAGGCAACCGGCCTCGCAGTCTGGGCAGCAAGCACCTTGCCGTGACCAACGGAGGCAACGCCCGGCCAGGATGGCGGCATCCTGGCCGGGCGCGGCAAGCAAACGGCGGAACCGGGAGCCGGGACGTGGACGCGCCCCGACTCCGGGAACTAGAAGGTGTACAGGAAACCCAGGGAAGCCATCCAGGCGTCGGTGGCCTGGTTGGTCATGCGGTGGCCCCAGATGCTGGTCTTAAGCCCCTGGGGCGAGGCGAAGCCGGTTTGCAGGGTCAGCGTCAAGGCTTCGGTCAGCTCGTAGCTGTGGTCGAAATTGAGGCCAAACACCCATTCCCCTTCGGCCAGGTCGCGGCCCATGGTCACGTACTCGCCGGGACCGCCGGTGGCCCAGACGGCCTTGCGAAGGCCCGCCGGGCTGTTGCGGCCGGCCATGACGGCGGCGGTCAGCCGGCTTTTTAAAGCCTCGATAAACGAGATGTCGCGCACGGCCAAGGCCAGGCCCCAGGAGCCCAGCGGATTGACGCCCATGGAGTTGTTGGCGAACTCCTGATCGCAGTCAAACAGAAACGAGGTGCCCGGCCCCCATTTGGGGGCGATGACCGGCAGACGTTCGCTGCCGTTGGCCAGGCTCGCGTCCTCGCCGCTGGCCAGCCAGCCGAAAAGCCCCGGGGTGGCCCAGTCCAGGCCCGTGTAGGTCAGGCCGGCGTCGAAGAAATAGCCTTCGCGGCGGTTTCGTGACCTGTCCGAGCCGGCGGCGTTGCCGTAGATGCCGTCGAAATAGAGCTTCACCGGGTCCAGGGCGGTGACGGAAAGGGCCAAGCCGCCCCACCACATGGGATTTTGGTTGTCCTTGTAGCCGGCGGGGTCGAGGTAGCTGCCGGCCGAGCGCAGGCCGGCGTCGAAGTAGCCTTCGGGATCGGCCTCCTTGCCGTACACGCCGACAAGGCCCCAGGGCGTGGCCTCGAAGCCGTCCACGGTGACGGGCAGGGCCAGGCGGTAGACGTCGAAGGCGTCGCCCACCTGGGTGGTGGTGGGCTGGTAGGTGCGGTAGGCGTCCAGCAGCCGGCCGTAGGCGGCTTCAATGGTCAACACGTCGTCAATGACCGGGATTTTCACGAAAAGCGCGGCGCTGGACTGGTCGCCGTCGTCGGCGGCCAGCACGATGCTGTCGTAGAAGACCTCGGTCTGGGGCACGGAAAAGGGCTGGTAGCCGGCCGTCACCTCGATGTCCGTGCCCGGCCATTTGAACTGGAGGTAGGCCAGGTAGGGCTGGATGGCCACCTGGGGGTTGGCGGCGGTGAGGTAGTCATGCCCCCAGGCCTCGTCGTCCACGCGCATCCCGAAGCGGAATTTGAGGTTTTCGTTGGCGACGAAATCAGCCCGCAGGCGCAGGCGCTGCCAGATGGTGAGCCGGTCCTCGGTCTGGGTTCCGGTCTCGTCCCAGCCGGTGAAATTGCGATTGGCGAAAAAGACGCCGTACACCCGGGCATCCCCGGCCATTTTGACTTCCGTGGCCGACCAGGCCGGGACCGCCGTAGCGGCCACAATGGCCAGGGTCAGCAACGCGACCGTTTTTCGCATGAGCGACACTCCTTCCCGTTTCCGCGTGGTTGAAGGGTTTCCGATGACAGTGGCCTGGAAGCAATGTCTGCTAAATGATTTGGATAGTCATTATCATTGTGTTCTGAAATTTCAGCCGCCGCCCAGGAGCGGGCGCAAGTCGGCCGTTCCCGACTCGTTTTGCCTTGGCCGCGTTTTCAGGGCACCAAGACGCCGCCCCGGCAGGAGCCCAGAAGCTGGCGTACGTCGCCGGCCACAGCCAGGAAGGCGTCCACCACATCGGGGTCGAACTGGCTGCCAGCGCAGCGCACAATCTCCCGATGGGCCTCGGCAAAGCCCATGGCCGGGCGGTAGGGCCGGGTCTGGAGCATGGCCGACAGGCTGTCGGCGACGCTTATGATGCGCGCGCCAAGGGGAATCTCCCGGCCTTTGAGGCCGGCGGGATAGCCCGAGCCGTCGAAACGTTCATGGTGGGCGCGCACCATTTCCACGATGCCGGTGCGGGCCAGGCAGTCCAGAGGGTCGAGGATGTCCGCGCCGATGGTCGGATGGGCCTGCATCTGCCGCCATTCGTCGGGGTCCAGGCGGCCGGGCTTGCCCAAAACGGCGTCGGGCACGCCGATCTTGCCGATGTCGTGGAGATGGCCGGCCACGTGGACGCAGGCGACGCTCTCCCGGGACAGGCCCATGGCGGCGGCCAGGAATTTCGACACCTCGGCCACCTCCTCGGAGTGGGCCATGGTGTGGGAATCCTTGGCGTCAATGGCCCGGCCCAGGGATTCAGCCAGTTGATGGACCAGGGCGAGCAGGATGTCGCCGCACACCTTGTCGGGCGCGACGACATCCAGCATGCCGCAGGATTCGAGCAGCGGACTTTTAAACATGGTCATACGAAAGCGGTCCGGGGATCAGGCCAGAAACCGCCGCCGGTGCATGTAGAGGTGCCAGGCGGCGAAGCCGGCCAGGGCGAAACCGAAGGTCAGGTGGGCGGCCTTGGTGTCGGCCAGACCCGTGGCCACGGCTCCGGCCATGCAGGTGGCCAGGCCGATCTTCTGGGTGCGGCGCTTGAGCTGGGCCGGGGTCATGTTCTTTTTGGCGGGCTTGGCCGGCGCGGCCTCGGCCAACGCTTCGGCATGGGTGGCGGCCAGGGCCTCGGCCATGGCCACGAGGTCGCTGGTGGCCACGGACGCGTCATGGCTGACAAGCACACTGCCGGTGCGGGGATTGGCCTCTATCTCGGTGATACCGGGCATGGCGGCGAGTTGGCTGGTGACGATTTCCAGGAGTTCGGGGTCGGACAGGGCCGGATGCCGGAACCGGATGCGGCCTTCAATGCAGCTGGCTATCATGGCTGACGCCTCCGCTTGGCAGGTGTTTGGGGAGATAGGGCCGCAGGCTGGCCAGGGCAATGCCCACGGTGGCCAGATTGTGGGCCAGGGCCGAGACGCCCGGGGTGACGCGGCCGAAAAGCCCCAGGCCCAGGATCACGGAATTGATGAGGCAGATGGCCCGGAAGTTGGCATGCAGCCGGCCCATGAGGCCGGTGGCGATGTCGCGCAGGGCCACCACGCTTTGCAGGCTGCCTTCGGCCAGCAGGATGTCGGCGGCGGCCTGGGCAATATCCGCGCCGTGGCGCGGGGCGATGCCAACATTGGCGGCAGACAGGGCCGGCGAATCGTTGATGCCGTCGCCGACCATGGCCACCACGTGGCCGGCCTCGCGCAGTTCCCGCACGATGCGTGTCTTGTCTTCGGGCAGCACCTGGGCGTGGTAGTCGGTGATGCCCAGTTCCTTGGCCGCGATGGCGGCCGGGGCGGCGGCGTCGCCGGTGAGCATGACCAGACGCGTAACCCCCCGGTCGGTCAGTTCGCGCAGCACGCGCGGGGCTTCGGGGACAAGCGGGTCCTCGATGGCCAGCACGCCGGCCACTTCGTCGCCGATGGCCAGATAGAGGGTGGACAGGCCGGCCAGGCCCCGGGCGTCGATGGCCGCGTCGGCGTCGGCGATGTCGATGCCCTCGTCCTCGCCGATGAAGTGGCGGCTGCCCAGGCGCACCCGGTCCGTGCCGACCATGGAGGACAGGCCGTGGGCCAGGATGTAATCCACCTCAGCGTGGAACTCCTGGTGGACGATGCCTTCCTTCTCGGCCTGGCGCACCACGGCCCGGGCCACCGGGTGGGGGAAGTGTTCCTCCAGGCAGGCGGCGAGCTTTAAGACGTCGTGGCGGGTGTAGCCGTTTAAGGGTTCCACGGCGGCCACCCGGGGGCGGGCCTGGGTCAGCGTGCCGGTCTTGTCGAAGACAAAGGCGTCGGCCGAGGACACGCCCTCCAGGAACTTGCCGCCCTTGACCAGCACGCCGCCGGAAGCGGCCTCGCGCATGGCGGCCAGCACGGCCAGGGGGGCCGAGAGCTTTATCGCGCAGGAGAAGTCCACCAGCAGCACGGCCGAGGCCAGGCGCGGGTTACGGGTGACGGCGAAGACCACGGCCGCGCCGAGCAGGGTCCAGGGCACCACGGCGTCGGCGAAGCGTTCGGCCAGATCCTGGGCCTTGGCCTTGTAGTTCTCCGACTCCTCGATGACTTCCACCATTTTTTGGATGCGGGTCTCGCCGCCGGATTTTTCCACCCGAACAACGATCTCGCCTTCCTCGACCACGGTGCCGGCAAAGACCGTATGGCCCACGCGCTTGTGGGCGGGCAGGGGTTCGCCGGTCATGGAGGCCTGGTTCACCATGGCCTCGCCCTCGGCCACCACGCCGTCCACCGGGATGGCGTTGCCCATGGTGACGATGGCCAGGTCGCCGGGCACGACTTCCGAGGCGGGGATGCGCACCGGGCCGTCCTCGCGGCGCACCCAGACGGCGTCGAAGGAGGCGGCCAGGGTTTCGGCCAGGCTCTCGCGGGAGCGCTTGCGGGTGTAGCTTTCCAGCACCTCGCCAAGGCCCAGCAGCAGGGCGATGCCGGTGGCGGCCCGGTAGTCCTTGCGGGCAATGGACACGCCAATCGCCAGGGCGTCGAGGACCTCGACGTTGAGCTTGCCGCGCACAAGCGCCCCCAGGCCGCGCTTAATAAACGGCCAGACGCGCTTGATAAGAAACAGCGGCCGAAACGCCGGCGGCAACGCGGCGCGCAGCAGGAACATCCCGGCCTCGCGGGCCATGGCCTGCAAGGGCGAGGGGGGATTGTCCCCGGCCTCGGCCGGGAGGTTGACGGCCTTGGCGAGTTTGTCGCCGGCCTTGGCCAGGGCGACCTTGCCGAGCCGTACGACCCGGACCGCCTTGCCCCGGCGTCGGGGCGCGGGGGTGAGCATGGCCGATTTGGCCGAGTCGCCGTTTTTGGTCATGGCCAAAAGGGCCAGCCGCACCGGGGCTCCGCTGTAAAGAACCAGCAGGCCGAGGGTCCGAGGCGAGGGGATCACCTCGGCCACGCCGGACAAGGATACGGCGGCGGCGGCCAGGGCCGGAGCCTGCGCCGAAAAGGCTTCGGCGCAGGCGAACCGCAGCCGCATCCGACCCGGTATATCGTGGACAATGGCGCAGTGCGTCATGCGTTGAAACTCCACCCGGCAAGGGGGTCTTTAGGCCGTTTCGCCTTCGGCCACGGATTTGCCCTCCCGGGATTCCTTGGCGTGTTTGGCTTCGGCCATGAGGTCGTCGAGGTTTTCCTTGGCCCGCTCCAGAACCGTGGCGGTCTTTTCCTTGAGGTCCATGCCGTGGGACAGCAGGTCGGCCATGGCCGGACGGATCGAGAATTTGCCTTTGCCAAGGGCCACCGCGCCAAGGGCGCCGATGGCGACTCCAGCGGCCAGGAACAGTCCGTTTTTCAGATAATCGTTCATGGGTGCGTCTCCTTCCTTAAGTGGGTTGCGTTGTGGACGGCATCTCCGTTCCTATCCCGCAATGTGACAATTCGGTAACAATCGCAAGCCGAAAAGTAGTGGTACTGATGTTGATTCTCGTTGTCAATGAATAAATGCTGTGTTTCCGCTGTTTCACCGATTTCGCCAGGGCGAAAAAAAATGCCGGCGAAGCGCGCTTCGCCGGCATTTGATATTGAAAATGAGTATCTTAGTAAGCTTCTTCGTAGTCCAGGTCGGCCTTGGTCACGGGGTGGCTGAAGGTGCGCATGGTCCAGATCTGGTAGGCGATGACGATGGGCACGAAGACCAGGGCCACGCCGAGCATGATGGCCAGCGTCATGGGCGAGGACGAGGAGTTCTGGATGGTCAGGGAGTAGGCCGGATTGAGGCTTGAGGGCAGCAGGGCCGGGAAGATGCCGACCACGCCAAAAAGGGCGGCCGAGCCGATGAGCACGGCCGAAGCGCCCCAGGAAGCCAGGATGCGGCCGGCCTTGCGGTAGGTCATGGTCAGGACCAGCCCGGCCACGGCCCCCAGCAGGATGATAAACAGCAGCGGATTGACCAGGTAGTTGGCAAAAAGCTGGGTCATGAAAAGGCTCATGACCAGGAACAGCACCACCAGCCCGGCCACCACCGGCCAGAGCTTGCCGGCCAGGGCCACGGCCCGGTCATGGATGTCGCCTTCGGATTTAAACGCCAGCCACAGCGCCCCGTGGTGGGCGAAAAGGGCCACAAAAAGGAGGCCGCCGGCCAGACCGTAGGGGTTAAGAAGTGTGAGGAGGTTGCCGTGCAGGATGCCGTCCTGGTCGATGGGGATGCCCTTGAAGATGTTGGCAAAGGCCACGCCAAGGAGCAAGGCCGGCAGGAAGCTGCCCAGGAAGTTGCAGGTGTCCCAGAGTTTGCGCCAGCCCGGGCTGTCCACCTTGGAGCGGAATTCAAAGGACACGCCGCGAAGGATCAGCGCGAACAGCAGGAGCATCAGCGGCGTGTAGAGCGCCGAGAACATGACGGCGTAGGTCTTGGGGAAAGCGGCGAAGGTCACGCCGCCGGCGGTGATGAGCCACACTTCGTTGCCGTCCCAGAAAGGACCCATGGCGTTATACATGATGCGTTTTTCTTCGTTGGACTTGGCGAAAAACGGCATGATGCTGCCGATGCCGAGATCGAATCCGTCCAGGATGAAATAGACGGCCCAAAGCACGCCCCACAGTATAAACCAAATGGTTCCGAGATCCATGGTCTGTCTCCTTCGATTAGCAACCGGCCGGGCCGGGTTGAGTCAGTCGCATTGCCATGACGCGGTGGTGTCCGGGCCTAGTGCGGATCGGAGCGGGCGTACTTGGCCAGCAGATAGATATCCAGCGACGCCAGCAGGATGTAGACCACGAAGAAGGCGGCCAGGCTGATGCCGACCTGATGGGCGGCGATGGGGGAGACGGCGTCCTTGGTGCGCATGATGCCGTAGACGATCCAGGGCTGGCGGCCGACCTCGGCCACGGCCCAGCCGGCCTGGAGCGCGATGTAGGGCAGGGGAATGGCCCACAGGAAGGCCTTCAAGAGTTTGTGGGAGGCCTCCTCGGGATGGTGGCGGGCGATAAAGGCCAGCACGGCCAGGATCAGCATGGCCGTTCCCAGGCCGACCATGATGCGGAAGGCGGAGAAGGTGAGCGTGACGGGCGGGCGGTCCTCGGCCGGGAAGTCCTTGAGGCCTTTCACTTCGGCGGCGGGATCGTTGAAGGCCATGAGGCTCAGTAAGCTCGGGATGCCGCCGATCTCGATGCTGTTTTTCTCATTATCCGGATCGGGCACGGCAAAGAGGTACATAGGAGCGTTTTTCTGGGTCTCCCAGTGGGATTCCATGGCCGCCAGCTTGGCCGGCTGGACTTCGGCCACGATGTTGCCCTGGCGGTGGCCCACGGCGGCCACGAGCAGGGTGGAAACCAGGGTGAAGCCGGCGGCGATGCGGAAGGACTTGGTGAAGAAGTCGACGTGCTGCTTGCGCAGCAGATGCCAGGCCGACACGCCGATCACGAAAAAGCCGGCCAGGGCCCAGGAGCCGGTGACGGTGTGGAGAAAGGCGTTCCAGCCGTAGGGGTTGGTGATGACCTCAAGAAAGCTCGACAGTTCGGCCCGGCCGTTGCGGATGACGTAGCCCACCGGGTGCTGCATGAAGCCGTTGGCCAGGATGATCCACAGGGCCGAAAAGTTGGCGGCGAAGGCCACCAGCCAGATGGACGTGCAGTGGAGCTTGGGCGAAAGCCGGTTCCAGCCGAAGATCCACACGCCAAGGAAGGTGGATTCCAGGAAAAAGGCCGCCGTGGCTTCGATGGCTAAAAGCGACCCGAAAATATCGCCGACAAAGGTCGAATAGCGCGACCAGTTGGTGCCGAACTGGAACTCCAGGGTGATGCCGGTGACCACGCCCAGGGCGAAGTTGATCAGAAATAGTTTGCCCCAGAACTTGGCCATGCGTTTGTAGGTTTCGTCCCCGGTGCGCACGAACTTGGTTTCCATCACGGCCACGAGGATGGAAAGCCCCAGGGTGAGCGGGACGAAGATGAAGTGGATAAATGTCGCAAAGGCGAACTGCAGTCGGGAAAGCATCAAGGTGTCCATGATCTGTCTCCTTTTCCTCCGTGTTGACCGTCAAACCTGTTTCGCATTTTCCCGGCCGCAAGGCGCGGCAAGCCGGCGGTCGATTCCCACCTAGCACCGCCCCGGGAAAAATGCACCAACCCCCGTCAAAAAAACTCAACCATTCGAAGCGCGCGGCCCCTCGCACGTCTGCCCCCGGCAGGCGCACTTTTCCAAGGCCGCCAACTCGGCCAAGGTGGTGCTGCCCAGGGTGTCGCGCAATTGCCGCCGCGCCGTATCCCACACGTTATGCACGGAACAGATGGCCTGCCTGTCGCAGCTGCCGGGCCGCTGGATGCAGTCGTTTAAAAAGATCTCGCCGTCTATGGCCTCGATGACGGCCAGCAAGGTGATGTCCTGGGCCCGGCGGGCCAGTTCGTAGCCGCCCTGGGAGCCCTGGCGGATGCTGATGACCCCGGCCTTGGCCAATTGCTGGGCGACCTTGCCCAGGAACTGGGCTGGAATGTCCATGGCCTCGGCGACTTCCTTGCGCCCAATGAGCGTCCGGTCCTGGTGCATGGCCAGGTACAGGACGCAGCGGATGGCGTACTCGCCAGCTCGGGTCAAACGCATGAAGCGCCTCTCTTGTGGATTAATCGGAGCTGATTGATCCTATATAAAGGCCCGCCCAGCCTGTCAACGAATAACCCGCCGATCTGGAGGACTTTTTAGGCGCCGCCGGCGGCGCGGACCAGTTGCGGGGCGTGGCGGTCGAGCATCCAGCGGGCGATGCTGGCCCTGGGCGGCAGCACGGCCGGCGGGCGACGGGCGGAAAACCAGCCCGCGTCCTCAAGCTCGGTGCGGTCGACCACGAGTTCTCCGCCGACGCAGTCCGCCGCAAACGCGGCCATGAGCTGGCTGGGGAAGGGCCAGTTCTGGCTGCCGAGGTAACGGATGCCGGCCACGACCAGCCCCGTTTCCTCGGCCACTTCCCGGGCCACGCATTCTTCCAAAGATTCGGAAAATTCCACGAAACCGGCCACCAGCCCGTACTGGCCGGCCGGCCAGCCGGCCTTGCGCACCAGCAGATAGTCGTCGCCGCGCGACACGAGCACGATGACGGCCGGATGGATGCGCGGATAGTATTCCCGGGCGCAGGCCGTGCAGCGCGCTCCGAATCCGCCGGGGATGCCGGCCGGCGCGCCGCCGCAGGCCGGGCAGATGCGGCTGCGGTCGCGCCAGTGGAGCACCTGCCGGGCCAGACCGGCCAGGGTGAGCAGCCGTTCGTCGAGCAGCGGCGAGCGGTAGGAGGCGGTGATGGGGGTGAACCCTGCCGGCAGGGCGGCCTCGGGTTCCAGCCGGGCGGCTCGCAAGGGGCGGCCGTTCCAAAAGCCGACCAGCACCGGCGGCACGGCAAAGGGGCCGGGGACCGGCAGCAGTCCGTCCGGCATGGCCAGGCCGCGCTCGGTCAGCACCAGGGCGTTTTCACGAAGGACAATCCAGCAGCCTGGTTCGCCCGGCCGGTCCTGATCGGGCGAACCCGGGGCGAATTCGGGACCCAGGGCGGCCCGGGAGAAGGGGAGCAGGTTCAGGTCGGGCGTGGGCATGGGCGTCTCGCGGGTTTGGCCGGCGGCAGTCCTGGCGTCGACGTTGCCGGACACGATACGCCGGTTTGGGCCGTTTGGCTATCCCTGGCAGGCTTTTGCCGCCCGGACATGCCTCAAGGCCGCCATGGCTTGACGCGGCCCGGCCGCCCCTGGCACTCCCGGGCATGACCCTGCGCCTTGGCGGCGCGAAGGAGCCCCTCATGCGAAATCCCCTTGCCGACGCCGAAGCCATCTTCCGGGCCGGACTCGACCGGGTCGATCCCCTGGCCATGATGCAGCGTGTGCTGACGCTCACCGGCGACACCCTGCGCGTGACCACCGAAACCGAGTGCCACGTCTACGACCTGGCCCGCTACCGGCGCATCTTCGTCCTGGGCATGGGCAAGGCCTCGGGGCGCATGGCCCTTGGGCTGGAGCGCCTGCTCGGCGAGCGGATCACGGCCGGGGTGGTGGCCGTCAAGGAAGGCTATCTGGAAACGCTTTCGCGCATCCGGCTCCTGGAGGCGGCCCATCCCGTGCCCGACGCCCGGGGCGAGGCGGCGGCCCGGGAAGTCCTGACCATGGCCCGGCAGGCCGGCCCGGACGATCTGGTCATCGTTTTGGTCTCGGGCGGCGGTTCGGCCATTCTCGCCGCCCCCCTGGACCTGCCCGGCCTGCCCCTGACCCTGGCCGACAAGCAGGCCGCCACCCGGGCGCTTTTAGCCTGCGGCGCGTCCATCCACGAAATCAACTGCGTGCGCAAGAAGCTCTCGGCCGTCAAGGGCGGCCGGCTGGCCGCGGCCATCGCCCCGGCCGACTGCCTGGGGCTGCTTTTATCCGACGTGGTCGGCGACGACCTCGACGTCATCGCCAGCGGCCCCACCGTGCCGGACTCCACCTGCGGGGCCGACGCCCTGGCCGTGGTCGAACGCTATGGCGTGGGGGAGAGGATCGGGCAAAACGTCCTGGCCGTGCTTGCCGCCGTGGCCGCCGGACGCGCCCCGGAAACGCCCAAGGCCGGGGATCCGGTCTTCAAGCACGTGCGCACGGTGCTTATCGGCACCAACTGCCAGGCCTTGCTGGCCGCCCGGGACAAGGCCGCCGCCCTGGGCTACGCCACCTTGGTCCTGACCTCGCATCTGGCCGGCGAATCGCGCGAGATGGCCAACCTGTTTCTCGGCGTGGCCAAGGACATCGCCGAATACGCCATGCCGCTGCCCCGGCCGGCTTGCTGCATCGCCGGCGGCGAGACCACCGTGACCCTGCGCGGCCCGGGCAAGGGCGGGCGCAACCAGGAAATGGCCCTGGCCTTTCTGGCCGGGCTGGCCGGGGAACCCCGCAACGCCGAGGAGGCCGTGTTCCTGGCCGCCTCCACCGACGGTTCCGACGGGCCCACCGACGCCACCGGGGCGTTTGCCAGCCTGGCCATCCTGCGCGAAGGCCAGGGGCTGGGCCTTGATCCCCGGGCGTTTCTGGCGGCCAACGACGCCTACCATTATTTCGAGGCCGTGGGCCGGCTGCTCAAGACCGGCCCCACCAACACCAACGTCTGCGACGTCAAGGTGCTGCTGGTGCCCTAGGGAGGCGTCCTCGAAACGCGCCTTTGGCCGTTGTCGCGGTTAAGACGTGAAAATGGCGCGGAGGTTGCATTTCCCTGTGCGGATGGAGTAGCCTTTGTGGCTGCGCGGGGCCGGGCCGTTTGAGGACCGCGCATCACGACTGGCCCGGCCGCCGTGGCCGAGCCGCAACCGCTGGGGGAACCCCTTGCCCTTCGCCTCAAGACAGGGAGCCATCACCTGGCTTCGCGCCCTTGATCTGGCCCTGGCCGCGCTGTCGCTTGTTGTCGCGGCGGCGGTCTCCACGGCTTTTTCCCCGGAAACGGCCAATGCCGCCCATCTGCACCTGGACCCGGGAAGCCTTGGGCTGCTGCTTGGCGTCCTGGCCGCCACCCTGATCATTTTCCCGTTTTTCGGCGTCTATACCGAAACCGCCCTGTATGACCGCCGCCTGGCCGTCAAGCAGGTGGTCAAGTCCGTCACCGGCGTGGTCATGGCCTTGCTTTTAGGCGCGGCCGCCCTGCGTCCGCCCCTGGCCACGCCCGTCTTCCTGGCCGCCTTTTGGCTGATGGCGGCTTCGGGCTGTGTGGCTTCGCGTCTGGCCCTGCGCCGGCTGCTGTTTATGGGCGAGGCCCAGGGACTCTTGCGCCGTCGGGTGCTGGTGGCGGGAACCGGGGAGCGGGCCCAGGAGATCGCCCGGGAGATGCTGGCCCATCCCGAACAGGGCCGGCGCTTCATGGGCTTTGTGGCCGATGGCTGGGAAATCGCGCCCATGGGTTCGCAGCCTGAAGCGGCCCGTCTGGTCTGTCGGTTCGACGATCTGGCCGACTACCTGCGCGAGCAGGTGGTGGACGAGGTGGTGATCTGCCTGCCGCTGGAGGAATTGAGCCGCCTGGGCACGGGGTTGGTCACGGCCTGCGAGGAGCAGGGGGTCACGGCCACGGTGGTGGCCCGGCTATTTGCCCTGAAAAATCCTGGAAGCCGCCCGGCCAGTCATGGCGGCGAGGTCGTGTCCACCTTGTCGAGCAGCCTGGCCGACGAACGCGAGCGCATCCTCAAGCGGTTCCTGGACGTGTCCGTGTCCCTGGCCGCCCTGGTCGCGCTGTCGCCGCTTCTGGCCGTGGTCTGGGCGCTGGTGCGGCTGACCTCGCCCGGTCCGGCCATTTTCGCCCAGGAGCGGGTGGGCCTGGGGAAGCGGCGGTTCATGTTCTACAAGTTCCGCACGATGGTGGAAAACGCCCCGGACCTGCAGGAGGAGCTTGAGGCCCAAAACGAGATGGACGGGGCGCTGTTCAAGATCAAAAACGACCCGCGCGTCACCCCTCTGGGCCGATTGTTGCGGCGCACGAGCATCGACGAGCTGCCCCAGCTGGTCAACGTCCTTCGCGGCGACATGAGTCTGGTCGGCCCCCGGCCGCTGCCGCTTCGCGACGTGGAGCGCATCGAAAAGACCTGGCCGCGCCGGCGCTTTGGCGTCAAGCCCGGCATCACCTGCCTGTGGCAGATCAGCGGGCGCAACGCCACGAGCTTCGAGCGCATGATGGAGCTGGACATCGAGTACGTGGACACCTGGTCGGTGGCCCTGGACCTCAAGATTTTGCTGCGCACCATTCCGGTGGTGTGCAGCATGCGCGGGGCCTACTGAGGGGGGCGACGGGTACGCAGGCGGGGGCCGGGACGGCGGTCCCGGGAAAGCAGCGTTCCGGTCCGGGAAGCAGTTGGGCCGGGCGGAGCCGGCTTCAGTCGAGGATCACCACTTCGAGGGTTTGCACCCCGAAATCCACGGCCTGGCGCTTGTTGGGCAGGCACAGATCCAGCCGGCCGGCATGACGGGGGTGCATGAGGTCTTCCACCACCCGCACGCCCACGCCTTCGATAAAGACCTTGCGGCCAAGGAGTCGACGCAGGTCGCGGGAGACGGCGACCGTGCGGCCGGCCCGCACCGGCGCGCCCGAGGCCGAAAGCTGCGGCCCGTCGTCGTCGAGGCAGTCCGGGCAGTACGCCGTGGCCGTCAGGCGCAGCCGGCGACGTTCCTCGGGATCGATGGCAAAAAGCCCGGCGGCCATGGCCGCCTCGGACCGGGCCATGGCCGCGTCCTGGGCCATGAGCACGGTTTCGTGGCGCAGCTCGCCCGTGGCCTGGCGCAGCCAGTCGCCGGCCTGGGCAAGCGCCAGGGCCGACACGGCCAAGGCGGCCGTGGCCGCCGCCATGCCCAGGCCGCTCTTGGGCGGCGACGTTTGGGGCGTCGTTTTTTCGTCGTCAGCCATGCAAACTCCGTTTCGCCGCCGGGCGGCTTGCCCGGCCGGCCGGCCTCGCCTATAGTGTCGCCACCGCGGCGACAGGGGATACTTGCACCATGCGCATTTTAAAGCCGTTTAAAAAAAGCGGAAAAACGGGGCCGGCCTTCTGGCTCCTGGCCCTTGGCCTCCTGGCCTCGCCGCTTATCGTCGCCGGGTTCGCCGGCTATCAGCTGTTCCTCAAGGACGCCGAAAAGCCGCAGGTAACGCTCTCGCCCCAGGCCGAGGCCGCCTCGCTCAAGCGCCCCTTCGTGGTCACCGCTTCCGACGACCAGTCCGGCATCCGGTCGCTCACCGTCACCGTGGCCCAGGGCCAGCGCCGGGCCGACGTGCTGCGCCGGGTCTACGATCCGCCCCGCGACCAGGTCAGCGAACGTTTCAGCCTGGAACACTCGGAACTGCGCGGCGGCGCCTTTGAAATCCAGATCGCCGCCCACGACGGCTCCCACGCCAACCTCGGGGCCGGCAACGCCGCCCGGGTCACCAAGCGCATGTTGCTCGATCCCGTGCCTCCCACCATCAAGGCCCTGACTCCGGCGCATTACATGCGCCAGGGCGGAGCCGGGCTGGTCGTCTATGAAGTGAACAAAGACGTGGCGCGTAGCGGCGTGGTGGTGGGTGATCGGTTCTTCCCGGGCTACAAGCAAAAAAGCGGCCAATACGCCTGCCTGTTCGCCTTCCCCAGCGACCTCGACGCCGAGGCCTACAAGCCCAGGCTTTTTGTGGAGGACGCCGCGGGCAACGAAAAAACCGGATTTTTCGTCAATATGGCCATTAAACGGCGGTTTCGCGAGGAGCGGGTGGAGATCACCGACGAGTTCCTGGCCGCCCGCCTGCCGGCCTTCGCCGGACTGTTCCCCCAGGAGCGCGATCCGGTGGAGCGTTTTAAAAAGTTAAACACCGAGTTGCGCCGGCAAAACGCCGCCTTCATCGGGTCGCTGTCGGCCAAGTCCGGTCCCGAGCCTTTGTGGGACGGCGGCTTCATCTACCTGCCCCGGTCGGTGGTGCGCGGCTCCTTCGGGGCTGACCGCATCTATATGTATAAAGGTCAGGAGATCGGGCGGGAGCTCAGCGACGGCATAGGCCTTGCTTCGGTTCCTGGAGCGCAAGTCCCGGCCGCCAACGCCGGGGACGTGGTCTTTGCCGGATCCCTTGGCGTCTACGGCAACACCGTGGTCATGGATCACGGCCTGGCCCTGTTGACGGTCTACGCCAACCTCGGCTCCATTGCCGTCAAAGCTGGCGATGTGCTCAAAAAGGGCGACCCCCTTGGCACGACCGGAACCACGGGCCTGACTCCGGGCGACCAGGTGCATTTCGCGGTCTATCTCGCGGGCCAGCCCGTCATTCCCATCGAGTGGTGGGACGGGCACTGGATCGAGGACAACGTGTCCGCCAAACTGCGGCGCTACGCCGCCGAGACCCCGCAGCCGTAACGGGCGGGATGTCTCCCAACCCGCGCCGGGCCGCAGTTGCCGGCTGGGCGCGGCCGCCGGGAAGCGCCGGGAGCGATCGTCGACCCCGCTTGCCCCCTCGGACCGTTCGCTGCGCCGCCGCAGACGCTTGGCCGCCGACGCGCGGGACTGGTGCAGGGCGCGGGCAAAGCTGACGGGCGCGCCCGCCGTCGACCGGCCGGGGACGTCCTTCATGGATCGAAAACCGCTGATTCCGCTGGCCTTTGTGCTGTTCACCGGACTGCTTTTCGTGTTGCGGGAAGTTGTCCCGTCGCCGCAATATCCGCTTTTGGGCAACCTGCGCCAGGGCGGCCGCGTCGCGCCTAAGGAGACCGGCGGCCCGGACATTCGCGCTGCGGCCGAGGCCCCCATTCCCAAACGCTATGTGGACGCCTGCCGCGCCGAGGCCGCCCGGCGCATGGCCCGGCCCGACTGGCCGGCCCTTGACCGGGACGGGCGCGAGGCGGCGCTGGTCCAGCTTTTGGCCCTGTGCGGGGCCGACGCCGAGTTTTGGACCATGCCCGAACACCGGCAACGGCGGGTGGCCCGGCAGTTCGCGGCCCATTATCTGGACGCCGGGGAACCGGGACAGCCGGCCGCCGGGCGGCCGGTTGACAAATGACCGGCTCCCTTTCTATTTTCCTTTTTTGTTCAAATTTTCCCAAGAGGAGCCCAGGCGCATGGAAAAGACGGTATTTTGGATCGAGGGCGACGGCATCGGCCCGGACGTGTGGAAGGCCGGGCGGCCGGTTCTCGACGCCGCCGTGGACAAGGCTTACGGCGGGGCCCGCAAGCTTGTGTGGAAGGAACTGCTCGCCGGCGAAAAGGCTTTCAAGGAAGTCGGGGAATACCTTCCCCAGGCCACAGTCGAGGCCCTGACCACGGCCGAGCTGGCCTTCAAGGGACCGCTGGGCACGCCGGTCGGCGGCGGTTTCCGCAGCCTCAACGTCACCCTGCGCCAGGTGCTCGACCTTTACGCCTGCATTCGGCCCATCCGCTATTTCCAGGGCATCGAATCGCCGGTCAAGCGCCCGGATCTCGTGGACATGATCATCTTCCGCGAGAACACCGAGGACGTCTACGCCGGCATCGAGTACGCCACCGGCACGCCCGAGGCCAAGCGGCTCATCGCCTTTTTGCGCGACGAACTCGGAGCCAAGGTGGACGAGACCGCCGGCATCGGCATCAAGCCCATCACCCCGGCCGGCTCCAAGCGGCTGGTGCGCAAGGCCATCCAGCACGCCGTGGACCACAAAAAGCCCAGCGTCACCCTGGTCCACAAGGGCAACATCATGAAATACACCGAGGGCGCGTTCCGGGCCTTCGGCTACGAAGTGGCCGCCCAGGAATTCGCCGGACAGTGCATGACCGAGCAGGACGCGGCGGCCGGCGCAACCAAGCCCATCGTGGTCAAAGACCGCATCGCCGACAACATGTTCCAGGTGGCGCTCATGCGGCCCCAGGATTATTCCGTCATCGCCACCACGAACTTAAACGGCGACTACATCTCCGACGCCCTGGCCGCCCAGGTCGGCGGACTGGGCCTGGCCCCGGGCGTCAACATGTCCGAGAAGCTGGCCTTTTTCGAGCCCACCCACGGCACCGCCCCGGGCATCGCCGGCAAGGACAAGGCCAACCCCGGCAGCCTTATCCTCAGCGGCGCCATGTTGCTGGAGCACATCGGCTGGCATGAAGCCGCCAAATTGATCCATGATTCCATGGACAAGACCATCTCCGAAAAAAAGGTCACCGTGGATCTGGCCGACCAGATTCCGGGCGCGACCACCATCGGCTGCGCCGCCTTCGGCGAGCTGTTGGCCAAAAACCTCTAATCCTTCCTTTCGATTCCATGGCAACGCCGTCACGTCGTCGTGACGGCGTTGCCCCTTGAAAAAAATCGGAAATCCGCAATAGTGGTTCCGCCCGGCCCGGGGTGGCCCAGCCGCCCGGGAACGGCGCGCGATTTTTTTTGCCAGCGCGCCTCCCTGGTCCACGCCTCGTGGCGTGGGACGCATTGCATTTTCGTCAACCAGGTAGCTGCCATCCCTTGCAAAAAGGGAAAAAGGGGGCGCGATGGCCGTTGTCGGCGTGGATACCGGCGGCACGTTTACCGATGTCATCTGTTGGACGGACGACGGTTTTGCCGTGGTCAAGCTGCCGTCGAGCCCGGACAACCCGGCCCGGGCCGTGCTTTCGGGCCTGGCCCGGCTGGCTGTCCCGGCCCGGAGCGTCATGCACGGCTCCACCGTGGCCACCAACGCCCTGCTCGAACGCCGGGGCGCGGTCACGGCCTTCGTCACCAACCAGGGCTTTGAGGACATCATCGCCATCGGCCGCCAGAACCGGCCCGAGCTTTACGATCTGGCCAGCCGCAAGGAACCGTGTCTGGTGCCCGAGGCGTTGCGCTTCGGCGCGCCCGGGCGGGTGAGCGCCGAGGGCAAGGTCATCGAGGAGCTTTCCGCCGAGGCCATCCGCGATCTCGTGGCCCGGGTGGCCGCCTCGGGAGCCGAGTCGGCGGCCGTGTGCCTGCTTTTTTCGTTCCTCAAGCCCGAGCACGAGCTGCTTCTCGGCGAGGCCCTGGCCGAGGCCGGGCTGTCGGTGTCGCTGTCCTCGGACATCCTGGCCGAATTTCGCGAATACGAGCGGGCCGCCACCACCGTGGCCAACGCCTACGTGGCCCCGGTCATGGCCGGTTATCTCGGCGATCTGGCCGCCGGCCTGCCCGAAGGGGCGCAGCTTTGCGTCATGCAGTCCAGCGGCGGCCTGATCCGGGCCGAGACCGCCCGGCGCGAACCCGTGCGCACGGTGCTGTCCGGCCCGGCCGGCGGCGTGGTCGCGGGACTCGCCATGGGCAAGGCCGCCGGCTTCGACCGGCTCATCACCTTTGACATGGGCGGCACCTCCACCGACGTTTCGCTACTCGACGGCGCGCTGTCCATGGCCGCCGAGACCGAGCTGGCCGGGCTGCCCATAAAAACGCCCATGCTCGACATCCACACCGTGGGCGCGGGCGGCGGCTCCCTGGCCCGCCTCGACGCCGGCGGGGCCTTGGTCGTCGGTCCCGAGAGCGCCGGAGCCGTGCCCGGCCCGGCCTGCTACGGCAAAGGCGACGGGCTGACCGTCACCGACGCCAACCTGTTCCTGGGCCGGCTGTCCCCGGACCATTTCCTGGGCGGCCAGATGCCGCTTTTCCCGCAGCGCCTGCCGGAACTCTTTACAGCCCTGGGCGCGGCCGGCGGCCTGACCGCCGTCGAGGCGGCCGAGGGGGTCATCGCCGTGGCCGAGGCGGCCATGGAGCGGGCCATCCGGGTCATTTCCGTGGAACGCGGCCACGATCCGGCCGATTTCGCCTTGCTGTCCTACGGCGGGGCCGGCGGGCTGCACGCCGTGGCCCTGGCCAGGCTTTTGGGCGTCAAAACGGTTGTCGTGCCGCGCCATCCGGGGCTTTTTTCGGCCCTGGGGATGCTTTTTGCCGACGTTGTGCGCGATTTTTCCGAGACGGTCATGGCCGCTTCGGACAAAACCGATCTCATCGAAGTGGCCGGGCTTTTCGGCAACCTCGAAACCCGGGCGCGCCAGATCATGGCCGAGGAAGCCCCGGGCGCGCGCATGGTCCTGGAACGCCAGCTCGACATGCGCTACCAGGGCCAGTCCCACGAGCTGCCCATCCGGTTCGTGGCCGACCCGTTTCTGGCTTTCCACAACCGCCACGAAGCGGTCTTCGGTTTCAAGCATCCCAAGGCCGTCATCGAGATCGTGACGCTTCGCATCCGGGCCCGGGTCATCACCGACAAGCCGCAGTTCACCGAGGCCGAGCGGCTGGTGGCGGGCGTGCCGGCCGAGGCGCTTTTGGGCTGGCGGCCGCTCATTTGTCAGGGCGCGGAGCAGGTGGCCATGTGGTACGACCGCGACAAGCTGTTGCCCGGCAGCACCCTGTCCGGCCCGGCCCTGGTGGCCGAGACCTCGGCCACCACCTTCCTGCCGCCCGGGGTGGCGGCCGAGGTGGACGGGTTTGGGAATCTCGTCATCAACGTGGACGGCGGGCGGGCCGCGACGGCGTGATGCTCGTCATCGGCACGCCGTGCTTCGGCGGCATGGTCACGGTGCCCTACATGCTCGCCATGATGGGCGTAAAGGACGTGCTCAACCGGGCCAGGACGCCGTTTCGGCTGCTCACCCCCTGCCACGAGAGCCTCGTCACCCGGGCGCGCAACTCCATCGCCAATGCCGTCTTGCGCGACGAGTCGGCCACGCATCTGCTGTTCATCGACGCCGACATCGCCTTCGAGCCGCTGCTCGTGCCGCATCTGCTTGCTTCGGGCAAGGACGTGGTCTGCGGCGTCTATCCGGTCAAGGGCCTCGCCCTGGACCGGGTCATGGCCCAGCCCGCCGGTACGCCGCCGGCCGCGGCCGAGGCGGCCAGCCTCGATTATGCCGTGAAGTTGAAACCCGGCTGCCAGGTGGACGGGCAGGGCTTTCTGGAAGTGGAGTACGCGGCCACGGGGTTCATGCTGCTGCGGCGCGAAGTGCTGGTAAAGTTGGCGGCGGCCTACCCGGAACTGCACTACGGCTTTGCCTGCACCAACGAACCGGCGGCGGACAATTTCGCCTTTTTCGATACCATGATCGACCCCGAGACGCGCAACTATCTTCCTGAGGATTATGCGTTTTGCAAACGCTGGCGCGACATCGGCGGAAAAGTCCATGTGAGTGTGGCGGGCAAGCTTACGCATGTGGGGAGTAGGGCGTATAGTGGGGATTTTTCGGCCTATCTGGCGCGCCAAGGCGCGCGCCGCAACGGTTGACGGGACGGAGCAGCCATGAACATCACCCCGATCACCCTCGAAGTGTTCAAGAACAAATTCGCTTCCGTGGCCGAGGAAATGGGCGTCGCCCTGACCCGGACCGCCTATTCGCCGAATATCAAGGAACGCCGCGACTTCTCCTGCGCCGTGTTCGATTCCGGCGGCGACATGATCGCCCAGGCCGCCCATATTCCCGTGCATCTCGGCTCCATGCCGCTGTCCGTGCGCGCCGCCATTGACGCCATCGACCTCGGGCCGGGCGACATGGTCATGCTCAACGACCCCTTCCGGGGCGGCACCCATCTGCCCGACATCACCCTGGTCGCGCCCGTGCATGCCGGCGGCGACGCGCCGCTTTTCTACGTGGCCTGCCGCGCCCACCACGCCGACGTCGGCGGCATGTCCGCCGGCTCCATGCCGCTGTCCACCTCCATCTTTCAGGAGGGTCTGGTCATACCGCCGGTCAGGATCGTGGCCGAAGGCGAAATCGTCCAGGGCGTCATGGACCTGTTTTTGGCCAACGTGCGTACGCCCCTGGAGCGCCAGGGCGACTTCGCCGCCCAGATCATGGCCAACCGCACCGGCATCGCCCGGCTGACCGAGCTGGCCGCCGCTTACGGCCGCGAACGCCTGGCCGCCATGGGGACTGCGCTGCTCGATTACGCCGAACGCCTCATGCAGGCCGCCATCAAGTCCATCCCCGACGGCGCCTACGAAGCGGCCGACAGCCTGGACAACGACGGAGCCGGAACCAACGAACCGACCCTGCGCCTGACGCTTACCGTCGAAGGCGGCCGGGCCGAACTGGATTTTTCCCGAAGCGATCCGCAAACGCCCGGCTGCATAAACGCCGTGCGGGCCATTGTCGTGTCCACCGCGCTCTATGTGTTCCGCGCCCTGGCCGGACGGGCCGTGCCGGCCAACGCTGGCTGCCTGCGGCCCATCGACGTGACGACCAAGGCCGGGACCATGGCCGACGCCCGCTTTCCGGCCGCCGTGGCCGGCGGCAACGTCGAGACCTCCCAGCGTCTGGTGGACGTCATCCTGCTGGCCCTGTCCCAGGCCTTGCCCGACCGCATCCCGGCCGCCTCCCAGGGCACCATGAACAATCTCGCCATGGGCGGCGTCGATCCGAGAAGCGGCAAACCGTTTACCTACTACGAGACGTTGGCCGGCGGGGCCGGGGCCGATGCGGCCGGCCCGGGACAGTCGGCCGTCCACTCCCACATGACCAACACCCTCAACACCCCGGTGGAGGCCCTGGAATACGCCTATCCCATCCGCGTGACGCGCTACGCCCTGCGTCAGGGTTCCGGCGGTCCGGGATTGCACGTCGGCGGCGAAGGGCTGGTGCGCGAGATCGAGGCCCTGGGGCCCATGGAGGCCACGGTGTTGTCCGACCGGCGGTTGCGCGGCCCCTGGGGCCTTTGCGGCGGCGGGGAAGGGGCGGCCGGCGTCAATGTGGTGACGCGCCGCACCGGCGGCATGGCCATGCCGGGCAAGTTCCATGTGCGGTTGCGGGCCGGGGACAGACTTTGCATCGAAACGCCGGGCGGCGGGGGCTGGGGAACGCCTTCCTGATTGCCTTTTGACGCCGCCTCGCCTATGCCCCCATGTTCCGGCCCGGTCCGCCGCGCCGGAGGCGGGGCATTTTGCCCTTTTCATTTTGGGGTGCTTCCTGTAGCATGACCCATTTTGTATTCGCTTGCGATTTTTTCCTGAATACGACCGAAAATCCGCTGCGACGGCCCGGCCGCCAGCGAACATCTTGGAGGATGCCTTGGAATATACCGTCAATCAGCTTTCGCCTGTCAAAACGCAGGTCACCGTGTCCGTGCCCGCCGAAGAGGCCAACGCCGCCCTGGCTTCCGCCGTGGCCATGTTCCGCTCCCGGACCGACCTCAAGGGTTTTCGCAAGGGCAAGGTGCCGTCCAGCGTCGTCGAGCAGCGCTTCAAGAAAGAGATCGTCAGCGAAGCCACCACCGACCTGATCAACGTGCACATCAACGAGATCATGGGCGAGCTCAAGCTGTCGCCGCTCTCCGGCCTGGACGTGAGCGAAGCGGCCCTGACCAAGGGCGAGCCCCTGGAATATACCTTCAGCTTCGAGCACGCCCCGGCCTTTGATCTGCCCGAATACAAGGGCCAGGCCGTGGAAGAGGAAGACGTCGTCGTCTCCGAGGCCGATATCGAATCCGTCATCGAACGGGTGCGCAAGAACCTGGCCGAAGTGAAGCCGCTCAGCGAAAACCGTCCGGCCAAGGACGGCGAAGTCGTGTCCGTCACCTTCGAGGCCTTCGAGGACGGCAAGGCCATCCCCGGCGTTCGGGCCGAGAACTTCGAGATGACCCTGGGCGAAGGCCAGGCCCTGCCGGCCTTTGAAGAGCTGGTCAAGACCATCGCCTCGGGCAGCGAAGGCGAAGGGGAAGTCACCTTCCCGGCCGACTTCATCAATACCGAGCTGGCCGGCCGCACCGTCACCATGAAGGTGGCCGTCCACGTCATCAAGGAACGCAGCCTGCCGCCGGTGGACGACGAGCTGGCCAAGAAGGCCGGCAACTTCGAAAACCTGGACAACATGCGCGAAGCCATTACCATGTCCTACAAGAAGTCCCGCGAGGATCTGCACCGGTCCTCGGCCCAGAAGAAGCTGCTGGACAGCCTGCTGGCCACCCTGGACTTCCCGCTGCCGCCCGCCGTTGTGGAGCAGCAGCTCGGACAGATGGTCGAGGAATTCGTGGCGCAGCTGGAGCGCCGGGGCAAGAGCCTGGAATCCACCGGCAAGACCCTGGCCGATCTCCAGGGCGAGATGCGCCCGCGCGCCGAGGAGCTGGTCAAGACCCAGATCTTCCTCTCCGCCGTGGCCCTGAAGGAAGAATTGACCGTCACTCCCCAGGAGATGGACGCGTTCTTCTACCGCCTCTCGACCCAGGCCGGCCAGGACGTCATCATGCTCAAGCGCTACTATGAGGACAACGGCCTCATGATCATGGTGCGCGACAAGCTGCTGTGCGACAAGGCGGCGGATCTGATTTACGCCAATGCCCTGGTGACCAAGGTCGCCCCGGCCGAAAAGCCGGCCGGCGAGGAAGCCCAGGACTAGACGGAGCGGGACCGCTTCTTGCATTGAAAATGAAATCAGGACAACGTGGCCGCGTCGTAGCGGCCGCGTTGTCCGGCAACCGAAGCCGGAAGGATGTGGCGGTCCCGATTTGACGACAAAAACGTCGCAAAACGTCGCCTCCGGCCTACAAAAGGGAAGCAGATGGCCACGATACCTATTGTCATCGAGACGACCGGTCGCACCGAACGCGCCTATGACATCTATTCGCGGTTGCTGCGCGACCGCATCATCCTGCTTGGCAGCGCCGTGGACGACTACGTCGCCAACCTGATCTGCGCCCAGCTCCTGTTTCTTGAGTCCGAAGACCCCGAGAAAGAAATTTTCATGTACATCAATTCTCCCGGAGGCGTCGTTTCGGCCGGGCTGGCCATCTACGACACCATGCAGTACGTCATGCCGCCGGTCTCCACCCTGTGCCTGGGCCAGGCCGCCAGCATGGGCGCGCTGCTCCTGTGCGCCGGCGCCACCGGCATGCGTTACGCCCTGCCGCACAGCCGCATCATGATCCATCAGCCCTCGGGCGGCTACCAGGGCCAGGCCACGGACATCGAGATCCACGCCAAGGAGACCCGGCGCACCCGGGAAACCCTCAATGAAATCATGGCCAAGCACACCGGCCAGAGCATGGAGCGCATCCAGGTGGACACCGAGCGCGATAATTTCATGAGCGCCGAGGAAGCCGTGGCCTACGGCCTCATCGACAAGGTGTTGACCTCCCGGGAGCGGCTTGAGAAAAAGGACGCCGAATAGCCCCTGGGGCCTGTTCCTGAAAAATCGGTCAGGTGTGTTTCAGGAAAAGGCCATTTTTCAGGGTGATTGTTCACCAGATCCCTCTGATTTGCTTATAGGACGCCGCACGAGGGCCGCGACGCGGTCAAAAAGGCCCGGTACGCCGGGCAGGGTGGGATTTCCGGTATGACGAGGAAGAAAGCAAGCGTGTCGGGCGAGCTGTGTTGCTCGTTTTGCGGCAAGAACCAGGACGAAGTGCAGCGGCTCATCGCCGGCCCGGACGTCTACATCTGCGACGAGTGCGTGGCGCTTTGCAACGAAATCATCGCCCAGGAGTCCGTCAGCGAGGAGACCGAGGGCGGCAAGCTGCTGGCTCCGGCCGAAATCAAGCGACTGCTCGACGAATACGTCATCGGTCAGGAACAGGCCAAGAAGATCCTGGCCGTGGCCGTGCACAACCACTACAAGCGCGTCTACTACGCCGGTTCCGCCGGCGCCGACGACGTGGAGATCGACAAGAGCAACATCCTGCTCATCGGCCCCACCGGCTCGGGCAAGACGCTGCTGGCCCAGACCCTGGCCAGAATCTTGAATGTGCCCTTTGCCATCGCCGACGCCACCACGCTGACCGAAGCCGGCTATGTGGGCGAGGACGTGGAAAACATCCTCGTCCAGCTGCTGCAAAACGCCGACTACGACATCGAGTCGGCCAGCAAGGGCATCATCTACATCGACGAGATCGACAAGATCGCGCGCAAGGGCGACAGCCCGTCCATCACCCGCGACGTGTCGGGCGAGGGCGTGCAGCAGGCGCTTCTCAAGATCATTGAAGGCACCGAGGCCAACATCCCGCCCAAGGGCGGCCGCAAGCACCCGCAGCAGGAGTTTATCCGGCTCAACACGGCCAATATCCTCTTTATCGTGGGCGGCGCGTTCATCGGCCTGGACAAGATCGTGGGCCAGCGCCAGCGCGGTTCGGCCATGGGATTTGGAGCCAAGGTGGAGGCCAAAAGCGACGACGACCTGTCCAAGCTGCTGACCCAGGCCCATCCGGCCGACCTCATCAAGTTTGGCCTGATCCCCGAGTTCGTCGGCCGTATCCCCATCCTCACAAGCCTTGAGGAACTGACCCAGACCGATCTGGTGCGCATCCTCACCGAGCCGAAAAACGCCCTGGTCAAGCAGTACCAGAAGCTTTTCGAGCTGGACAAGGTGCGGCTGCGCTTCTCCAAAAACGCCCTGGACGCCATCGCCCAGAAGGCCATCGAACGCAAAACCGGCGCGCGTGGCTTGCGAAACGTCATGGAATCCATCATGCTCGACATCATGTACAAGCTGCCGTCCCTTACCGGCGTCAAGGAGTGCGTGATCAACAAAGCCGTGGTGGAAAAGGGCATCGAACCGTTGCTGTTTTATCATCAGGAAGTGAAATCGGCCTAAAGCCCTTGTCGCGCCCGGATTGACAACGGGTTTTCCGGCCTTACCTCACAACCTGCCGCCAAGCCTTCGGATCGGGCAATGCCCGGTCCGGGGGCGGGCCTGGAAACTAACCCCGCAGCGGGAGGTTGCATGACTGGATTTACCTTCGATTCCAACCGGTTCGCCGCCGAGACCATACGCCTTCCCATGATGAGCCTGCGGGAAGTGGTGATGTTCCCGCGCTCCATAGCACCCCTTTTCGTCGGCCGCGAAGCCTCCATCAAGGCCATCGAACAGGCCGTGGCCGCCCACGACAAGAAGATCTTCCTGGTCGCCCAGCGCTCGCCCGAGACCGAAAAGCCCACCTCCGAGGACCTCTTCGAGATGGGCACGGTGAGCAAGATTCTCCAGATGCTGCGCCTGCCCGACGGCACCATCAAGGTGCTCTTCGAAGGGCTTTACCGGGCCGAGTGGGAATCCGAGACCATGACCATGGGCGAGGACGCCAACTATCCCATGGTCACCGTGCGCCGCGTGCCCGAGGAAGAAACCCACGGGCCGGAATCCGACGCGCTGATCCGCGCGACGCAAGAATCCCTGGAGCATTACGGCCGCATCAACAAGAAGCTGGCCCCCGAAACCATCCTGGCCATTAATTCCATCACCTCGCCGGGACGCCTAGCCGACGCCGTCATGCCCCACCTCAAGGTGGACTACATCAAGAAGCAGGGCGTGCTGGAAGAGCTGGAGCCCATGCGCCGGCTCGAAGAGACCTACGCCTTTCTCCAGGGCGAGATCGAAATTTCCTCCATCGAGAAGCGGATCAAAAACCGCGTCAAGCAGCAGATGGAGAAGAACCAGAAAGAGTACTATTTAAACGAGCAGATAAAGGCCATCAACAAGGAGATGGGCCGCGAGGACGATCCCGGGGCCGAGGCGGCCGAATTCGAAAAGCGCCTCGAAGAAAAAAATATGCCCGAGGAAGCCCGGGAAAAGACCCTGCGCGAGATCAAAAAGCTGCGCCAGACCCCGCCGTCCTCGGCCGAGTACACGGTGGTGCGCAACTACGTCGAATGGATCCTCGACCTGCCCTGGCAGGTCTATCAGGACACCGATCTCGACATCCTGGCCGCCGAGGAGATCCTCAACACCGACCACTACGGCCTGGAAAAGCCCAAGGAACGCATCCTGGAATATCTGGCCGTGCAGAAGCTGGTGGACCGCATCAAGGGCCCCATCCTGTGTCTGGTCGGCCCTCCGGGCGTCGGCAAGACGTCGCTGGCCAAATCCATCGCCCGGGCCATGGGCCGGGAATTCGTGCGCCTGTCCCTGGGCGGCGTGCGCGACGAGGCCGAGATCCGCGGCCATCGCCGCACCTACGTCGGGGCGCTGCCGGGCAAGATCATCCAGTCGCTCAAGCGGGTCAAATTCAACAACCCGGTCTTTTGCCTCGACGAAGTGGACAAGATGAGCACGGATTTCCGGGGCGATCCCTCCTCGGCCCTGCTTGAAGTCCTCGATCCCGAGCAGAACTACGCCTACAGCGACCACTACCTCGATCTGGACTACGACCTGTCCAAGATCTTTTTCATCACCACGGCCAACTCCCTGCACTCGATCCCGCTGCCCCTCCAGGACCGCATGGAGATCATCCGCATCCCCGGCTACCTGGAAACCGAAAAAGCGCAAATCGGCGGCCGGTTCCTGCTGCCCAAGAACATCGAACAGCACGGCCTGACCCCGGACAATATCCGGCTCACCGACGAGGCCATGCTGACCATCATCCGCCGCTACACCCGCGAAGCCGGCGTGCGCAACCTTGAACGCGAGATCGCCAGCGTCTGCCGCAAGGCCGCGCGCAAACTCGTGGAAGGCAAGGAACCCGAAGGCGGCTTTGTCGTGGACACGGCCGATCTCGAAGGCTACCTCGGCGTGCCCAAGCACCGCCACGGCGAGATGGAACCCGCGCCCAAGGTCGGGCTGTGCACCGGCATGGCCTACACCGAGGTCGGCGGCGAACTGCTCATGGTCGAAGTGGCCATCATGCCCGGCTCGGGCAAGGTGGAGATCACCGGCAAGCTCGGCGACGTCATGCAGGAGTCGGCCCGGGCGGCCCTGTCCTACCTGCGTTCGCGCTCGGGGCTCTATGGCCTCAAGCCCGATTTCCACAAGGAAATCGACATCCATATCCACGTGCCCGAGGGCGCCATCCCCAAGGACGGCCCGTCGGCCGGCATCACCCTGGCCACCACCATGATCTCGGCGCTGTTAAACCTCCCGGTGCGCAACGACATCGCCATGACCGGCGAGATCACCCTGCGCGGCCGGGTGCTGCCCATCGGCGGCCTGCGCGAGAAGCTGCTCGCCGCCCACCGGGGCCTTATCCGCACGGTCATCATCCCGGCGGAAAACGAAAAGGACTTAAAAGACGTGCCCGAGGCCATCCTCAAGGACATGGAAGTGATCAAGGTCGAAAGCATGGACGAGGTGCTGTCCAAGGCCCTGGCCTGCGAGGACCAGGCGCGCCTGTTCTGCGGCCGCGACGCCAATGCCGCGCCCCTGTCCGATTCGCTGCTCAAGGAAGAATATCGCCTGGAACAGCGGCATTAGGAACGAGAGCGATAAGAGCCGAGAGAAGAAGAGAAGAATGCCTCCGGCGGCTGGGGGCCTGAGGCCCCCAGACCCCCCAACGGGGAAAAAGGTCAAGGGGGGAGGAGTCGGCCGGCAACGCTGGTTGCGGTAAATGAGGCCAGGCTTCGCCTGAAGATGCTATTGAAACGCCGGGACGGTCGCCGTCCCGGCGTTATTTATTGGCGACCTCTGGAGCGTCTGTTGCAAGAGGGGGCAGGGCGGGCGATGGATGCTCCCTCCCGCCAGTTCAGGCTATCCCGCGAGAGGGACTTTCGTGGCGTCGATGATCCGCCGAAACGCGGCCGAGACGGCCCGGTAATCCACCACATCGACCTGCATGGGCAGGTTGGAGGCGGCAAAAGCGTCGCGTAGGGCTTCGAGCCGGTCCAGGGGCAGGGGCGCGTCGGCCGCCACGGCCAGGTCGAGGTCGGAGTGAGGCCGGGTCGTGCCGCGCGCCCGCGAACCAAAGGCGAAAACCGCAGCCTCGGGCAGGTGGGCGGCCAGGATGGCCCGCACGGTGGCGAGCTGGTCCGGGGCGAGGTCAATCATTGCGGTCGGCCAGCCGGGCGAGCAGTTCCTTGGCCTGGGGCAGGAAGCGCCGGGCCGCCTCGCAGACGTCCAGGGCGATTTCGCCGTCATAGGTGTGGGAGGTCAGGTTGCGGGCGTCGCCAAAGCCGAACCAGGGCGTGGGGTCGTCGAGCAGGCCGGCCCGGGTCGCCTGGCGAAAAAGATCCTTGCGGGTGCGCGGAAAGTCGGCTTCGTCCGGGGAGGCGTTTTCCCGCAGCCAGCGCTGGAGAAATTTCCAGCACAGTTCATAGGCCACTTCGAAATGCTGGATGATGCCGGCCCGCACCGTGTCGCGCAGGGTTGGGGGGATGGACGACAGTCCATCGGCCGTGGCGGCCAGGGACCGATCCAGGGCGTCGATGGCCTTGGTCAGGCTGGTCAGGTCGAGAGCCATGGGCTTCTCCTTGTCGCCGCAGCGGCCGGCTGGTCTGGGCGGACCGGCGGCCGGCCCGACCTATCCCCGGGCCTGCCCTTGTTCGCCTTCCACGCCCTCGGGGGCGCGGCCCTGGGCCTTGTCGTGCTCGGCCAGCTTCTGGCAGCGCAGATTGCGCAGCCGCTCGCCCGAAAGCGGCCCGCGCTGGCGCTGCTTGCCGGGCAGATGCACCGAGAGCATCACCTTGAGGTCGCGCTTGGCATAGGGCAGGACGCTGGCCCCGCTGTCGGCCCGCACCACCTCGAAAAGCGGTTCCACCATGTCGTGCTTGTGCAGCCAGGTGAGCATGTCCACCCGCGTGCCGGCCCGCAGTTCGTGGTAGCGGGCGGCTTTCATGTGGAGCTTGGCCGCGGCCTCGCCGGCCTCGCGCACCCGGTTGGGCAGCTTGAGCCGCCGGCCGAGCTCCCCGGCCACCTGCTCGCCCCGGTCGTCGTGGCCGTGGTGGCGCGGCCATTCGCACTCGGGCGTGGCAATCTTGCCCAGGTCATGGCACACGGCCATCCAGCCGGCCAGGGCGTCGCCGGCCAGGATGTCCACCATGTCCAGCATGTGGTCGAACACGCTGCCGTCGTGGTGCTCGGGCGGGCCGGCCGGCACGTGGCGGGCGGCTTCGAGTTCGGGCAGCCAGGGCAGCAAACAGCCGGTGTCGGCCAGGAGCTGGAAAAAGCGCGACGGCTTGGTGGTGCCCAGGGCCTTGCGCACTTCCTGGGCCACCCGCTCGGCAAAGACGTCGCCGAGCGCTCCACAGGCGGCCACGGCCCGCATCTGGGCCACAAGCTCGGGGTGGGGCGAAAAATCCGGCAGCGAGGCGGCGAACCGGGCCGCCCGGTAGACCCGCAGCGGATCGTCGAACATGGACATCTCGCCGCACGGGCGCAGCCACCGGTCGCGCAGGTCGGACAGAGCCAGGGGATGGAAATGCAGCCGCCCGGCGATTTCGCGGGAATCGCCCATGGCCATGGCGTTTATCGTCAGGTCCCGGGCCAGCAGATCCTCGGCCACGCTGTCGCCGCGCGGCCAGGCGTACTGGGCGCTGCCCAGCATGAAGACCGGAAAGGTCTTGCCGACCTGCCGAGCCCTTCGATACCTTCTCACGAACGCCTCGGGCGTGGCGTCGACAATGAGATAATCCTGATCCACAACCGGCCGGCCGAGCAATATGTCGCGGACCGCGCCGCCTACGAGATACCGTTTCATGCATGACTCCGGCGCGGACATTGTCCCAAATGCCGTCAAAAATCCAGGGGCCAGCCGCCCCTTGTCGCAAAACCCCTTCGAAAACGGCGGCGTGTGGCTGTGGGAATCGGGGGGGCCAGGCCTGGCCGGGCCGGTATCGCCGGAATTTTTGGCCGCCGGCCATCCCTTGTGGGCCGCCGACATGGCCCGGCTCGGGCCGTGGCGGACGGTGGAGCTGGGGGCCGAATACGGGCCGGCGGCCGGACGATGGCTGCGCGGTGAGAGCCCGGCCCTGGCCGACGCTCCGGCCATCCTGGTCGTCGGCCCGTGCGCCACGAGCCTGGACGCGGCCTGGGCCTTTGCCGAGGCCGGCCTGCTGCCGCCTTTTGCCTCGGTCCTCGCCGTGTCCCAGACCAGCGGCCGGGGCCAGATGCGCCGGGAATGGATTTCGCCACCGGGCAACATCTACGCCGCCCTGTCCTGGCCGGCCGGGGAGGGGGCTTTGGCCGCCATGGCCCCGGTGGTGGTCGGGGCCTGTCTGGCCGACGCGCTCTATGGCCGGGGATTCGCCGCCACGGTCAAATGGCCCAACGATCTTCTGATCGAGGGGCGCAAGGTCGCGGGAATCCTCCTTGAAGAACGACATGGCCGTATTGTGGCCGGCGTCGGCATAAACTGCGCCGAGGCCCCGGATGCGGCGTCGCTTCGTCGGGATCACGCCGCCCCGGCCGCCGCATTGGCCGACTTTGGCGAAGTGCCGGGGGCGGTTACGTTGTGGGGCGAACTTGTGAAGTTTGGGCAAACCTGCTACTTCCAGTGCGTTGCGCTATCGGACTCGAGTGCATTGTCCCGTTTTGTCGAGCGTCGTCTGGCTTGGCTTGGCCGGGAAGTCTTCGTGCGCGAGAGCGGATCGGACGGGTTTCGGGCACGGATCGTCGGGTTGGCCGAGGACGGGGGACTTCGGCTGCTGCGTGGCGATTCCGGGCCAGGGCAGGATTTGACGCTTCATTGCGGGAGCATATCCCTCCTTTGATGCCGGCCCCCGCCGGATCGTCACTCTAAAAGAGAATGGACAGGTCGCCCTCAGGGGTCAGAGGACAGCATGATCGCCAAGACGTTTCAGGAAGTGCTTTCCGAGGTTGAAGGAAAGAAGATTCTTGTCGCCAACCGGGGCATTTCCGCCCGCCGGGTGCTGCGTTCCATCCGCGAACGCCTGCGCGCCATTCCCGTGCTCACCGTAACCGATGTGGACATGACGTCCCCGGCCACGGCCGGCGCCCATGAGCTCATCACCCTAGGTCCCGATCCCCGGGCCTATCTCGACATCGACGGCATCATCAAAAAAGCCAAGGCCCGGGGCGTGGTCGCCATCCACCCTGGCTGGGGATTTGCCTCCGAAGACTGCGAATTTCCTCGCAAATGCGCCGAGGCCGGCATCATCTTCATCGGCTCCTCGGCCGACGCCATGAAAAGCCTGGGCAACAAGGTCGAAGTGCGCCGGCTGGCCATGAGCCTGGGCATTCCGGTCGTTCCCGGTTCCGAAGGCTCGGTCACCATCCCCGAAGCCCGGGAAATCGCCCAGAAGATCGGCTTCCCCATCATGCTCAAGGCCGAAGGCGGCGGCGGCGGCCGGGGCATCTACGAAATTTATTCCGAAGCCCAGCTCGAATCCGCCTTTTCCAAGGCTTCGGCCATGGCCCAGGCCTCCTTTGGCAACCCGCGCCTTTTCGTCGAAAAGCTCCTCACCAGCGTGCGCCACATCGAAATCCAGGTGGCCGGCGACCGCTTCGGCAACGTGTTCGCCTTTGATGAACGCGACTGCTCGGTCCAGCGCAACCACCAAAAGCTCGTGGAAATCACGCCGTCGCCCTGGCGCGGCATGACCGACGAGTTGCGCCAGCGCCTCAAGGACTACGGCGAGCGCCTGGTGCGCGAGACCGGCTACTATTCTCTCGCCACCGTCGAATTTCTGGTCGATGCCGACGGCGAGCCCTACCTCATCGAGGTCAACACCCGTCTGCAGGTCGAGCACGGTATCACCGAATGCCGCTACGGCGTGGATTTGGTGGAAGAGCAGATCAACATCGCCTTTGGCGGCAAGCTGCGGTTCAACTGCGTGGACACCCGTCCGTTCCTCCACGCCATGCAGCTGCGCATCAACTGCGAGGATCCCAAGCAGAACTTCGCCCCCAACGCCGGCTCGGTCACCCGCTACCTGTCCCCGGGCGGCCAGGGCATCCGGTTGGATTCCTGCCTGACGGCCGGCTACGAATTCCCCACCCAGTACGACTCGGCCGGGGCGCTGCTTATCTCCTACGGCCGCAACTGGCCCAAGGTCGTGGCCGTCATGGAACGGGCGCTGCGCGAGTACATCATCGGCGGGCTCAAGACCACGATCCCGTTCCACCGCCAGATTTTGCGCCATCCGGAGTTCATCAAAGGGGAGTTCGACACCAAGTTCATCACCCAGAACCCCTATCTGCTCAATTACCAGGACGACGAGCCCGAGGCCATGCGCCTGTCGTGGCTGGTGGCCGAGATCTCGGCCCGGGGCTACAACCCCCACGTCCAGCTCGGCAAGTACCGGGGCCGCGAGGACTACCGCCTGGGGCGCTTCACGCCCCACATGCCCGAAGCCGATCTGCGCTCGCCGGAAAGCCCCTATCCGCGCGGCGACCGCCAGGCCGTCCTGGACATGGTGCGCGACTCCGGCAAAGTCCATTTCGTCGACACCACCACCCGCGACATCACCCAGTCCAACAGCGGCAACCGTTTCCGGCTGGCCGAGGACGAGCTGGTCGGCCCGTATCTCGACAACTGCGGGTTCTTCTCCCTGGAAAATGGCGGCGGCGCGCACTTCCACGTGGCCATGATGGCCAACATGACCTACCCCTTCACCGAGGCGGCCAAGTGGAACGAGTTCGCGCCCAAAACCATGAAGCAGCTGCTCATCCGCTCCACCAACGTGCTTGGCTACAAGCCCCAGCCGCGTAACCTCATGCGGCTGACGGGCGAGATGATCTGTGAGCATTACGACATCATCCGCTGCTTTGATTTCCTCAATCACGTCGATAACATGTATCCCTTTGCCGAGGTCGCCCTGTCGCGGCCGGGTATCATCTTCGAGCCGGCCATATCCCTGTCCTACGCCCGGGGCTTTGACGTGCACCATTACCTTGGCGTGCTGGAGGCCATCCTCGACCAGACCGCCAAGGCCGGCGGCATGACCAAGGCCAAGGCGGCCAAGAGCATCATTTTGTGCCTGAAAGACATGGCCGGCGTGTGTCCGCCGCGTTTCGTGCGCGAGCTCATCGCCGCCATCCGCAAGGCCTACCCCGATCTGGTCATCGACTACCACCGCCACTACACGGACGGGCTTTTTGTCCCGGCCGTGGGCGCCGCCGCCGAAGCCGGCTGTCACATCGTCGATACCGCCATCGGCGCCTCCGTGCGCTGGTACGGCCAGGGCGAGGTGCTCTCCACGGCCGCGTATATTGAAGAAGACCTGGGCGTGCCCGTGGCGCTGACCAAGGCGAACAAGGACATGATCCGGGCCGCCAACTTCGTGCTCAAGCAGGTCATGCCCTACTACGACCGCTACACCGCGCCGTACTTCCAGGGCATCGACTACGACGTGGTGGAACACGCCATGCCCGGCGGGGCCACCAGCTCTTCCCAGGAAGGGGCCATGAAGCAGGGCTACATCCACCTGCTGCCCTACATGCTCAAGTTCCTGGCCGGCACCCGCAAGATCGTGCGTTACCACGACGTCACCCCGGGTTCCCAGATCACCTGGAACACGGCGTTTCTGGCCGTCACCAGCGCCTACAAGGTCGGCGGCGAACGGGCCGTCAAGGACATGCTTGAAGTGCTCGAGGCCGTGTCCGAGAACTGCGACGAGTGCCTGACCCCGGCGGCCAAGCACGACCGGCTGCTGCTGTACGCCAACTGCAACGACGCCTTCCGCAACCTGCTTTTGGGCAAGTTCGGCAAGATGCCGCTGGGGTTCCCGCCGGACTGGGTCTACGAGAGCGCCTTTGGCTCGGAGTGGAAGGAAGCCATTGCCTCGCGCACCGAGGATTCGCCCCTGGACGCCCTGGGCGAGGTGGACATGGAAGCCGAGATGGCCGCCCTGACCAAGCAGCTGGGCCGCGAGCCGTCCAACGAAGAGTTCGTGCTCTACTTGAACCATCCGGGCGACGCGCTCAAGACCATGGAATTTCGCAAGAAATTCGGCGATCCCAACAACCTTCCCCTGGACGTGTGGTTCGAGGGCCTGGAGCCCGGCGAGGAGCTGACCTTTGCCGACAGCCAGGGCAAGCCCCACCACCTGTCCCTGCTCGACATCTCGCGCCCGGACAACAGCGGCATGGCCACGGTCCGCTATGTCCTGGATTCGGAAATCCTGAGCCATCAGGTCCAGGTGGCCGCCGCCCAGAACGGGCCGGCGAGCAAAGTCGAGATGGCCGACCCCAACAACCCCTACCACGTGGGCGCGCCGGTCTCCGGCGACCTGTGGGTCATGCACGTCTCGCCCAACGATTACATCAAGACCGGCGAGGAACTGTTCAACATCTCCGTCATGAAACAGGAAAAGACCGTGGCCGCTCCCCTTGACGCCACGGTCAAACGAGTGCTCAAAAGCGCCGATTACGCCAACGACCGCAAGATGGTGCCGGTCAAGGAAGGGGAGCTTTTGGTCGAACTGGCTCCGGTTTCCAAGGATTGCCCGGGGTGCCGCCAGCCCTTGGGCGATGATGGCTTCAAATTCTGTCCGAATTGCGGCCAACAGATGTAATGTAACTTTTGCCGCAAACGTGTCATAGTGGGGCCGGCGGTAAGACGCCGGCCCATTGAGTCTGGAGAGACAAGGAGGGGAGAATGGCCAAGAACCAGTCCAATGACAAACCGCGCCAGGACGAAAACCCGTCCGCCAAAGAGACCGGCGCGGCTCTCGATACCGCCGCCACGCTTATTCTCACCGGAGCCGACATCGTCGGCATCGGCGAAGAGGCCGAGATCCTCGTCGGCGGGAAAAACTATAACACCGCGCTCATCAGCCAGATTCAGGGCATCCGCGCCCCGCAATTTCGGGCCGTGTCCTCCGTGGCCTTCCATCGGGTCCTGGACGAAACCAAGGTCAACGCCGCGCTGATCCGCGAAGTGGTCAACGATGGCTATCGCCGGGTTGACTGGAATGACGAAGAAGTCAACAGTGACCCGGAATACATGAAAAATCTGGTGCGCAACCTGGCCGAGGAGGTCCGCCTCAAGACCGCCGACGCGCCGGGTTCCTCCATCAAGCTGCGCACGTTTATCAACAACGTGGTCGAGGGCTTCGCCACCTCTCCCGAAGGCATCGACCAGTTGCGCAAGCGTTCCGTCCTCGTCCAGGCCGCCATCCTGTCCGTGGACATGCCGGCCGGCGTGCGCGAGGCCGTGGCCAGCGCCTACAACGACATCTGCCGCGAAGCCGGCCTGGAAGACGTGCCCGTGGCCGTGCGCTCCTCGGCCGCTGGCGAGGACAGCCGCAAGAAAGCTTTCGCCGGCCTGCAGGACACTTATCTCAACATCGTCGGCGCGGCCCAGTGCGTGCGCGCCTACCAGTGGGACTGCGCCTCGGCCTACAATCTGCGCTCCATGACCTACCGCCGCGAGGCCATCCTCGACGCCGTGGCCCTGGCCGAGCGCACCGGCGACGACTCCATCGCCGAAGTGGCCAAGCAGGAATGGGCCATTGAGAACACCTCGCTGTCCGTGTGCATCATGCGCATGATCAACCCCGTGATCTCCGGCACGGCGTTTGCCGCCGACACCGCCACCGGCTGCCGCGGCACCGCCCGAAACGACCTCGTCTCCATCGACGCCAGCTATGGCCTCGGCGAAGCCGTGGTCGGCGGCATGGTGACCCCGGACAAGCTTTTTGTCTTCCAGCGCGACGAAGGCCCCGAAGTCGTCATCCGCAACATGGGCTACAAGGACAAAAAGATCGTCTATGACGACGAGGAGGGCGGCACCAAGCTCGTCAAGGTGCCCGACGAGATCGCCTACCGCTGGGCCCTGTCCCTGGCCCAGGCCGAGGAAGTGGCCCGGGGCGTGCGCGCGATCTCCGCCGCCTACGGCGGCTGCATCATGGACACGGAATTTTGCATCGACGAGTCCGACCGCCTCTGGTTTGTCCAGGCCCGGCCCGAGACCCGTTGGAACGACGAGCTGGAGCTGCACCCCGACACCATCTTCATGCGCCGCATGGAGGTCGAAAAACGGGCCGCCGCTTCGGCCGAAGTGATCCTGGAGGGCAACGGCGCCTCGCGCGGGGCCGGCCAGGGCATGGTGCGCTTTTTGCGCTCCGCCCTGGAACTCAACAAGATCCAGAAAGGCGACGTCCTGGCCGCCGAACGCACCGACCCGGACATGGTGCCGGGCATGCGCGTGGCCTCGGCCATCCTGGCCGACGCCGGCGGCGACACCAGCCACGCCGCCATCACCTCCCGCGAACTCGGCATTCCGGCCATCATCGGCATCCAGCGGGCCGAGACCCTGCGCTCCCTGGACGGCCAGTATGTCACTGTGGACGGCTCGCGCGGCTGTGTCTACCGGGGCCTTCTGCCCCTGGTCGAAGTGGGCGGCGAGATGGACCTGTCCAAGCTGCCCACCACCAAGACCAAGGTCGGCCTGATCCTGGCCGACGTGGGCCAGGCGCTGTTCCTGTCGCGCCTGCGCAATGTCCCCGACTTCGAGGTGGGCCTGCTGCGCGCCGAATTCATGCTCGGCAACATCGGCGTCCACCCCCAGGCCCTGGAAGCTTACGACAACGGCACCCTGCCGAGCCTTATCGAATCCAAGGTCAAGGAACTCGACGCCAAGCTGGCCAAGGTCGTGCGCGAGCAGATGGCCGCCGGCTTCATCAACGTCCAGATCAAGCTGCGCGGCTACGTCGGCCTCGTCACGGGCCTGACCGCCGATCTCGACAATCTGGCCGACCACTCCGGCGCGCGCGGCACCGACGAAGTCATGGCCGTGCATCGCCGCATCCGCGACCTGGAGAAAAAGCTCGATCATTATCTCGAAGAGACCACCCGCCGTCTGGACATGCTCAAGACCTCGGCTGATCTGTTCACCCACGTGGCCATCATCCTTGGCTACTGGGACGAGCTCCAGACCAAGGCCGTGGAACCCGATGAGGTCAAGCGCCGCTACGAGATCAAGGCCCAGATCGAGGACCGCATGGCCGCCGTGGCCGACGAGCCGCTGGTCAAGGACGTGCTGGCCAAGATCACGGCCATGCGCCAGGAAGTGGCCCGGCAGGTCGGCATCAAGTCCCAGATCGACGACCTCAACGCCCTTTTGGGCAAGATCCGCAAGCAGCTCACCTCGCGCGGCTTCCGCAGCGGCAAGGAACTCTACGTCCAGACCCTGTCCCAGGGCCTGGGGCTTTTTGCCATGGCCTTCCACGGCAAGCCCATTCTCTACCGCACCACGGATTTCAAATCCAACGAGTACCGAAACCTCCTTGGCGGCAACCTCTTCGAGGCCCTGGAGGACAACCCCATGCTCGGCTACCGGGGCGTGTCGCGCAACATCCACGACTGGGAAATCGAGTCGTTCAAGCTGGCGCGCGGCATCTACGGCGGCAAGAACCTGAACATCATGCTGCCCTTTGTGCGCACCGTGGAAGAAGCCGTCTCCATGAAGCGCTACCTCGAACGGGTGCACAAGCTCCAGTCGGGCGACGATGGACTCAAGATGTTCATCATGTCCGAGATCCCCAGCAACGCCATCCTGGCCAAGCAGTTCATCCAGGAGTTCGACGGCTTCTCCATCGGCTCCAACGACATGACGCAAATGGTGCTCGGCACCGACCGCGACAACCCGGCCCTTCGCCATATCTACGACGAAGAGGACCCGGCCGTGGTCTGGGCGCTTTTGGTCACCATCTTCGCCGGCCAGAAGTACGGCAAGAAGGTGGGGTTCTGCGGCCAGGGCGTGTCCAACAGCGTGATCCTGCGGGGCCTGGTCGCCATCGCCGGCATTGTGTGCGCCTCGGTTGTGCCCGACACCTACTACCAGACCAAGTTCGACATGGCCCATGTCGAGGACGAGAACATCCCGGCCTCGGGCCTGGGCACGTGGCTGGGCGAGCAGCATCTGGCGCGGCTCAAGACCGTGCTTCAGGAAAATAAGTACGAGCACATCGCCAAGAAGTACGACACCGCCGCCGACATCAAGGACTGGTACGACGGCGAGCTGACCCGTCTTGGCGAGCAGCTGCGCGAGAACCTGGAAAGCCCCAAGGCCGCCTTCTACCGTCAGGAGATGGAGACCTTCCGCAAGCTGTTCCACAAGCCGGTGCTCTACGCCACCTGGGACTGGCCGGGCACGGTCTTCGACGCCCTGCGCCAGGCCGGTTTCGAGAGCTACGACGAGCAGGCCGTGGCCTTGGCCGCCCAGCGTCAGAAGAGCTGGTAGCCGGGCAGGCCTCGCCGCCGGCGGCAAACAACGCAAGCAAGCGGCCTCCGACATTGTCGGAGGCCGCTTTTTTCGTGCTGGGTGCCCGGCAGGCCGGGGTTGCGGCCTGGGGCGGTAACATTCTGCTTGGCCGCAAGCCGGGTCGGGAGCGCTGTTGGCCGCGCGGCCAGGGCGCGTCGCCTTGACCGGGCCAGGGACGACGGCAACTGTCCCGAACCGACAAAAAGGCCGTCCAGACGGATGTCCGGACGGCCTTGAGAACCTATTGCACGAGCAGCTTCACAACTTGCTCAGGATATTGTCGTCGATCCAGTGCTGGTCCCACCATTCGATGGGCGAGGCCTCGCGGCCGCCGACCAGCACGCCGAAGTGCAGATGGTCGCCGACGGCAAGCCCGGTGACGCCGGTCTTGCCGATGATGTCGCCCTTTTTCACGTCCTGGCCATCCTTCACGTCGATCTGGCGCAGGTGGGAATAGAGCGTTTGCAGCCCCAGGCCGTGGTCGATGATGACGGTTTCGCCGTAGATGCCCAGAAACCCGGTGAAGACCACCTTGCCGCTGTTGGCCGCCGGCACGGCCGCGCCCTCCAGCGAAGCCAGGTCCACGCCCATGTGGGTCTGCTGATCGATCTCCTTGCCTTGGTAGAAATAGGTCCGGTGGTCGCCGAAACCGGCCCGGGGGGCGGCGTTGGGCAGGCGCAGGAAAGCCTTTTTGTCCCACAGCATGGCCGGGGCGCTTTTCTGGGCAAGTTCCTTTAAAAACACCGCGTTTTGCTTGCGGACGTCGTTGTTGACCTTGAGGTAGATCTGCAGATTGTCCCGGGTGTCGGGGATGATGTTGTAGTACTGGGGCATCTTCGACTCAAGAAACGCGTCGGAGATGTTGATCTTGTCGTCGCGGAACTTGCGCGGGATGGCCTGGAAGCGAAACGCTCCCATGCCCACGTTGCCGGCCTGGTCCGTGACCTTGACCTTGGGAACGAAGTTCTTCGGGTCCATGTTGAAGGGGAAGACGTAAAGTCCAAAGTAACGGCCGCCTTCGAGTTTGTAGGCCGGGTAGAACTCGTCGCCGACCACCACGCCGGCGCTTTCCACCGGTTCGCTGACGCTAAAGGACACGGCCCCGACGCCGCCCTGGCGCACGTTGTGGGCCAGGCTCGTCACGTCCACTCGGGGCGGGATGGTGTCGAGGGTGAACTGTCGGTCGATGGTAGCCACGTTGCCCGCGCCGAAATTGGCGATGGAGCGGTCGGAAGCGGTGACGGTCAGGGTGAAGGGGCCGTCGCGAAGGCCGGCCGGCTCCAGGGTGAATTTCTCCACGGCCTCGCGCACGGGCGTGGCGTAGGCGGCGTCGAGCAGGGTGATCTGCTTGTCCTCCTGGCGCACCACCACCTTGGCGCTTTTGAGTCCCGAGCCGGCGTCGCGAAGCGTCAGGGTGAACTCGCGCTTGGGCGCGGCCACCGCAGCGTCCGGCGCAAGCGCGATCTCCGGCTTGCCCCCGTCGACCAGGAACAGATAGCCGGCTGCGCCGCCGGCCAAGGCCAGAATCAAAATCACGCCGAAAACAAGTCGTTTCATGGTATCCTCTCCCGTTGGCAGCCTGCTTCATAACGGCCCGGTCCTGGCAGCGCAAGTCCGGACCGGCCGCCCTGGCCGGCGGCCAGGCCCGGCCGCCAACGTCGGCCTTGCGTTTGACCGGCCACGCGCGCTACTTTCCATTCGGGAAATCCGATACGAAGAAAGGAGTGTCCATGGGGCGTCGGGTCTGGAAAAACGCCGGAATCAGGGCGGCGTTCGGGGTCATCGGCCTGTTGCTGACGACCCTCCTGTGGCAGGCCGCCTGGGCCTCGGCGACGGACGAAGAACAGCTGTGGCGGTCCATTGCCGACGGGTTGTCGCAAAACGTGGTGCTCAAGCGTCAGGAACTCGACCGGTTGCACCGGGATTTGCCGGGGATCAAGAACGCTCTGGGAACGGATCTGTCCCAGGTCAGCAGCCGGCTGGACCAGCTCCTGCTGCTGCGCGGCGTGGCCGGCGACACGCCCTGGGCCTCGCGCACCCTGCTCATGGAGCTGGCCGAACTCGACAAGGCGGTCAACGTGGCTCGCGGCCCCCTGGAGGACATCCGCGACGCCCTGGCCCGCACCAAGCAGGAATACGCCACCCTGCGCCAGATCAGGACCCAAAACGCCAGCCGGGAATACGCCGATCTCATAAACGAAGAGCTGGCCGGACCGGGCCGGGAATTCAAGGAACTCAAGCACGCCGTGGACGCGGTCAAGGAGGACGTCGACGCCGCCCTGGCCCAGGCCGACGCCCTGACCGCCGACATCGCCGCTGCACGCAACGATGAGACCGACCGGTTCATCGCCGTCTTCGGACAGACCTATCTCCAATCCGCCGGGTCCTTGCTGCATCCAGCCAATGTGATGGGTCTTTTGGACGATGTCGTCGAATGGGCCGACGCCTCGCCGCGCTTCTGGGGGCCTATTTTGCGGTTTACGCCCTGGGGGACGTTTTTCCTGCTGGGTACGGTCTATGCCGGCCTGGCCTTTTGGGCCGTGCGTTTTCTGGCCTTGCGCCGTTCGGAGACCTGGCCGTCGCGCCGGGCCGGCTTGGCCTGTCTGGCCGTTGGCCTGGGCTTTTTTCTGGCCCGCCATTCGCTGCTCTATGTCGGCAACCAGTTCACCTCCCTGGTCTGGGTCGTCTTCCTGGCCTACGGCCTCTACCGCCTGTCCGGCGGCGGCAGCGTCTTGGCCGTGCTGTTTGGCTGCTTTTTGGCCGGGGTCTCGCTGGACATCTTCAATTTGCCGGCCTCGGCGGCCTGCGCCGTGTGGCCGGTGGTTTCGGGACTGGGCGTCTGGCGGCTGACGCGGGGCCTGGGCTGGCGCTGCCCTGTGGTGTGGCTGCTCCTGATCTCGGGCGTGGCGGCCCTGGCCGGCTTCGGCCCCCAGGCCATCATGTTGGTGCAGGCCGTGTTCATGCTCTATCTGGCCGTCTACGTCTCGGGGGCGGTCCAGCGTTGGCTCGGGGCCATGGCGGCCGACCGGACGCGCTCCATCGCCCACTTGGCCCAGCCCCTGGCCGTCACGGTGCTGGCGGCGCTCTATATCGCCTGGGTGCTGCTCTTCATGGGCGGCCCGGGGCTTATGGAATACGTTTTCGCCATGACCTTTTCCGTGGGCAAGGCCACGGTGTCCCTGGACGCCGTCTCGGGGCTGGTCATCAGCTTTTTCCTGTTGCGCCTCGTCCAGGCCTGGTTCCAGGAGTCCCTTACCTTCATCAATTTCCGGGGCAAGCCCATGGACCCGGGGCTGGCCCATACCGTGGGCGCGGCCTTTTCCTACATCACCTGGACGCTGTTTATTCTTTTCTCCCTGCATCTGTTCGCCGTGCCCCTGGGCGCGCTGACCTGGATCGCCAGCGGCCTGTCCGTGGGCATCGGCTTTGGCCTCAAGGACATCGTCAACAACTTCATCAGCGGACTGATCATCATGTTCGGCGGCACGGTGAAAAAGGGCGACATCATCCAGCAGGGCAAAAACCTTGGCGAGGTGGTGGACCTTTCGGTGCGAAACACCATCGTGCGCACCCTGGACAACACCACGGTCATTATCCCCAATTCGAGTTTCCTGCGCGGCGAGATCGTCAATCTCTCCTACCAGGGGACCACCCTGCGTCTGACCATCCCGGTCACCGTGGCCCCGGGCACCAAGATCAAGAAGGTCCGCAAGCTCCTGCTCGGCATTGCCAAGGAGCACAAAGACGTGCTCAAAAATCCGCCGCCCGAGGTGCTGCTGCGTACCTTCGGCCGGCTGGGCCTGGAGTTCGACCTGCAAGTGTGGATCGACAACTTCATCAAGAAGTTCGACGTGCAGTCCGAACTGTCCACGACCATTGACCAGGTGTTCCAGGACAACAAGGTTCTCGTGCCGTTCCAGGGAGTGAAGGTGAAGTACAAGCCCAAGGGCACCGAGGCCATGCAGCTCGAAGCCCAGCGTGAGGAGCTGCGGCAAAAGCGCGGCAAGGTGTTTGGCAAGGTGCGTTTGTTGCGGCGGGTCCACGCCAGGCGGCGCTGGCCGGCTCCGACGCCGACGACGGGAGGCGAGGAATAATGCGCCGACTTCTTCTGGCCGCCCTGGGATGCGCGGCGTTGGTGCTGGCCGTGGCCGGGCAGGGGGCCTGCGAGTCCAAGCTCGAACCGGTGGATCCGTCCTTTGCCGGCCGCACCCTGACCGTGGGCGTGGTCATTGCCCCGCCGTTTGTGGAAAAAGACCCCAACGGCAACTACATCGGCGTGGCCTACGACCTGTGGGAGGACGTGGCCCAGGATTTGGGCCTGCGCTTCACCACCCGGGAATACGGCCTGGAGGCGTTGCTCGCCGCCGTGCGCGGGGGCGAGGTGGACGTGGGCGTTTCCGCCTTGTCCCTGACCCCCGAGCGCGAAGCGCAGATGGATTTCTCCCAGCCCTTTTACTATTCGGGCCTGGGCATCGCCGTGCCGGCCGTGGCGGAAAGCGCCGTCGAGCGCGTCGTGGACGCCATATTTTCTTCCCAGGTGCTCTTTTACGTCGGCTCCCTGCTGGCACTGCTGCTGCTGGTCGGCATCGGGGTCTGGCTGCTGGAGCGGCGGCGCAATCCCGAGCATTTCCGGCCCGGCGGCAAGGGCATAGGCGACGGCATGTGGTGGTCGGCCGTGACCATGACCTCGGTGGGCTACGGCGACGCCACGCCCAAAACCTTCATGGGACGCGCCCTGGCCATGGTCTGGATGTTTGCTTCGGTGGCGCTTTTGGCCACCTTCACCGCCGGCATCACCTCGTCGCTGACCGTGGACACCTTGACCGGCCGGGTGCATGGCCCGGACGATCTGCCCAAGGTGCGGGTAGGCGTGTTGCAGGACAGCGCCGCCGAGGAAGAGCTGGTGGCCGGCCATATCGGCGTGCGCCGGTATCAGACGGTGGACGCGGGCCTCACCGCCCTGGTGGACGGCGATCTCGACGCCTTTGTCCACGACCAGCCCATTTTACATTACTACCAGCACCGGGATTTTACCGGCGACGTGCGGATTTTGCCGGGCTTTTTCGATCCGCAGCTCTACGGTTTTGCCTTTCCGCGCGGTTCGCTGTTGCGCAAGTCCGTCAACGTGGCCTTGCTGCGCCGGCTGGTCGACACCGAATACCGAGCCCAACTCTATGGGCCGTATCTGGGCAAGCAGGCCATCCAATAAGCGAAGTATTGGCCGATCCGGCGTCGGCACGTTACAACTCTGGTTAATCCCTTGACTTTCGCAGGCATGTGCGGGAGAGGGATGGCATTTGCCCCGCTGTGTCGCGTAGCATCCGCCCCTTGGGCCTGGTGCGTCGCGCCGCGACGCCAACGAGAGGAGACCGCATCCATGCCTGTCACGATTTCCCGCTCGGCCGCCCGGTCCAGCGCCTGTGCCGCCGTTTTGCTGGCGTTTGTCCTCTCGGCGCTGCTGGCCGGATGCGAAAAGAAAAAGCCCCAGGCCGAAAAACCGACCCCGGTCGAGGTCACGGTCATGGAGGCCAAGGCCACCACCGCCCCCCTGGCCGTGGACGGCATCGGCCATGTCTATGCCGTGCGCACGGTGAGCGTGCGCTCCCAAGTCACGGGCGTGCTGCAAAAGACCCTTTTTGCCGAAGGCGACGTGGTCAAGGAAGGCCAGTTGCTGCTCGTCATCGATCCCGACTCCTACAAGGCCAAACTTGACGAGGCCAAGAGCACCCTGGCCCGGGACCGGGCCACGGCGCTGCAGGCCAAACGCGACTGGCTGCGTTTCCGCGACCTGGTGGCCCAGGCCGTGGTCAGCCAGGAAGACTACGAGCAAAAGCGCACCGCCTGGCAACAGGCCGACGAACAGGTCAAGGTGGACGAGGCGTCCGTGGTCAACGCCAAGGTCAATCTCGATTACTGCTACATCCACGCGCCCTGCACCGGCGTGGTCGGCCTGCAGCAGTACAAGACCGGCAACCTCATCGAGGCCAACAAGGACGTCATCATCACCCTCAACCAGATCGAACCCATCAACGTCCAGTTCGCCGTGGCCGAAAAATATCTGCCCGACATCCGCGCCTACGCCGCCAAGGGGCAGCTCACCGTGGACGTCCGTTATCCCGGCCGCCAGGAAGTGGCCGCCAAGGGCGTGCTCAACGTCATCAACAACACCGTGGACACTTCCACCGGCACCATCACCCTGCAGGGCGTGTTCCCCAACACCGACCGCGCCCTGTGGCCCGGCCAGTTCGTGGACGCCTCGGTGGTCCTGGCCCAGACCGCCGACACGCTGCTCGTGCCGTCCAGCGCCGTGGTCGCCACCCAATCCGGGGCCTCGCTTTTTATTGCCAAACCCGACAACACCGTGGAAATCCGCCCGGTGACGGCCGGTCGCAAGATCGTGGACCAGACCGTCATCGAAAAGGGGCTGGCCATCGGAGAAAAGGTCATCACCTCGGGCCAGATCAAGCTGTTCCCGGGCGTGCCCATCAAGATCGTGGATGGGACGACCTACAAGGAAGGGCCGGTTTCCCCCCAGGCAGTGGCGGACAAGGTCAAGAAGTCTGATGCCGCTGCCGGGGCCGAGTAGGGGAACCAGTCATGACCGATCTTTTCATCAAGCGGCCGGTGGCGACAACGCTGCTGATGGCCGCGCTGGTCTTCTTCGGCATTGTCTCGTATTTCTCGCTGCCCATCAGCGAAATGCCGAGCATCGACTTCCCCACCATCCAGGTGACGGCCTCGCTGCCCGGCGCCGACCCCGAAACCATGGCCTCGGCCGTGGCCACGCCGCTGGAGCGCCAGTTCACCTCGATCTCGGGCCTGCAGTCCATGAGCTCGGCCAACTCGCTGGGCACCACCACCATCACGCTGCAGTTCGACCTGTCGCGCAACATCGACGGCGCGGGCACCGACGTGCTCACCTACATCAACGCCGCCCAGGGCAGCCTGCCCACCAACATGCCGAGCCCGCCGACCTTCCAGAAGGTCAACCCGGCCGACATGCCCATCATCTATATCCGCGTCTCCAGCGACACCATGCCGCTGTTCCGCGTCACCAACTACGCCAAGGTCTACATCGCCCAGCGCATCTCCATGATCAACGGCGTGGCCCAGGTGGCCGTTTACGGCGACCAGACCTATTCGCCACGGGTCCAGGTCAACCCCGACAAGCTGGCCGCCCTGTCGATTGGCATCGACGAAGTGGCCAACGCGTTTAATAACGAGACCGTGCTGCAGCCCACCGGCTCCCTCTACGGCATTGATCGCCTGTTCACCATCAAGGCCCAGGGCCAGTTGACCAGCGCCACAGCCTACAACCGCCAGATCATCGCCTACCGAAACGGCAGCCCGGTGCGGCTGCAGGACGTGGGCCAGACCATCGATTCCACGATAAACGACAAAAACGCCGCCTTTTTCGACCAGCAGCAAGGCATCGTCATCGCCGTCAAACGCGCCGCCGGCACCAACACCATCCAGCTGGTGGACGCCATCCGGGCCATGATCCCGAGCATCGAGGCAACGCTGCCGCCCTCGGTCAAGCTCGAATTCCTCTACGACCGCTCCAAGTCCATCAAGGAAGCCATCGACGACGTCCAGTTCACCCTGCTTTTGTCCATCTCCCTGGTCGTCATCGTGGTCTACCTGTTCCTCAACAACCTGCCGGCCACCATCATCGCCAGCCTGGCCCTGCCCACGGCCCTTATCGGCACGCTCTCGCTCATGGTCTTTTTCGGGTTTTCCATCGACAACCTCTCGGCCATGGCCATCATCCTGGCCGTCGGGTTCGTCGTGGACGACGCCATCGTCATGATCGAAAACATCGTGCGCCACACCGAGATGGGCAAAAAGATCATGCAGGCCTCCCTGGACGGGGCGCGCCAGATCGGCTTCACCATCATCTCCATGACCCTGTCCCTGGCCGTGGTCTTTATTCCCATCATGTTCATGGCCGGCATCCTCGGGCGCGTGCTCAACGAAATGGCCATCACCATCACGCTGTGCATCCTCGTGTCGGGCTTTGTCACGTTGTCGCTCACGCCCATGATGTGCAGCCGGTTCCTGTCGGGTAAGATCTCCGAGTCCGGCAAGATCTTTAAATGGATCGAGCACGGTTACGAGAAGTCGCTGCATCTGGCCCTGCGGTTCCGCTTTTTCGTCATGATCCTGTCCATGGCCATCCTGGGGCTGACCTTCTGGCTGTTCACCGTGGTGCCCACGGGCTTTATTCCGGCCACGGACTCCGGCATCTTCTACGCCTTCGGCATGGCCGAGCAGTCGGCTTCCTTCGAGACCATGAAGGACCGGGTGCTCAAGGTCGGGCGCGTGTTCATGGCCGACCCTGACGTGTTCAAGTTCATCGGCGTCGTGGGCGTGGGCGGTCCCAACACCTCCATGAACAACGCCGCCATGTTCCCGCTTTTGGCCCCCATGGAGCATCGCAAGCGCAGCGCCCAGCAGATCATCGACGACCTGCGCCCAAAGATGGCCGAGGTGCCCGATCTCTTCGTCTTCATGTACAATCCGCCCTCCATCCAGATCGGCGGCAAGCAGACCAAGGCGCTCTACCAGTACACGTTGCTCTCGCCCGATCCCGGCGAGCTCTATCCCGTGGCCCGCAAGATGGCCATGTCCATGCGCAAGCTCAAAGAGATCACCGACGTCAACACCGACATGCAGATCGACGGTCCCCAGGTGCGCATCGACATCGACCGCGACAAGGCGCAAGCCCTTGGGGTCACGGCTTCGTCCATCGAAACGGCGCTCATGACCGCCTACGCCGCGCGTCAGCTCACCAACCTCTACGGCTCCACCGACACCTACAAGGTCATCGTGGAAGTGCAGCCCGAGTACCAGCGCCGGCCGGACCTTTTGAACAAGCTCTACGTGCGCACCAACCAGACCAATTCCGACGGCACGCCGGTGCTGGTGCCCTTAAACGGCCTGGTGAAGATGACCGAAGACACCGGGCCGCTGGTCGTCAACCATACCGGCCAGCTCACTTCCGTCACCATCTCCTTTAACACCGCCGGCAACTATTCCATCGGCGAGGCCGTCACGGCCATCGAAGCCCTGTCCAAGCAGGAGCTGCCGACCAACATCAGCTACATCTTCGAAGGCCAGGCCACGGCTTTCAAGGAATCCCTGGCCAGCGTGCCGTTTCTGCTGTTCTTGGCCATCATGATCATCTACCTCATTCTCGGCATCCTCTATGAGAGTTTCATCCACCCCATCACCATTCTGTCCGGCCTGCCCTCGGCGGCCCTTGGCGGCTTGCTCACGCTGTTGGTCTTTGGCCGACAACTCGACCTCTACGGCTTCATCGGCATCATCATGCTCATCGGCATCGTCAAAAAGAACTCGATCATGGTCATCGACTTCGCCATTGAGGCCGAGAAAGAGGGTAAGTCGCCCTTTGACGCCGTGTTCGAGGGTTGCGTCGTCCGCTTTCGTCCCATCATGATGACGACGGTGGCGGCCATCGCCGGCATCTTCCCCATCGCTCTGGGCATGGGGGCTGGCGGCGACGCCCGCCAGCCGCTTGGCCTCGTGGTCGCCGGCGGCCTGGTCATCTCCCAGATGGTGACGCTGTATCTCACGCCGTGTTTCTACACCTACATGGACGAGCTGCAGACCTGGCTGGTGGGACACAGGGCCGAGAAGGACGAGGCCTAGGCGGCGAGCCTGAGTTTTCTCGGGGAATCTGGCCGGCTTGATGCCGGCTGGCGGCGCGGACGACAACGCGCGGCAAATGGGATTGGCTTATGCAAGGCCGGGGCGTCGATGGCGCTCCGGCCTTTTTGTTGAATGCGGCGCTTTGACAGGCGGTTTGCCATCCGTTTCAAGCGTCGGTAGGGTGACAAAGCGTGGACCCCTTGGCCGCCGGAAATTGGCGAATGCCGATTCCGTCGCCGGCAAGTCAAAGCGCTTGCGCCGACCATAAATGCTACCGCGCGTGGCTGGCCCCCTTAAACCCTTTCCCCGTTGCAGGGGTCCGGGGGGATCATCCCCCCGGCCGCCGGAGGCTTCCCCCATGTCCACCGCCGCAACCACCGTCACACCCCCTGTCGCCAGCCTGTTCGATTATCTTGCCCTCTCGGACGCCGTGGCCGACGTGTTGCGGGCCAGGAAGGCCGGCGAGGCCTTCGCGCCTGAGCGTCTGGCCGTGCCTGTGCCTGGCGGGGTGCTTTTGTGCATGCCGGCGGCGGACGGGGCCATGGCCGTGGTCAAGACCATCACCGTGCATCCCGGCAACCGGGAGCGGCCGGTGATCCAGGGCGAGGTGACGGTGCTGGACGCGGCCACGGGCGAGCGGTTGGGAAGCCTGGACGGCCCCACGGTCACGGCCCGGCGCACGGCGGCGGTGACGCTGCTTGCCGCGCGGCGGCTGGCCAAGGAACCGGCCGGGCCGCTGGTCGTCGTCGGCAGCGGGGTGCAGGCGCGGGGCCATGCGGCGGCTTTCTGGCAGGGCCTTGGGGTGCGGGAAATCGTGCTGTGCGGCCGCGACCCGGCCCGGCTTGCGGCGGCGGCCAGTGAGCTGGCGGCCCTGGGTGTGACGGTAGCCGTCACGGCCGACCCGGGCGAGCGCGACCGGCTGACGGCCCGGGCCGGACTCATCGTCACGGCCACGACGAGCGCCGAGCCGGTCCTTGCCGACAACGTCCGGGACGAGGCGTTTGTCGCGGCGGTGGGGTCGTTTACGCCCCAAGCCGCCGAGCTGCCGGCCTCGCTGGTGGAGCGGGCGTCGCTATTTGTCGATGATTTGGCCGCGGCCAAGGCCGAGGCCGGGGATTATCTGCGGGCCGGCGTGGATTGGGGGCGCGTGACGCCCCTGGAAGACGTGCTGGACGGCGCGCCGCCGCGCCCGGCCGGGCCGGTGGTCTTTAAAAGCGTGGGCCACGCGCTGTTCGATCTGGCGGCGGCCCGTCTAGCATTCATCCTACGGAGCTGACCGCCGGCCCCCAGGTGGGGTTTCCAAAGGGGCTCAGCCCCTTTGGCCGCTGGAGGCCTCTTCTTTCTTCTTTCTTCTCAAGCTCCCCGAAAAAGCCCCGCGCCCTTTTTCAACGCCTCGGCCGTGCCCATGACGTAGAGCCGGTCGCCGGCCGACAGCACGAACGGTCCGTCGGGGTTGGGCACGAATTCGTCGCCGCGCCTTGCGGCGGCCACGGTCAGGTCGTGTTCGCGGCGCAGGTGCACGTCCATGAGCGACCGGCCGGCCAGGGGCGAGGCCGTATCCACCGTGAACACCGCCACGTGCAGCCCGGCCAGGGACTTGTCCGGCACATGGACGGCCAGTTCGTCAAAGCTGCCCGGCAGCATGGATTTGTAGCCCTCGCGCCGGATGTCGGCCACCATCCTCTCGATGTCGTCATGGGGGATCATGAACTTGTCCATGACCCGGGTGAAGACGCCAAGCGAAGCTTCGAATTCCTCGGCGATGACGTCGTTGGCTCCGAGGTCGAGCAGGGCGGTGATTTCGGTGTTGAACCGCGTGCGGGCCACGATGTAGAGGGCCGGGTTTTCCTGGCGGGCGATTTCCACGGCCCGGCGCGAGGCGGCCGCGTCGGAGATGACCACGGCCAGGGCTTTGGCCTCCTGGACGCAGATGTGGGACAGTACGCCTGGCTTGGAGGCGTCGCCAAAAAGGATGGGTTCGCCCTTTTTCGCTTCGTTTCGCACCGTGTCCGGGTTCATTTCCAGGATGACGTAGGGGATTTCGGCGTTTTTGGCTGCCCGGGCCAGTTGGCGGCCGCCGGCCCCGAAGCCCAGGATGATGAGGTGGTTGCTGTAGTGGGCGGCGGGCAATTCGTCTGGCGCGTCGCACACCCGCAGCCAGCGGCAGACCAGGGCGGCGATGCGCGGGGCGAGCGTGATGCAAAACGGGGCCAACACCATGGTCAGGATGCTGGCGGCCAGGAATTTCTGGTAGAAATGCTCGGAGATGACGTCCTTGTCGAAACCGGTCTTGGCCAGGATGAAGGAGAATTCACCGACCTGGCACAGGGCCATGCCGACCAGCACGGCGGTGCGGGTCGGGTAGCCCAGGATGCGGGCCGCCGTGCCGGCCAGGGCGGCCTTGGTGACCAGCAGCAGGAGAGCCGCCACGATCACTTCGCCGAGATGGGCCGAGGCCGACCCGACGTTGAGCAACATGCCGATGGAAATGAAAAACAGCGACGTGAAGACGTCCTTAAAGGGCAGCACGGCTTCGTGGAGATTTTCGCGGTAGTCCGAGCCGGACAGGAGCAACCCGGCCAGGAAGGCCCCCAGCGACAGGGACAGGCCGATGGAGGCGGTAAGCAGGCTGACGGCCATGCAGATGGCCAGGGCGGTCATGAGGAACAGTTCGCGGCTGCGAGTGCGGACAATGGAAAGGAGCAGCCCGGGCATGATTTTTTTGGCGAAAAAGACCAGCAGCACGAGGATCAGCGCGCCCTTGCCCACGGTGTAGACGATGGAATTGGTAAAGCCAAAGGTGCGCCCGGCCAGCAACGGCACGGCAAGCATCATGGGCACGGCCAGCAAATCCTGGAAGATGAGGATGCCCAGGCTCACCCGGCCGTGGGGAGCCTCCATCTGGGAACACTCTTGCAGGGTTTTGAGCACGATGGCCGTGCTGGACAGGGCGGCCAACATGCCGATGAGCACCGATGAGCCGCCGGAGAAATCCAGCAGATAATAGGGGACGGCGAAAAACACGGCCCAGGTGAGGGCCATCTGGGCCGACCCGCCGATGAAGACCGGGCGTTTGAGGCGCGACAGGTCGGCCAGGGAAAGTTCCAGACCGATGGTGAAAAGCAGCATGATGACGCCGATTTCCGAGAGGATTTCAACGTCGTGGGCCGAGCGGACCAGCCCCAGGCCATGGGGGCCGCAGAGCATTCCGGTCAGCAACATGCCGACGATGGCCGGCACCTTCAGGCGATGGCAGACCAGGATGACCACCACGGCCAAGCCGAAAACGACGGTGACGTCGGGCAGAACGGGAATTTCCATGGGCCGCACTATGAAGCAAAGGGGCAATGCTGTGAAGTGGCTCCCAAGAGCTGGGGCCAATAAAGGGCAAAGAGCAGGGGCGAGCGACGGTTAGCCGGTGATGTCGGCGCGCACGACGTCCATGCAGCGGCGCAGCATGTCCAGGGAGGCGAGCAGGGCTTCGCGCTGGGCCGGGTCCACCTGGCCGAGCATGGCGGCGAACAGGCCGGCCAGGAATTCCCGGACCTCCTCGCGCACGCGCTTGCCGGCCGGGGTGAGGCTTAAAAGCGTCACCCGGGCGTCGGCCGGGTCGGGGCGGCGTTCGATGAGGCCCCGGCGGGTCAGGTCGGCGGTGAGCGCCGTGACGCGGCTTTTGGTGACGCCAAGACGGCGGCCGAGTTCGCCGGGGGCCAGATAGCGGGTTTCGCCCAGGGCAATGAGCGCCCGCATGGCGGCCGGTGGCAGATCGAATCGCTCGCTTTGCAGGGCGATGCGGGTCTGGCAGCAGGCAAAAAGGCTCTCCACCGCCTCTTGCAGGCGCTTGGCCTGGCCGGCGGCGAGTTCAGCCTCGGAAGAGGGCGGCGCGTCGTGCATGGGTTAGGGCCTACCGGAGGCCGGGCTGGGGTGTCAATGCGCCGGTGCGCGGCAAAAATGGCGGCGGCTTGGCTTTTGGCGACAATTTCAGGTAGGGTGGCTCTAACGCGGGGCTTGCAGCGCCGCGCAACACGCAGGAGGCCAGCCATGTCCGACCCACGCACCCCGTGGACCTGCCCCAAGTGTCAGGCCGAAAACGATCCGGATTTCACCCATTGCCGGCTGTGCGGCGAAAAGCATCCCGAAGGCGGGGATGTGGAAGTGGCCTGCGCTTCCTGCGGCACGAAACATCCGGGCGGAACCTGCTGTCCGCTGTGCGGCAGCAAGGAATTTCTGCAACTCTGATCGACAACCGGGCGGGCTGGGCCAGCCCCGGCCCGCCATAAACATGCAGCATGATGCGCGGGATGCCGGCGGAGCCGGTCCCGGAGAGGATTGTTGCGGCAAGGAGGCTTGATGCCGCACGACATTGACCTGATCGTGACCCTGGCCGCCGGTCTGGTGGCCGCCCTGGCCCTGGGGCTTTTGGCCAAGCGCCTGTCGCTGTCGCCCATCGTCGGCTACCTCGTGGCCGGCTATTGCATCGGTCCGTTTTCCCCGGGATTTGTGGCCGACGGCTCCATCGCCAACCAGTTCGCCGAACTCGGCGTCATCCTGCTCATGTTCGGGGTGGGACTGCATTTCCATTTGAAAGACCTCGTGGCCGTGCGCGGCGTGGCCGTGCCCGGGGCCGTGGCCCAGATCGCGGCCTCGGCGGTCCTGGGGACGGTGGTCACCCACGCCCTGGGCTGGTCCTGGACGGCCGGGGCGGTCTTCGGCACGGCCATCTCCGTGGCCAGCACGGTGGTGCTGACCCGCGTCTTGGCCGACAACAAGGCCCTGCACACCCCCACCGGGCACATTGCCGTGGGCTGGCTCATTGTCGAGGATCTGTTCACCATCGTGGTGTTGGTGCTTTTGCCCACGCTTTACGGCCCGGGAGCGGGCGATGCCGGCCTGGGCCGGACCCTGGCCGTGGCCGGCGGCAAGCTTTTCGCCCTGGTCGCCGTGGCGGCCGTGGCCGGCCGCTACCTGCTGCCGCGCTTTTTCGGACACATCGCCCGCACGGGGGCGCGCGAGCTGTTCACCCTGGCTGTCTTGGCCTCGGCCCTGGGACTGGCTGTCGGCGCGGCGGTCTTTTTCGGGGCGTCCATGGCCCTGGGGGCCTTTTTGGCCGGCATGATCGTGGGGCAGTCGGAATTCGGGGCCAGGGCGGCCTCGGACGCCATGCCCATGCGCGACGCCTTTGCGGTGCTCTTTTTCGTGTCCGTGGGCATGTTGCTCGACCCGGCCGCGTTGGTGACCCAGTGGCCACTGGCTTTGGCGACCTTGGGCATCGTGCTTGTGGGCAAGCCGCTAGCCGCCCTCATCGTGGTGCTGGCCTTGGGCCGGCCCCTGGTGGTGGCCTTGTCGGTCTCGGCGGCCCTGGCCCAGATCGGCGAATTTTCGTTTATCCTGGCCACGCTGGCCACCAGCCTGGGCATCCTGCCCAAGGAGGCGGGCACGGCTTTAGTGGCCGCCTCGGTGGTGTCCATCATCCTCAACCCCTGGCTGTATCAGGGCGTAGCCCCCCTGGCCGCGCGCCTGACCCGGGGACGGGGCCGGACAGTACGGCTCACGGCCGAGGACGCGGCCGAGGCGGCCGGCGGCAGTTTGTCCGCCATCGTGGTCGGCTATGGGCCGGTGGGCAGCACGCTGTGCCGCATTCTGGCCGATAACGGCATAGAGCCGGTGGTAGTGGAGATGAACATCGACACCGTGCGCGCCCTGGCCGCGTCCGGCAAGCGGGTGGTGCACGGCGACGCTGCCAGCCGGGAGATATTGCTCCATGCCGGCGTCGAGACGGCGGCCAGCCTTTTCATCACGGCTTCGGACCTGCCGGCGCGGGAGATCGTGGAGGCCGCCCTGGAACTGCGGCCGGAGATACGCATCGTCAGTCGGACCGGCTACCTGCGCGAAGCCCAGGCGCTGCGCCAGGAAGGGGCGAAGGCGGTTTTTTCCGGCGAGGGCGAGGTGGCGCTGGCCATGTCCACGTATCTCCTGCGTGAACTGGGCGCCAGCGCCGAGCAGATCGACCGCGAACGCGACCGGGTGCGGCGGGAATTGTTCGAGCCAGCCGGCCAGACGCCCGAAACAGCCCCGGCCTGACTTCTGCCGCATCCCTTTCGGGGGCCGGGGGCCTAAGGCCCCGGCTCCCGGAGCATCGTGAATTCTGCTATTCGCCGTGGGCCAGGCGTTCCCAGGCCAGGGCGCGGGCTTTTTCGGCGAGCTGGAGCATTTCGGGCTTGGACACCTGATCGTCGGCCCCGACGGCTTCGCCTTTGTGGCGCAGGCTGTCGGTGATGAGCGAGGAAAAAAGGATCACCGGCAGGCGTTTGAGGACAGGGTCCTCCTTGACCTTGCGGGTGAGGCTATGGCCGTCCATGGCCGGCATTTCGATGTCGGACACGAGGATATGGCAAAAATCGGTGATGGGCCGGTCTTCCTTGGCGGCGGCATCCTTCCAGTCAACGAGCTGGTCCCAGGCGATGCGGCCGTTGATGGTGCGGGTGACCTCGAAACCGGCTTTTTCCAGCGACGTGCCGATCATGCGGCGGATGGTGGTGGAATCGTCGGCGATAAGCGCCTTGAAGATCATGTCCTTGTCCGGCAGTTCCTTCTGCCGCTCGACGAAGACGACCTCGTCGAGTTCCTTGAGGGCCAGCTCCGGGTTGAGATCGGCCACGATCTTTTCCATGTCGAGGATGAAAACCACGCGCGTGTCGAGCTGGACCACGCCGGTGACCGAGTTGCCGGAATAGGTCTGCACCTGGATGCTTGGGGGTTCGATCTGTTCCCAGCTGAGGCGATGGATGCGGGTGACGCCGGAGACACGAAAGGCGCTGACCACCCGGTTAAACTCCGTGACCACCACCTTGTCCGAGGCGTTGTGGGAGCGGTCCTTGCCGAGCCACAGGCTGAGGTCCACCAGCGGCACGACCTTGTCGCGCAGATTGAAGGTGCCCAGCACGCAGGGATGGGGCGTTTGCGGCATCTCCGTGACTTTGGGGAGGCGGATGATCTCCAGCACCTTGGCCACGTTGACCCCGTAATAACCGGTGTAGGTCTTGCCGGAAGGGGTGGGTTCCTCCAGATAAAATTCAACGATTTCGAGTTCGTTGGTGCCGGATTCCAGGAGGATGTTGGTATTGCTCATGCTGGCGTCGCTCCCCTAAGCGCGGCGGGCCGTCGTATAGGCGGGATAGTGGCTTGACTGTTTATCTATGCACTAGGTCGGGCAAAATGCAAGCACGTATTGACGGAGAATCGCCCTTTGACATTGGCCGCCTTTTCCGCAAAAAAAGGTATATGGAAACCCTGCCGCCAAAGACTGTAACGCGGTTGTTCCCGAACAAAACCAAGGCGCGAAGTCTGTTACGTGCCGTTTTGGCGGCGCTGGCCATGCTGGCTCCAGCCCTGACGCCAGCGGCGGGACAGGCCCAGAAGCCGTTGTCGCTGCTCGTTTTTGATCGCCCTCCCTATTACCAGCTGCAGCATGGACAGCCTGCGGGCGGGTTCCTGCTCACCACGGCCCTGACCGTCTTTGCCCAGGCCGGCATTCCCGTGTCGGTGCGGGAGATGCCGCCGGGCCGCGTCGTGGCCATGCTGCGGGAAGGCCCAAGCCGGGCCTGCGCCGTGGGTTGGTACAAGACCGCGGAGCGCGAGGCCTTTGCCCGCTTCAGCAAGCCCCTTTACCGCAACCAGCCCACGACCGTGGCCGTGCGCGCCACGTTGCCCGTGCCCGAGACCTGCAGCCCCTTTTTGGCAGATCTGCTCGCCGCGGGCTGGCGCTGGGGCCTGCGAGAAGGCTTTTCCTACGGCGCGGAATACGATCATCTCCTGGCCGCGTATCCGGCGACCAAGCGTTTTGCCGACACGGCCCATATGGTCGAACTGCTGGCCAAGGACCGGCTGGACGCCATGCTGGTCGAACCCGAGGAACTGGCCTGGATATTGGCCGCCAAACCCGCCTTGCGTAAGCATATCCGGATCGTGCGGCTGGCCGATTCACCCCTGGGCGGACGACGCCACATCATGTGCGGCCTGGGTGTTAGCCCCGGGGAAATGGCCCGCCTTGATGCCGCCATTGAAAGTTTTCGCGCCACGCCGCAGTACCAGGGCCTTGTCGATGGCCTGCATCTGACGCCATAGAGGGAGGCGCGGGGCACGGCGCTCGTGCCGCGCCACGATAACGCCTTGGGCGTCTGGTGGACAATAAGCCAACCCCACTGATGTATGTTGAAAATGCAATCGTGCTCGGTGTGGCGCGAAGCTCGTGTCGCGTTCCTTAAAAAATACGATAGTATTTTTTAAGAAAAATAAATGGTTTTAGGTCGTTGACTAAAAAACACCATATGCGCTTTTCGCGGACGCGACACTAGAATTTGCGGTCCAGCAGCAGATGGGAGAAATAGCCCAGCACCGTGGCCGCGTAATACGGCAGGAAGGGCTTCCACGGCAGGCCTAAAAGCAGCATGGGCGCGAGCAAGACCGAACTCGGGATGAGCAGGGCCGCCCACCACGAATGGGTCCAGCCCCGGTGGGAGCCGATGGCCGGCAGCAGGGCGCAAAACCCCAGCACCGCCGCATAGCGGTACTGCTCCCGGAAGATGAGAAAGGCGTCCACCACCAGGGCCGCGCCGTAAAAAATGCGCCGTCCCTTGGAATCGGTGTCCACGTCCGGGAATAGCCCGCCCAGCACGGAAAAAAGTCCCAGGCAGACCATGGTCTCGAACCCCGGCCGATAGACCCCCAGCCACGACGTGGCGGCCAGCGCCCCGCCTGTCACCGCCGCCGCGCCCACGATATGCGTCTTGTATCCCGGCATGGGCGCCTCCCTAGCACCTCCCGCGCCGACCCGGCAACCGCCGCTGCCGCGACGCCCGGCTTGACGCGGCCCGCTCCCCCCGGCTACCACCAGTGATTGCCAACACCCAACCGGAAGCACGCCATGCCCCGCATTGTTTTCCCGGCCCTCGGCCGATTTGCCGCCGCCTGCCTCGTCCTGGCCGTCCTTGTGGCCGCCGTGCCGGCCCGCGCCGCCGGGCCAACCGTTGAACTCTACGTCACGAGCTGGTGCCCCTACTGCACCAAGGCCAAGGCCTATTTCGACGGCAAGGGCATTGCCTACACGGTTTACGACATCGACAAGGACGCCACCGCCAACATGCGCTTCAAGCGGTACGGCGGCCGCGGCGTGCCCCTGGTCATGATCAACGGCCGGGCCGTTTCCGGTTATTCCGTGGCCGAATTCGAAAAGGCCCTGGCCGCGCCGCCCCTGGCTCCGGCCTCGGCTCCGTCCCATCCCAAGATCGCCGTGCCGCAGTAAGGCGGCCCCGGTCGCCCAGCGCGGATTGTTTTTCGCTGCCGGGCGGCCATGCCGGGTTGCCTGTTTTTCTTGGCAACGACAACATCCATCGTTGTCGCCGCCCCGGCCATGCGCCGTTTTTCCCCGGGCCACCGACAGGCCCGGGCTTGTCGTAGGGAGCCGTCGTGACAAGTCTTTCCCACCGTTTCAGCCAGCGCGCCAAGAACATCAAGATTTCCGCCACCAAGCTCATGCCCATGCTGGCCAGTGAAGTCGGCGGCTGCGCCTCCCTGGGCCAGGGCGTGCCGTCGTTCGCCACTCCGCCCCATGTGGCCGAGGCCGTCTGCCGGGCCTTGGCCGACCAGCCCTCGGCCGGCAAGTACTCGCTCCAGCCCGGCATGCCCGAGCTGCGCCGGGCCGTGGCCGATCTGCTGGCCGCCGAAAAACGCCTCATCGCCGACCCGGACCGGGAGATCGCCATCACCGTGGGCGGCATGGAGGCGCTGTTGTGCGCCGTTTTGTGCCTGTGCGAGCGCGGCGACGAAGTCATCGTGCCCGAGCCGTTCTATCCCTCCCACGTGGAACAGGTGCTCCTGGCCGAAGCCCAGCCCGTCCTTGTGCCCCTGCGCCGCCAGGACTGGAGCCTGGACGCCGAGGCCGTGGCCGCCGCCGTCACCGAGCGCACCCGGGCGATTATCATCAATTCGCCCCACAACCCCACGGGCGCGGTTTTTGCCAAAGACGATCTGCTGGCCGTGGCCGAGGTCGCCTTGACCCACGGACTGACCATCATCTGCGATGACACCTACGACGCCCTGGCCTACGACGAGCCGGCCTTTTCCCTGGCCAGCCTGCCGGAGCTGCGCGACAACCTCGTGGCCGTGGGCAGCTTTTCCAAGCGCTTCGCCCTGACCGGCTGGCGCGTGGGCTTTGCCTTTGCCCCGGAACCGATCATGGGGCAGATGCTCAAGGTCCACGACTGCACGGCCATCTGCGCCCCCACCCCTTCCCAGATCGCCGCCCTGGCCTCGCTGACCGGCCCCCAGGCGGTCTACGCCGGCTTCATCGACGCCCTGCGGGAGCGCCGGGCGCGCATCATGGCCCGCCTGGACGCCATGGAAGGCCTTACTTACAACGCGCCGGCCGGAGCCTTTTACATCATGGCCCGCTATCCGGTCCCGGGCGCGCCCATGGACGTGGCCACGCGGCTGATCCGCGAAGCCAGGGTCATCACCATTCCCGGCGACAGCTTCGGCCCGGGCGGCGAGGGGAGCTTGCGCCTGTCCTACGGCGCCGAGCCGGCCGAGATCGACACCGCCTGCGACCGCCTGGCCGAATGGTTCGCCCGGCAATAGCCGAAACAAGGACGGACCCGTGGCCCACGACGAAAATGACCCCCAGGACCAGCCAAGGGCTTCGGATGACGGGCGGCCCGTGGCCTACAGCGACGGTTCGGAAGCCTGGCTGCTGCGTTTTTTTCGCGACCACCAGGTCAACGAATACGAGCTCTACCCCAAGGACGCGCCCTGGGCCGTGCGCTACCATCTCTCGCCACGCCGCAAGACCCTGCTCTCCTGGCTGGATTTCGGCCCCACCGGCCGCATCCTGGAACTCGGCGCCGGCTGCGGCGCGCTGACCGCCCATCTGGTCAGCCTCCCCCACGCCGTCACCGCCGTGGAGGGCGCGCCGCAGCGGGCCGCCGTCATCAAGGCGCGCCTGCCGGACGCCGCCAATCTGGAAGTGGTCACGGCCAACGCCGTGGGCTTGCCCTATAACGGCTGTTTCGATGTGGTCACGCTCATCGGCGTCCTGGAATACGCCGGGGCCTTCGTGGACGGCCCGGAACCCTACCACAAGCTTCTGACCGAGGCCCGGCGCTATCTCGCCCCGGGCGGCTGCCTGGTGCTGGCCATTGAAAACCGCATGGGCCACAAGTATCTGGCCGGCCTGCCCGAGGACCACACCGGCCGGCCCTACGACGGCTTAAACGGCTACCCCGGCAACCCGGGCGTGCGCACCTTCGACCGGCCAACCCTGGCCGCCATGCTGGCCCGGGCCGGGTTTGCCGCCACACGCTGGCACTACCCGTCCCCGGACTACAAGATGCCCGACAGCGTCCTGTCCGAGCGGGCGCTTGGCCTGCCCGGCTTTGCCGCCCTGCCCCTGCTGGAGCTGCCCACGGCCGATCCCGGCGGCCGGGCCGCACCGGCTTTCGCCGAACGGGCCTTTATGCGCTCGGCCCTGGCCGGGGGCGTGGCCGGCCATTTCATGAATTCCTTTCTCGTCCTGGCCGCACCCAGCCCCGACGCGCCCCTGCTGGCCGCCAACGCGTCCACCCTGGCCGTGGCCGTCAACGCCGACTCCTGCCCGCCGCATTTCCAGACCATGACGCGGTTCGTTGACGACGGCGCGGGCGGCGTCACCGTCACCCGGCGAAACCTCCACGGCCTGCCGCCGGCCGTCTTTGCCGCCGGCCGCCAGAGCGTCAAGCCGTCCGAGCCGTATCGCCTGGGCTACGCCAGCTATCTGGAACTGGCCCTTGACGCCGTGGAAGACGGCGACCCGGTCGGGGCCGGCCGGCTGGTCGCCGAGTGGATGGAGCTGGCCGCCTCCCGGGCCAGGCCGGCCATGCCCGGGGCGGCCGAGGCCTTTGCCGCCTTTTGCCGCGACCATCTGGGCCGGGAGCTTTACCCTGCCGCCATGGCCGGACCGTGGCTGCCCGGCAGCCTGCTCGACGCCCATCCCGGCAACGTCCTGCGCCATCCGGCCACCGGCGACGTGCGCTTTATTGACCTCGAATGGCAGCTCACCTGCCCCATGCCGCTCCAACTGCTCCTGGACCGGGGCGTCAATCTCGTCGGGCAAAAGCTCGCCGCCCATGCCCGGCAACCGGGCGAGGCGGGGCCGGCCGTACTGCCGCCGGCCATGGACCGACTGCTCGCCCGCCATCCCCTCTCCCGGGGCAGCGACCCGGACAGCCTGGCCCGCTTCACCCACTGGCTCTTTGCCGCCGTCACGAGCGGCGCCCTCGACCATCGCCTGCCCACCGCCGGATAATCCGCTTCCCCGCCGCCGCCCGTTGGGGTACACGGCGGCATCGACCAGCCAAGGAAGTCCGTTTTCATGCAAGACCATACCGCCCAAGCCGGCCATGTCCCGACCCCGCGCCCGGCCCTGGCCATGATCGGGGTCAATCTCATGGTGTTCATGGCGACGCTGGACATGAGCATCGTCAACGTGGCCCTGCCCACCCTGACCGAAAGTCTGGCCACGGACTTCGCCACCATCCAGTGGGTCATCTTAAGCTACGTGCTGGTCATCGCCAGCCTGCTGCTCCTGGTGTCCCGCCTGGGCGACATGTACGACAAGAAGCGGATATTTGCCGCCGGGCTCGTGCTTTTCATCGCGGCCTCGCTATGCTGCGGCCTGGCCCCGTCGGTGTCCTGGCTCATCGGCTTTCGGGCCATGCAGGGCATCGGCGCGGCCATGAGCCAGGCGCTGGGCATGGCCATCGTCACCCAGATCGCTCCGCCATCCGGCCGTGGCCGGGCGCTGGGCTTTATCGGCGCCACCGTGGCCATGGGCCTTATGCTCGGCCCGCCCCTGGGCGGCGTGCTTATTGGCCTGCTGGGCTGGCGCGAGCTTTTTCTGCTCAACATCCCCTTGGGGCTGCTGGCCCTTTTCGCCGTCGTCCGCTTCATGCCGGCCCTGCCGCCCCAGCGACGGGGCGAACGCTTCGACCTGCCCGGCGCGGCCATCGCCTGCCTGACCCTGGCCTGCTACTGCCTGGGCATGACCTTCATGCAGCGCCACGGCCCCACCGACGCCGCGGCCTTGATCCTCCTGGCCGCCAGCGCCCTGGGGCTGGCCGTCTTCATCAAGGTGGAGCGTCAAAGCCCGGCCCCCATGCTCGACCTGAGCCTTTTCGCCAACCCGCTCATTTCCCTGCCCCTGGCCATGGCCACCCTGGTCTTCGTCACCGGAGCCAGCGGCTTTATCATGCCGTTTTTCCTGCAAGCCGGCCAAGGTTACAGCGTCACGCAAGTTGGGCTTTTACTCATGATCCTGCCGGCTTCCATGGCCGTGACCGCTCCGGTGTCCGGCAGCCTGGCCGACCGCTACGGCGCGCGGGGCATGAGCCTGCTGGGGCTGGTGGTCCTGACCGGCGGCTGTCTGGCCCTGGGGACGCTCACCGAACTTACGCCGTGGTGGGGCTATCTGCTGCGCACCATGCCGGTGGGGCTTGGCATAGGCATCTTCCAGGCCCCCAACAACACGACCATCATGGGGCAGATGCCGCCGCATCGCCTGGGCGTCGGCTCGGGGCTGGCCAACTACGCCCGGGTGTTCGGCCAATCCACCGGCCTGCCGCTGGTGGCCACGATTTTCTCCGGCATCGTCCACGCCACCGGCTCCATCGCTGATCATGCCGACTTCGCCAGCGCTCCGCCGGCCGCCCTGGCCGCTGGTATCGCCGGGGTGTTCCATGCCCTGGCCGGGCTGCTCTGCGTGGCCATCGCCATGGCCGTATGGGCCTGGAAGATTGAAGACAGGCGTAAGATGAAGGGAAAATAAGAAAAAGAGGGGAAGATGCCTTGCGGCGGCCGGGAGGGGGGTACCCCCTCCCGGACCCTCCCAGCTTGGGGGCGCGTTTGCCGCCAGGAGGAACCTGGCGGCAAACGCGCCCCCAAACTGGAAGCTTCCAGGAAGAGCTAGCAAGATCGTGAATAACTCTCCGGCGAAGCCGCCCCCTTTTTCCCAGATGGGGGGTCCGGGGGCCTCAGGCCCACGGCCGCCGGGCATTTTCTTCTTCCCTCCCTCTTTTTTCACATGGCAATAATGCGACAACGCGTCACGGAAACGTCGTTTGTCGGGGCGGGGCGGCGGCGGTAGACGGCGGGCATGAATCGTACTGTGTCACGGCGTCTGGGCGACGCTTTTTTCCGTTTTGTGCATGGCAACCGCCTTGTCTACAACACCTGCTGGGAAGACCCGCGCCTGGACCGGCGTCTGTTGACGCTTGGGACCGACTCGCGGGTGGTGGTCATCACCTCGGCCGGCGACAACGCCTTGGACTATTTGCTGGACGAGCCGGCCGAGGTCGCCTGCGTGGACCTCAACTTCCGCCAGAACGCCTTGCTGGAGCTCAAGCGGGCGCTTTTCTGCAGGGCATCCTTCAAGGAACTCTTCACCTTTTTCGGCGAAGGCGGCGGGCCGTCCTGTGCCGCGACCTACGCCCGGCTGCGGGGGCATCTTCCAGCCTACGCGGCAGCCTATTGGGACAAGAACATCGCGTATTTCAAGGGCGGCCGGTTGTCGCGCTCCTTTTACCATCACGGCGCGTCCGGGGCGGCGGCCTTTTTGTTCACGCGGCTTTTGGGGCTGCTCAAACCCGGGCTGCGGCGCGAGTTGCCGCGCTTGCTGGCCGCCGGGGATCTGGCCGAGCAGCGCCGGGCATTTGCTGCCGTGGAGCCGATCTTTTGGGATCGCCTCAGCCGTTGGTTGGTGGCCCGGCCGGCGCTCATGGCGCTTTTAGGCGTGCCGCGCCCGCAAATCGCGCTCATCCGCGATTCCCATCCGGGCGGGCTGGAAGGCTTCGTGCGCGAGAAGGTGCGCCGGGTGTTCACCGAAACCGCCATGGCCGAGAACTATTTCTGGCGGGTGTACCTCACCGGCCGCTACGCCCCGGAATGTTGCCCGGAATATTTGAAGGAACAGCATTTCGAGGCAATCCGGGAGCGTCTGGGGCGGCTGACGACCCATACGGACTCGCTTAGCGGCTTTCTGGCCCGTCATCCTGGCCCCTACAGCCATTTCGTGCTGCTGGACCATCAGGACTGGCTGGCCAACCACGATCCGGCCGCCCTGGCCGAGGAGTGGGAGCGCATTTTCGCCGCCGCCGCGCCCGGGGCCAGGGTGCTCATGCGTTCGGCCGGGCTGGACGTCGCGTTTGTGCCCGAGGCGGCCCGGCGGCGGCTGACCTTTTTCCCGGAAGTGACCGAGGCGCTGCACGGCGCCGACCGGGTCGGCACCTATGGCAGCCAGCATCTGGCGGTGGTGGCCTGATGGCGGCGGAAGTTTCGCCCCTGCCCGGGTATTACCGGTTTCACGCCCGCATCTACGACGCCACGCGCTGGAGTTTTCTTTTCGGCCGCGACAGGTTGGTGTGCTTGGCCGCCGAAGCCGTGGCCCGGGACGGCCTGGAGCGGCCGGCGCGGGTGGCCGAGATCGGCTGCGGCACCGGGCGCAATATTCTGGCTCTGTCCCGGGCGCTGCCCGGGGCGTCGTTCACCGGCGTGGACCTGTGCCGGCCCATGGTGGAGCGTGCCCGCCGGGCCGTGTCCCGCACGGCCTGCCCGGTACAGCTGCATTGCGCGGCTTACGGCCCCGACACGTTCGTGCCGGGTTCCCTGGACCTCATCGTCTTTTCCTACGCCCTGACCATGTTCAATCCCGGCTGGGGCGCGGCCCTGGAAGCGGCCCGGGAGCATCTGGCTCCCGGCGGACGCATTGCCGTGGTCGACTTCGACGACACGCCGGCCTCCTGGTTTCGTGCCTGGATGGGCGTCAACCACGTCCGGCTTGACGGCCACCTTGCCCCCGAACTGCAGTCCCGTTTCCGGCCCTGCCGTCATGAGGCGCGGCCGGCCTACGGCGGCCTGTGGCGGTACTTTCTGTTTCTGGGGCGCAAGTAAAAAGGCGCGGCGACCGGTTGTTCGGTCCGCCGCGCCTTTCTCGGTCAAACAGCATCAAGTTCTGTTTGCGTATAGGCCATGCCGCCAGCGCGCGTTTGTTGCTCTGACGCGCTTGAGCAGAGCGCTCGGCCTCAGGCTGGCGAGGCGGCCTCGGCCGCTTCGTAGCCTTCGACCAATTCCTTGAAGAGATCCGCCACCGACATGATGCGGTCCACCCGCCAGGCGTTCTGGCCGGCAAAGGCGAAGCCGTGTCGCAGCCGGCCCTTCTTGGCGTTGGCCAGGGCCAGGGTGATGCAGTAGGGGGCCTGGGTGTAGTCGCAGGTATGGATGCAGCGGTAGGGGCAGCGGGCCGGCGTCTTGGAGCCCTCGGCGGCAAGGTCGAGAAACTCGTTGTGGATGGCCCGGCCGGGCATCCCTACGGGGCTTTTGATGATGACCACGTCTTTTTCCGTGGCCTCGACGTAGCTTTGCTTGAAGCGGTCGTCGGCGTCGCATTCGTGGGTGGCGACGAACCGGGTGCCCATCTGGACGCCGGCCGCGCCAAGCTCGATGAAGCGGCGGATGTCGGCCCCGGTGTACACGCCGCCGGCGGCGATGACCGGAATGGGCGCGCCGTTGGGGGCGGTGTAGGGGGCGACCCCGGCCACCACCTCGCTGACGAGTTTTTCCAGTACGAAATCCGGGTCGTCGATCTGCTCGGCCTTGAATCCCAGATGACCGCCGGCCATGGGGCCCTCGACCACGAAGGCGTCGGGGGTGCGGCCGAAGCGCGACAGCCATTTCTTGCATAATATCACGGCGGCCCGGGCCGAGGACACGATGGGCACGAGCTTGGTGCGCGCGCCTTCGGGCAGGTGTCCCGGCAGGTCCAGCGGCAGGCCGGCCCCGGAAAAGATGGCGTCCACGTTTTCGCAGATGGCGGTTTTGACCAGCTCCGCGAAGTTGGCCATGGCCATCATGATGTTGACGCCGATGGCGCCGCCTGGGGCGGCTTCCTTGGCGGCCCGGATTTCCCTGGCCAGCACCCGGTTGTTGGCTTCGATGTAGTTGGAGCCGAAATCCGGCTCGTTCATGCCGATGCCGGCCGCCGAGATGACGCCGAAGCCCCCGGCCGCGGCCACGGCCGAAGCCAAACCGGAAAGGGAGATGCCTACGCCCATCCCGCCCTGGATGATGGCCCTGGGGATGGTAAGGTCACCGATGGTTAAGGAAGGAAACGACAAAGGGGCTCCGAAGGTTGCGGGTGGAGGCGATAGTGCCTGTCCTTCCTTGGGAAGGGGCTTGGTCCATGGCGTCTCGTCCCGGGCGTTATACCCCGTCGCGGCAAGACGCTTTGTATTTCAATCCTCGCCGACGGACGCACTGCCGCCTACTTCCCGCCCAGGGGAAGGGCAACAGCAAAAACGCCACGCGCCTGGCGGGTGCTCCGAAGCGCCGGGGCCTTGCCCCGGACCGGGGCGATGGTCCCGGTGGTTGGGCCGGGCGCACGGCCGGGCCGGTATTCCGCCGAAGCGCCCCTATACCGTTAGGACAGGCCTTCTGGCAATGAGGTGTTGGGGCCTTTCGCGCTTGTCGTCAGACGTTTTTTTGGTGGAGCCGCCGATTTGCGCCTTGGCGACGTTCTCCAGACGGTGATGGGGCGGCGTCATGACGCGATTTGCTGGGCGCGGTGGTTGGTTGAGGATTTTTTTGGGGCGACCAGGGGATGTTCTGGAGGCGGGCAGGGCGTCGGGTATTTTCTCACGTGCCGCTACGTTTGATTGTGAAGGAATTATCATAGCCCGAACTTTTTGACTTCGCCATTTTGCATCGCATCGTGAAGCAATTCCTGAATCCGCTCGTGGCCGCACCCTGGTCGTGGCAGGAAGATTTTTTTATTAGTACAATTAATTTAGATAATTAACTCTTTGTTTTGGTGTGGTCAGGTCACGAGAAGGGAACTTTTTCCCGGGCTCGTACTGGCGTGTGCCGGAAGTATCTGCTACGATTATGACAAATTATTGTCTCTTGACGACGGCCGAAGTTCGACGATATAAGCAACCCGCCTCGCGTGTTACCGTTCTTTGAAAGCTTCGCACGTCATGCACGGTTGGCTGTTCTTAGAATGGCGTGTGATACAAAGTCAGACAGCATTTTTTGGGTTTACTTGTTATTAAATTTACGCTTTTGCTGGTAGTGTATTACAATGCTGTTGTAATAAGCTTGTAAAATTTGTAAATAGCAATGCAGTGTGAGAGAAAAATCACATGCCACGTTATTTTTTGTAGCGTTTGAACGCATATTTTACTGAATAAATTTTTATTAAAGTCGGATAATGTTCAAATTTTGTACAAATTAAACAAAACAAATTGGTCTGTAAAAATAACATAGCATCGTGTTAGCGTGTTAAAAGCCGTGTTTGATTTTTTAAGTTATATTTTATATATGAATATTGTGCCGTAACATAAGTTAAAGTTCGCAACGTTGACTGGGGGGTGCTCGGTATGGTCAGTTTGAAGAAGTCAAGAAGCCTTACGAGGAGAACAGCGGGGCGCTTATGAATGAAATGTACCTTGGACAGACCGCCTTTGCCTTCTATAGCCTGATCGCCCTTGCCGGCGGCGTTCTCGCCGTGTCCGCGGCAAGTCTCGTTCGGGCCATGCTCGGCCTGGTCGTATCCCTTTTCGGTGTCGCCGGACTCTATCTGCTGCTCCTGGCCGATTTTGTCGCCCTCATGCAGATCCTCATCTACGTCGGGGCCGTCACCGTGCTCATCTTCTTCGCCATCATGCTTACCCGCGCCTCGGCCGACGGCGGCGAAGGCCAGGGGCCGGGGCTGCGCGGCAGCCTGCGCGGCGTGTTCGGGGCGCTGCTCCCGGCCGGCATCCTCGTGCCGTGCCTGGCCGTCTACGGTGTGGCCGGATTCCCCACGCCCAAAAACGTCAGCCCGGCCGAACTCGGCGCCGGACTGCTCGGTCCCTACACCATGGCCTTCGAGCTCATTTCCGTGGTGCTCCTGGCCGCCATGGCCGGCGCGGTGCTGCTGGCCTTTGAAAAGCGAGGAGCCGCCAAATGAATCCGCTTGTCTTCTACCAGACCGTGGCCCTGCTCCTGCTCGGCCTTGGCCTCTACGCCCTGGTCGCCCGGCGGACGCTGGTCGGCATGCTCATCGGCGTGGAGCTGATGCTCAACGGCGCGGGCCTGTCCATCGTGGCCGCCGCCCAGCTGACCTCGGCCGACGCCGTGCTCGGCCAGCTCGGAGCGCTTCTGGTCATGGGACTGGCCGCCGCCGAGGCGACGCTGGTCCTGGCCATTGTCCTGGTTGTTTCCAAACGGTTCGGGGACGCCTCGGCGGACGCCCCCAGCGAACTCAAGGGGTAGTCCATGGCCGCCAGCGTGCATACCGTTGAGAGCGCCCGGGTGCTTGTGCCCCTGGTCATCACCTTCCTGGCTCCACTCGCCCTGTGGCGACTGCGCAAAAACATCAACCTTCGGGAAGGCGTCTCCTTTGCCGCCGCCGCCCTGGCTTTCTTCTCGGTCCTGTCCATGGTGCCGGGCGTCCTGGACGGCGTCATTTGGACCTACCACCTCGTCACCTTCTTCCCCGGCGTATCCATCACTTTCGCCGTGGACGGCCTCTCGCTCATCTTTGCCATCGTGGCCACGTTTTTGTGGTTTTTCGCCACCAGCTACAACATCGGCTACATGCGATCGCTTAATGAGCACGCCCAGACGCGCTACTACTTCTGTTTCGCCGTGGCCATCTTCGGCGCGGTCGGCGTGGCCTTTTCCGGCACCGTGGTCACGCTCTACCTCTTCTATGAGGTCATCACCGTCTTCACCTATCCCCTGGTCGCCCACCATCAGGACGAAGAGGGGTATAAGGGCGCGCGCAAGTACTTGGTGTACCTCATGGGCACTTCCAAGCTGTTCCTGCTGCCGGCCATGATCCTCACCTACGTTCTGTGCGGCACCCTGGACTTCAACCTCGGCGACATCTCGCGCGGCATGTTCCCGCCGGGGGCCGATCCCAAGCTCGTGACCATCACCTACTTCCTGTTCCTCTACGGCCTGGGCAAGGCGGCGCTCATGCCCATCCACAACTGGCTGCCCTCGGCCATGGTCGCGCCCACCCCGGTCTCGGCCCTGCTGCACGCCGTGGCCGTGGTCAAGGCGGGCGTGTTCTCGGTGTCGCGCATCATGTTGTCCTGCTTCGGCGTGGATCTGCTGTCCACCCTGGGTTTGGGACTCATCACCGCCTACCTGGCCGCCTTCACCATCGTCGTGGCTTCCATCATCGCGCTCACCAAAGACGACCTCAAAGCCCGGCTGGCTTATTCCACCGTCAGCCAGCTCTCCTACATCATCATCGGCGTGGCCATGCTCTCGCCCCTGGCCGTCAAGGGCGGGCTGCTCCACATCGCCCACCACGCCTTTGCCAAAATCACGCTCTTTTTCGCCGCCGGCGCGATCTACGTGGCCACCCACCTCAAAAAGATCCCGCTCATGGACGGCATCGGCCGTAAGATGCCGTTCACCTTCGGGGCCTTTGCCGTGGCCGCTTTGTCCATGATCGGCGTGCCGCCGGTGTGCGGCTTCGTCACCAAATGGTATCTGGCCAACGGGGCCGTCAGCATCCACCAATACATCCTGCTGCTGGCGCTGCTCGCCTCCACGCTCTTAAACGCCGGTTACTTCGTGCCGGTGGTCTACCGGGCCTTTTTCCGGCCCCCGGCCGAGGGCGTGGATCATTCCCACTTCAAGGAGGCCCCCATGGTCATGGTGGTCCCCCTTTGCCTGACGGCGCTGATCTCCGTGCTGCTCGGGCTTTTCCCGGGAACCTTCGGCTCGTTCACCGACGTGTTCGGAGGATTCTAGGCAAGCCCCGCCGCGCAATACGCCCGTATCGCGCAGGCCAGGCGCCGAGGCAGGAAGCCCGAAACGGGCGGACGCGCGGCGCGAGAGCAGGGGAGTCGTGGCCATGACCGGCCGTCCGGGAGAAGTTGGGCGGTTGGAGACCTCAGGCAGAAAAGCCGGGGTCGCGTAAAACGAAAGTTGCCGGCGCGGGGAACGCGCCGTTTGGAAAGCAAGGGAGGACGTCATGCGGGAACCGCAACTGCTGGGGAGCTGGCTCGAAGCGGCCAGGGCCAGGGCGGACGCCTGGAAAAAGGCCTTGTTTACAGTGCTCGGGGTGCTTGTGGCCTTGAATCTCTTTATAACGCCCCATCATCCGCATTTTACCGGCGAAGGCCTGCCCGGCTTCTGGGCCGTGTTTTCCCTGGGCGCGGCCATAGCCATGGTCTACGTGCTCAAAAAGATCGTCTACCCCGTGTTGGCGCGTCCGGAGGATGACAATGGCCGGCCTTGATCAGCTCGCGGGGATCCATTTCCTCCATCCCTCCATCGGCTTTTTGGCCCTGGCCCTGGTCATGGCCTTTTTGTCCAACGAACGTTACATGACCTGGCGCTGGCTGCTCCTGGCGCCGCCGGTGCTGGCCATCTTCTCGGTCATGGCCCTGACCTTTGGCGGCGACGGCGCGCGCGAACTGGCCACCCTGCACTACCTCGGCCAGACCCTGTCCTTGGGCCGGGTGGACACGTTGGCCCTGGTTTTCGCCAACGTCTTCGCCATCCAGTCGCTGATCGGCTTCATCTACGCCCTGCACGTGGCCGACCGGGGCCAGCACATGGCCGCCTGCCTCTACATCGCCGGCGGGTTTGGCTGCGTGTTTGCCGGCGACTACGTGACGCTCTTTATCTTCTGGGAAGTCATGAGCATCGGCTCGGTCTTCCTCATCTGGCTGCGCGGCACCCAGGCCGCCACGGCCGCCGGTTTCCGCTACTTCCTGTTCCACATCTTCGGCGGCCTGTTCCTCCTGGCCGGCCTGCTGCTGCGCTACGCGGAACTGGGCACCTTCGCCTTCACCGCCGTCTCCCCTGAGGCCGCGCGCTACTACGACTACATCATCCTCATCGGTTTCCTGGTCAACGCCGCCTGCGTGCCGCTGCACGCCTGGCTGCCCGACGCCTACCCCGAAGCCACGGTCACCGGCGCGGTCTTCATGAGCGCCTTTACCACCAAGACCGCCGTCTACGTCCTGGCCCGGGCCTACGCCGGCTTCGACATCCTGGCCGTGGCCGGCGTGGTCATGTGCCTCTACGGCGTCTTCTACGCGACCATCGAGAACAACGCCCGGCGCATCCTGTCCTACCACATCGTCTCCCAGGTCGGGTACATGGTGTGCGGCATCGGCATCGGCACGGCCATGACCATCGACGGGGCCTGCGCCCACGCCTATGCCCACATCCTCTACAAGGGCCTGCTGTTTATGGGCGCGGGCTGCCTGCTGTACTCGGCCGGCACGGCCAAGCTCACCGAGCTTGGCGGACTGGCTTCCCGGCTGCCGCTCGTCATGATCTGCTACATGGTCGGCGCGGTCTCCATCTCGGGCATGCCGCTTTTTAACGGCTTCGTCTCCAAGACCATGACCATCACCGGCGCGGCCGAGGCCCATCGCACCTGGCTGGCCCTGGGCATGGAGCTGGCCGCCGTGGGCACGTTCCTTTCCGTTGGCATCAAGCTCCCGTACTTCGCCTTCTGGTCCAAGCCGAAAAGCACCGTGGAATTAAAGCCCATCCCCTGGAACATGTACCTGGGCATGGCCGTCTCGTCGCTGTTGTGCCTGGGCACGGGCCTGTTTCCGGAACTGCTCTACGGGATCTTGCCGTACCCCACCGATTACCAGCCCTACACCGCCTGGCACGTGCTCCAGGCCTGTCTGATCCTCGGCTTCACCGGCCTGGGTTTTTATCTGATGCGGGCCATCATTCCGCCCCATGCCAGCCGCAACCTCGACTTCGACATCCTCTACCGCCTCATTGGCCGGTGGTTTGTGAAGCTCGTCAGCGTGCCGGCCGCCGCCATCGACAACATCTGGACCGACGTCTACGAGAAGATCGGACTCAAGGCGCTTATCGAAGCCGGTTTTCTCACCAGCGTGTTTGACGTCAAGGTCATAGACGGCGTCCTGGACGGTTCGGCCAAGGGCGTGCGCGAGGTCGGCGGGGCGACGGTCGCCCGCAGCCAGACCGGACGGTTGCAGGATTATCTGGCCGCCGCCGTGGCCATCGGCCTGGTCGTGTTCGTGGCCGTGTGGCTGCGGTAACGGGCAGGGAAGGGAGCGATACTCATGATGACCCAAAACGGATTCCCGGTGGTGACGGCGCTTATTGTCGTGCCGCTTATCGCCGCCGTGGCGCTGCTTTTTATGCGCCGCGACTGGACGGTGCGGGTGACGACCCTGGCGGTCGGCATCCTCGAATGTCTGCTGTCCTTGCCGCTGTTAGGTTATGTCCCTGACGGAGCGGCCTTCCAGTTCGTGGAAAAGGCCGATTGGCTGCCGGCCCTGGGCATGACCTACCACCTGGGCGTGGACGGCTTAAGTCTCTATATGATCCTCTTGACGGCGCTCATGCTGCCCTTGTGCGTGCTCGGGTCCTGGACCTACATCGCCAAGCGCGTAACCGAGTTCCACGTCTGCCTGCTGCTCATGACCGCCTCGTGCATCGGGGTGTTCGCAGCGCTGGACTTTGTCCTGTTCTACGTCTTCTGGGAGGCCATGCTGGTCCCCATGTACCTGCTCATCGCCGTCTGGGGCGGCCCCCGCCGGCGCTACGCCTCCATCAAGTTCTTCCTCTACACCCTGGCCGGCTCCACCTTGCTCCTGGCCGCCATCGTGGCCTTTAGGCAGGTGGGCGGCACCTTCTCCATCCCCGAACTGATGGAAAAGAGCTACGCCTTCAAGTTCCAGTTCTGGGCTTTCCTGGCCATGGCCCTGGCCTTTGCCATCAAGGTGCCCATGTTTCCGTTCCACACCTGGCTGCCGGCCGCCCACGTCGAGGCCCCGGCCGCCGGCAGCGTGCTCCTGGCCGCCATCCTCTTGAAGATGGGCACCTACGGCTTCCTGCGCTTCTGCTTGCCGCTGACCCCGGCCGCGTCCGAGACCTTCGCGCCGCTGCTCATCGCCGTGTCCATCGCCGGCATCATCTACGGCGGCTGCATTGCGCTGGGGCAGACGGACATCAAAAAGCTCATCGCCTACTCGTCGGTGGGCCACATGGGCTTTGTGACGCTCGGCATCTTCCTGTTCAGCGTCAAGGGCGTGTCCGGCGCCATCCTGCAGATGCTCAACCACGGCATCACCACCGGCGGCCTGTTCATGATGATCGGCCTGCTCTACGAGCGCAGCCACAGCCGGGAGATCGCCGACAACCAGGGGCTGGGCAAGTTCATGCCGGCCTTCATGTTCCTGTTTGGCGTCTTCTCCCTGTCCTCCCTGGCCTTCCCCGGCACCAACAGCTTCGTGGGCGAGGTGCTGGTCCTCATCGGGGCCTTCCAGGGCAATCCCTGGATCGGCTTTGCCGCCGTGCCCGGGGCCATGCTGGCCGCCGCCTACATGCTGCGCCTGCTCCAGCGGGTGACCTGGGGCGAACCGGCCGCTTACAAGCCGTCCTGGGGCGACCTGGGGCTGCGCGAATGGGCGGCCCTGGCTCCCTTGGGCATCCTGGTCTTCTACATCGGTCTGGCCCCGGCCCTGTGCATCAAAACCATCGAGCCCTCCATCACGCGGGTGCTGTCCGTCATGGAGGCCAAGAACACGGCCATGGGACTGACCAAGGACATGTCCATGGCCGAGCGGTTTAACCTGGCTGCGCCCCTGGCCGTGGCCGAGGCCGCCGACGCCGTCTCCAAGGAGCATCCATGAGCATCTTCTCGCTTCTGCCCGAACTGTGGCTTTTGGGTCTGGTGTGCGCCCTTTTTGTCGCCAGCATCAGCGACAAGAAGCAGTCGGTGGCCTCCTGGCTGCCCGCCGCCGCCGGCCTTGGCGTCCTGGCTGCGCTTTTCGCCCTGGGCGAGCGCGGCGAGTTCCTCTACGCCGCCTACAAGCTCGATGGCCTGTCGCAGTTTTTTAAATTGCTCATCGCCTTCGGGTTCGCCGTGGTGACGGGCATCGCCGCCGGCAACAAGGAAGGCAAGGACCTGACCCCGGACTACTTCATGCTCCTGGCCTTGTCGGCCTGGGGGCTGATGCTGCTCGCCTCGTGCGTGGAGCTCATCACCCTCTATCTGGCCCTGGAGCTGTCCTCTTACAGCCTCTATGCCCTGATCCCGCTTCGCGGCCAGGATCGTCGGGCGGCCGAGGCCGGCATCAAGTACATCCTGTTTGGCGCGGCCGTGACCGCCCTGGCGCTTTTCGGCCTGTCCTACATCATCGCGGCCAAGCACACGACCTATCTGTCGGGTCTGGCCGCCACGTCCTGGAGCTTTGCCGACGCGCCCATGGCCGTTATTGGCTTAACACTCTTCCTGGCCGGCTTCTTCTACAAGCTGGCCCTGTTCCCGTTCCACTTCTGGTGCCCGGACGTCTATCAGGGCGCGAAAAACGAAACCGCCGCCTACGTGGCCACCATCCCCAAGCTCGGGGCCGTGGTGGTGCTGATGCGGCTGGCCGCCTTCGTGGCCCCGCATCTTGAGGTCACCACCATCCTGGCCATCCTCGGCGCGGTGTCCATGACCGCCGGCAACCTGGCCGCCCTGGTCCAGCGCGACCTGAAGCGCTTGCTCGGTTTCTCCTCGGTGGCCCACGCCGGCTACGTGATGCTCGGCCTTGCCGCCGGCTCGGCCGCCGGCATGTCGGCCGCCGCCTTCTACAGCCTGGCCTACATCCTCATGAACCTGGCCGCCTTCTACGTCGTGTGCGCCATCGCCAAAAACGACGAGAACCCCAGTCTCGACGACCTCGACGGCCTGTACAAGCGCGCCCCGGCCCTGGCCATGATCCTGGCCGTGGCCGCCTTCTCCCTGGTGGGGCTGCCGCCCACCGCCGGTTTCGCCGGCAAGCTGTTTTTGCTCTCGGCCGCCTGGGACCAGGGCTACCACTGGCTGGTCATCGTGGCCGTGCTCAATACGGCCATCTCCATCTACTACTACCTGAGCATGGTGCGCCATGCCTACACCGGTGAATCCGACGCGCCGGCCATTGTCTGGCCGCGCGGCTACCTGATCTTTGGCGGGGCCTTGGCCGTGCTGGTGCTGCTGCTCGGCATCCTGCCCGCGCCCATGTACGACTTGGCCGCCCAGGCGGCCGGGCAGCTGCATCCGTAACCGTGCGTCCCAACGCCTAGAGACACGGTTACCGCAACTTCGAAAGGAGGAGAGGACGCATGGTTTTCACTTGGCTGCAAGCGGCGATACTGCTCTTTTTCCTGGGCGGCATCCTCTTTGCCGCAGGCCCGCTGGTCGGCTCCCTGCTCATCGCCCCCAAGGCGCATGGCGGGGCCATGGGCGAATCCTACGAGTGCGGCGTGCCCACCCACGGCAACTCCTGGATCAAATTCGGCATCAACTACTACTTCTACGCCCTGATCTTCTTGGCCTTCGAGGTGGACATCCTCTACCTCTTCCCGGTGGCGGCGGCCTACGCCTCGCCCCAGGGACTGGCCACGACGTTTAAACTGTTGGTGTTTCTGGCTGTGCTGGCCGCCGCCGTCGTCTACTTCATGCGCAAGGGAGTGTTCACATGGCCCCGCAAAATCCAAGTCTCGCCCCGGCCGTAAATACGGTCGACCCGGCCCTGATCGCCCAGCCGGCGGTCCAGAAGCTGGTGGACGTGTGCCGGGCCATGTCCATCTGGCCCATGACCTTTGGCCTGGCCTGCTGCGCCATTGAAATGATGGCCGTGGGCATGGCGCGCTTCGACATCGCCCGCTACGGCGCCGAAGTGTTCCGGCCCTCGCCGCGCCAGTCCGACCTCATGATCGTGGCCGGCACGGTCAACAAGAAGATGGCCCCGGCCGTGGTGCGGCTCTACGAGCAGATGCCGGCCCCGCGCTACGTCATGGCCCTGGGCAACTGCGCCATCTCCGGCGGCCCGTTCAACATCGAAAACCAGTACAACATCGTCCAGGGCGTGGACACGCTCATCCCGGTCGACGTCTACGTGCCCGGCTGTCCGCCCCGTCCCGAAGCGCTGCTGGAAGGCCTTTTCGCCATCCAGGAGAAGATGACCGGACGGCGCTGGTGGCAGGTTCCCCAGGGAGGCCAGTCATGATCCCGGCCTTTGTCGCCAAGATGGGGCCGGTGTGTTCCGCGCCCATGGACCATGCCAAAACCGGCATGAGCTTGTCCGTCACCGTGGAGGCCGCCAAGGTGGTAGCAGCCATGGAAGTCCTCGACGCCGAAGGCTATCTGCTCGAAGACGTCATGGCTTCCGATCTCCAGGACGGCTTTGAGATCACCTACCACCTAAGCCTGCTGGACGGGGCCAACCGCCTCGTGGTGCGGGCCATGATCCCCCACGACGCCCCGAGCCTGCCGACCATCAGCACGGTCTACCCGGGCGCGGACTGGCACGAGCGCGAATGCTTCGATTTCTACGGCATCCGCTTCGAGGGCCACCCCAACCTGCACTATCTGCTGTTGCCCGAGGACTTCGAGGGACATCCGCTCATTAAAGCCGACAAGGCCCGCAAGTCCCTGGCCGACCTCATGCCCCTTGGCTACCTCGTGGACTGCGGCCTGGCCGAACCCGAGGCGGAAAAGCCCAAACCCGCCGCCGTCAAGGCCGTTAAAACGGCCAAGACCGAAGACGCCTAAGGCGCGGAGGATGCATGCAAGCTTTTGACACCGCCCAACTGCCGCGCGACCCCTCGTCGGTGCGCTTCGAGCCGGGTCCCACCGAAGACAAGCTCATTTTGAGCATGGGACCCCAGCACCCGTCCACCCACGGCGTGCTGCGCATCCTGCTCGAACTCGACGGCGAGTACATCGTGCGGGCCGAACCCGTGCTCGGCTACATCCACCGGATGCACGAGTGGATGGCCGAACAAAAGACCTACTTCCAGTTCATGCCCAACATGGGCCGGGTGGACTACCTCCACGCCATGGCCTGGAACTGGGCCTATGCCGGGGCCGTGGAACGTCTGGCCGGCATCGAGGTGCCCGAGCGCGGCGAGCATATCCGCGTGGCCGTCACCGAACTCAACCGCATCAGCTCCCACCTGCTCTGGTGGGGGGCCTATCTCCTCGACCTGGGGGCATTCACCCCCATCATGTACGCCTTCGACGACCGGGAAATCCTCCTGGACATCTTGCAAGCCGTCACCGGCTCGCGCCTGACCTATTCCTACTTCACCTTCGGCGGCGTCTATAACGACGTGCCGGACGACTTCGCGCCGCGCTGCCTGGCCTTTACCAAGCATCTGCGCTCGCGGCTGCCCATGTACCGCGATCTGGTCACGGACAACGTGATCCTGCGCGGCCGCTGCGAAGGCATCGGCGAGATGGACGTGGATCTGGCCCGCCGCTACGGGGCCACGGGACCGGTCATCCGGGGTTCGGGCGCGCCCGTGGACACCCGCCGGGCCGAACCCTACAGCGTCTACGGCAAGTTCGACTTCCGCATCCCGGCCTACAAAGAGGGTGACGCCATGGCCCGGTACATGGTGCGCATGGACGAACTGGAAACGAGCTGCGACATCATCGACCAAGCCGTTTCCAACTTGCCCGACGGCCCCTGTTCGGCCAAGGCCCCCAAGACCTTGAAGCCCCCCAAGGGCGAGGCCTGCTACGCCGTGGAAGGCGCGCGCGGCAAGATTCTCGTCCATGTGCGCTCCGACGGCGGCCCCAAGCCGTACCGCGTGAAGCTGCGCGCCCCGGGCTTCTCCAATCTGAGCGTCTTCTGCGAGCTGGCCAGGGGAACCCTTCTGGCCGATGCCGTGTCCATCCTGGGCAGCCTGGACCTCGTCATCCCGGAGATTGACCGATGAGCCCCGACCTTTTGAGCTTCGACCATCCCCTGACGCGTCTCGTCGTCGGGCTGTTGTGCGTGTTCGCCTTCGTGGGCTTAAACGGCCTCGTCCTCGTCTGGGTGGAGCGCAAGGTGGCCGGCCATGTGCAGTTGCGGCCCGGCCCCCTGCATGTCGGCCCCTATGGCCTGCTCCAGCCCATCGTGGACGCGGTCAAACTGGTGGGCAAGCAGCTGGCCATGCCGGCCGGCGCGGACAAGTACCTCTACTGGGCCGCGCCGCTTCTGGCTTTCGCCCCGGTGACGGTGTGCTTTTTGCCGCTGCCCTTTGACCCCGACCTCGCGCCCATGCGCCTGAACATCGGCCTGGTGCTGATTCTGGCCTTCTCGGGCCTGGGCGTGCTGTCGCTGATCCTGGCCGGGTGGGGTTCCAACAACAAATGGGGCCTTCTTGGCGCGGCCCGGGCCGTGGCCCAGTCCGTGGCCTACGAAGTGCCGCTGCTGCTGGCCGTCATGTCTGTCGCCATCACCGCCGGGTCGCTGGATCTCTACGAGATCACGGGCAAGCAGGGCGGCTGGCCCTGGCAGTGGTACGGCGTGCAGAACCCGTTGGCCTTTTTCATCTTCCTGGTCTGCGCCGTGGCCGAGACCAACCGCGCCCCCTTCGATTTGCCCGAGGCCGAATCCGAGCTGACGGCCGGCTTCCACACGGAATATTCCGGCATGGGCTTTGGCCTGTTTTTCCTGGCGGAATACGCCAACATGATCGTGGTTTCCGGTGTGGCCGCCGCGCTGTTCCTCGGCGGCTGGCAGGGACCCTTTATGTCCGGCATCCTGTGGTTTCTGGTCAAGGTCTACGCCATTTTGCTGCTCATGATCTGGATGCGCTGGACCTATCCCCGCGTGCGTTTCGACCAGCTGCTCAATCTGAGCTGGAAGTGGCTCACGCCGCTGGCGATCATCGATCTGGCGCTGGTGGTCATCATCAAGGGCATCGGAGGCTGACATGTCGGTGAGTGAACTGTTCGAGGAAGCCCGTACCGGCCTCAAGAGCCTGTTTGTGGGCCTTGGCATCACGGGCAAGGCCTTCTGCCAGCCCCAGGTGACGGTGATCTACCCCAAGGAAGAGGTCGACAACCTCTCCACTTTCCGGGGCCATGTCGAGCTGGTGGGCAAGGAAGACGATCCGTCCGTGCCGCGCTGCGTGGCCTGCGGGGCCTGCGTCAAGGCCTGTCCGTCGGATTGCCTGACCATCCTGTGTCCGGTGCCGGCCAAGGAAGGCCAGGAAGACGCGCCGGTGGTCATGGGGCCGGCTCCGCAAAAGGGCAGCAAAACGCCCGGCGCGGTGATCGTGGATTTCTCGTTGTGCAGTCTTTGCGGCCAATGCGCCAAGACCTGCCCGGTGGATTCGCTGCGGTTTTCCGACAACCCGTACATGGTGGCCCTTGATCGCAAGGAGTTTCGCATCGACCTCATGGCCCGGCTCAAGCGCCAGGCCGAGGAGGAATAGCAGCTAAACCACGCTGGGCCAGAGGCGAATATTCGGACAGGCAACCGAACGTTCCCTTCTGCTGGCCGCAGCGGTAACGCCGCACCCTCTATAACCATTCAGGGGGTCCGGGGGGAATGATTCCCCCCGGCCGCCGGAGGCATCTTCCTCTTCTGCTTCTGCTTCTGCTTCGCATCATGCTGCCGTCTTCGGCGCGGGGAGCACCCTGCCGCGAGCCGCGCCGAAGTATTGCCCGGTTACCCTCCCGGGCTCCCTTGGAACCCCCCGCTCAACCCGGCCGGGGGGTTCTTTTTTTGCGGGCAGGGGGTTGCCTGGGGGGAGGGCTGAGGCCATAATGGAGCCATGAACTTCGAATTCGCCGCACCGGCCAAGATTGTTTTCGGTCCCGGCCAGGCCGCGCGCCTGCCGTCCCTTGTCACGCCCTTGGGCAAACGCCTGCTGCTGGTCGTGGGGGCCAGTCCCGGCCGCCATACGGCGCTGGCCCAGGCGTTTGCGGCCGCCGGCCTTGGGGTGACGCTCTTTTCCGTGGCCGGCGAACCGTCGGTGGACATGGCCAAGGCCGGCGTCGCCCTGTGCCGTGAGGCCGGCTGCGACGTTGTCGTCAGCGTCGGCGGCGGCGGGGCCATCGACGCCGGCAAGGCCGTGGCCGCCCTGGCGACCAATCCCGGCGACCCTTACGACTATCTGGAAGTGGTGGGGGCCGGGCGGCCCATCACCGAACGGCCCTTGCCCCATGTGGCCGTGCCGACCACGGCCGGCACCGGGGCCGAGGCCACGGCCAACGCCGTGCTGACGGCCCCGGCCGAGCGGGTCAAGGTGAGCCTGCGCTCGACCATGATGCTGCCCACCGTGGCCCTGGTCGATCCCGAGCTGACGGTCTCCATGCCGCCGGCCGTGACCGCCGCCACGGGTCTCGATGCCTTGACGCAATTGCTGGAGTCCTTTGTTTCCATCAAGGCCAATCCCATGACCGACGCCTTGTGCCGCGACGGCTTGCGCCTGGCCGCGAAGCATCTGGCCGCCGCCTACGACGACGGGGCGGGCATGGCCGCCCGGGAGGGCATGGCCCTGGCCAGCCTGTACGGCGGCCTGGCCCTGGCCAATGCCAAGCTTGGGGCGGTGCACGGGTTTGCCGCGCCCATCGGCGGGCTTTTCGACGCGCCCCATGGGCAGGTCTGCGCCAGCTTGCTGCCGGCGGTGGTGGCGGGCAACATCGCCGCGCTGCGGCAGCGCGAACCGGGTTCGGGGCGGCTGGCCGCCTATGCCGAGGCGGCGGCCATTCTGACCGGCCGGGCGGAAGCCTCTCCCGAGGACGGGGCGGTCTGGCTGGAAGCCTTGTGCCGCCGCTTGGGCGCGCCGACGCTGACCGCCCTGGGCTTGACCCACGGCGACATTCCCATGGTGGTGGAAAAGGCGGCCCGGGCCAGCAGCATGCAGGGCAATCCCATCGTGCTCACCACGGCCGAACTGACGGCCATCGTGGAGCGCGCCCTGGGCTGAACCCACGGGAGAGAAACGGCCCTCAGCCGTTTTGAATGATAGTGTTATCGCGGAGAAAACGGCTGTGCCAGTCCAGCCGGGCCTAAGCCGTCGGGTTTTGGACTAGCGACGGCTCGGCACCGGGGACGATCAGCGACAGGCCAAGGGCTTGGTCTGCCGCATAAGGTCAGGATTGGAGCAGATTGCCGTCCTGCACGCCGGGCCGGAAACGGTCGCAGGGAGGGGTAGCACCCGTGCCCAAGGCGTCTTCCTGGAATTCGCCATGAAGGTCTTCCTGCCCCATGCACTGTAAAAGCCCCATGCTCCACAGGCAGTCGCCGCAAGGGACGGTCTCGCCGTAGCAATCGTTTTCGAAATCGAGGCTGTTGATGTCCTCGCAGGGATAGACGTTGCAGCTCGGGCAATGGGGGTAGCGCCGGCGCAGCACGTCGTCGCGGAAGGCCGTATAGGCCGGATTGTTCCAGATGGCCGAGAGCGGTTCCCTGGTCAGATCCCCGAAGACCTTGCGGCCGACCTGTTTCTCCCGGCCATAGAAATAGCAGGAAAAGCTGCGCCACAGAAAATGGCACGGGGAGACCGTGCCGTCCCAGGCGACGAACATTCCGCCGTGTTTGACGCCCAGGCAGGCCTGTCCGCTGACCGGCCGGACCGGCGGCAGGACAAGTCTGAGGCCAAGCCGCTCGGCCACGGCTTGGGCTTGCCCGAAGACGTCTTCCGTCTGGCGCAGATCCTCGCCGACGATGCTGTTGGTCACCTGAAAGGGGATGTCGTGTTTTACGGCTGTAAACACCATCTCTTGGACGAAATCCACAAGCCGCTGTTCTTGCGGGGTCTTGTGATACTTCCAGGCGATCTCGAAATACTGGTCCAGGGACAGGCCTTTGTCCTTGGCCGTGTCCGACCACGCTTCGTAGTATTGCCTGGCCTGCCGCGTGTTGACGCCAAAGACCGGCTGGTTCGCCATGGCGGCGCTAAACGGCAGCACGTGGGACACGACCAGGGTGCTTGCGCCCCTTTGGGCCAGCCAGGAGACAAGTCCCGGCAGCTCGGCCAGATTGTCCCGCATGACCACGAACTCCGCCCCGACTTCCAGCGTGCGGCCGGGGTGGGCCTGCCTGGCTTCGGTCAAGGCGGCCAGGGCGCGTTCCACGTGGCCCAGGCTGCCGCCGGCCCGGACGGCTTGAAAAAGTTCCTGGGAGGCGGCGTCCACGGACAGAAAGATTCTGTCCAAACCGGCAGCGGCAAGCGACGCGGCCCGAGTCTGGTCGAGGAGATGGCCGTTGGTTTGAAACCCCACCCAACCATCGGCCGGCATGGCGTTTTTGGCGGTCCTTATGAACGCCTCCAGGCGGGGGTGGAGCAGGGGTTCGCCGATGCCGTTGAGGATGAGGGCGTCGAGGTTGGGCAGCGCCGGTTCCAGGGCGCGAAACGTTTCCGGCGACATGTCGCCCTCGGCTTGGACGCCGTGGCCGGAATGCTTGACGCACATGGCGCAGCGCAGGTTGCACCGGGAGGTCACCTCGACGAAAAGCCGCGAGGGATGATCAAGCCGGGACACATCTTCGGTAGCGTGGCGATTGGTCGTCATGGGAGCCTCTGGCTGCGGCGGAGCGGGAAATGGTGATCCTTGTCGAGCCGATGGGAGCAGAATCGGCGGCGTTTCGCAAGCCATAAAAAAGGGGCGCGACCGGGTGGGTCGCGCCCCTTGGCGTCGGGTGCGGGAACGTCCTGGACTAGGCTTCGATCCAGGCCTTGCTGCGGGCCACGGCGCGCTGCCAGTCGTGGAGGAGCTTGTCGCGGTCGGACTGGGCCATGTTGGGTTCGAAGCGGCGGTCGAGCTGCCACATGGCGGCGATCTCTTCCTCGCTCTTCCAGAACCCGACGGCCAGGCCGGCCAGGTAGGCCGCGCCCAGGGCCGTGGTTTCGGTCACCATGGGGCGCTCGACGGGCACGCCCAGCACGTCGGCCTGGAACTGCATGAGCAGGTTGTTGCGGGTGGCGCCGCCGTCGGCGCGAAGGGTGTCGAGCTTGATGCCGGCGTCTTTTTGCATGCAGTCCATGATGTCCAGGGTCTGCAGGGCGATGGACTCCAAGGCGGCGCGGGCGATGTGGGCCTTGGTGGCGCCGCGGGTGATGCCGACCATGGCCCCGCGGGCGTACTGGTCCCAATGGGGCGCGCCCAGGCCGGCAAAGGCCGGCACGAGGAAGACGCCGCCGTTGTCGGGCACGGATAGGGCGAGTTGTTCGACATCCGGGGCGCTCTGGATGATGCCCAGGCCGTCGCGCAGCCACTGGACCACGGCGCCGGCGATAAAGACGCTGCCTTCCAGGGCGAAGTAGCGGCCCGACGGGGTGGCCCAGGCCATGGTGGTCAGCAGGTTGTTGTTGCTGGGGCGGGGGGCCTTGCCGGTGTTCATGAGCATGAAGCAGCCGGTGCCGTAGGTGTTTTTGGCCATGCCTTCCTTGAGGCAGGCGTTGCCGTAGGTGGCGGCCTGCTGGTCGCCGGCGTTGCCGGCGATGGGCAGGGCCTTGCCCAGGAATTCGGGGTGGATTTCGCCCACGACTTCCGAGGACTTGGACACCCGGGGCAGCATGGCGGCGGGCACGCCGATGATGGCCAGCAGCTCGTCGTCCCAGGCTCCGGTGTTGATGTTGAAAAGCAGGGTGCGGCTGGCGTTGGACTCGTCGGTGACGTGGACCGCGCCCTTGGTCAGGTTCCAGATGAGCCAGGAGTCGATGGTGCCAAACAGCAGTTCGCCCTTGTCGGCCTTTTCCCGGGCGCCGGGCACGTTGTCGAGGATCCAGCGGACCTTGGTGCCGGAGAAGTAGGCGTCGATGACCAAGCCCGTTTTCTGGCGGATGACGTCGGCCAGGCCCTTGGCCTTGAGTTCGTCGCAGAAGCCGGCGGTGCGGCGGTCCTGCCAGACGATGGCGTTGTGGATGGGCGCGCCGGTTTTCTTGTCCCAGACCACCGTGGTTTCACGCTGGTTGGTGATGCCGATGGCGGCCACGTCCGAGGCGTCCACGCCGGCGAACTGCAGGCATTCGCGCATGACGTAGGATTGGGTGTCGAAGATCTCGTTGGCGTTGTGCTCGACCCAGCCCGGCTGGGGGTAGATCTGGGTGAACTCTTTCTGGGCGATCTGTTTGATGTCGCCTTCGCGGGTGAACAGGATGGCGCGGGAGCTGGTGGTGCCCTGGTCGAGGGAGAGAATGTAATTGGCCATGGGTGTACGCCTCCTAGGCTTCGAGATCCTTGTTGAGCGAACCGGTGGTCTTGTCGTAGATCAGCGCGCCCAGGGGGCCGCCGATGAGCGGGCCGATGATGGGCACCAGCACGATGCTCACGTCCATGAGGTTGGGCTGGGTGAAGCCGGCCACCAGGGCAAAGAAGCGGGGGCCGAAGTCGCGGGCGGGGTTGATGGCGTATCCGTTCATGGCGCCAAGGCTCATGCCGATGCCCATGACGAGCATGGCCACGGCGATGGGGCCGAGCCAGCCGTTTTTGTTTTTGGCGGCGAAGTCGCCGATGGCCAGGACGCCGAAGAGCAGGATGGCGGTGCCGATGATCTGGTCGATAAAGCCAGGCCAGAAGCCCGGCACGGCCGGGAAGGTGCAGAAGATGCCGGCGGTCTTGACCAACTGCGGATCAAACAGGAGCCATTTGGCGTGGAAGTCGGTGAAGACCAGGGCCGCTCCGGCAAAGCCGCCGGCGGTCTGGGCCAGGGAGTAGGGCAGCACTTTCTTCCAGGGGAAGCGGCCGGTGACGGCCAGGGCCAGGCTCACGGCCGGGTTGATGTGGGCTCCGGACCGCAAGCTGGCCAGGACGCCAAAAAGGACGCCCATGCTCCAGCCAAGGGTAATGGTGTTCCAAGTGACGGTCAGCGCGTCCCCGAAAAAGACTTTCATGGCCACGCAGCCTGCGCCGAACAGGATGAGAACCATGGTCCCCATGAATTCGGACAGCATTTCCCTGCCCAGTGACGACTCGTTGCTCATGTAACCCCTCCTCCATTTGCACCGTTTGCCGCATCCCTCCTGGCGGGTGGGGAAGCGGCGGTTGAACCCAGACCTTCCCTAGCCGTTTTGGGCCTGCGCGGCGGCCTGGTCCTCCCGCCCGGCGTACCAGGCGGCAAGCAGCCGGCAGGCGTTTTCCACTTCGCTGTCGCGCCGCGCCTCGTCCCAGCCGAGTTCGCGGGCCATGATGGCGGCCACGGCCCCAGCGGCCTCCTGCGCGTGGCGCATGTTGAGCAGCCCAAGGGGCAGACGGCGCAGGAGCACGTCGCCCACGTGTTGGGCCATTTCGCGGCGCACGGCGAAAGCCACTTCCGCGCCGACGTAAGGGTGTTCGGGATGCAGCGGGGTCAACAGATCCTCGTCGCGGCCCAGTTTGACGATGGCGGCGGCTTCGTCGCCGTACAGGGTCCACAGGGAGCGGGCCAGCTCGTCGGCCACGCCCTCGCGGCGGGCCAGATCGCGCCAGCCCTCGGGCAGGTAGGCCCGGGAGCCGAGCAGACGCAGTTCCTGGGTGACGCAGGGGCGGGACTGGCCCAGGCAAAACGTCCGGCAAGCGGCGTCCACGGCTTCCTCGGCCATGCTGCGGTAGCTCGTCCATTTGCCGCCGGTCATGGTGAGGAGTCCCGAGGCGCTGATGTCGATGACGTGGGAACGGGCCAGTTCCTGGGTGTTTTTCTTGTTGGGATTGAAAACCAGGGGCCGCAGGCCGCTCCACACGGCCAGCACGTCGTCGCGGGTGACGGGGCGAAGCAGGTAGGCGCTGGCGTAGCGCAGCAGATAATCGACGTCGCGGCGTTCGGGAGCCGGATCGAATTCGATGGGCGCGGGTTCGTCGGTGGTGCCAAACAGCACAAACCCCTGCCAGGGGATCATGAAGAGCACCCGGCCGTCCTCGGTCTTGGGGATCATAAGCGACAGGTCGCGGGGGGCGACCTCGGCCGGCAGCAGGATGTGGATGCCGGAGCTGGTCTTGAGCATGGGGGCGACGTCGGGATCGTCCATGCGCCGGATGGCGTCGGCAAAGGGGCCGGCGGCGTTGACCACACCCTTGGCGGCGATGGTGAATTCCTGGCCGTCCAGGCGGTCGCGCACGGTAACGCCCGCGATGCGGCCGCCCTGCTTGACCAAGCCGGTGACCTCGACATGGTTGGCGCAGACCGCGCCGTAGGCGGCGGCGGTGCGGGCCAGCGTCACGGCCATGCGGGCGTCGTTGAACTGTCCGTCGCTGTAGATGACGGCGGCCACGTAGCCGTCGAGGTTGAGCTGGGGAAAAAGCTTGGCGGCCTTTTTTTTGCTGACCACGGCGCTACGCCCCAGCGACAGGCAGCCGGAGAGCATGTCGTAGAGCACGAGTCCCGCGTAGATGTAGGCGGCCTCGCGCCAGGTCTTGACCGGGGTCATGAGCCGGATGGAGTGGGCCAGGTGGGGGGCGTTTTTGAGCAGGCGGCCGCGTTCGCGAAGGCCCTCGCGCACCAGGTCGAACTGGGCCTTGTCGGCCTTCATGATGGCCTTTTCGAGGTAGCGCACGCCGCCGTGGACAAGCTTGGTGCTTTTGCTGCTGGTGCCCTGGGCGAAGTCGTCGCGTTCCAGCAGGGCCACGGACAAGCCGCGCGTGGCGGCGTCCAGGGCGATGCCGCAGCCGGTGGCCCCGCCGCCGATGACGACCAGATCGAAGGGGCCGCCTTGGCGCAGCCGATTGATGTTGTCTTGTCTGTTCATGATACCGCCTTGTTACGCGTCGAGAAGGCTTTGCGCCGTCTGGGCGTCGGTGACGCAGACGTGGACGTAGCCCCGGCGCAGGATGGTTTGAAGGATCGGGACCTTGGCCATGCCTCCGGACACGAGGACGATGTGCGGGACGTTGAGCAGGCCGCCGAAATCCGGCGACATGCTGCAATGGTTGACCTCGTGGTCGAGGACGTTGCCCTCGGCGTCGAGGAAGCGGCCGAAAAATTCGCCCACGGCCCCGGCCCGGGCCAGATCGCGGCGCTGGTCGAGGCTGATGGCCCCCAGGGCGATGTTGGTGGCCTGGGCGGTCATGTCGCCCACGGCGGTCAGGATCATGTCCACGGCCAGGGCTTCCTTATAAAAGGTGCGGAAGAAGGGCTGGGCGGCGATGGTGTCGCGCACTTCCGGGGTGGAGACGAACATGGGGGCGGGCAGGTGGTTGCACACGGCGGCCGAGAGCTTTCGGGCGAACATGGCCGTGGAGTCAAACGGGTTGACCGGGCTTCGGGGCACGCCGCCGTAGAGGGAGGTGACGGAGATGTCGCGGAAGTTGCGCACGGCCATGCCGTTTATGGCCGAGCGGATGGTGTGCCCCCAGCCTACGCCGATGGACTGGCCGTCCTGGAGCTGGATTGAGGCGTATTCGCCGGCCGGGCGGCCGATGGCGTCGTAGTAGTAGCGTCCGCCGCGTTCGGGGGTGGGCAGGACAATGGCCCGGGCCAGCCCGTATTCCTTGGCCAGCCCGGCTTCGAGGGCGACGCAGTCCTTGAAGGCGGTGTTGATGACGACGCGGATGAGCCCGGCTTCGCGTCCGGCCTGGAGCAGCCGGTTGACCTTGATGCGGGTGATGCCGAGGCGTTCGCCGATTTCGGCCTGGGTGAGCTCTTCCTTGAAGTACAGCCAGGCGACCCGGGAGATGAGCTGGTGTTCGCTGTCGTCTGGGGTGGTCATGGCAGGCTCCGAGGGTCCTGGGCCGGGTTTGGCGTGTGAACTTTTGGTGACCAATTAGTACAATTGTTATGCGGGTGCGTCAATAGCGCTTCGAAAAAACGACAGGATATCCACATAAAGGCGTCGATAATGGCCATGGTCGGCTTCAAGTTTTTATGGCTACTATTTCTCCTGATAGATCGAATTGTTGCTGCTGGCGGGGGATTGCCGCTGATGAGGTCGGGTTTGACAAATTTGGAAACAAGTGGATCATCTGTTCAAATTTACGGCATCTGTTCGAAAAAAAGTCTGGACGCGAAAGCCCATGGTGGGGTGCTGGAGCACAGCGGCCTGGAAATCGCGGAAGAGGCGGGCAAGGCCGTTCTGGCCTCGTCCTTTGTCCCGGCCAAGCGGGCGGCAAGCCCTAAACAGCCGGGCCATCCGCATCATCCGTTTCAGGGGCAATTGTTCCGGCCAGGGTACGGCCGGGCCTCTTGGCCGTGGCCTTGGCGGCGAGGCTTGCCTTCGCCGGACAAGGTTGGTAGTGGGCAGGCATCCTCGGTATCCCTTTCACGACCGTGTGGGATGGACGCGTGACGGCCTGGCAACGGGCCGCGCGGCAATCGGGCGGGTGCGGCCATGACGGCAAGACGCAAGCGTGTTTCGCGTCGGGAGCGGTGGACGGCCTGGGGCGTGTTGACAGTCCTGGCCGCCATTGTCGTCTGGCTGGGGCTTGCCCAATCGCGCCTGAACCCTGCCGTGCTGGTGGCGCTGAGTCCGCCGCCTGCGACGGGCGTGGCCGCTTCCCAAGCTTCGGGCCGGACCTTTGCCGACGCCGCCTGGCTGGAGAGCCTGCCCGGCGCCCAACCGGCCGGGCCGGTGGAAAGCTACGACCCCGAAACCCTGTCTGATCGCATCGACGGCAAGGCCGAGCTGTATCTGGCCGCAAATTTTCAGGAAATGTCCATACGCGCCTTCAGACTGCCCGATGGGACGCGTCTGGAGGTCGCCGTCTACACCCAGGCCACGCCCACCGACGCCTTTGCCGTCTTAAGCTCCCAGCGCCGGCCCGGGGCCAGCCCCAGTCCGGTCTCCCCGGACGCCTACGCCACGGAAAACGCCCTCTATTTCACCAAGGGCAATCGCTACGTGGAAATGACGGCTGACCGGGCCGAGGCGGCGACTGGTCCGGCCCTGGCCGCCCTGGCCCTGAAACTGGCCGAAGCCCTGCCCGCCGAGGCCGCTGCCAAGCCTGGGCAGGGGGCCGCCCGAAACGTCAAGGCACTCTTTCCGGCCGAGGGTCTGGTTCCCGGCAGTGTGCGGCTGGCCGCCTCGGACGCCATGGGTATGGAAGGCTTTTCCAATGTCTATACCGCCGAGTACGACTTGCCGTCCGGCTCGGCCACGGCCTTTCTGGCCGAGCGCGATACGGCCGAGGCGGCCGCAGCCGACGCCCGGGCCTTTGCCGGTTTCCTCAAGCAAAACGGCTACGCCGCCGCGCCACCGCCGGCCGGGGCCAAACTGCCGGCCGGGGTCGTGGCGCTGGGGGCCGACGGCTCCTTTGAGATTCTCTGGACACGAGGCCGGCTCCTGGCCGGCGTCCACGACGCCGTCAACATGGAGGCCGCCGTGGAATTGACTGCCAGGCTGGCGGCCAGCCTCAAGGATGTGACGCCATGACGCTGTCCCAAAAGCCCGGCGTCCCTGGCGACGGTTCCAGCCCTGACTCGTCGGGCCGGCCTGCGGACCTTGATCGCCGGCAATTCCTGCGCCGGCTGGCCGGGGCGTCGATCCTGGCCGTGGCCGCCGGGGGCCTTGGCGCGGCCCTGTACGACCCCAAGGGGCCGGCGGGCGTCGCCGGGGGCAAGGTGCTGGCCGGGCTGGGCGATTTCCGCGCCGCGCCGCCGCCGGCCGGCCAGCCCCGGCTGGCTACGGTCCACGGCGCGGACCGTCGGGCCATGTTCGCCCTTGGCGTCAAGGCCCTGGGCGGCATGGAGGCCTTCGTCTCCCGGGGCGACGTGGTGCTGCTCAAGGTCAACGCCGCTTTTGCCTCGCCGGCCATCCTCGGGGCCACAACCCACCCGGATTTGCTCGCCGCCGCCGTGGAGGCCTGCCGGGCGGCCGGGGCGGCCCGGGTGGTCGTCACCGACAATCCCATCAACAGCCCGGAAAGCTGTTTCGAGGTCTCGGGGCTGGCCGGCGCGGCGCGCAGCTGCGGCGCGACCATCCTCCTGCCGCGGCCGGCCCTGTTTTCACCCCTGACCCTGCCCGGCGGCCGGCTCCTGACGGACTGGCCGGTCCTGGCCGGGGCTTTTGCCGGCGTCACCAAGGTCATCGCGCTCTCGCCGGTCAAGGACCACCAGCGGGCCGGGGCCTCCATGAGCCTCAAAAACTTCTATGGACTCCTTGGCGGGCGGCGAAACATTTTCCACCAGGACATAAACGGCGTCATCGCCGAGCTGGGCCAGCTCCTGCGCCCGACGCTGGTCGTGCTTGACGGCGTGAGCGCCATGATGGCCAACGGCCCCACCGGCGGCTCCCTGGCCGATCTCAAGGCTACCAACACGATGATCTTTTCCGCCGACCCCGTGGCCGCCGACACCCTGGGCGTGGCCCTGCTCGGGCGAACGCCGGTCGATCTGCCCTATCTGGCCCTGGCCCAGGCAGCCGGGGTGGGCACCATGGACGTAGCCTCCCTGGCCCCGGTGACGCTCTCCCTCGACAAGGCGGCAGGGTAGGGCCATGCGCATCGTCGTCGCCCGCCGGGTCAGCCAAGGCTTTTTTCTGCTCCTGTTTGTCTGGTTTTGCCTCGTGGCCACGGTGGGGGGCGGCTTTCTGCAACTGCGCGGCTGGCCCATCAACTGGCTGCTGTCCCTGGACCCGCTGACCGCCCTGGGGACCATGCTGGCCACGCATACGCTCTACGCCCCCTTGCTGTGGGGCCTCGGCGTGCTGGCCCTGACGTTTTTTATCGGCCGCTTTTTCTGCGGCTTTGCCTGTCCCCTGGGGACGCTCAACCAGATGACAGGCTGGCTGGCCCGGCTGGGGCGCGCAGCCAAGGACCGGGCCGAGGACAACCATCCCGGCCGCGCCCAGGCCGTCAAATACGCCTTATTGGCCTTTTTCCTGGGCTGCGCCGCCTTGGGCGGCTTGCAAACCGGACTTCTCGACCCGTTGCCGCTGGTGTTTCGCAGCGTTAACCTGGCCTTGCTCCCCCTGGCCGACCCGGGCGTGGGCGTCGTCCACGACGCGCCCCGGCACTACGAAGGCGTGTGGTGGATCGGACTTATGTTCTTGGCCATCCTGGCGTTAAACGCCGTGCGCCCCCGGTTTTTCTGCCGGTTCATCTGCCCCCTGGGGGCGCTTTTCGGCCTGGCCGCCCGGGTTGCCCCTTGGCGCATCGGCAAGGCCACGGACAAGACCTGCGGCGACTGCCGCTTGTGCGAGTCCCACTGCGAGGGCGGCTGCCGGCCGTCCGGGACCCTTGTCGTCAGCGAGTGCTTGTTGTGTTGCAACTGCCTGGACCGCTGTCCCTCGGGGCGCATCGGCTTTGCCGGCCGGGCTTCGGCCGCCGGGGAAACGGCCCTGCCCGATTTTTCCCGGCGCGGCGCGGTCACGCTCCTGGCCGCTGGCGCGGCCGGAGCCATGAGCGCGCCGCTGTGGCGGGTGGAGGACGCCGCCGGCCTGGGGCGCTCGCCCTCGCTCATCCGGCCGCCCGGTTCCCTGGACGAAGAGCGCTTCCTGGCCCGCTGCATTCGCTGCGGCCAGTGCCTGCGGGTCTGTCCGTCCAACATCATCCAGCCCTCGGTCACGACAGCCGGACTCATCGGGCTGTGGACGCCGATCCTCAACTACCGCCTGGGCCGCTCGGGCTGCCAGCCAAACTGCATCGCCTGCGGCCAGGTCTGCCCCACGGCGGCCATCCGGCCGCTCACGCTTCAGGAAAAACTCGGCCAGGGCGACCATGCCGCCGCCGGCCCTCTCCGCCTGGGCACGGCCTTTGTTGACCGTACCCGCTGCCTGCCCTGGGCCATGGGCCGGCCGTGCATCGTCTGCCAGGAAGTCTGCCCGGTCAGTCCCAAGGCCATCTTCGTGCGCGAGGTCTTCGAGCCGGTGCGCGGCGGCCGGCTGCCCCTGGCCGGCGTGCGAGGCTCGACCCTGGCCCTGGCCCGGCCCTTGGCCGTGTCCGGCAATGCGGCTAGCGGCGACTATTACGTTCGGCTCCTTGGCGCGCCCGAGGCCAACCCGGTGCGGCTGGTCGGCGGCGGCGGGGCCGAGCTGGCCTTGGCCGCCGCTCTGCCCGGAGCCGCCTCCGGGCGCGAGGTCGAGGTGCTTATCCATCTGATGCAGCCCCATGTGGATCCGGCCCGGTGCGTGGGCTGCGGCATGTGCGAACACGAGTGTCCGGTTTCCGGCCTTCGGGCCATACGCGTCACCAGCGAAAACGAGTCCCGCTCAGGTCCTGGCCGCATGCTGGCCTGACAAGGAGGTTTCCCATGGCAAAAGACCGTCAGGCCGGTTTGACCCGGCGCGAGCTCATGAAGACCCTGGGCGTAGGTGGACTGGCCGTGGCCGGTCTTGGCGCGTTGCCGACGGCGGCCGCGGCGGCCGAGGAAAAGTCCGAGGCCGGCGGCGCGGCCATGCCCCGGCGGATGCTGGGCAAGACCGGGCTGGAGGTTTCGATTTTAAACCTTGGCGGCATGTTCGACACGGTCAACAACCAACTGCTCCTCAAGCAGGCCCTGGCCTGGGGCATCAACTTCTGGGACACGGCCGAGGCCTACGGCAACGGCCTGTCCGAGGAAGGGTTTGGCCGATTTTTCGCCCGCAATCCCGAGGCGCGGGGCCAGATCGTCCTGACCACCAAGCTCACGCCCAAGGGCGGCAACTTCGACGAACGCCTGGACGCCGCCCTGGCCCGGCTCAAGACCAACCATGTGGAGCTTTTCTACATCCACGCCATCTCGTCGCCGGCCGAGCTCGACGGCCAGCTCAAGGACTGGGCGGCCAAGGCCAAAAAGGCCGGCAAGATCAAGAACTTCGGCTTTAGCACCCACAATAACATGGAAGACTGTCTGCAGGGCGCGGCCGGCTTGGATTGGATCGACGCCTGCATGATCTCCTACAACTTCCGCCTCATGCATGAGGCCAAGATGCGCCAGGCCCTTGCCGCCTGTAAAAAGGCCGGTATCGGGGTCGTAGCCATGAAGACCCAGGGCGGCGGGCCGGTCAAATCCGACAGCCCGGCCGAACTCGACATGGCCGGCCGGTTCCTGGAAAAGGGCTTCACCGACAAGCAGGCCAAGTTGAAGGCGGTCTGGAACAATCCCGACATCGCCTCCATCTGCTCGCAAATGCCCAATCTCACCATCCTCGGGGCCAACGTGGCCGCCGCCCGGGACCGCACGGCCCTGGCCGGCGAGGATATCAAGTCCCTGCGCCGCTTTGCCGAGGCCACCTGCGGCGACTACTGCGCCGGGTGTTCGTCCATCTGCGGCGCGGCCATGGGTGGAGCCGTGCCTGTGGCCGACGTCATGCGGGCCATGATGTATTACCGCGACTATGGTGAACGGGGCATCGCCCGGGAGCTTTTTGCCAGCCTGCCCGAGAGCGTGCGCACAAAGCTTGGCTCCATGGATTTCTCCCCGGCCCAGGCGGCCTGTCCGCGCGGGCTGGCCATCGCCTCTATTGTTCAGGACGCGACGTCGATTTTGGCGTGACGGTTGAGAGGGATTGCCGCGAGTCGGGGTATGCGAGCAGGTGGCCGCCGGACCGCCGGGTCAACCTTCGAGCACCACCACGGCGGCGGCGGTGTCGCGGCTGTGGCTGATGCTCACGTGCCAGGACGTCGCGCCGAGAACCTCGGCCCTGGTCAGGGCCGGGCCGTGGAGCGTCAAGGCCGGGCGGCCGGCGGCGTCGGAGAGAATCTCCAGGGTATGGAAGGCCACGCCCTGGGCAAAGCCCGTGCCCAGGGCCTTGGCGGCGGCTTCCTTGGCGGCGAACAGCCCGGCCGTGCGGGTGAGCGGTATCGGGGGCAGGGCGGCCCGTTCGGCCGGCGTCAGGATGCGGGCCAGAAACCGCGCGCCGAAGCGGGCCAGGGCGGCCTCGATGCGATCGAGTTCCACCACGTCGATGCCAAGCCCCCGGATCATGGGCGGCTAGTGTCGCGTCCGCGAAAAGCGCATATGGTGTTTTGTAGTCAACATGCTAAAACCATTTGTTTTTCTTAAAAATACTATCGTATTTTTTAAGGGAGGCGACACTAGTCGGGAAACCCGTCGATGATGGCGCACATGGTGGAGACGGCCTCCACCATGCCGGTCAGCACGGCCCGGGCCACGATGCTGTGGCCGATGGAATACTCGCTGACCCCCGGCGTGTCCTTGAAGGCATGGATATTGTCGTAGTCCAGGCCGTGGCCGAGGTTGACGCCAAGCCCCTGGCTCTTGGCCAGGGGGATGGCGGCCAGCAGCCGGTCGAGTTCCTTTTGCCGGGCGGCCGGGGTGGCGGCGTCGGCAAAGGCCCCGGTGTGCAGTTCGACGTAAGCCGCGCCCACGGCTTTGCTCGCCTCGATCTGGCGCGGGTCGGGATCAATAAACAAGCTCGTGGGAATGCCGGCCTCGTCCAGTTTGGCCACGTAGGCGGTCAGTTCAGCTTCGCGGCCGGCCACGCCAAGGCCGCCCTCGGTGGTCAGCTCCTGGCGTTTTTCCGGCACCAGACAGACCATGTCGGGCTTGCGCTTAAGCGCTATGCCGAGCATCTCTTCGGTGGCGGCCATTTCCAGGTGCAGCCGGGTTTTGATGGTCTCGCGCAGCACATGGACGTCGCGGTCGCCGATGTGGCGGCGATCCTCGCGCAGGTGCACGATGATGGCGCGCGCGCCGCCGAGTTCGGCCAGGGCGGCGGCGGCCACGGGGTCCGGGCTTTTGGCCAGCCGGGCCTGGCGGATGGTGGCCACATGATCGACGTTGACCGCAAGCAAGGGCATGACGCGCTCCTTAAAGACAGTGTCAAGGAAGGGTAAGCGTTTTACAAATGGGTGGCAACCGACGGAAACGGGGTGGAGCGGGCCGTGAATTGTTGACAAAGGTCCGACGAATCCGTAAGTGCGAACAACTTTCTTCGATGACGGGGCCCTGCCGCCATGCGCAGATATTCTTCCGCCCCGTTCCCCGCCCGCCCTTCGAGCCGGCGGGGGCAACCCTAACAACGAGATATAGGTATGAATCTTTGTATCGTAGGCACCGGGTACGTTGGTCTGGTGAGCGCCGCCTGTTTTGCCGAGATGGGCAACGACGTCTGCTGCGTGGACGTCAATCCCACCATCGTCGAGAACCTTCGCCAGGGCAAGGTCCACATCTACGAACCGGGACTTGACGAGCTGGTCAAGCGCAACGTGGCCGAAGGCCGCCTGCGTTTCACCACCAAGGTCGCCGAAGGCATGGAGAACGCGCTGTTCGTGTTCATCACCGTCGGCACCCCGCCCCGCGAAGATGGCTCCTGCGACCTGTCCTTCGTCTATCAGGTGGCCCGGGACATCGGCGCCAACATGAAAGACTACAAGATCGTCGTCGACAAATCCACTGTCCCGGTCGGCACCGCCGACGAGGTGCGCAAGCTCATCGGCGAAGAGCTCAAAAAGCGCGGCGAATTGATCGAATTCGACGTGGTGTCCAATCCCGAGTTCCTCAAGGAAGGCGACGCCATCAACGATTTCTTCAAACCCGACCGCGTGGTCGTCGGCACGGACAACGTCCGCACTGGCGAACTCCTCAAGGCCCTGTACGCCCCCTATGCCCGCAGCCGCGAGAAGGTCATCGTCATGGGCGTTCGTTCGGCCGAAATGACCAAGTACGCCGCCAACTGCATGCTGGCCACCAAGATTTCGTTCATCAACGAAGTCGCCAACATCTGCGAGAAAGTGGGCGCCGACGTGCGCGACGTGCGCATGGGCATCGGTTCCGACCACCGCATCGGCTACCAGTTCATCTACCCGGGCCTGGGCTACGGCGGCTCCTGCTTCCCCAAGGACGTCAAGGCGCTCATCGACACCGCCCGCAAAATCGGCTTCGAGCCGGAATTGCTGGCCGCTGTTGACGAGGTCAACAAGCGTCAGAAGCATGTGCTCAGCAAACGGATCATGGAATACTTCGCCCCCCAGGGCGGCGTGAAGGGCAAGACCCTGGCTTTGTGGGGTCTGGCGTTTAAGGCCAACACCGACGACGTGCGCGACGCCTCGTCCTTTGAGCTGATCCGCGACCTGACCGACGCCGGCATGCGCGTGGTGGCTTTTGACCCCGTCGCCGGCCCCAACACCCGTGAGCACTTCAAGGGCAACGAGCTGCTGACCGTGGTTGACGAGCAGTACGCGGTGCTGGACAAGGCCGACTGCCTGGCCGTGGTCACCGAGTGGAACCAGTTCCGCAACCCGGATTTCGGCCGCATCAAGAAGTCGCTCAAGGCGCCGCTCATCTTCGACGGCCGCAACCTCTACTCCCCGCAGCTGTTGGCCGACCTCGGCCTGGCCTACTTCTGCATCGGCCGCCCGGCTCCCAAAATGTAGCTGGCGATCGGTTTTCTGACGGTTTAAAGAGGGCGGGCGACCGCCCTCTTTTTTTTGACAGTGGCATAGGTGTGTGCTGTTAGCGACCCGGGATGGTGGCGGTGGCTTGTTGCGTAGTTCGTGTTGACATATTGGGGTGTACAGTATTTATTCTGAGGCATATTTACTAACTAAAAATTAGAGAGTTGTATGATGAGTACTCCTTTATTTTTGAAGTTTAAACGAGCATTTAATTATAAAGTTGCACTGGTGTGGCAGCGTATATATTTCGTTGAAAATTTTCTTAAACAACCTCTTGTCAGGATTATTTGTTTTGTCTTGATGGCATTGGCGCTTGCTATTTTCGTAGGTAGTCTGTGTTTTTCGCCAAATGTTCAGAACTTGGTGGATATATACCATGCAACGGGAAAAGTGGCTGAAGGCCTGCAAAATCTTGCTCTAAGTGTAGGTAGTGCGTTGATAGGTGCTACAGCCATCGTTGCGTCTCTGGTTCTCTTTGCAATGCAAATCAATGTAGAGCGAATGCCTTATGGATTATTCCAGCGGTTAAGTTCAGATTTTAAATTGCTTAGTATGTTTGCAATAGCATTTATGGTGGCAGTCGCCATTGCGGTTTTGTCGTTGTTTGTGAGTACAGTTCGTCCGTTATATGTTTTGTGTTTTGTATTATTTTCAACTGTTGTTGTATTGCTATTGTTTGTTGGTGCATACAGAAGGGCTTTGTTTCTTATTAATCCGTTAAACCAGCTGATGGTATTGCTTGACGATACCAAAAGAGAGCTTCGTGCATGGGGTGTTAGGGCTCAGCGGGCGATACCTCTCATCGAAGCCAATGGAGGTGACAAGAGTGCATCAGAAGTAGAAGAGTCAGCACACGATTTGGCTCGTACAATCTATTTCCATCGCAATAGCCGCTGGGTGGAGGGGACAAAGAGATCAGTCAGGCATGCCATGTCGTTTGCTCGACGTTATTCAGAAGCTGGGGATCATGATGTTTCCAATGTCGCGCTAATAACTGTGGTCAATATCAATGCCGTTTATATCGCCGTGAAGGGGAAAACCTTTTATGCTGACAGCTCTCTTGTTGAGAACCCTCTAGCGACTGATGACCTTATTAATGATATTCTTGAAAGTATACGGCAACATGTACAAGATGGGATATTGCGGCGTGATGAACGGCAGATTGAGCAAACATTAAAAGCGCTTGCGCATTTAGTCCGTTTGTATCTTTCAATTGATTACTCAAATCCTCGTGCTTCAAAAACTCATGCACTACTTGCCGCTGGATATCTTTCGAGTGCTGTGCAGGCAGTTGTTCCTCACGATATGGCCGATGTTTTAATGGAAGGATTGCGGCTTATGGGGCAGTCTGCTCAATGTGTTCTCTCTGTTGGAAGTCCAAACGACATCGTATTATTGAGCCAAAAAATTGCCATTATTGCATGTGCAGGATTTTCAAAAGAAGATTATCATCCAGTTACGTTAGAAGGAGTGGCGCAGTTGGCGGACATAACATTTCAATTGTTGCATTCAAAGAATGGTGATATTCATTTTGCCGCCGAGAGTGTCAGAAAAAATATTGTTTATTTTGTTAAGTTATTTCTTAAAGTCCCCCGCACCCCATTGTTAAACAGTCTTAGCGAAGCGTTTGGTCCGTACTATTCGTCGACAAGCTTGCAGAGTTTTCGTGCTAAACTTACTACGCTGGCAAATAATCTCGCTAAAGCACAGGCTGACAATGTTGATGCTCAACAAATAATACGAAACATTGAGAATTGGGCAGATGGACTTTATCGAATCGAAAAGGAACTTCTGATTGCGTCAATAAAAGAAAAGTCATTCTTTGTATTTGATGTGATTTACTGGATAACCGGAATAACTGACGTATTGTTGGCAGTGTCGAATGCACCTGCTTGCCATGAGCATAGCAAAGATAAACTACAAAAGCATGCTCTTTTGTTGATTTCGACTTTTACTTCGGTTCCAGATGATGAGGAATCTCTGGTTTTTGTTGAAAATTATAAGTTTTCGGAAATATTGTTTGAATCAGCAAACAGCGCACTTAGCCGTGGTTGTGGGGATGTAGCTGAAACACTTGGAAGGATACTTTTGTCGTGGTCATTTAAAGTAGGGGTTAAAGGGAAAGATTGGCTTGCCATGGCGCATGGGTTATGTGGGTTTGCAGCATTTTCTCTGATGATTGGACACGATCAAGGACTTTGTTGGCTCAAAGAATTAATTTCTAAGCAGTTTTCAAGTAAATCGACCTCAACGCAAGAGATATTCGACAATGCTGCAAAGGAAATATTAATAAAATCTTCTGATATATATGATAATATGTATTCGCATTCAGGAATTGATAGGGCGGTTGCTGCGGCAGAACACGATAGCATAGTTCACATCCTTGTAGTTATCGCGGCCTCTTTGTCTACAGAAACAACGTGAAGTGTGGAGAGATCATCACTCTCCGGCAGTGTAAAGGGTGACTAGTGTCCGAGACGCTGCACCCCTGCCTTTTGACTGGCGCAGCGTAGTCGCCAGCGCGTGACGAATGCGAGCGAACCCTTTCGGGCCAACCCCTTGCCGTCAAAATGCGCGTGACAGAAGAAAGGATACTCGGGGAGAGGTGCGGGACAAGAAGACGGACAAGCCGCCGACGCAGCGTTCGCGCCAGGGCGGCGACGCCCCGGGCTAGCGTTCGCTAACCAGGGCGCGGCGGCGGCAGGTGCGCAGCATCAGCTCTTGGAGGATCACCCGTTCGTACTCTTGGGAATGGTCGGCTTCGGGATTTTCCTCTTCCACGAGCATGCGCTCAATGTACTGGGTCTCTTCCCAGAAATCGAGCAACTCATCGTCGCCAAGGTGCTTGATCTGGTCTTCAAGGGGAAACTGGTCGGCATCGGGGAAAAATTGGCCCATGGGGACGGGACTCCTTAAACGGGGACGGGTGAAGGCGTTTTGCCATTAATCGGACGAGGCCTTTTTGGCAACCCTTTCATGACGTCGTTTCCGTGACGTCGTCGGCCGGCTGTCCGGGCAGGGCGCAGGGGGCCAGGCCCTCGGACAGGACAACGGCTTCGGCCTCGGTCATGCGCAGCTGGCCGTTGAGCATGGCCCCGTCCTCGATGACCACCGACGGGGTCTGGATGTTGCCGGTCAGCTTGGCCGTCTTGTTGAGGATGACGCGCCGGCTGGCCGTGACGTCGCCGCGCACGCTGCCGCTGGCGATGAGTTCGCCCACGCTGATGCTGCCCTCGACTTGCCCTTCCTCGCCGAGCACCAGCACGCCGTCGGAGATGATGTCGCCGATGACGCCGCCGTCGATGCGCACGACGCCCTGAAAGTTGAACTGGCCATGATACTGGGTTCCAGCCCCGAGAAAGGCGGTGATGGCGTCCAGGCGGGGCTTTTTCTTCGACGAGAATCCGAACATGGGTCTGGGTCCTTGGCTGGCGCGGGCGGCGTTAGTAGTGCGGATTGGTCTGACGCTGCAGTTCGATGTTGATCTGGATGATGCGGGCGTTGATGCGTTGGATACGGTCGAGGTTGTCGCTCAAATTCTCGGACAAGGTCCGCTTTTCCTGCTCTAATTGGTAGCGCTCGATCTCCAGGGGATTGGCCCCGGGGCCGGGTTCGAGGGCATCGTATTGGGGCATGGCCGGGGCCGTGCTCTTGGCCTTCTTGCAGCCGGGCGCGACAGTCAGGGCCAGGAGCAGGCAGGCCAGGGGCAGGACTCTTCGGTTCATGCGGCGTCCTTTTCTTGAGCCGTATCAGAAAACCATCCGGCTGTCCCGTGCAAATGCCCGCCGGCCAAGGCGGCGTCCGGGCCAGGGCGGGTCCGGGCGGCCCGGAGCGAACACGCGCCCCGGGCCGCCTTTTGGCCCAAGGCTCGGATCAATCCGCAGCCGCGCCGGCGGCGGCCTGAACCGGGTCGCTGGCCCCGGCCACGATGCGCACCTCGCGCTGGGGGAAGGGGATGTCGATGCCGACCTCACGGAAACGTCGGTCGATGGCGAAACGGATGTCGGAGGTGGTGCCCACGGCCACGCCCACGTTGTCCACCCAGAAGAGCAACTTGAAGTCCAGGGAACTCTCGCCAAAGTTGGTGAACTGCACCGACGGAGCGGGAGTCTTGAGCACATGCTCGTGGCCGGCCACGGCGTCGAGCAGTATCTGGCGCACCTGTTCGGTGTTGGAGCCGTAGGCCACGCCGATGGTGATCTCCCGGCGCACGGTCGGGTCGCGGTGGGTCCAGTTGACGAGCTTGCCGCTGATGAGGTCGGAGTTGGGCACGAAAAGCGTGGCGTTGTCAAAGGTCTGGACCACGGTGTTGCGGATGTTGACCTTGCGTACCTGGCCCCAGATGGCGTCGATCTGGATGGTGTCGCCGGCCTGGATGGAGCGGCCAAACAGCAGGATCAGGCCGGCCACGAAGTTGTTGACGATGTTTTGCAGGCCAAAGCCGATGCCCACGGATAGGCCGCCAGCAACCACCGCCAGACTGGTGAAGGAGAAACCAAGGAGGAACAGCGAGATGAGGATGTACAGGCCCCACAGCACATAAAGCGAGGTGGTTTCCAGCACGTCGCGTACGCCCGGATCGATGCCCGGTCGCAGGCGCGGCAGGTCCATGATAAAGGAGCGCACGGCGAAAAGCGTCGAACGGGTGACGAAAAAGCCGGTGAGAATAAGGGCCAGCCGGCCAAGGGTGACCGAGACCGTGCCGATGGTTACGGTGAACCCCACGGCTTCCATGAACAGTTCCTGGCCGCCCAGTTCCGTGGAGAACCAGTAGAGGACCAGCAGGAACAGCGACAGAAAGATGAGCGGGAACCCGAGACCCGAAACCATGGCCCGCGTGAGCGCCGAGGCCCCTTCCTGGCTGGCCCGGGCCTGCCAGGCGGTGACGATGCGCGACAGCCCGGCCCCGATCTGCACGGCGGCCAAAAGCAAAAACCAGCCGGCGATGACCAGCACCGACAGGTGCTGCCAGCCCAGGGCGGCCATGACGGCCAGGCCCATGGTCAGGGGCGGCGTGGCCCGGCAAAAGAGCCTCAGCGGCCCGGCATAGCGGCGCAAAAACCGGCCCGTGGCCAGCAGGAACACGAGCAGCAGGGCCATCCACAGCGTGGTCAGGGCCGGCTCGGGGATGTCGGCGATCTGGAGCAGCAGGCCCAGGGAGAACATGGCCCACAGGCCGCGCAGGGGATTGCCGGCCCCTGGCGTGGCCGCGCCCGAGGCTTCGGCCAGATAGCGCGAGAATACGGCCAACCCGGCGGCGAGCAGGATCTCGGCCAGGATGTTGCCGATCTCTTGGAGCAGCAGCGGCGCGCCGGCCGCCGCCCAGTGCAGGATGAGCCCGGAGCCGGCCAGCAGGCAGACCAGACGCAGTTTGCCGGGCGCGTAGAGCCCGGCAATGCGGCGGCGCAACCGGGCGATGGCGATGAAGGACACCACCGCCAGCACGGCCAGGGCCACCGCGGCCCGGATGCCCACGGCCTGGGCTCGGGCGGCGTCGGAACCGCGCGTCATGGAGCGCAGCATGGAGGCGTTGGACTTGGCCCAGTGCTGAAAACGGGTTTCCAGGTCGTTCCAGGCCTTGTGGGAGAACAGTTCGTTGGAGGCCGTGAAATAGTAGGTCTTCCAGGCCTTGGGGATTTTCAGGCGCAGGGCTTCTTCGGCCTTGTCCAGGGCGGCCAGCAGCTCGCGGGCCGGGCCGAGTTCCTTCTCCAGGGTGGAACGCACGCCGGTGAGGGAAGCGCGCACGCTTTTGACGTAACGCAGATAGTAGCCGATGGCGTCGGCGATGGGCTGCTCGGGATCGTCTTCCAGGCGCTTGGCGAACTCCTCTTTGAGGGAATCGAGCCGGGCGGCGATCTTGTCGAGTTCGTCGCGGCTTTCCTGGGAGGGGGCGATGAGCGTTTCCACGGCCCGGCGCAGGCGGGCGAAATCGCCCAGCACGGCCCGCAGCTCCCAGGGATTGCCGCCGGACAGGCTGATGATAAGCCCCAATTCATCGAGCTTGCCTTCCAGGGCCGATAGCTCGGAGCGAAACTTGCGCACGTTTTTGGGGAGCAGTTCTTCCATGGACTTGAACCGGGCCGCCTGCTGCACCACCGATTCCTGGTGGATGGAGAGCAGCACCTGCCAGTCCTTGGGCGCGTCGGCCTCGGCTTCGGCTTTTTCGCCGTTTTTGTCGCCGGGCTTGTCCGAGGCCTTGGCGGCCGGTTGCTTGTCGGCCGGTTTGGGTGCCGGCTTGTCGGCTTCCTTGGGCGCGGGCTTGTCCGGGGCTTTTTCGGCCGGTTTGTCGGCGGCCTTGTCCGCCGGCTTATCGGCCGGCTTGGCCGCTTCCTTGCCGGCTTCGGCGGCGGGAGCGTCCGGCGCTTTGGGCGCGTCGGCCTTGGCCTCGGGGGCGGCGGGCTTGTCCGGCGTCTTGGCCGGTTCGGCCTTGGCGGCGGCCGGGGCCGCGTCCTGGGCGGGCAGAGCCCCCGGCAAGGCGGCCAGGAACGTCAGGGACAGGCAGCACAAGACAAGCAGACGAAAAGAACGCATGAGGGCTCTCCGGGGCGTCCAGGGGAACGGACGGCGGGTTGGCGAAGCCGGGGTGTCGGTAGGGCCGGCCGGGACGGCGCCGGAGGCCTGGAACGGAGCAAACCTGCGGCGGCGCGCCGAAGCGCCGGTCGGGTTTGGGACGGCGGCCGCCGCGCCTGGGCGCGGGTTGGCCGCCGGGCAGGTGTTACGCATGGGAATCAGGACTTGCGCTTCTCCATGGGCGTGTAGGCGTGGCGCTTGCGGCCCATGTAGACCTGGCGCGGCCGGTGGATGCGCTGATCCGGGGAGTGGGTCTCCTCGTTCCAGTGGGCGATCCAGCCGGGCATGTTGCCGATGGCGGTGATGACCGGGAACATGCGCGGCGGGATGTTGATGGCCCGCAGCAGGAGGCTGGCGTAGAAATTGGTGTTGGGGAAGAGCTGGCGCGAGGCGAAATAGTCGTCGGCCAGGGCGCGTTCCTCGATCTCCAAAGCGATGTCGTGGAAGGCGTCGCGCTTGGCGTAGCCGTTTTTCACGAGATTTTGGTAGGTGCGCTTGATGATGCGGGCGCGCGGGTCTTCCACGTGGAAAAGCCGCTGGCCAAAGCCCATGAGGCGGCCGGCGCTGGTTTTCGAGGCCTCGAAAATACGCTCCACAGTGGTGCGCCCGGCCACCACGTCCTCGAACATGGTCAGCGCCGCCGAGCTGGCTCCGCCGTGCTGGCGGCCCCACAGGGCGCAGATGCCCGACGACACGCTGGCGAACAGGTTGGCCTGGCTCGAACCCACCATGCGCACCGTGGCGCAGGAGGTGTCCAGAGCCTGGTCGGCGTGGCACAGCATATAGATGCTCAGCGCCCGCACCACAGGGTCCGGGGCCTGATAGGTCCAAAACGGCACCGAAAACATCATGTGCAGGAAGTTGCGGCAGTAATCCAGGTTGGGGTTGGGGTAATTGAGCGGCAACCCCTGGGATTTGCGGTAGGAAAAGGCGGCGATGGTGCGCACCTTGCTTAAGATCTTGGCGGCGGCCAGCCGGAAGTCCTCGGGGGAGCCGATGTCGTAGAGTTCGGGATAGTAGCTGCCCATGGCGTTGATCATGGCCGAGAGGATGGACATGGGATGGCCGTTGGGCGGAAACCCGTCGAGGTGGCTCAGCAGATCCTCGTGCAACAGTTCCTGGTCGCGCAGCATGATGCGGAATTCTTCGCGCTCGGCCCGGGTCGGCAGCTCGCCGAACATGATGAGCATGGCCGTTTCCACGAAGGTGGCCTTTTCGGCCAGCTCTTCGAGGTCATAGCCGCGATAGAGCACCACGCCATTTTCGCCGTCGATATGCGTGATGGCCGACTTGCAGGCCGCCGTGTTGGCGTAGCCGGGATCAAAGGTGATCCAGCCGGTCTGGCTGCGCAGCTTGCGCACGTCCAGGGCCTTTTCGACGTGATCGCCAATGATGACAGGGATTTCAACAGTCTTGCCGGCATAGGTCAAGGTGGCGGTGGGTGCTTCGTTCATGGCGCTTCCTTATCTGTTGCAACGGCTGTCCATAGCAACGGACCCCCTTCCTGTAAAGCGGGCGGGGCGGGAAGCCGCCTGTGGCCTTGACCCGGCGGGTCTAAAGCGTAAGGTGTCGCCCCGTTGCAAGGAGGGCTTTTTCGTGGAAGCGTTTCTTTTCATTCCCTGTCTGGTCGAACACGTGTTGCCCCAAGTGGGCGAGGCGACCACGGCCGTTTTGGTCCGGGCCGGTCTGACGCCGGTGCTGCCCAAGGGCCAGACCTGCTGCGGCCAGTTCGCCTACAAGCGCGGCCGGGCCGATCTCGTGCGGCCTCTGGCCCGGCGGTTTGTGGAAATTTTTCAGGACGCGCCGGTGGTGGTGTGTCCCTCGGGTTCGTGCACGGCCATGGTGCGCCGCTATCCCTCGCTTTTCGCTAAGGACGATCCCTTTCGGGAGCAGGCCGCCCAAGTCGCCGCCAAGACCTTCGAACTGGGGCAGTTCCTGGTCGAACGCCTGGGGCTGACCGACCTGGGGGCGCGCTGGGACCTGACCGCCGCCCTGCACGGCTCATGCCAGACCACCCGGGTGCTTGGGGCCGGATCGGCCACCGAGGCGCTTTTGGCCAAGGTCGCCGGCCTGACGCTGGTCCCCTTGGCCCGGCCCGAGCGTTGCTGCGGCTTTGGCGGGGCGTTTAGCATCGACTACCCCGAAGCCAGCGAAGCCATTGTCGCGGAAAAAATCGACGACATCGTGGCCAGCGGAGCCGAGGCGGTCATCACCGCCGAGCCGAGCTGTCTGCTCAACATCGCTTCGGCCATGGCCAAGCGCGACCTGCCGATAAAGGCCCTGCATCTGGCCGAGGTCCTGGCCGGGGAGGGCATATGACCAAGACCGCCCACGATTTCGCCAAAGCTTCGGCCAAGGCCCTGGGTGACCGCCAAAGCCGGGCCATCCTGCACAAGGCCATCGGCCACATCCGGGTGCTGCGCCAGCGCTCGGTCAACGCCATGCCCGACTTTGCCGAGAGGCAAGCCCGGGCCGTGGCCGTGCGCGACAAGACCCTGGCCAAGCTGCCGGAGCTGCTGGAAAAGCTGGAAGCAAGCGTTACCGCCGCCGGCGGCCGGGTCCACTACGCCGAGACGGCCGAGACGGCAGCCAAGCTTGTGGCCGGCATCCTGGCCGAGCGCGGGGTGAGGCTCGTGGTCAAGGGCAAGTCCATGGTGAGCGAGGAGATGGGACTCAACGAGGTTCTGGAAGCGGCCGGCATCGAGGCCGTGGAGACCGACCTTGGCGAGTACATCATCCAGTTGGCCGGCCAGCGCCCCTCGCATATCCTGGCTCCGGCCCTGCACGTGTCCAAGGAGCAGGTCTCCGACCTTTTCGCCCGCAAGTTCGGCCGCACCAGCACCGACATCCCGGAGATGACCCGCATCGCCCGGGACAGCCTGCGCCAGAAGTTTCTGGCCGCCGACGCCGGCATCACCGGCTGCAACATCGCCATCGCCGAAACCGGCACGGTGACGGTGCTGGAAAACGAGGGCAACATCCGGCTTTCCGGCTCCTGCCCGCCCATCCACATCGCGCTGATGACCCTGGAAAAAGTGGTGGAAACCCTGGCCGACGCCGCCGTGGTCCTGGACATCCTGCCGCCGGCCGCCACCGGCCAGACCCTGCCGGTGCACCTGTCCTTTTTCACCGGCGCGCGGCGCGAGGGCGAACGCGACGGCCCCAGGGAAATGCATTTGGTCATCCTGGACAACGGCCGCTCGGACATCCTGGCCGATCCCAAGCTGCGCTCCATCCTGCGCTGCATCCGCTGCGGCGCCTGCTTAAACGTCTGCCCGGTCTACCAGAGCGTTGGCGGCCACGCCTACGGCACGGTCTACCCCGGCCCCATGGGTTCGGTCATTTCGCCGCTTTTAAAGGACAACCCCGGCGATCCGCGCCAGCCCTTTGCCTGCACCCACTGCGCCGCCTGCTCGGAAGCCTGCCCGGCCGGCATCGACCATCCGGCCCTGCTCCAGGAACTGCGCCGCCGCGTGTCGGAGACCGAAACCGACCTGCCGGTGGCGGCCTTCAACCTGCTGGCCCGCCATCCGCTGCTTTTCGGCGGCGCGGCCGCCGTGGGGCGTCTGTTCGACCCCAAGCTGCGCGAGGTCGCGGCCGTGGCCCCGGACGCGCCGGTGGGCCGTTTCCTGCGCTGCCGGGAGTTCCCGGGTCTGGCCCGGCCTTTCTCCCGGCGATTCAAGGCCCTTGCCCGCCGGCTTAAGCGTCTCCAGGGAGGACGTGCATGAAAACGCGCGCCAAAAACGCCATCCTCGGCCGCCTGCGCGCGGCCACGGCCGCCGGCTTCCCCCGCGTTTCGGCCCCGACCATTCCCCGCAAGCCGGGCGGAGGCGTGGCCGATTTCCAGGGCTTCGCCGCCGTGCTGACCGGCCTTGGCCCCACCTTCGAACTGGCCCGCACCCCCGAGGAAGCCCGGCAGGCGCTGGCCGCCTATTTGGCCGCCAACGACGTGAAAACCGCCGTGCGTTGGGACCATCCCGACCTCGACGCCGTCGCGGCCGCGTCGGTTCTGGCCGAGGCCAAGGTGGCCGTCATTGCCCCGGAAGAGCTGCCCGAGCGCGTCTGTCCGGGCTTGGCCGCCGTGGATCTCGGCGTCACGGCCGTGGCCTACGCCCTGTGCGCCACCGGCAGCCTGGTCATGGCCGCCGCCCCGGGACGTGAGCGCGGCACGTCGCTGGTGCCGCGCCTGCATGTGGCCTTTGTGGCCAAATCGCGCCTTGTGCCCGACCTGCCGACCATGCTGGAGCGGGTGGGGCAGGGCCCCATGCCCAGCGCGCTCAACTGCGTGTCGGGCGTGTCCAGCACCGGCGACATCGAATTTGTGTACGTGCGCGGCGTGCATGGGCCGCTGGCCGTGCACGTCATCGGCCTGGAGTGGTTATAAAGGAGCGGGTATGAGGTTGTAGGAACGTTATCAGTGCTCCGGCGGCCGGGGGGAAGCATTCCCCCCGGCCCTCTGCTTGCGGGGGCCGGGCGGCCGGGCAAAGAGACGTCGGCGGGCGACTACGGCCCCCAACTCCCCAGCGAAAAGGGCTGCTTTGGGCGCGAGCATGGCTTGCGCCCAAAGCAGCCCTTTTCGCAAGCTTGGCGACGGGACAGGGACTGTCGCACAAGCCTTCGGCCAAAGGCGCGGCGGAGTCCCCTAGAACATTTTGAGCGCGCGCAGGGTATATTCCAACAACTCGTCGATGGGACGTTCGGGCAGGCAGGCGTGGGCCAGGGAGAAATACAGCGGTTCGCGTTCGGCCAAGGTGGCCACGATTTCCTCTTTGAGGCCAAGCTGCGTCAGATTGGGGCGCTGGTCCGGGTTGAGATCGGCCATGAGGCGTTCGGCCAGACGGTCGGGATGGGCTTGCAGGTAGAGCACCAGCCCCTTGGCCAGGATGGCCCGGTTTTCCGGCAACAGCACCACGCCGCCGCCCGTGGCCGCGACCAGTCCTTTTTGGGCGGCGGTTTCAGCCAGGATGTCCGCTTCGGCCCGGCGGAAGGCGTCCCAGCCCTCCCGGGCCACCAGCTCGGCGATGGTTTCGCCGCGCGCTTCGACGAACCGGGCGTCGAGATCGACAAACGGGCGGCCGAGGCTCTCGGCCAGTTTGCGGCCAAGGGTGGTCTTGCCCGAGGCCCGGGGACCGATGAGGTAGATGTTGGTGTCGGCGGCAAGAGGCATGGCTCGCTCCGGGAAGTGGCGTGCGGCCGGGTACGGCCGCCGGCAGAGCAGATAGCCTGCCGGGCTCGGCTTGTCGAGGCGGGCGTGTAACCGATTGGCTCCGCTGGACGCCTGAGCAGGCAAACGCGCCTGGGGAGGGGCGTTGGCGGAGGCTTGCTGCATGACGACGCGTGTTGGTGAGAAATGCGTTCGGTTGAAAGACGGCGTGTCCGGCCGTCCCCGGCCGCGTCTGGAAGGCATTGACGACGCCGCCTTGGCCCGGGCGGCCTTCGAGGGCGACCAGCGGGCCTTTGCCGCGCTGGTCACCCGGCATTGGCCGGGCGTTGCCCATCTGGCCTCACGGTTTTGCCGTGATCCGGCCGGGGTCGAGGATCTGGCCCAGGAAGTCTTCGTCAAAGCCTACCTGAATCTGGGCGGTCTTCGGGACTGGGGCATGTTTCGCGGCTGGCTGCACCGCATCGCCGCCAACACCTGCATCGACTGGCTGCGCCGGCGCAAGATCGAGGACGGGCTGGTGGGCGGGCTGGACGACACCTTGCCCGACGAAGGCGAAGCGGCCCGGCGCGAGGCCCGCGAGGCCAGAAGGCGTCTGGAGGCGGCCATGGCCGTGCTTGGCCCCAAGGACCGACTCCTGGTCGCGCTTTTAGGTCTTGAGGGCAAAAGCGTCGAGGAAGTGGCGGAACTGACCGGCCTGACCCGGGTCAACGTCAAGGTTCGGGCTTTTCGTGCCAGGCGTAAACTCAAGGCATTTCTGGAGAAAGACCATGGCTGAAGGTTCGCGCCAATTTGGGGCGGGGAGCCTCATCGCTGTTTTTATCGTCGGCATCGGACTGGGCTGGCTTGTTTCCAGCCGGCAGGCGTTGCTGGACAGGCGGGCCAGCGACGGCGCCGGCTTTGAGGACGTGCGTAAGCGGTTCGCCGACGAGTCCATGCGGCGTCTGGATCTCAGTCCCGAGCAGCGCCGCGTCTATCTCGACGCCTGGGAGAACGGCCGGCGTGATTTCGATTTGGCCCTGGGCCGCATGCGTCCGGAAATCGATGCCGTGTTCAGCCGTATCGATGCTCGGGTGCGGCCGATCCTGTCGCCGCGCCAGTTGGCCGTCTATGACCGCATCGAAGCCGAGCGACGCGCCCACATGCCCCAGCGCCCGGCCGGGGCCGACTGATCCCGCCTATTCGTTTCGCAGATACGGCAAGGCCCGCCTGGAGAGCATGGCAAAGGCCCCGGCCGAGCCGAAGACCAGGGTCAGGGCGGCAGCGGCGGACACCACCAAGGCGGCCGGGCCGGCAAAGACCGAAAACGGCAGTTCCATGAAATACGTCGTAAACCCAAACGACACGGCCGTGCCCACGGCCAGGGCCACCAGGCCCGCCAAGAGGCCAAGCAGGGCGTTTTCCAGACACAGCACCGTCATGATGTCGCGCCGGGTCGCGCCGCAGACCTTATAGATCACGGTCTCGTAGGCCCGTCGCCGCAGGCCTGCGGCCAGGGACTGGACAAGGACGAGCAACCCCGCCCCGAGGGTTGCGGCGGCGGCGGCGCGCACGGCCGAGGACACCTTGTCGGCCACGGCCAAGACCTCGGTCAGGGCGTCGCCGATGCCCACCACCGTGACATTGGGGAAGCGCTCCGTGACGGCGGCGAAGACCGCCTCGCCCGGAGCCTTGCCGGCGGCCTTGTCGGTGTAGGCCGTGGCCAGCCAGGTGGCCGGCAGCCCGTCCAGGGCGTTTGGCGAGAAAACAAAGACGTAGTTGATGCCAAGGGTCAGCCAGTTGACCCGCCGCAGGCTCGAAATCTTGGCCGTTATTTCCCGGCCGAGCACATTGACCGTCACCGTGTCGCCAACCCCGACGCCGATGCCCTTGGCCACGGCCTCCTCCACAGAGACCAGCGGCTCGCCCGCATAGTCCGGCGGCCACCACGCCCCCTCGATCAGGCGCGTGCCCTCGGGCATGGCTGCGGCAAAGGACAGCCCCCGGTCGCCCGAAACGGCCCAGCGCACATCCTCGCTGACCCGCGACTCGTCCGGAGCCTCGCCGTTTACGGCCGTCACGCGACCCCGGATCATGGGCGAGGCGTCCACCCGGGTGACGCCGGCAACGCCCCTGGCCGTTTCCAGAAAGGCCGGCAGTTGTTTCGGCTGGACATCCACAAAAAAGTAGTCCGGCGCGGTCTTCGGGATGTCTTCCACAAAGGCCTGGCGGAAATTGGCTTCCACCTGGGTCATGGCGGCCAGGGTGGACAGCCCCAGGCCCAGGGCGGCCAGCACCCGGGCTACCTGATTGCCGGGCCGGGCCACGGCCCGAAGGGCCAGGGAGAACAGTCCCGGGCGATGCAGCGGCGCCAGCCGCATAAGCCGCACCGTGGCTATGGCCAGCAGCCGGAAGATGGCCGCCGCGCCCAGGGCCGCCACGACAAAGCCCAGGCCCAGCCGGCGGTTGGGCGTGGCCAGGACGGCCAGGGCGAAAAGCCCGGCCAGGGCAATCACCCCCGGCAAGGCGTCGCGCCAGGGCAGCCGGCCGTTGCCGGCCGTTGCGTAGCCCCGAAACAGGAGCAGGGGCGAGACCCGGCCGGCCTGCAGGAGATGGGGCAGGGAAAAGGCCAAAACGGCCAACGCACCAAAGGCGGCGGCCAGGGCCAGGGCTTCGGGGTAGGGCCCGGGCGGCAGGCGCACCGGCAGCGCGCCGGCCGCCAGGGGGGCGACAAGGGCCGGCAGCGACGCGCCGCCGGCCAGCCCGATGGCAATGCCCAGGCAGCCCTGGGCGGCCACGGCCAGCAGATAGGTCCAAACTACCACCCGCCGGGGCGCGCCCAGGCACTTGAGCGCCGCGATGGAGCCTTCGCGTCCCCCCAGATAGCCGGCCACGGCCTGGGACACGCCGATGCCGCCCAAAAGCAGCGAGGCCAGGCCGACCAATCCGGTCACGGCCCCCAGCCGGTCCATGAAGCGGGTCAGCCCGGGCTGGGCCGAGGCCAGATCGCGCACGCGCCAGCCGGCCTTGGGATAGGCGTCCTTTACATGCGCGGCGACGGCCTTGGCCTCGGCCCCTGGCGGGAGCTTGATGCGGTAGGCGTGGCGGGTGAACATGCCCGGTCCGACAAGGCCCGTTTGTTCCAGGGCTTTTTGGGCCACGAGCAGGCGCGGCCCCAGGGACACCAAGCCCGTCGAAGCGTCGGGTTCGCGGACGATGGTCGCCCGAATTTCGATGGGCACGTCGGCGACCAGGATGACGTCGCCCAGGCGCGCGCCCAGGCGGGCCAGAAGTTCCGGGGCGACGACCGCGCCGGGCAGGCCGTTTCGCGCCTCCAGGGCCTCGGCGGCGGTCATGGGCGGCGACAGGTCGAGGGAACCGTAGAGAGGATAGGCCGCGTCCACGGCCTTGAGGGAGGCCAGGGCGCGGCCGGCGTTGTCATCCCGGCCCCGGGCCATGGTTTGCATGGTGACCACATGGGAGACCGTGCCGAGGCCGGCCAGGGCGTGGCTTTCCTCGGGCGAGGCCGGGCGTAGGGACAAGGCGACTTCGACATCGCCGCCAAGAAGCGCCGCGGCGTCCTCGGCCACGCCGGCCAGATAGGCGGCGGACAGGCTTTTGGAGCCGGCCACGGCGGCCACGCCCAGGGCCAGGCAGGCCACGAAGACGCCAAAGCCCCGCAGCCCGGCCCGGAGTTCGCGGCGGGCCAGACGCCCAGCCAACAACAGATCATGCAAGAAGCCTTTCATGGCGCAACTCCCCTGCGACATTCCCTACTGGAAACGCAGGTAATGGTCCATGTCCGTAAAAGTGTGAGGTTTGCGTTGCAAGAGGCATCAAAATAGGCCAGAAACAAACAATCCGAGGACGACCGCGCCCAGGTCCCGAATCCGTATCAGAAACTGAAAAGCGCGGGATACCACCACGTCAAGGGGAGGCCGGCAGTGAAGAACTTGAAGCTTGGCGTCAAGATCAGCATCGGTTTTGGACTCCTGATCGCCATCGCCTGTGCCCTGGGGGGCATGGCCGTGCTCAACATGCGTAGCGTGGAAGGGCAATCCACGCGGCTGGTCCAGGAGTATATCCCGGAACTGGCCATAGCCAATAGCGTCGAGCGGGCAGCCATGCTGACTATGGTCGAAATGCGCGGCTACGGCTACTCCGAGAACAAGAAGGAGTTTGAAACCGGCATGCGGTATTTTGCCGACCTCAAGCGTTCCTTGAGCGAAGCCAAGGCCCATGCCGACAAATATCCACAGCTCGTGCAGTTGCGCGACAACGTGACCAAGGCCCAGGCCAAGGCCCTGGAGTACGAAAAGCTCATCGGCGAGACCAACACCCGCATTGAGGCCACGCATGGCGTGCGCAAGACTCTTGACGCGGCTGCGGCGGAAATCGTCAAGAACAGCGAAGCCTATCTGGAAAGCCAGCAGAAGCGGATTCGCGAGGAAGTCGCTTCGGGCGTCGCCGCCGCCGGACTTTTGGAGCGCATCGACAAAATCGACGGCGCCGCCGAAGCCATAAGCGCCATCACCGCCATTCGCATCGGCAACTACCGGGGGCAGCTTTTCCGCGACCCCAGGCCCATCGAGGAAGCCATCAAGGCCTTTGGCCAGCTCGACCAAGCCATCGACGCCATCCGCGCCAAGACCCGCGACGAGGCCAACATCCGCCAGTTGGCCGCCATCAAGGACGCTTCTCAGAGATATCGCCAAGCGCTTACGGATTATCTCGACAATGCCAAGGGGTTGCAGGAGCTTGTCGCCAAGCGGGGGGAAGCTGCAACGGGCGTGCAGGACGCGGCCGAGGAAACGGCCAAGGCCGCCATGGACGCCACCACGAAGATCGCCGTCGACGCCGTTTCGAGCTTGGAAACCGCTTCCTCGGTCATGCTCGGCGGGCTGGCCGTGGCGCTGATCCTGGGCGTGGTCATCGCCGTCTTCCTGACCAAGGCCATCACGGGACCGGTCGTCAAGGGCGTGGAATTCGCCAAGGCCATGGCCGAGGGCGACTTCACCCGGCTGCTGGACATCGACCAGAAGGACGAGATGGGCATTTTAGCCGCGTCCCTCAACGAGATGGTGGGCAAGCTGCGCGAGGTCGTGGCCGAGGTGCAGTCGGCCTCGGAGAACGTGGCCTCGGGCTCCGAGGAACTCTCGGCCTCGGCCCAGAGCATGTCCCAGGGGGCCACCGAACAGGCGGCCAGCGTGGAGGAAATCTCCTCGTCCATGGAAGAGATGAGTTCCAACATCAAGCAGAACGCCGAGAACGCCCAACAGACCCAGTCCATTGCCGTCAAGGCCGCCCAGGACGCCCGGGAAGGCGGCGAAGCCGTGGTCTCGGCCGTGGCGGCCATGAAGAACATCGCCGAGAAGATTTCCATCATCGAGGAAATCGCCCGCCAGACCAACTTGCTCGCCCTTAACGCCGCCATCGAGGCGGCCCGGGCCGGCGAACACGGCAAGGGCTTCGCCGTGGTCGCGGCCGAAGTGCGCAAGCTGGCCGAGCGCAGCGGTTCGGCCGCCGCCGAGATCTCCGAACTTTCGTCATCCAGCGTCCAGGTGGCCGAACGGGCCGGTTCCATGCTCACCAAGATGGTGCCCGACATTCAGCGCACGGCCGATCTCGTGCAGGAAATAGCCGCCGCCAGCCAGGAGCAGAATTCCGGGGCCGACCAGATCAACCGGGCCATCCAGCAGCTTGACCAGGTGGTGCAGCAAAACGCCTCGGCCTCCGAGGAAATGGCCTCCACCTCGGAAGAGCTTTCGAGCCAGGCCGAGCAGCTCCAGTCCACCATGGCCTTTTTCCGGGTGGACGGAGCCACGGCCCGGCGCACGGCCTATCGTCCGGTCAAGGCTCTGCCGTCGGCGGCCCGGCGTCCTGCTGCTGCGGCGCGTCCGTCCGGCGCGGCCGCCAAGCCCGCCAGCGGCGTGGGCATCGACCTCGACGCCCGGGACGACGAATTCGAGCGGTTCTAGAGACTCCAGATAACGATTGCCAAGGCCGGATGCGGGAACGCGTCCGGCCTTTTTCATGTGTGCCGAGCATGCGCGTCAGCTTGGAGGTGCAAGTCCTCTATCCAGCCTGATGGAGGCGAAGGATTAGCGAAGGGCAAGGGCGTCGTCGTGAGGCGGGGTCTGAAGGAAGCCTGGAGCAAAACCGCGACCCGATGAACAAGAACCGGATACGAGGCAGTCATGGGCGGACGAGCGGGCATGAGATCGCGAAGTCCCTATCCATCAAGGCCCATGGCTGTATATCCGGCGGGTGTGCGGGGAAGGCGGACGTGCTTACCTCGGGAGGTCCGCGCCATGTCCCGGAATCGAGACTGAGGCGGCAGCAATGCCGCCTGATCGTGGCGCGGAAGTCAGCAGAGGCCATAGTAGGCGCAAGCCGAAGGGCCAAACGGCAAGGAGCGGTAAGTAGGCCCTATGTCTCATGGCGTTTTGCGGCGGAATACCGGTAGACCGGCCTTGGCGGGTGAAAGCAGGGGTGAAGCCCCGAGGATGCCTGTTGGAGGGACCGAAACGTCCATGGCGGCACAGGAAACCGAAAGCCCGGCGTCAACCAGGCACTTGATGGAAGCGGTCTGCGAGAGGGCAAACCTCCGGGAGGCGCTCAAGCGAGTCAAGGGCAACAAGGGCAGTGCGGGGATCGACGGCATGACCGTGGATCAGCTTACGGACTACCTCAAGGAGCACTGGCCGGACATCAGGCAACGGCTTCTCACGGGCGCGTACCGGCCCAGCCCGGTGAACCGGGTGGAGATTCCCAAGCCGGATGGCGGCAAACGCAAGCTCGGCATTCCCACCGTACTCGACCGATTCGTGCAACAGGCGGTGATGCAGGTTTTGCAGCGCCTGTTGGATCCCTCCTTCTCCGAGCACAGCTACGGCTTCCGGCCCCGGCGCTCGGCCCATCAGGCGGTGCGCCAGGCCCAGGAGCACATCGCTCGGGGCTTGCGCTTCGTGGTGGACATCGACCTGGAGAAGTTCTTCGACCGGGTCAACCACGACATCCTGATGGGGCTTTTGGCCAAGCGGCTGGAAGACAAACGCATGCTCCGGCTCATCCGTGCGTTCCTGAACGCGGGGGTGATGGAGAGAGGGCTCGTAGGCCCGACGGACGAAGGGACGCCGCAAGGCGGTCCCCTTTCGCCGCTGTTGTCGAACATCGTGCTCGACGTCTTGGACCGGGAACTTGAGAGACGCGGCCACCGCTTTGTGCGCTACGCGGATGATTGCAATATCTACGTGCGCAGTAGGCGGGCCGGAGAGCGGACAATGCACAGCATCAGCCGTTTTCTGGAAAAGCGCCTCAAGCTCAAGGTGAACGCAGGGAAAAGTGCGGTGGACAGGCCAGCCCGGCGGAAGTTTCTCGGAGTCAGCTTTACGGCCGGAAGTGAGCCGCGACGGCGGATAGCGCCGCAGGCGATCAAGCGGTTCAAAGGCAGAATCCGTGAACTGTCCGGTACGGGACGGAGTATCGAAACGACGGTGGAACGTCTATCGGTCTACCTGCGCGGCTGGATCGGGTACTTTGGATTCTGCCAGGCGAAATCAGTGCTCAAAGGCCTGGACTCATGGCTCAGGCGTCGCTTGCGATGCGTGTTGTGGCGGCAGTGGAAACGGGGGCGGAAGCGGTTTGCTGAACTGAGGTCAAGGGGCGTAGGTAAAGACCTTGCCGCTCAAACGGCCGGAAGTCCTCTCGGACCTTGGCATATCAGCCGAAGCCCGGCCCTGAGCATCGCTCTGCCCAACAGCTATTTTGCCTCACTCGGACTGCCAACCCTAGGTGCCAGGTGAACGCTTAACTTGCCGAACCGCCGTGTACGGACCCGTATGCACGGTGGTGTGGGAGGAGGGGAGCCGCAAGGCTCCCCCCTATCCCGATGGTGGCCGGCTATTCGCCGCCGCCGCGCAGGGCTTCGATGGGGTCGAGACCGGCCGCCTTGCGGGCCGGGCGCAGGCCGAAGGCCAGGGCGATGGCCAGGGCGGCGGCCAGGGACAGGACAAAGATCTTGGGCGACAGGCGCAGCTCCAACATTCCCAGGCGCGACAGGGATTCGCCCAGGCCCACGCCGAGTCCCACGCCGAGGATGGCCCCGGCCAGGGTCAGGTAGACGGCCTCGGACAGAAACTGGATGAGGATGGCCCCGGAGGTGGCCCCCACGGCCTTGCGCAGCCCGATCTCCACGCGCCGTTCGCTGACGCCCAGAAACATGAGGTTGGCCAGCACGAAACCGCCGACCAGGATGGCCACCCCGGCCGTGACCCCGAGAAAGGCCACCAGCCCGCCGGTAAACGCCGTAAGAAACTTGAGAATTTCGCTGGCCGACATGATGGTGAAGTCGTCGGGGATGGTCGGTCCGAGCTTGTGTTCATGGCGCAGCAGGGCGCGCAGGTTTTCCATGTGGACCCCGATGAGGTCCGGGTCATGGAAGCGCACCCGCAGGCCCCGGAAGTAGTTGCGGTCCAGGTTGAAGCGCTGGGTCAGGGTGGAGATGGGCATGATGAGGCGGTCGTCCACGGACACGTCCGAGCCGCCGCCGGTAAAGCCCCGGTAGGACAGCCGCCCGACGATCTGCACGGGCAGGTTCTTGACCATGACGGTGCGGCCGATGGGCGAGGCGTCGCCGAAAAGGGCCTTGGCCGGGGCGTCGCCGATAAGCGCCACCTTGGCTCCTCGGGCGATGTCCTCTTCGGACAGGTCGCGGCCTTCGGACAGGGGCCAGTTCCAGGTGGCGGCGTAATTCTCGGTGGCTCCGACCACGGTGGGGGCCTCATGGTTCTTGTTGCCGTAGCGCAGGGTCACGGCCCGCACCGAGCGCATGGGCAGCACAGCGTAGGCTCCGGGCAAGGAGCGGGCAATGGCCCGGGCATCGGACCAGGTGAGGGTGTTTGTGCGCTGGCCCACGGGTCGGTTCTCGATGTCGCCGCCAAGGACCAGCACCGCGTCCGGGCCGAAGAAATCGACGATTTCCAGGGCCTTTCGCCGCGCGCCGTCCACCGAGGCGACGATGACGGTGAGCGCCGCGATACCCATGGCCACGGCCGCCACGACAAAAAGGCTGCGCGCCTTGTGGGCGAGCAGGGCCAGGCCGGCCATGCCCTGCAGCCGCCACAGCAGGCGCGGATAGCGGCTAAGAACGCGCCACACGGCCATCGGTCACGACAATCTGGCGGCGGGCGTAGGCGGCGGTGTCCGGGTCGTGGGTGACGACGATGACCGTCTTGCCGGCGTCGCGGTTGATGGCGGCGAGGAGTTCCATGATTTCGCGGCTGGTGCCGGAATCGAGCTGGCCGGTGGGTTCGTCGGCCAGGATGAGGTCGGGATTGTTGATGAGCGACCGGGCCAGGGCCACGCGCTGCTGCTGGCCGCCGGAGAGCTGGGAAGGCTTGTGCCGGGCCTGGGCGGTCAGCCCGACCTTTTCCAGGAGTTCATGCGCCCGCCGGGTCAGTGCGGCCCGGGGGGCGTCGCTGTAGAGCCCCGGGAGCAGCACGTTGTCCAGGGCGGTGGCGTAGGGAATGAGATAAAAGCTCTGGAAGACGAAGCCGATGGCCTGGTTTCGCAGATGGGACAGGGCGTCGTCGGACAGCGTGCCGGTCTCCCGGCCGCGCAGCCGGTAGCTGCCGGAGGTGGGGCGGTCGAGCAGGCCCAGGATGTGGAGCAGGGTGGACTTGCCCGAACCTGACGGCCCCATGATGGCCGCGAATTCGCCGGCCGCGATGTCGAGGGTCACCCCGGAAAGCACCGTGTTGGTCGCGCCGCCCATGACGTAGCCTCGGGTGACGTCGGTCAGGCGGATAAGGGGCTCGCCCTGGCCGGGGGGCGTCTGTCCGGTCATCGGCCGCCGCCGGGACGGTTGGCCTTGGGGGCGTTTATCGTCGGCGCGGCCAGTCCCGGCAGCACGATCTGGGTGGCCACTTTCTCGCCCGGGGCGAGGCCTTCCAGTATCTCGGTTTCGTTAAGCCCTTCCAGACCGAGCTTGGGCTGTACCTCGCGCACGCCACCGCCTTCGGCCACGGCGAAGACCACCTGCTTGTCGCCGATCCATTTGAGCGCCGCGTTGGGAATGACCAGCACGCCCTTTTTCTCCTGCACCACGATCTGGCACTGGGTGGTCATTTCCGGCCGCAGCTTGGTGGATTCGGCCGGGTCCAGGCGCACCAGGGCCTGGTAGTAGACGATGTTGTCGCGGATTTCGGGCTGGGGGTAGATCTGGTTGACGCTGCCCTTGAAGGTCGTGCCCGGGTAGGCGTCCACCCGAAATTCCACGGCCATGCCGGCCTTGACCTGGCCGACGTCGGTCTCGTCCACGTAGATCCACATTTCCAGGCGGCTGGGGTCAAGGACGGTGATGAGGTTGGCCACCTGCAAACCGGCCACCACGGTCTCGCCGGCCTGGGAGGTGACCAGAGCCACCACGCCGTCAATGGGGCTGACGATGCGGGTGTAGGAAATCTTGGTGTTGGCCGAGTCGATGACCGCCTGGGCCTCGTCCCTGGCCCGCTGGGCCTTGATGAGCTCTTTTTCGAATTCGGTGCGCACCCGCACCAGCGAGGCCTCCCGGGCCAGGACCTCGTTTTGGCTGACCAGATTGTCGCGGCGGGCGGCGTCCAGAACGTCGCGGGCCACGAGTTCCTTGCGGAAAAGCTCGTCCTGGCGCTTGAGGGTGGAGGCGGCGTAGTCGTACTTGGCTTGGGACAGGCGCAGTTCGGCCTCGGCTTCGGCGATGCGGCGGGGGTAGACGGTCTCGACCTGGGACAGCTCGGCATTGGCTCGGGCCAGCCTGGCTTCGGCTTCATCAAGCTGGGAGCGCAACTCCCGGGAGTCGATGACGGCGATGAGCTGGTCGCGCTTGACCTCGTCGCCGACCTTGACGTTCATTTCCTTGATCGTCCCTGTGGCTCGGGCGCCGATCTTGACGATGGCCCCGACCTGGGCCTTGATGATGCCCGTGGCCTCCAGCACCTTGCGCACGTTGCCCAGGCTGGCCTCGGCCGTGGCGATGACCCGGGGCGGCTCGGGTTTTTTGGTGTAGTGTTTGTAGCCGAAGTAGCCCCCGGCGGTGAGGAGGGCGAGCAGGAAAAGCCATTTGAATATGCGCATGCGGTGGTGTCCGGTGGTCTGGTTTCACCGTCCTATAGCCCCAATCGCGCCCGGGAGCAAATGGCGAGGCGAGCTTGGCCCCTTGGCAGGGAGTATTCCGGCGCGTCCTTGCCATGCCGCATTTTTCAACGGCCGGGCCGCTAGGGCAGCATCTTCTTCCAGAACGAGCGGTCATCCTTGGGCGGTCCGGGTTTGACCCGGTTTTTTTCCTCCTTGCACTCGGCGATGGCGAAGATCTCGGTCTTGCCTCCGGCGCAGGCCACGTAGATCTTGACAAAGTAACTGTTGCCGCCGTGCAGCAGGCGGTATTCCAGCAGTTTCTTGCCGCCGGGAGCCTCGGACACCAAATCGGGCGGTCCGTTTTTGGCCGTGAATTCCGCCACGGCTCCGGCCACGTCGCAGCGCTCCAGCACCTCCTTGGACGGGCTGATGGAGAAGCTGTCCTTGTAGATGCAGCTGTTTTCCAACACGTTTTTGCCGCCGGGATTGGTCCCGCTTTTGACGTAGGGCGTGTGGGCCAGCAGTTCGCCCAGGGCGGCGTTTGGCCGGTAGTCCTGGGCCAGGGCTCGGATTGGGGCTGTCCAGGCGGCCAGAGCCACGAGAACGGCCAGCAGGCGGGGCGGGAAGGCGTGTCGCATGTCTCCTCCGGGGCGTTGACGGGGAGTCGCCGGACGGCCGGGCCGGGTTGCGGCCGGCCGTCCGGCGGACACGGGCATGATCGGGGCGCGACCCTAGGAAAGCTCCTTGATCCAGGCCGCCACCGGTTCCTCGATGAGACGGCGGATTTCGTCCAGGCGCGTCTCGTTCTCGGCCTCGAAACGCACCACCAGGGCCGGCTGGGTATTGGAGGCGCGCAGCAGTCCCCAACCGTCCGGGAAGGTCAGGCGCACACCGTCCACGTCGATGACGTCGTAACCATTGGTAAAGTGCCGTTTGGCCTTGTCCACCACCGCGAACTTGATGGCGTCGGGGCAATCGACGCGGATTTCCGGCGTGTTGACCGTGGCCGGCCAGTCGGCCAGCATCTCGGACAGGGGCGTGGACGAGGCGGACACGATCTCGGCCAGCCGGGCGGCGGCGTAGATGGCATCGTCGAAACCGTAGTAGCGGTCGGCGAAAAACATGTGGCCGCTCATCTCGCCGGCCAGGATGGCCCCGGTTTCGCGCATTTTGGATTTGATGAGCGAATGGCCGGTGGCGGCCATGAGGGGATCGCCGCCGTGGGCGGCGATGTCTTTATAGAGCAGATGGCTGCACTTGACCTCGCCGATGACCGTGGCCCCGGGGTGGTTTTGGAGCACGGCCCGGGCGTAGATGGCCAGGAGCTGGTCGCCGTAGAGCAGCCGGCCGGTGTTGTCCACCACGCCGATGCGGTCGGCGTCGCCGTCAAGGCCCACGCCGAAATCCGCGCCCTCGGCCACGACCCGGGCGGCCAGATCGGCGATGTTTTTGTGGATGACCGGGTCGGGGTGGTGGTTGGGGAAGCGGCCGTCGGGCTCGCAGTAGAGGGGCGTGACCCGGGCCCCGGCCTGGCGCAGCACGTCGCAGCAGACAAGCCCTCCGGCCCCGTTGCCGCCGTCCACCACCACCGAGACGGTCCGGGGCAGCACCATCTGCTCGGCCACGTGTTCGATGTACGACGGCTTGATGTCGTGCTCGCACACGATGCCCGCGCCCGAGGGAAATTCCCCGGCGGCCATGATGTCGTAGATTTCCCGGATGTCGTCGGTGTGGATGGTGGTTTCCCCGGACCAGATTTTGAAACCGTTGAATTCCGACGGGTTGTGGCTGGCCGTCACCACCGCGCCGGCCCGGCGGCCCAGGGCCTTGACGGCGTAGTAGAAAACGGGGCTGGGGACCATGCCCAGGCAGACCACGTCCAGGCCGCAGGAGGCCAGTCCGGCGGCCAGCTGGGCCTGGTAGCCCGGCGAGGTCAGACGGCAGTCGTGGCCGACCACGGCCTGGCTGTGGCCCCGGCGCAGGAAAAATGTCCCCAATGCCCGGCCAAGGCGTTCCACCCACTCCTGGTCGAAGTCGGCATCGACGATTCCCCTGATGTCATAGGCCCGAAACGGCGCGGGTGTGATCGGCTTCATGCGGTCTCCTGTGCGCGAAGGTAAGTTTTACGTCCGGCCGTCCCTTGACCTGCCCCCATGTTGTCCCCTATTCGTTCAGGATGAACTGGGATTGGGACAAGCTCTCGGAGCAAAAACGCCGCCAGGGATCTCCGATTCCGGACCCTGGACGGCTTGGCGAGGACCTGGCCGACAGATTGTCGGATATGAAAAAACGGCTGCCTGGCGGCCCCAAAATCATCATCGGCGTCCTGGCGCTCTTGTGGGCGGCCAGCGGCATCTACATCGTGGAACCCGACGAAGCCGGCGTGGTGCAGCGCTTTGGCGCTTACGCCTATTCCACCGGACCGGGGCCGCACTACCATTTACCGTTTCCCATCGAGACCGTAAAGACCCCGAAGGTTTCCCAGGTGCGCCGGGTGGAAGTGGGCTTCCGTTCCTCCTCCCGCGACGGCATGACCACGCAGTCCCGGGCCGTGCCCGAGGAATCGCTCATGCTGACCGGGGATGAAAACATCGTCGATGTGCAGTTTATCGTCCAGTATCAAATCAGCAACCCCGTGGACTACCTCTTCAAGGTGGACCGGCCGGACGAAACCGTCAAAAGCGCGGCCGAGGCGGCCATGCGCGAGGTCATCGGCGACGCCAAGATCGACACCGTGCTCACCTCGGGAAAGGTCACGGTCCAAGACGACACCAAACGCGTGCTTCAGGCCATGCTTCAGCTGTACAACTGCGGCGTGGAAGTGGTGGCTGTGCAGCTTCAGGACGTGCATCCACCCAAACAGGTGGTGGACGCCTTCAAGGACGTGGCCAGCGCCCGGGAAGACAAGATCCGCTTCATCAACGAGGCCGACGCCTATTCCAACGACATCCTGCCCAAGGCCCGGGGCCGTTCGGCGGCCATCATCAACGAGGCCGGGGCTTACCGGGAGCAGGTCATCCGCCGGGCCAAGGGCGGCGCGGACCGTTTCACGGCCCTTCGCACCGAATACGACAAGGCCCCGGCCGTGACCCGGCAGCGCCTTTTCATCGAAGGCATGGAAACGCTTTTGGCCAACCCCGAGCTGGACAAGCTCATCATGAGCGACGAGGCGGCCCGGCAGGCCGTGCCCTATCTGCCCCTGGAAGCGGTAAGGCCCGGACACAAGGCCCCTGAAACCACGGCCGCCCCGTCCGCGGGACCGGCCAAGGCCAAGGGAGGCGCTCAGTGAAAACGTCGCTTGTCATTGGGATCGTGGTCGCCTTTTTGGTGGCTGTGGCCGTTTCCCAATCCCTCTACGTGGTGGACCAGACCGAAACGGCCATCGTGCTGCAGCTCGGCAAGCCCGTGGCCGGCCCCATCAAGCCGGGCCTGCACTTCAAGCTGCCCTTTGTGCAAAACGTGGTCTACTTCGACGCCCGGCTCATGGAATACGACGCCAAAACGGCCGAAGTGCTGACCCTGGACAAGAAAAATTTGGTGGTCGACAACTACGCCCGCTGGCGCATCACCGACCCCTTGCAGTTCTACCGGACCTTGCGCACCCTGTCCCGGGCCACGGCCCGCCTGGACGACATCATCTACGCCGAGCTGCGCGTGGCCCTGGGCCAGTATACGCTGCTCGACGTCGTTTCCACCAAGCGCGACGTCATCATGGGCGAGGTGACCACCAAGTCCTCGCGGCTGCTGTCGCCCTACGGCATCGAAGTGGTGGACGTGCGCATCAAGCGCACCGACCTGCCGCCGGAAAACGCCCAGGCCATCTACGGGCGGATGCAGGCCGAGCGCGAGCGCCAGGCCAAGCTCTACCGGTCCGAGGGCTGGGAAGAAATGGAGAAGATCAAGTCGGGCGCCGACAAGGAACGGGCCGTGCTTTTGGCCGAAGCCGAGCGCCAGGCCGAGGTGCTGCGCGGCCAGGGCGACGCCGAGGCCGCCGCCGTGTGGGCCGAGGCCGTGAGCAAGTCCCCGGACTTTTTCGGTTTCACCCGCAGCCTGGAAGCCTACCGCAAGGCCTTCGCCAAAAACAGCCGGCTCTTTTTGACGCCGGACAGCCCCTTCCTCAAATATCTGCGCTGACCATCAAGGGACGGCTGATGCAACTCTCACGCCCGGCGGGACCATGGTCCTGCCGGGCATTTTTTATCGGGGGTCCAGGAAGACTTCTGAGAACCTGGGCGGGCCTGGGACACGCCGCCGCAAACCGCCTGGAGGCTTCGTTGGTACGGCCTTGTCACGCCACTTGAAGAAAGGCGAGAAGATGAACGAAAACCACTGGTTTCACCTCTTGACCGCGAAACGCGCCTGAATGCGGCACGAAGCGGGAGACGGAGCAATGGCACAGCCGCGCCAAAGGCGAAGATTGCGGCCGCCGCTTGGGAGCGACGGAAGGCAAGGCGTTCCCGGGATAGTTCTTAGGACGGCAGCAAGCCGAGGACCGAGAGCTTGTCCAGGAGTTGGGAACGGTTGGCCGGCTTGATGAGATAGGCCGCGACCTGGCCGTCAAACAGGGCGTTTAAGGTGTTGGCTTCGTCATCCATGGAGGTGACCATGACCGCCTTGGCCCGTTCGGATGGCGGCAGGCAGGCGGTTTCCTCGGTCTCGCGGATCTGCGCCAACGTTTCGTGGCCGTCCATATGGGGCATGATGATGTCGAGAAAAACCACGTCAAAGGGCTGGCCTTCGACAATGGCTTCGGCCACGGCCGACACGGCCGAAGCGCCCGACTCGCACAGCACGCAGTCGGCCAAGCCCCCCAGATGGGCCGCCAGCACTTGCCGGCTGGCCGGATCGTCGTCCACTACCAAAGCACGCATGAAGCCTCCCCATTACGACTTTGCCAGACATACGTCGAAGAGCAAAAAGATTCAAGAAAAAAACCCGTTATGTCGTTACCGGCAGGGACGCCGCCGTTGCCCCGACAGCCTGCCGGTACGGTACCCCGCAGGGTATCACGCTACTTTTCCGTGCCTGCTTGCAAAACCGCCCAAGGGGCATACCCTGGCTCCATCCTGGCGCTGCGCTGACCAAGCGGGCGCTTTCCCGGAGGTACGCCATGCCATTTTTGACCCTGGATAACGAGCGGTGCAACGCCGACGGCCTGTGCGCCGTCGTCTGCCCCAGTGGCTGCCTGGAAGCCGGCGCCGACGGCCGGCCCGTGGTCGCCGAAGAAAAACTGTGCATCGCCTGCGGCCACTGCGTGGCCGTGTGCCCCAAATCCGCCCTGACCATCAGCCGGGTCGATCCGGCGGCCATGACCAAGACCCTGCGCCACTGGCCCGACCCCGAGATCGTGGACGGCATGTTGCGCGGCCGCCGCTCTATTCGGGCCTATAAGAACATGCCCGTGGCCCGCGAAACCATGGAAACGCTCCTCGACGTGGCCCGCTTTGCCCCCACCGCCTCCAATGCCCAGGAAGTGGGCTGGTGCGTCACCGTCGATCCGGCCAAGGTCCACGACCTGGCGGCCAAGACCGCCACGTATTTCGCCGCCGCCGGCACGCGACCCAAATATTCGGCCATGTGGACCGAAGGCCGCGACGCTTTCCTTCGCGGCGCGCCGGCTCTGGCCGTGGCCTATGCCCCGGCCGACGCTCCCTACGGCGCGGCAGACTGCGGCATCGCGCTCACCTTCATGGAGCTGGCCGCCGTGGCCCGGGGCCTGGGAACCTGCTGGGCCGGACTGCTCGTGCGGGCCGCCCGCAACGACGCCGCCCTGGCCAAGGCCCTGGGCATACCCCAAGGCTGCGTCATCGAAGGCGGACTCATGCTCGGCTACCCGGCCCTGCGCTACGCCGCCGTGCCGCCCCGCAATGCGGTAAGGGCAAAATGGTTGTAGATCTTTGTAATAAAAGAAGAAGATGAAGATGCCTCCGGCGGCCAGGAGGGGCTCAGCCCCTCCTGGACCTCCCGACATGGGGAGGAGGAGGGGGGGGCTGGGCTGGTCGTGACGGGGCGAGCAATCAGATGGGCAGGGCTTTGATGGCGACCACGGTGATGTCGTCGTCCCGGGGCGCGCCGGCCTGAAAAGCGGCTACGTCGGCATGGATGGCCGCCACCAGCTCGGCCGCCGTGCCGCCGGCATGGCGGCGGATCACTTCGCGCAGCCGGTCCTTGCCGTACATGGCGTCCCCGGCGTCGCGGGCCTCCCAGATGCCGTCGGTGCCAAGAAGCAGCACCTGCCCAGGCGTCAGCCCCGGGCAGCTCTGTTCGGCGTAGACATGGTCCGGCAGGACGCCCAGGGGCAGGCCAGGGCCGAGCAATTCGATGAAATCATCGGTAGCCGGGTCGTAGACCATGGCTGGATCGTGGCCGGCCCGAGCCCAGGTCAGCCGACCGTAAGGGGCCAGCCCCCCGCCCTCCAGACGCAGGAAATACAGCGTGATGAAGCGCCCGGAATCGGCCGTGTCCTGCCACAGCAGCGCGTTGGCCAGGGTGAGCAGCTCCGCCGGGCCGCAGCCGACCCCTTGCCCGCCGCGCAGCAGCGCCCGGCCCGTGGCCATGAACAGCGCCGCCGCGATGCCATGCCCGGTGGCGTCGCCCACAATGACGTCGCAGCCGCCGTGGGGAGCCTTGGCAAAGCTGAGATAGTCGAAGTAGTCGCCGCCGGTTTCGTCGCAAAAAATCGTCGCCCCGGCCATGTCCAGGCCCGGCAGATGGGGCGGGGCCTTGGGCAGCAGATTTTGCTGCACTTCCTTGGCTAAAAGCATGTCCTGCTTGAGCCGCATCCGCTCGGCGAGTTTCGGGGCCATGGCGTTAAACGCCGCCGCAAGCTGCCCCAGTTCATCGCGGCCGCCCACCGGAGCCCGGGCGTCGAGGTCGCCCTCGGCCAGCTTGCCGGCCGCCGCAGTCAGTCCGGTCAGCGGCCGGGTCACGGCCCTGGACCCGAAAAAGGCCAGGAGCACGGCCGCGCCGGCTCCAAGCAGCGTGATGCCCGCCACTACCGCCATCATGGCCTTGGTGCGTTTCAGGATGGCCGATTCGGCCGAATCGGCCTGATGCAACACGGCCTGCCTGGGCACCAGCACCAGGAGTCCGGCCGGGGCCTCGGTAAAGGGGCGCAGGGCGGCGAAATAGTCCTCGCCGTCCACGGACAGGGCCACCAACGCCGGTTTATGGGACTGCATGGCCGCGACCAGGGCGGCCTGGCCATCGGCGTTGTCGATGGCCAGCGGCATCGGCGTCAACGGCGTTTTCCAGCCCAGGGCCGGGTCCAGGAAGTCGCGATTGCCGATGAGTTCCAGCCGGCCCGCTTCCAGGCGCACGAAGGAAGCCCGCACCCCGTCGCCCCAGCGGCGCGACAGATCGCTTTCCGGCAACAGCGCCTCCAGGGGCGCATCGACGCCGGCTACGCCGAGAATCTGTCCCTCACGGCCGCGCACCGTACCGGAAACCGTGGCCGTCAGGCGGCCCGTGGCGGCATCGACCAGAATGGTCCAGACGAGGTGGTCCGTGTGCATGGCCGCCTGGAACCAGGGCCGGGCGCGGGCGTCGAAGCCGGCCGGCATGGGGCCATGGCTCGGGGCGGTGGCCATGACGCCGTCGGGCAGGGCGACGTAGGCCCACAGCAGGTTGCCGCCAAGCCGGGCTTGTAGTGTGGCAAACGTCGGAGCCAGGCGGAGCAGAGGCGCGCCGGACGACCGGACCTGGGCCTCATCCACCCCGGACGGAGCGCTGATGGACGGCGCAAGTCCCGGTTCAGCGGGCTGGACTGGCGATTCCAAAATCCGGGCCGCGTCCGTGGCGAGCATGGTTTGGCCCAGTTCGAGCAAAAGCCGGTTGTCGCCCACGTCCTCGCCGATAAGGTCCACCATGAGCGCCAATTCGGCTTCGGCGGCATGCTTGAAGGACTGGGCGGCCCGGGTCGCCAGTTCGTCGCCCAGAAGCCGGGCCTCGCGCAGGGCGTAGTAGCTGACGGCAACCAGGGGCGGTAGCACCAGGGCAAGCAGGATGATGAGCAGTTTGGCGCGGATGCGCATGGCTACCTCGGCCGCCCGGCAAGGGCGCTTGGCGCGGACGCGCCGTGGGATTATGTAGACGGGGCCGGTCGCCTTGGCAAGGCGGCGTTTTCGGGGGCAAGACCGTCGGCGTCGCGGCCGTTGTCTTCGCGCCTGGGGCTTGACAAAAGCGGGGTGGGCGACTAACGACTCCCCTTCGCCTTGCTCTTCCCGGAGGACAGCCGTCCCGGAGGAAGGGCCATGGACCAAAAGGAGGAACCATGCGGAAGTACGAAGCCTTGTTGCTGCTCTCCCCGGAGCTGGCGACGGACAATCGGCAGGAGATCGTCGAGAACCTCAAGGGTGTTCTCGAACGCCAGGGAACCACCATGCTCAGCGTTGACGAGTGGGGCATGAAGGATCTGGCCTATCCGGTGCAGAAAAAGACCCGCGGCCACTACACCCGTTTTGAATTCGCCGCCCCGGCCACGGCCATCGCCGAATTCGAACGCATTGTGCGCATCACCGACGGCGTCATGAAGTTCATCACCGTCAAGCTTGCCGACAAATACGTGCCTGAGGGAGCCTAGCCATGGCCTTTAAGAAAAAGTTCACCCCGAAAAAGAAGTTCTGCCGTTTTTGCGCCAACAAGAACCTGCCCGTTGATTACAAGCGTCCGGACATCCTGAAGGATTTCATCACGGATCGCGGCAAGATCATCGCCCGGCGCATCACCGGCACCTGCGCTAAGTGCCAGCGTCGCCTGACCCTTGAGATCAAGCGCGCCCGCCAGATGGCCCTCTTGTACTACACGGCCACGCACAGCGCCGAACACCTGAAGAAGATGTAAGGTAGGGAAGCCATGGAACTCATTTTGCGCGCGGACGTGGAAAATCTGGGCCGCCTTGGCGATAAAGTCTCGGTCAAGCCCGGTTACGGCCGCAACTATCTGATCCCCCAGGGCCTGGCCATGTTGGCCACGCCAGCCAATCTGCGCCGTTTCGAAAACGAGAGCAAGAAGCTCCAGGCCAAGCGTGACGCCCTGATCGCCGACGCCAAGGGCCTGGCCGACCGTCTGGCCGAAATCGCCATCATCATTGAAGTGCGCGTGGGCGAAGGCGCCAAGCTGTACGGCTCCGTCACCACCGCCATCATCGCCGATAAGCTGGCCGAACTCGGTTTCGACATCGACCGCAAGAAGATCGTTCTGGCCGAACCCATCCGGTCCCTTGGCCACTACGATGTGCCCGTGAAGCTCCTGCCCGAGCTGCGCGGTTCCGTGAAGGTCTCGGTGGTGCGCCAGGGCGGCCCCGAGGATGAAGAAATCGCCGAAGCCGCTCCGGTGGCCGAAGCCCGGGCCGAAGCCGATGGAAACTCCACGGAAGAAACCGCGTAACGCCAGAGCCGCCGGCTCGGGAAGCGGCGAACCGCTGACCGGGCAGGCCCTGGAGCGGGTCTCTTCCGACGTCCTGCGAAAAGTTCCCCCCCAGAACCTCGAAGCCGAACAGTCGGTTTTGGGGGGGATTCTCCTCAAAAACGCCACGCTTTTCAATCTCGTCGACGTCATCGGCGAGGACGATTTCTATTCCCCGGCCCACCGCTTCATCTATCAGGCCATCCTTGATCTGGCCCGGCGCAACGCCCCGGTGGACCTCGTGTCCCTGGCCGAAGCCCTGCGCGCCTCGGGCAAGCTCGACGAGGTCGGCGGCCCGGCCTATCTGGCCGAACTGGCCTCGGCCACGGTCTCGGCCGCCAACGCCGCCCACCACGCTGAGATCGTCCGCGAAAAGTCCGTCCAGCGCCGGCTCATCAGCACCGCCGTGGACATCATCAGCAGCTGCTACGAAGGGGCCCAGACCACCGAACAGCTTCTGGATGCCTCCGAGCAGGCCATTTTTTCCATCGCCGACTCCAAGGCCACCAAGGGGCTCAAGTCCTCCAAGGACATCATCCACAACGTGTTCGAGCAGATCGAACAGCGCATGGAGAACAAGGAACTCGTCACCGGCGTGGCCTCGGGCTACTACCAGTTCGACGAGATGACCGCCGGTCTCCAGCCCTCCGATCTCATCATCGTGGCCGGCCGGCCGTCCATGGGCAAGACCGCCTTTGCCATGAACGTGGCCATGCGCGCCGCCGCCATGTCGGCCATTCCCACGGCCGTTTTTTCGCTGGAAATGTCCATGGAGCAGATCATGCAGCGCATGCTGTGCTGCTGGGGCAAGGTCGATCTGGCCAAGCTGCGCCGGGCGCGGCTTGACGACGAGGACTGGTCGCGGCTCTACGACGCGGCCAATCATCTGTCCGCCTCGCCCATTTTCGTGGACGACACCCCGGCCATCACCACCATGGACCTGCGCGCCCGCTGCCGCCGCCTCAAGGCCGAGCACGGCCTGGGGCTCATCATGGTGGACTACCTCCAGCTCATGCGCGCCTCGCGCCACATCGACTCCCGCGAGCAGGAAATTTCCGACATCTCCCGCAGCTTAAAAGCCCTGGCCAAGGAGCTGCACGTGCCGGTGGTGGCCCTGTCCCAGCTCAACCGCAAGGTCGAGGAGCGCGCCGACAAACGCCCCATGATGTCCGACCTGCGCGAATCCGGGGCCATCGAACAGGACGCCGACGTCATCATCTTTCTCTACCGAGCCGCCGCCTATAAGAAAAAAGAAGAGCTCACCCCCGAGGACAACGTGGCCGAGGTCATCATCGGCAAGCAGCGAAACGGCCCCACGGGCATGGTGAAGCTGCTGTTCCTCAAGGAATCCACGGCGTTTGAGAACCTCTCCGACATCCCGCCCCCGTCCGAATTCGGCATGGGCTGAGTCTTTTCTCCTCCCGCGCCCCTTGAACCCGTGCCCTGCCGGGGGTATAGCCTCGAAGGCACAACACAAGTCACTTAACCCTCCCGTGGAAAGTTTTTAGGGGAGGAGGGGTGTGGGGAGGGACCCCCTTTTTTCAAAAAGGGGGTCCCTCCCCACATTCGCCAGCAAGGAGATGTCGTGGATTGCTACGATGCCGCCGAGGCCCTTTCCCGGCCCGAGATCGCCCAACTGCAGATCGGCCGGCTGCGCCGTTCCCTGGCCCAGGCAGCCCAATCGCCGTTTTACGCCCGCCGTTTTGCCGAGGTCGGGTTTGATCCCGAATCCGTCCATTCCCTGGACGACGTGGGCCGCATCCCCTTTACCACCAAGCAAGACCTGCGCGACAGCTACCCCGACGCCATGTTGGCCCTGCCGCACAGCGAGATGGTGCGGATGCACGCCTCCTCCGGCACCACCGGCACGCCGACGGTCATCTACCACACCCAGAAGGACCTGGACTGGTGGGCTTCGCTCATGGCCCGCTGCATGTACATGGTTGGGCTGAGGCGCACCGACGTTTTTCAGAACATGTCCGGCTACGGGCTTTTCACCGGCGGCCTTGGCATCCACTACGGCGCGGAAAAGCTCGGCTGTCTGACCATCCCGGCCGGAGCCGGCAACAGCCACCGCCAGATCAAGCTCCTCACCGACTTCAAGGTCACGGGCATCCACATCATTCCGTCCTATGCCCTGTATCTGCATTCCATCTTCGCCGAGATCGGCGTCGATCCCCGCGACCTGCCCCTGCGCGTCGCCCTGGTCGGGGCCGAGCCCTACACCGAAGAAGCCCGGGGACGCCTCCAGGAGCTCTACGGCATCAAGGCCTACAACTCCTACGGCCTGTCCGAAATGAACGGGCCGGGCGTGGCCTTTGAGTGCCAGGAGCAAAACGGCATGCACGTCTGGGAGGACGCCTACCTGGCCGAGATCGTCGATCCGGCCACGGGCGAACCGGTGGCCGAGGGCGAACTCGGCGAACTGGTCATGACCACCCTTGGCCGTGAAGGCATGCCCGTCATCCGCTACCGCACCCGGGACATGACCCGTTTCCTGCCCGGACAGTGCCCCTGCGGTCGGGCCCATCGCCGCATCGACCGCTTGCACGGGCGCTGCGACGACATGCTCATCATAAAGGGCGTCAACATCTTCCCCATGCAGATCGAGCGGGTGCTCATGGCCATGCCCGAGGTGGGCCAGGACTACCAGATCGTGCTGGAGCGCGACGGCTACATCGATAACATCCGGGTACGAGTGGAAATCCGCGACGAGTTCTTCGTCGAGGACATGCGCCAGCTCGGGGCCTTGCAAAAACGCATCGCCGCCCGGCTTCGCGACGAGATCCTGGTCACGCCCAAGGTGGAGCTGGTGGAGCGCAACAGCTTGCCCAAGACCGAGGGCAAGGCCTCGCGGGTGGTGGACAAGCGGGAGAGCGGGGCGTGAGCCTTGTCGCCCTGGCCGTTTTCCTCCTGGTCCTGCTCGGCTGCCTGACGCTCCACGTCTTTGGCCTGCCGGGCAACTGGGCGCTTCTGGGCCTGGTCATCCTGTGGGATGTGTTCCACCCGGAACTGCATCTGGGATTTGGGTTTTACGCCCTGCTCGTGTGCGTGGCCCTGGCCGGCGAGGCGGTGGAACTCTTTGCCCAGCTTTTCGGGGCCAAACGCTACGGGGCCAGCGGCAAGGGCAATCTGGGCGGCTTTCTGGGCGCTTTTGGCGGGGCGCTGTGCGGCGCGCCGTTTTTCCTGGGCCTCGGAGCCCTTTTCGGGGCCGTTGCCGGGGCGTTTTTCGGCTGCTATATGTTCGAGCGGCTGCATGGCCGCGACGACGCCGAGGCCCGGCGCGCCGCCCTGGGCGCCCTGTACGGCAAGGTCTTTGGCCTCACGGCCAAGGTGGCCTGCGGCGTCGTCATGTGGACGGCCAGCGCCCGGGAACTCTGGCCGGCCTGAGGCCGACCGCCGGTTCGGCCATTGTTGCAGGTGACCAAAAGATCGTTTTTGCGAAGCATTACGTCCTAACGGCCTTCCGCTCCGAAGGGGAAGCGGATAAAGCGCAGGGAGCGCCATGATTACGACGAGCGATTTTCCCAAATACCGGGGCAAGATGGAGTACGTCTGCCTGGGCTGCCAGGCCCGGTTCGACATTCGCGAACTCTACTACACCTGCCCCCACTGCGGCGGCGTGTTCCTGCTTGAGGACACCACCTTCGACAGCCTGCTTGAATACCCGGCCAGCTACTGGCAGGGCCTTTTCGACAAGCGCGCCTCTTCGCGTTCCACGGCCCTGCGCGGCGTGCTGCGGTTTTATGAGCTCATGGCCCCGGTCATGGAGGAACAGGACATCGTCTACCTGGGCGAGGGCCATACGCCCATCGTTAGCGCCAACGCCGCCCTGACCGAGATGGTCGGCGTACCGTTTGCCTATAAAAACGACGGCCAAAACCCCAGCGCCTCCTTCAAGGACCGGGGCATGGCCTGCGCGTTCAGCTATTTGAAGCATCTCGTGCGGGTCAACGGCTGGGATTCGGTCCTGACCGTGTGCGCCTCCACCGGCGACACCTCGGCCGCCGCCGCGCTCTACGCCGCCTATGTCGGCGGCCCCATCAAGTCCGTGGTCATCCTGCCCAAGGGCAAGGTGACGCCCCAGCAACTGGCCCAGCCCCTGGGCAGCGGGGCCACGGTCATCGAAGTGCCCGGCGTCTTCGACGACTGCATGAAGGTCGTCGAGCATCTGGCCGACAACTACCGCGTGGCGCTGCTCAATTCCAAAAACGCCTGGCGCATCCTCGGCCAGGAATCCTACGCCTTCGAAGTGGCCCAGTGGTACGGCTGGGACACCTACCGCAAATGCGTGTTCGTGCCCATCGGCAACGCCGGCAACGTCACGGCCATCATGGGCGGCTTTTTAAAGCTCAAAAAGCTCGGCATCATCCGCTCCCTGCCGCGCATCTTCGGCGTGCAGTCCCACCACGCCGACCCGGTCTTCCAGTATTACGACGAGGCCGATCCGGCCAAACGCGAGTTTAGGGCCGTGCCCGTCACCCCCAGCGCCGCCCAGGCGGCCATGATCGGCAACCCGGTGTCGTTTCCGCGCGTGGCCCATTTCGCCAAGGAATACGAAAAGATCGGCGGCCCCGGCAGCTTCCAGGTGGTGCAGGTCACCGAGCAGGCCATCGTCGAAGGCATGCTTCTGGCCAACCGCCACGGCCACATCAGTTGCACCCAGGGCGGCGAATGCCTGGCCGGCCTGCAAAAGGCCAAGGAACTCGGGCTTATCGAAGCCTCCGAAGAGGCCATCCTCGACGCCACCGCCCACCACCTCAAATTCATCGGCTTCCAGGAAATGTACTTTGAGGACAGCTTCCCCGCCGCCTACGGCGTCAAGGCCGACTCCAAGTACGTCAACCGGCCGCGCTCCATCATGACCGACGCCGACAAGGCGGCGCTGACTCCCGAAGACTACACCGCCAAGGCCGCCTCGGCCATTGTCGAAAGCTTGGGCTTGGCGCGTAAATGATGAGAACGTAAGAAGAAGATGCCTCCGGCGGCCGGGAGGGGGTTACCCCCTCCCGGACCCTCCCAGTTAGGGGGCGCGTTTTTCGCCAGGTTCCTCCTGGCGAAAAACGCGCCCCCAAACAGGAAGATTCCAGGAAGAACGAGCAGGAACCGTTTGTCGCCCTGCGGCGCAGCCGCCCCCTTTCCCCATGCGGGGGGTCCGGGGGCCTCAGGCCCCCGGCCGCCGGAGGCATATCTTCTCCCCGCAACATAACGCCGGCCTGGAGAGGGGACCTTCTCCAGGCCGGCGTCGGTATTGGCGGCCGGCGGCATGGCGGGAACCGGCTGGCGCTGGCGGGCGGGAGGAGGACGGTTGCCCGTTCGCCAGCGTGGGAAGATCGTTGGTTATGTGTTCATGACGTGGCCCGGACCACACCCGACCAAACCATCGGCAGACGTCAAAACCCCCTTGAACATTTTCCCATGATGGGGGTCTGGGGGCCTAAGGCCCCCAGCGGAGAGGTCCAGGAGAGGCAGCGCCTCTCCTGGCCGCCGGAGGCTCTTCCCTCTTCTCTCCTTGCCGCTACGCGGCGCGACGCGTGGCAGCGGCGAGTTCGCGGGCGGCGGCGGCGGGCACGATGAGCGGCGTGCGGAAGGTGAAGCCTTCGCTTTCGCCCCAGACGGCTTCATCGGCCGGCCGGCCGTCGTAGCAGACGTCGTCGATGACGAGGTAGTCGGCCACGCCGAGGATGGCGTCCCAGCGCTGGACGAAAAATTCGAAGCGGCTCATGTCGTAGTCGGTGACGTTGCGCCAGGTCCAGGTGCGCGAGCAGGCCTCGTCGTCGTAGCCGAGCAGGCACAGGCTCTTTTCCGGGCTCTCCAGGAAGGGCCGCTGGGTGAGCATGGCGGCCGAAGCACTCATGCGGGAGACGTCGAAAGCAATGCAAGCGCCGTCAAGGGCGGCTTCGATGCGCGCATCGGCGGTCAGGCGCATGCCGCAGGTGTTGTTGCTGTTGGCGCGCCACCACTCGATGGAGTTGGTCTTGTAGAGATTGTCGCCGAGCATGCAGACGCGGGCGGCGGTTTCGACGTTCACCGGATGCAGGGCCAGATCGCAGCAGACGCCGGAGATGGTCAGGGTCAGGTTCATATGGGGACTCCTTGGGAGATGATTTCGGGTGATGCAGTGCTTGCCCGTTTGATTGAGAAAAAAAGCACTTTTCATGCCGAATATTTTTATCTTTATTTCTGGTATGTTGAAAGTGTGCCAAGGGGTTTGGTGACTCTGTTGGACGATTTTTGCGTCCGTTTTGGTTGACCCCAAACGCCTTCCGAAGCACACTCCGGCCGCGCTCGGCCCGCCGGCGCGGAGAACCCCCATCCCATGAAAAGACCCCTTGATCCATTTCCCGGCGACGAAGCCAGCGCCTTTGCCCTGGAAAACGTGGCTGACGCCGTATTTGCCGTGGACCGTGATTTCATCGTCCGTTACTGCAACCTGGCCGCCGCCGAGGTGGCCCGTTGCGCCCCGGAGGAGGCCATAGGCCGCACCTGCCGCGAGGTGTTTGGCGTCAAGAACTGCCGCACGGTCTGCGTGTTGCGCCAGAGCATGGACGAGGCGCGCGCCATCGCCAACCGCATCGTGACCTTAAAACGCACGGGCTGTCCGGAAGTGCCGGTCAGCATCAGCGCCGCGCCCATCTGGGCCATGGGCGGCACGGTCATCGGCGGGGTGCAGGTTTTTCGTGATCTCTCGGGCGGCGGCTTCGTCAGCCGCTTGGCCGGCTTGCAACCCTTGGACGACTTCGGCACGCGCGATCCCCAACTGTCGGAGATCGTGCGGATGTTGCCGCAGATCGCCCAAAGCGACTCCACCGTGCTGCTCCTTGGCGAGTCCGGCACGGGCAAGGAGCTTTTCGCCCGGGCCATCCACAAGCTGTCCCAGCGCCATGGCGGGCCGTTCGTGGCCGTCAACTGCGGGGCGCTGCCTGAGCAGCTCATGGAGTCCGAACTTTTCGGCTACAAATCCGGGGCGTTCACCGACGCGCGCAAGGACAAGCCCGGCCGGTTCGCCCTGGCCGAGGCGGGCACGCTGTTTCTCGACGAGATCGGCGATCTGCCCTACGCCATGCAGGCCAAGATTTTGCGCGCCTTGCAGGAGCGCGCTTTCGAGCCGCTGGGGGGCGTGGAGACCGTGCCGGCCGACGTGCGGGTGGTGGCCGCCACCAACCGCGACCTGGGCCGCATGGTGGCCGAGGGAACCTTCCGCCAGGATCTTTTTTATCGGCTAAGCGTGGTGGTCATCCGCATTCCGGCCCTGCGCGACCGTTTGGACGACGTGCCGCTTTTGACGGAACGGCTCCTGGGACGTTGCCGCATGGCCGTCAGCAAGAACATCGAGACGGTCAGCCCCGAGGCCATGGCGCGGCTTATGCGCCACGACTATCCGGGCAACATTCGGGAACTGGAAAACATCATCGAATACGCGGCCATCCTCTGCCAAGGTCAGACCATCGAACTGTGCCATCTGCCCGAACATCTGCGCGGCGAGGCCGGGGCCTGTCCGCCCCGGGCCGGGCGCACCATGGCCGAAATCCGCTTCCAGGCGGCCAGCGACGCGGTGGATCGCCATGGCGGCAACCGCAACGCCGCCTGCCGCGAACTGGGCATTTCCAAGGACACCTTGCGCCGGATTTTGGGGCGTCGCGATGCGGACGATTAACGCGTCTTGTTGGGTCGCTCGCGGACGCGGATCGCGTCCGTTGGATTTTTCGGGAGGCGCGGCATGGCGAAAGTAAAGGCCCGGGCCGACCAGCTTGTCCGCGACCAGGGGCTGGCGGACGACCCGGAGCGGGCCAAGCGGCTCATTATGGCCGGCCAGGTGCTGTTCATTGATTCAGGCGGCCGGGAGAGGCCGGTGGACAAGCCCGGGCGCATGTTCGGGGCCGAGACCGTGTTTGTGCTCAAGCAGGGCGAGCGTTACGTCAGCCGGGGCGGGGGCAAGCTTGAAACGGCCATGGAAGCCTTCGGCCTGGACGTCACGGGGCTGGTCGCCCTGGACGCCGGGGCGTCCACGGGCGGCTTCACGGACTGTCTGCTCCAGCACGGCGCGATAAGGGTCTACGCCGTGGACGTGGGCACGGCCCAGCTTCATGAAAAGCTGCGGGCCGATGCGCGCGTCGTGTCCATGGAAAACGTCAATCTGCGCCATGCCCCGGCCGATCTGCTTCCCGAACCGGTGGATGTGGTGGTGGCCGACGTGTCGTTTATCTCGCTGACCAAGGTCTTGCCGTCCTGCCTGCAGTATTTGAAACCGGGCGGTTTCGTGGCGGCCCTGATAAAACCCCAGTTCGAGCTGTCGCCGGACAAGATCGGCAAGGGCGGCGTGGTGCGCGAAGAAGCCTTTCAGCAGGAAGCGGTGGAGCTGGTGGCGGGCTTTGCCCGCGACGCGCTGGGGTTGTCGCTTCGCGGCGTAGTCCCGTCCAAGGTCAAGGGACCCAAAGGCAACCAGGAGTATCTGGCGGTGTTTGACCGGCCGGCGGGGTGAGGTGCGGCTTGACGCCGCCCCCAAAGAAGCGGAAATCGGACAGACTATCGCCATCCGGCGTGTCCATGTTTGCCCACTTCGACGTGTCGTAACGGGAAAACTCAGGAGGACGCCCCATGTCCGTCAAAGACGCCATCGCCGCGCGCCACAGCGTGCGCGCCTTTGCCAAGGAACCGCTGACCACCGAACAAATACACGAATTGCTGGAAGCCGGCCGCAACGCCCCCTCCAGCCTCAATTCCCAGCCCTGGCGCTTTAAGGTCGTCACCGATCCGGCCGACCTGGCCTGGTTCGGCACCAGCCAGGCCAGCCGCAAGCAGGCCTGGCTCGGCAGCGTGCCGGCCATCATCGTCTGCTGCGCCGACCTTGAACACTACGTCAAGGATTCCCAGTCGGCCGCCTTTTTCTACCGCGACAACAAGATCATCGACGGCGAGCCCATGGACGGCATCGACGCCTACGTGGCCCGGGAAGCGGCCAAGGAAGAGGCGGCGAAATTCGGCGCCTGCGCCATGAACGTAGCCCTGGCCGTGTCGTTCATGATGCTGCGGGCCACCGAAATGGGCCTTGGAACTTGTTGGATCGGCATGTTCGACGAGGCCAACATCAAGGCGAAGCTGGCCCTTCCGGCCGGCTGGCGGGTGGTCAATCTGCTGGCCGTGGGGCGGCCCGACGAGCCGGTGGTCTATCCGCGAAAACGCAAGAGCCTTGAAGAGATTCTCCTGAAATAACGATTTGTTGCTTGCGGGAAGCGGCAGCCTTGCCGCTTCCCGTTGCACTCCTTGGCAAATCTCGTACACTGCCGGCCAGCCTCCCGGTTCCAGGGGAGGCAGGCAGTACCAAGGAGTGCCCCATGACCGAGCGCGTGGCCGTTGCCGGCCTGTCCGTTGAAAAGACCCTGTACGATGTTTTCGCGGGGGACATCCTGCCCGCCACCGGCATCGCCGCCGAAGCTTTTTTTGCCGCCCTGGCCGGCCTTGTGGCCGAGCTGGGCCCAAAAAATCGGGAGCTGCTGGCCAAGCGCGACGTCATGCAGGCCGCCGTCGACGTCTGGCACAACGAGCGACGCGGCCAGCCCCACGATCCCGACGCCTACGACTGCTTTTTGACCGGCATCGGCTACCTGCTGCCCGAAGGGCCGGATTTTGCCATAGAAACCACCGGTGTTGATCCCGAGATTGCCACCATCGCCGGACCCCAGCTCGTGGTTCCCGTCACCAACGCCCGCTACGCCGTCAACGCCGTCAACGCCCGCTGGGGCAGCCTTTACGACGCGCTCTACGGCACGGACGTCATCCCCGAGACCGGCGGCGCGGTGAAGGGACCGGGCTATAATCCCGAACGCGGCGCGGCGGTTGTCGCCTACGCCGCCTCCTTTTTGGACATGGCCGTGCCCCTGGCCTTTGGCCGCCATGCCGAGGTGACGGCCTACGCCGTCCTGGACGGCGTCCTGACCGTCACTTTCGCCGACGGCCGTATGACGGGCCTGGCCCGCCTCGACCAGTTCGCCGGCTACGCCGGCCCGGCCAAGGCCCCCACGGCCGTGGTCCTGGTCAAAAACGGTTTGCACGTCGAACTGCGCTTCGACCGTTCCCACCCAGTGGGCGCGGCCAGCCCTTCGGGACTGAAAGACGTGGTCCTGGAATCGGCATTGACCACCATTCTCGACTGCGAGGATTCCGTGGCCGTGGTGGACGGCCCGGACAAGGCTGCGGCCTACCGCAATCTGCTGGGGCTTTTTCGAGGCGAACTGGAAGCGGCCTTTGAAAAGGGCGGCAAGACCCTGACCCGGGCCATGGCCAACGACAAGACGTTCACCGCCCCGGACGGCGGCGCGCTCCGGCTTCCCGGCCGCAGCCTCATGCTTGTGCGCAACGTCGGCCACCTGATGACCACCGACGCCGTGCTGGACGCGGCCGGCGAGGAGATTCCCGAAGGTTTCCTCGACGCCCTGGCCACCGCCGCCGTGGCCCTGCACGACCAGCGCGACCTGGGCAAGAAACGCAATTCCCGCCATGGCAGCGTCTACATCGTCAAACCCAAGATGCACGGCCCCGAGGAAGTCGCTTTTGCCTGTGAAATTTTCGAGCGGGTGGAGCGGGCGCTTTCCATGCCGCCGCGTACGCTCAAAATCGGGATCATGGACGAGGAGCGGCGCACGTCGCTCAATCTCAAGGAATGCGTGCGCGCCGCAAAGGATCGCATCATTTTCATCAATACGGGCTTTCTGGACCGCACCGGCGACGAGATCCACACCGTCATGGAAGCCGGACCGGTGGTCGGCAAAAACGCCATGCGCTCCCAGGCCTGGATGGCCGCCTACGAGGACGGCAACGTGGACGTGGGCCTTTCCTGCGGCTTTTCCGGCAAGGGGCAGATCGGCAAGGGCATGTGGGCCAAGCCGGACCGCATGGCCGAGATGGTGGCGGCCAAGATCGACCACCCAAAGGCCGGAGCCAACTGCGCCTGGGTGCCTTCGCCCACGGCGGCCACGCTGCACGCCATGCACTACCACGCCGTGGACGTTTTCGCCCGCCAGCGCGAACTGGCCGGGCGCACACCGGCCAACCGCCTCGACCTGCTCAAATTGCCGGTGTTGCCGGCCGGAGAAGGTCCTTCCCCCGAGGACAAGAAGCGGGAGATCGAGACCAACTGCCAAAGCATCCTCGGCTACGTGTCGCGTTGGGTGGACCAGGGCATCGGCTGCTCCAAGGTCCCGGACCTCGACGACGTGGGCCTCATGGAAGACCGGGCCACGTTGCGCATCTCCAGCCAGCACCTGGCCAATTGGCTGCGCCATGGCCTGTGCACGCCCGAGGAGGTGGAGGCGACGCTGGCGCGCATGGCCGCCGTGGTCGACCGCCAAAACGCCCTGGACCCGGCCTACCGGCCCATGGCCGCCGACACGGAAAATTCCCTGGCCTACAAGGCTGCCTGGGAGCTCATTTTTGAGGGGATAAATCAGCCAAACGGCTACACCGAACCTATCCTCACCGCCCGCCGCCGCCAGGCCAAGGCCCGGGGCTAGTGTCGCGTCCCTTCATAACTACGCTGGTATTTATGAAGAACAGTACAGGGTTTTGGTTCGTTGCCGACCAAACGCCATAGGCGCTTAGGGCGGACGCGAAACTCGGCGGGAAAAGCGACAACAACGGTCCGGCCGTCCCCTACCCGGGCCAGGTTTCATGGAGCGCTCATGCGACGCAGTGCGATTGGACTTGCTTTGATCCTTGCCCTGTTCCTGGCCTTGCCCCAGGTCCTGCCGGCCTCTTCTGGCGGCGGCGAAGCCAAGAAACAAGAGAAAAAGGAAGAAAAGAAAGAGAAGAAAGAACCCGGAAAGGTGGAAAACGGCGTCATCACCATCGGGCCGATGACCGTCAACATCTTGAGCAAAAAAGGCTACCGGTTCATGCGCCTGGAGATGATCGTGGAGTGCGTGGACGACCCCTCGGCCGAGCGCCTCTACAAAGCCGATGCCCGGGAAGATCTCATCCTTATGCTGTCCAACAAGCTGGCCGAGGATCTGCTCACCAATTCCGGCAAGATGATCCTGCGCAAGGAGCTCATGGACCTGTTCACCACGTACGCCGGTCCGGGCAAGGTGAAAAACATCTATTTCGGCGAGTTCGTTTTCCAATAACGCGGCCGTGGCCGCCACAGGAGGGCTGGGGATGTTTCCCGGACTCACACCGGCTGTGCCCATCGGCTCCGGCGTGCTTACGGCCCGGCGCACCAGAGTCTAGGCCGGGAGAGAAAACGTAACAAAAGGCTGCACTTGGCCTTTGTTTGCAGCCGTGCTAACCAGATGCCATCCGCCAGACGGCGGCCTGCGGAGGTGTTCATGACCGGCGACGCGGCGAGATTCTGGGGCCTGATCCTCTTTCTGGCGGCCTGCCTGCTCGGGGGACAGGCCAACCTCTGCCATTCCCGGGACGCCACCGCGCCGGCCCTGGTGCTGGCCGCCGGTCCCGGCAAATACGTCATCAAGGCCGGCGACACCCTGGGGCTTCTATCCCTGCGCTACGGCGTGCCCACGGCCGCTATTTTGAAGGCCAACCCCGGCCTCAACCCGGCCCGGCTGCCCCTGGGCAAGGAAATCATCATCCCCAGCGGCACAAAAACGGCAGGCGAGGCCGTGCCGGCTGTCCAGTCCGCTCCTGTGACGGCCCCGGCCGGCAGCGGCGGCCTGGAGCTGCGCCCGGAAAAGGCTCCCCAGGCCACGCCCCCCTTGCACGGCCACGATCTGCCCGACAGCCCGCAAAAAATCGCGCCCCTGTCCCCGCCCTCGACCGGCCCGCGCGATCTGCCCCAGGCCGGCGGGGCCAAGCCGTCCGCGCCGTCGGCCCCTTCGTTGGCCGGCGCGGTGGCCGGATCGCGGGACATGCCTGCCGCATCGAATGCCGCTCCCGCGCCGACCCCGACCGGGCCGGAAGCCGCCTCTGGCCCGGCCGCCAAGGGATGGCCTGTTTGGGGCGTGGTCGCCGTCGCGGCCAGCGGATTGGCGCTGGTTTTCGTCTTTCAGGGGGCGCTGGGCAATCTGGCCGCCGGGATGACCTTGCGGCTGCTGCGGCCGTTTCGTACGGGCGACGCCGTGAGCCTGGCCGGCATCGTCGGCCGGGTGGAGTCCATGGGCGCGTGGTACGTGGCCATCCGCTCCGAAACGGGTGAGGCCGTCTACGTGCCCAACGCCAAGGCGGCCGGGGAGATTGTTGTGGTGGCCAAGGCCGGTAAGGCCGCTACGCCTAAGGAAACGCCGCGTCGGGTCCAGCGAGGCTGACCCGGCCGTTCTTGATGCGGGCCACGGCCCGTATTTCGGGAATCACGTCCTCGGGCCGGTGCACGGCGCACACCACCGTGACCCCGGCCCGGGCCGCCGCCGACACGGCCTCCATGGCCGCCCGGCGCGAGGTCGCGTCCAGGCCTGAGAACGGCTCGTCCAAAAGGAGCAATCGCGGTTCGGCCGCCATGGCCCGAGCCAGAAACAGCCGCCGCGTCTGGCCGGCGGAAAGCGCCCCGAGCTTGCGCTCGGCGAGTTGCTCCACTCCGAAAAAGGCCATCCACCGTTGCGCCGCGCGAAGCTCCCGGTTCGTGGGCTCCATGTAGAGCCCGATGCTGGCCTGGGCGCCGGACAGGACCACCTCCAGGGCGGAAATCTCCTTATCGTAGTCGGCTTCGAGTTCAAACGAGGCTAGCCCGATGCGGCGGCGGATGTCGCGCAGGTCGGTCAGTCCCTCGGGCGCGGCCAGCCCCGGCCGACTGACCCGGCCGCCCAAGGCCGGATGGTGCTCACCGGCCATGAGCTTTAAAAGCGTGGACTTGCCCGAGCCGTTGGCCCCGACCAGGGCCAGATGGCCGCCCGGTGTAACGGTCAGATTCACCGCGCGCAGGATTTCCCGCCGGTCGAGAAAGACCGAGGCCTTTTCCACAACCACCAGCGGCAGGCCCGAGGCCTCATAAGCGTCGGCCTCGTCGGCCAGGGCGCACTCCGGACTATGGGCCGGCAACACCGTTTCCAGGCAGCCGGCGATGGTCCGGGCGTAGTGTTCCCGGGCCGAATTGGCCGAGCCTTCATGGACCACACGGCCGCCGGCCAGGACCAGCCCCCGGGCCGGACCGGGCGGCAGGCCGGCCCCGGTATGGCTGGTCAGCACGATGGCCGCGCCCGAGGCCGCCGCCGCGGCCATGACCTGGCTGGCAGTTCGCGCGGCGGCCGCGTCCAGACCGTCGAGAAATTCGTCGAGAAATAGGACCTTCGGCCGGCAGGCCAGCCCCCGGGCCAGGAGCACGGCCCGCAACTGGCCGTTGGAGAGCGCGCCGACCGGGGCGTCGCGCAGGTGCTCGATACCAAGACGCGTGAGCGCCTCTTCCAGAGCGGCCCGCTCGGCCGGGGTCGGCGCGGCCTGGACATACATGGCGTCGCGGGGGCCGGACAGGATGACGGTTGCGGCGTCCAGGTGGCCCCACAGCCGTTTGACCGTGCGCTGGAGTTCTGGGGATATGACGGCGAAACGGTGGCGCACGCCGATGGGCGAGGCCCGGCCCGGGCCAGGGCCGCTGACGTAGACGCGCCTTCCCTGGCCGTCGTCGTCGGGCCAGATGTCGCCCCGAAGCAGGCGCAGCAGCGTCGATTTGCCCGAGCCGTTGGCTCCAAGGACGAGCAGGGTCTCGCCGGCAGCCAGGGTCAGGGAAACGTCGGACAGGGCCTTGGCCCTGGCCAGGGTGACGGAAGCGTTTTGCAGCTCAATGCGCATGGCGGAGTTCACGAACCCTGCGGCAAAGGTTGAAAAAAGCGCGGGCCTCCCAGATGGAAGGCCCGCGCGAGAAATGGCAAGGAGCGATTAGATGAGGCCGACTTTTTGGAGCACGGCTTCGAGCTTGGCCTTGTTGTCCGGCAGCAGCGGCACCATGGGCAGGCGCGTCTCGAAGGGGAAGCGGCCCATAAGCGCCAGGGCCGTCTTGGCCGGCACGGGGTTGGTTTCAATAAACGCCGCCCGGTACAGCGGGCTCATGTCGTAGTGCAGGGCCTTGGCCGTCTTGAGGTCCCCGGCAAAGACCGCCTCGCACATGGCCGACATCTTTTTCGGCACGAAGTTGGAGACCACCGAGATGACGCCGCAGCCGCCGATGGCCATGGTGGGCAGGGCGGTGAAGTCGTCGCCGGAGAGCACCTGGAAGTCTTCGCCGCAAAATTCCAGCACGCGCGAGACCTGGGTGAGGTCGCCGGTGGCTTCCTTGACGCCGATGACCTGGCGGATCTCCTTTTTGAGGATGGCCAGGGTCTCGGGCAGCAGATTGACGGCCGTGCGGCCCGGCACGTTGTAGACGATAAAGGGCATGTCCACCCGGTCGGCGATGGCCTTGAAATGGGCCACCAGTCCGGCCTGGGTCGGTTTGTTGTAATAGGGGGTGATCAGGAGCGCGCCGTCGGCCTTGGCGTCCTTGGCGTCCTGCGTCAGCTCGATGGCCTCGCGGGTGTTGTTGGAGCCGGCCCCGGCCAGGACGGGCACGCGGCCTTTGACCTGGTCCACGCAGATGCGGATGACCCGTTTGTGCTCCTCGTGGGACAGCGTGGCGGATTCCCCCGTGGTGCCGCAGGGGACAAGGCCATGGATGCCTTGCTCGATCTGCCATTCGATGAGGGCGCGGAAAGCCTCCTCATCGACTTCGCCGCTTCGAAACGGCGTGACCAACGCCGTAATTGCGCCGCGAAACTCCATACGTTCCTCCTTGGAATGAAACCCCGTCATTTCCTAGAATGTTTTTGGCGCGGCGGCAAGGGCGTCAGGGCGGTCAATCGTCATTTGTCGTCTCGGGATCGTCACGATTGCGCACGTCGTCGCGCCAGGCGTTAAGCGGCGCGCAGCAGCCGTGCCCGACGCCGAGCAGAAACCGGAAACGCTCGCCGTGCTCAGGGTCTTCGGCCAGCCGGCAGCGGTAGCAGCCGGTTGCTTCGTCCCAGGAGAGGTCGGGACACCGGCGACGATAGCCGTAGCGGATGTGGGACTCCACGCAGGGATCGGCCAGGCAACACCAGCCGCACCCCACGCAGGGCCGCGAACTCAAACGAGAAGCAGATGGGCTGCTTGACCGGCGGTCAAGCCTGGAATCGCGTAGGGCATGGCGCGATGTCTCCTGACGGCCCCATTACCGAGGGGGGGCCTGTTTGGGGGAGGCTGGGCGGAGAAAATAGGGCCGCTCCAGATAATAAAATGAGAACATGGCCAGCCCCGTGGCGGCCAGGACGGTGACGGCGTGGTTGGCCAGCATGGACCAGACGTTCGTCACCGGGATGCCGACCAGGTTTTGGGTGATCTGCAGGGCCAGCATGTGGGTCATGAAAAGCGAATAGCTGATGATGCCCAGAAACCGCAGGGGCGTGGAGGAAAAAAGGCGGGACAGAATCGAGGCCCGGGTCATGACCGAGGCCGTGACGAGAAACAGCGAGGCGTTGACGGCGCTGAAAAAGAGCAGATTCTTGAGATGCTCGTTGCCGCCGGCGGCCATGAACCAGCCCGAGCCCCACAGCCAGCGGCAATAGAGCAACAGCCCCAACCCCACGGCCCAGGTCCAGGAAGGCAGGGCGGCAAGGGCGCGGCGGCCGGCCTCGACGGCCAGGAGGCGGGCCAGGGCCACGCCCCAGAAAAAGCCCAGGAAACGGCTGAAGGAAATGCGAAAGCGCACCTCGAACTCGCACACGACCAGGGCCGCGACCAGGGCAAAGAAAAACGGCCAGCCGGAAACGAATCGAAGCCGCCGGCAGCCGATGAACACGGCCGCGCACAGCACGTAGAAATACATTTCGTAGACCAGCGGCCAAGTGAAGAAATGGATGGGCGGCTCGTTAAAGATATTGAGAAAAAAGAGGTTGTCGAAAAGCCGTCTGGGCGGCGTGTCGGCGGCCACGTAAAGGGTGACGAAGACGATGACCGGCAAAAGCCGCCGGTAGCGGTCGTAGAGAAAGCGCAAGGCCCCAACCGGCTTGGCCATGAGGCTTTTGTAAACGAGCAGGCCGCTTAAAAAAAAGAACAAGTCCACGCCGAAACTTCCGGCGTGCACGATGGTCAAGGCGGTCCAGGGCGCGCCGCCGGGTTCGGTGAAATAGAATTTCGGCTGGTAACGGGCAAAGAAATGCACGTTGAAGACCATGAGGATGGCCCAGCCGCGAATGCCGTCCAGGGCCGGAATGCGCGCGCCGCGCAGCAAAAAGGTTTCGGCCAGCCAGTCGCCCAAGCGGCGGCCGGACGCGGCAAACGATGCGGGAGCGGAGTTCTTAAGTTGCGTCATGGAAGTCACCAGTTGGCCGCGCCGGGCGTCCAGAAGCCGTAAGCCCAGCAGTCCCGGGTTGGATCGACCATGTCGGGATGGGCCTTGCGGGCCAGGGCGCAGTCGCCGGAGCCGTGGACGATGATTTTGTAGTCCGCGCCGTCGCCGTGGTAGAGATACTGCTTGTCGGGATCGCTCGTGCCGGCCGGGTCGCGGGGCAGGGCGGGCAGAAATTCGCCGGCCAGTTCCGGCAGCCAGTCGTTTTTGGTCTCGCCCTTGGGCCCTATGGCCCCATCGAAACCGGCGTTGGCCGGATAGCGGCCGTACTTGGCGTGGTAGTCGGCCAGGGCGGCACGCAGGCTGGACAGGTCGTGCAGGCGTCTGGCGAAGTGCTCGGCCCGCTGGCCCGTGTACCAGGGCAGGAAGCAGGCCGTGAAATGCCAGGCGGCCAGGGCCGTCAGGAGAACAAGCCCCCAGACGGCCAGGGCCGAGGTCTTGGTCGCGGCAGGCGATTGCGCTTGTTTGGTCATGGCTGCCTTGGGGTAAAGGGCCTGCCCTGGGAATTCAAGGTTTTTGTTGCCATCCGTGGACCGCGCCGGGGGCGCGCCGGGCTTGACTTTGTGATGCAACTTTGTTGCATTGTCAGCTGCGCGTCCAGGCGACGCCAAGGAGCTGCCATGATCCAACGCTTGACTCTTTTGATTCTGGGTATCATTTTCATATCCGCCACGCCAGTCCAGGCCAAGATCCTGGCTGCGGTCAGCATCGCGCCCGAGGCCTATTTCCTGAAGCAGATCGCCGGCGAGCGGGCCGAGGTGGTGGTGATGGTGCCGCCCGGGGCCGACGCCCATACCTACGAGCCCAAACCCCGGCAACTGGCCGATCTGTCCAAGGCGGTGGTCTATTTTGCCATCGGCATGGACTTCGAGGACGCCTGGCTGCCCCGGTTCGCGGCGGCCAACCCCAAGATGGTCATCGTCAAAACCGATGCCGGCATCGACAAGATCCCCATGGTCGCCCATCACGATGACAACGATCACGATCATGACAAGGGGAAAAAAGGCCACGGCCACGGCAAGACGGAAAAAGGCCACGAGCACCATGACGGCGAGCCCGATCCCCATGTCTGGCTGTCGCCGAGCCTGGTCAAGGTCATCGGCGCGTCCATGCGCGACGCCCTGGCCAAGGCCGATCCCGAGGGCGCGGCCGACTATGCCGCCGGTTATGCGCGCTTCGCCGCCCAGTGCGACGCCCTTGACGCGGAGATCAAAAAGGTATTTGCCGATGTGCCGGCCGGGCAGCGCAAATTCATGGTGTTTCATCCTTCCTGGGGGTATTTTGCCCGGGACTACGGGCTGACCCAGATTCCCATCGAACAACTTGGCCGCGAACCCGGCCCTAAGGCCCTGGCCGGGCTCATCAAGGAAGCCAAGGCCGACGGGGTCAAGGTGATTTTCGTGCAACCGCAATTAAGCGCCGCCCAGGCCGAGACCATCGCCAAGGGCATCGGCGGCGCCACCGCCGCCATCAATCCCCTGGCCGAGGACTGGCCGGCCAGCCTTCGCGGCGCGGCCGCAGCCCTGCGCCAGGGACTGGCCGGCAAGACGGAGACCAAGTGACGCAACCGGTCGTCGACATCCGCGACCTGACCTTTTCCTACAACGGCCAGGCGGCGCTTTCGGGCGTGCGTCTGGCCGTTGCCCAGGGAGAGCGTCTGGCCGTGCTCGGCCCAAACGGCGGGGGCAAGACCACGCTTTTAAAGCTCATCCTGGGCATCCTGACGCCCAGCGCCGGAACCATCCGGGTTTTTGGCGAGGAGCCGGGGCGGCACAGCGCCCGCATCGGCTACGTGCCCCAGCGTCTGGACGGCGTGGCCGAGCGCAAGGACCTGCCCATCCGGGTGCGCGAGGTGGCGCTCATGGGCCTGCTGTCGCCTGGGCGGCGGGGCTTTCGCTACACGTCTGAGGAAATCGACAAGGCCGACGACGCCTTGGCCCGGGTCGAGATGGCCGGGCTGGCCCAGCGCCGTTTTTGCGAGCTCTCCGGCGGCCAGAAGCAGCGCACGCTTATTGCCCGGGCCCTGGTTTCCGATCCGGGCCTGCTCATTCTCGACGAACCCACGGCCAACATCGACCCCCAGGGCAAGTTCTGCCTCTACGAGGTGCTCTCGCGCATCGGCGCGGGCGTCACCTCCCTGGTCGTCAGCCATGACCTGAGCATCCTGGCCGCCGGGGTCACGGCCGTGGCCTGCGTCAACGGCCGGGTGGCCTATTCGCCCGAGCCGCGCCTGAGCCAGGACATGCTTGACCTGCTCTACGGCGTGCACAGCCACGCCTGCCCCATGGACGCCTATCTGCGCCGCATTCCGCCGGACCTCGCCCGGCTGTCCCCGTCGGAGCGGCCATGATCGAAGCGCTTTCCCTGCCGTTTATGCAAAACGCCGCCCTGGCGGCGCTGTTGGCCGCCGTGTGCTGCGGCGTCATCGGCACCCTGGTCGTGGCCAACCGCATGGTTTTTCTGGCCGGCGGCGCGGCCCATGCCGCTTACGGCGGCGTGGGGCTGGCCTATTTCCTGGCCCTGCCCGTGCTGCCCGTCACCGTCGCCTTCACCGTGGCCGCCGCCCTGGCCATGGCCGCCGTGACGCTTAGGCGCGTCGAGGACACCGACACCGTCATCGGCGTGCTGTGGGCCGCCGGCATGGCTTTCGGCATCATCCTTTTGGACCTCACGCCCGGCTACAAGCCCGACCTCATGAGCTACCTGTTTGGCAGCATCATCACCGTGCCCGACAGCGACCTGTACGCCCTGGCCGGTCTGGACGTGGTGCTCCTGGCCGCCGCCCTGCGCCACTACAACGGCTTTGTTTCCATGGCCTTCGACCGGGAATTCGCCGCCGTGCGCGGGGTGCCGGTGATGTTTCTCCATTGCCTGCTCACGGCCCTGGCCGCCGTTTCGGTGGTGCTGCTCATCCGGGTGGCCGGCCTGATTCTGGTCATCGCCTTGCTCTCGGTGGCCCCCAGCCTGGCCGTGCGCCGGGCCGCCTCCCTGGGCCGGGCCATGGTCTGGGCGGGCCTTCTCAACATCGTCTTTTGCCTGTCCGGCCTGGGGCTGGCCTATGCCTTCAACCTGACCTCGGGCGCGGCCATCATCGCCGTGGCCGCCGCGACCTTCTTCGTGTCCCTGGTTCCGGGCCTGGCCCGGCGGCGGCAGGGAGCCTAGAGAGAGCCGCCATGGACGCCGCGCTTCACGAGAGCTCGTCCCGGATGTTGGCCCGGGCCGGCATCGGGGCCACGCCGCTGCGGCTGGCCGTGGTCGGGGCCATGGCCGGGGCGGGCAGGGCGCTGCCGGCCGGGGATATCCTGGCCCTGGTGCGCCGACTGCGCCCGGCCAACCGGGTGACGCTCTACCGGATTCTCGATCTGCTGGTGGAAAAGGGGTTGGCCCGCCGCCACAGCGCCGGGGACCGGGCCCAGCGCTACTGCCTGGAGCCCGGGACCGCCGGAGCGCCCCATGGCCATGCCTACTGCGTGCGCTGCGGGGCCATGCAATGTCTGCCCCAAGGGGCCGGTCTGGCCGACGTGGCCGCCCTGGGCGCCGGTCTGGCCATGGACGTGCTGGCCGTGGAGGTGCGCATCGACGGCGTGTGCGCCGCCTGCCGGGAGTCCAAAAGCCGCCCGTCCGGCGCGGCTGTTGACGGCGACCCGGGAAACTCCTAGAAGATGCGCTTACGCGTAACCGCCCCTCCCTGGATGCCATTTCGCATATGAAGCAAGCCCTCATCTTTGGCGTGTCAGGCCAGGACGGAGCCTATCTGGCGCAGCTTCTGCTCCAGAAAGGCTACCGGGTGGCCGGAACCTCCCGCGACGCCCAGATGGCGTCTTTTGCCAGCCTGGCCGCCCTTGGCATTGGCGAGCAGGTCGAGGTCCATTCCGTCACCCTGACCGATTTTCGCAGCGTCTTGACCGTGCTGGCCAAGGTCAAGCCCGACGAGATCTACCACTTGGCCGGCCAGTCCTCGGTGGGCCTGTCCTTTGACCAGCCCGTGGAAACCTTCATGTCCATCGGCGTGGGCACGCTCAACCTCCTGGAGGCCGTGCGCTTTCTCGGCGCGCCGGCCAGGCTCTACCACGCCTCTTCCAGCGACTGCTTCGGCGATACCGGCGGCGAGCCGGCAACCGAACTCACGCCCTTTGCCCCGCGAAGCCCCTATGCCGTGGCCAAGGCGGCGGCTCATTTCGAGGTGGCCAACTACCGGGAGGCCTACAAGCTTTTTGCCTGCAACGGCATCCTTTTCAACCACGAGTCGCCGCTGCGGCCCAAGCGTTTCGTCACCCGCAAGATCGTGGCCGCCGCTGCCCGCATTGCCGCCGGCTCGGGCGAGACGCTGCATCTGGGCAACATCGACGTGGCCCGGGACTGGGGCAACGCCCGGGAATACGTTGAAGCCATGTGGCTGATGCTCCAGCAGGACGTCCCGGAAGACTACGTCATCGCCACCGGCCAGACCATCACCCTGCGCCAGTTCGTGGCCGAGGCCTTCGCCGCCCTGGGCCTGGACTGGCAGGACCACGTGCAGGTCGATTCCACACTTTTTCGGCCCGCCGACATCGCCGTCAGCCGGGCCAATCCGGCCAAGGCGGCGCAGGCGCTGGGCTGGAAGGCGACCATGGGACCGGCCGACGTGGCCCGGGCCATGGCCGTCCACGAACAACAGGAGATTCTCCAGAAATGAAAGGCAAAGTCGCGCTCATTACCGGCATAACCGGCCAGGATGGGGCCTATCTGGCCGAACTGCTGCTCAAAAAGGGCTATGAAGTCCACGGCATCAAACGCCGGGCCTCCCTTTTTAACACCCAGCGAATCGACCATCTCTACCGCGATCCCCACGACATCGGCCGCAAGTTCACGCTCCACTACGGCGACCTGAGCGACTCGACCAACCTCATTCGCATCATCCAGCAGGTCCGCCCGGACGAGATCTACAACCTGGCCGCCCAGAGCCACGTCAAGGTGTCCTTCGAGTCTCCGGAATACACCGCCGACGTGGACGCCCTGGGCACGTTGCGCCTGCTCGAAGCCGTGCGTATCCTGGGCATGGAGAAGCACACCCGCTTCTACCAGGCCTCCACCTCGGAACTCTACGGCCAGGTCGTGGAGACGCCCCAGACCGAGAAAACGCCCTTTTATCCGCGCAGCCCCTACGCCGTGGCCAAGCTCTACGCCTACTGGATCACGGTCAACTACCGCGAAGCCTACGGCATGTACGCCTGCAACGGCATCCTGTTCAACCACGAGTCGCCCCTGCGCGGCGAGACCTTCGTCACCCGCAAGATCACCCGGGCCATGGCCCGCATCAAGCTCGGGCTCCAGGACTGCCTCTACCTCGGCAACTTGAGCGCCCTTCGCGACTGGGGCCACGCCAAGGACTACGTCGAGATGCAGTGGCTCATGCTCCAGCAGGACGCCCCGGACGATTTCGTCATCGCCACCGGCCGCCAGCATTCCGTGCGCGACTTCGTCAAGATGGCCGCCGCCGAACTGGGCATCTCCATCCGTTTCGAAGGCACGGGGGCCGACGAGAAGGGCTACGACGCCAAGACCGGCGCCTGCCTGGTGGCCGTGGACCCGCGCTATTTCCGCCCCACCGAGGTGGAGACGCTGCTTGGCGATCCCACCAAGGCCCGGCAGCGCCTGGGCTGGGTGCCCAAGATCACCCTGGAAGAGATGGTGACCGAAATGGTGCGCGCCGATCTGCGCGACGCCGAGCGCGACGCGCTGTGCAAAAGCCAGGGATTCGCCGTCTTCGACCTCAACGAATAGCGTCCGGCCGGCCTTGACAAAGGCCAAGACCGTATCGATTTCAACGCCTGGCGCGAAGCGCCGGACATCAAGGAGAATGCCCCATGGCTTACGACATCCGACTGGTCAAACTCATCAACGGCGAAACCGTCCTGGGAAAATGGGACGAGGCCGCCAATAAGCTCACTGAAATCGCGCTGCTCCAGACCATTCCCTCCCAGCAGGGCGTGCAGATGATGCTTTTGCCCTTCGGCTACCCCTTTGAGACCGAGATCGGCGGCGAGATCGACGGCGCCCATATCCTGTATCAGTTCAAGAAGTTCCCCGACGAGCTCCAGACCCGCTACCTGGAGGCCACGAGCAACCTGACCCTGTCCACCTCAGGCGACCTCAAGAATCTGTCGTCCCTGGCCGGCAAGGGCGGCAACATCTCGAATCTGCTCAAGAAATAAGTTGTTTGTCCGCGCCGCCGTCTTGGGAGAAACCCGGCGGCGGCGCGTCTTTTTTTCCTGGCCGCCTGGCCACGACCCCCCGGCCTGTTGCCGGCCGGAGACCATCCATGCGCGAGCTCGTTTCCCGTATCCAAAAGCCCACCCAGTACCTCGGCGGCGAATGGGGCCGCACGGCCAAGGACCCGTCCACGGTGCGCGCCCGTCTGGCCCTGGCCTTCCCGGATTTTTACGAAGTCGGCATGTCCTATGTCGGCGGCCGTATTCTCTATGAAGCCGTCAACCGGGTCGAGGGACTGGCCGCCGAGCGTGTCTTTGCTCCGGCCGACGATGCCGTGGCCGTCATGCGCGAGACGGGAACCAGCCTTGCCACCCTGGAGTCCGACACGCCCCTTGCCGCCTGTGACGTGGTGGCTTTCCATCTCACCCACGAGCTGTGCTACACCAGCGTGCTGCACCTGCTCGATCTGGCCGACATTCCCTTCCGCAGCGCCCAGCGGGCCGGGCAGGGCGGCTGGCCCCTGGTGGTGGCCGGCGGCGGCTGCGCCTTCAACGCCGAGCCCATGGCCCCGTTTTTCGACGTCATGGTCCTTGGCGACGGCGAAAAGGCCATCGTCGATCTGTTGACCGCCGTGGCCGACGCCCGGGTGAGCGGGGCGAGCCGCCGCCAGCTCCTGGAGACCCTGGCCGCCATGCCCGGCTTTTACGTGCCGGAATTTTTCGAATTCGACCCCGAAACCGGAGTGCGAAGCCTGCTTCCTGGCTACGAGCGGGTGGACAAGGCCATTGTGGCCGACCTGGACACGGCCCCGTTTCCGGCCTGCCAGGTGGTGCCCTTTGCCCAGGCCGTCCACGACCGCCTCTCGGTGGAGATCGCCCGGGGCTGCACCCGCGGCTGCCGTTTCTGCCACGCCGGCATGGTCTACCGCCCGGTGCGCGAACGCAGCCTCTCGACTCTTGAAAGTCTTGTCGGCGAGGGTCTATGCCGCACCGGCTACGAGGAGCTGTCCTTCCTCTCCCTGTCGACCGGCGATTTTTCGGCCCTGGAAAGCCTTTTCGCCCAGAGCATCGACCGCTGCCGCCGCGAGCAGGTGGCCGTATCCTTGCCGTCGCTGCGGGCCGGGACGCTGTCCGACTCCATCCTCGACATGATGGCCGGCATCCGCCGCACCGGAGCCACCATGGCCCCGGAGGCCGCCACCCAGCGCCTGCGCGACGTCATCAACAAGGGCATCACCGAGGAGGACATCCTCTCCCACGCCGCCCGGCTGTTCGAGCACGGCTGGCAGCAGGTGAAGCTCTACTTCATGATCGGGCTGCCCACGGAAACCGAGGAAGACGTCCACGGTATTTTCGAGCTGGCCAAAAAGGTGCTGGCCCAGGCCCCCAAAGGCGTCAAGCGCCTTCAGGTCACGGCGGCTATCTCGCCCTTTGTGCCCAAGCCCCACACGCCCTTTCAGTGGCACGGCCAGATCAGCCTGGAGCAGATTCGCGCCCGGGTGGGCTACCTGCGCGACCTTTTCGCCAGCGACCGCCGGCTGACCCTGCGCTGGCACGAGCCGGAGATGAGCTTTCTGGAAGGCGTGTTCTCCCGGGCCGGCCGGGAGCTGGCCCCCGTGGTCGAGGCCGGCTGGCAGAAGGGCGCGCTTTTTTGCTCCTGGGTGGACCGCTTTTCCCTGGCCCCGTGGCTGGAGATTTTCGCCGAGGCCGGGCTTGATCCGGCCGACTGGCTGGCCGAGCGCCCGGTGGACAAACCGCTCCCCTGGGACCATCTGTCCTGCGGCGTGTCGCCGGCTTACCTGCGCCTGGAGCGCAAGCGGGCGCTGTCCGGCACGGTCACGGCCGATTGCCGCTTCGGTGACTGCACCGGCTGCGGCGTGTGCAACGACGCCGGCCGCAAGAGTTCCCTGACCGCCGAGGCGGTCATCAAGCCCCGGCTCAATCGTCCGGCCCTGGAGCGCGAGGCCGTGGCCGCGCCGCCGGCGCCGCCCCGGGAAGACATCACCCGCAAGGCCGCCCATTTTCGGGTTTGGTACGCCAAGGAGGGCAGCGCCATTTACTTAAGCCAGCTTGAGCTTGGCCGGGTCATCGAACGCTCCCTGCGTCGGGCCGGACTCAAGCCGAGCTTCTCGGCCGGCTACCATCCGTTGCCCCAGATTTCCTTTGGCCGGGCTTTGCCTGTGGGCGTATCCAGCCGGGCCGAGTGGATGGGGCTGTTCCTGCGCGAACCCATTGCGCCCGAGGAATTTGCCGCGCGCCTGAACCCCAATTTGCCCGAGGGCTTGACCGTGGTCGGGGTGGATGAGCTGGCCGGAGGGCGCAAGGTGGCCCATCCGGTGATTGAAACCTTTGAGCTGACCGTGTCGGACGACCAGGCCGAGGCCTGTCTTCGAGGCTTCGAGGCTTTCGAGGCGGCCAATACCTTCCCCGTGACCTGGGAATCCAAGAAAGGGCCGCGCACCCTGGACGCCAAGACCGTGGTGTGGGGCGTGCTCCCGGCGGGCCCAGGCCGCGTACGCTTTTCCTGCGATTTTTCCGAGACCTATTTAAGCCCCTTGCGTTTGGTCGAAGCGGTCTGTCCGGGGCTTGTCCGGGGGCGCTACGGCTTGCGAAAAACCACGGTCACCTTTGCCGACGGCGGCTCGTTTCCACTTTCGTGAAGGTTTTTTAAGTTCCCTTTCCTGCCAAAAGTCCGCACCTTGCCTTCGGGCATCGTTCGTCCAAGGGAAATCCGGGCTTTGCCGGGGACCGCATACGGTTGACTCCCACGAGGTACGGACGATGGAAGGAGGTCGAAGATGCTGGATGCCAAAACGCATTATGAACAGTTGTTAGCGCGCCATTATTCACGGGCCATGGGGGGCTTTGAGGCCAAGGCCGCGGAAAACGGGGCGCTTTTCGACCGCCTCGGGATCGTGCCCCGCACTTCCGGGCGAGCGGTGGATATGGGCGCGGGGTCGGGTTTTCAGAGCCTGCCTTTGGCCGAACGGGGGTTTTCGGTTACGGCCGTGGACTTTTCTCCCACTCTCGTGGCGGAGCTTTCCCAGCGCACGGCCGGGCGTAAGGTCACCCCGGTTCTTGGCGATATCCGCGACGTCGCAGCCTTGGTCGGCGAGCCGGCCGAACTGGCCGTCTGCATGGGCGACACCCTGGCCCACCTTGGCTCGCTTCAGGAAATCGGAGCCTTTTTGGCGGCGCTGCGCGCCTCGCTTGAGCCCAGGGCGCGTTTGGTCCTCACCTTTCGCGACCAGCAGCGGGCCTTGACCGGCACGGATCGCATTTTGCCTGTGGCCAGCGATGACGACTTTCACTTCGTTTGTCTCTTGGACTACGATGAAGACGTCATCACGGTTACCGATATCGTCCATTATCGCGCTGTTTCGGGCTGGAACATGGAAAAAAGCGCCTATTGCAAGGTGCGTTTGCGCCAACCCGTTGTGGTGGAGATGCTCAAGGACGCCGGTTATGTCGTTCTTGTTGAGGAAATGACACGAGGACTTGTCACCATCGTTGCCCAAAACGACTGATGCAGCGTTTTATCTCTCCGTCGCGTCCGTCAAAGCGGCATTACCTCATGCCGCTGTTCCAACCGCCGCCAGAGGAGCACATGCCCATGCGTTGGCGTACTTTGTTTTTTTTTGTAGCCGTCGTTCTGACGCTTTCCACGGCCGCCTTCGCGGCCGACGCCCCCAAGGTCGTCAGGCTCCAAAACGGGCTTACCGTCATGACCATCGAGGACGACCGATTCCCCTTGGCTTCGGTGCGGCTTTTTGTCCATGCCGGGTCGGCCTACGAGACGCCCAAGCAGGCGGGCCTCAGCCACCTGCTGGAGCACATGGTGTTCAAGTCCACGGAAAAGCGGCCGGCCGGCCAGGTGGCCTCGGACATCGAGGGCGCGGGCGGCGAACTCAACGCGGCCACAAGCTTTGACAGCACCATTTATCGGGTGGACCTGCCGGCCGAGCGCTGGCGGCTGGGTTTGGACGTGGTCAAGGACATGATCTTCGGGGCCAAGTTCGACCCGGCCGAACTGGACGGCGAAAAGCAGGTGGTGCTCTCCGAGATCGCCCGTGGCCGCGACGACCCGGACAGCCGCCTGTTTCAGCTGACCCAGGGCCTGGTCTGGCCGGGGCAGGGCTACGGCCGGCCGGTCATCGGCTATCCCGAGACGGTTTCGGGCTTTACCGACAAGGACCTGCGCGACTACGTGGCCGAGCGCTACCAGCCCCAGTCCATGCTGCTGGTGGTGGCCGGCAAGGTGCGCGCCGACGAGGTGCTCCTGGAAGCCGGGGCGCTTTTCGGCGAGCTGCAAAACGACCGGACCGTGACCCCGCCGGCCTTGTATGCCGCTCCCGTGACGCTCGCGAAGTCGGTGGCGGTGGAATACGGCCAGTGGGGCAAGGTGCGGCTCCAGGTCGCCTTCCCCATGCCGGCCCTGCGCAGCGCCGACGAGGCCGCCCTGGACGTGCTCTCCGGGCTTTTGGCCGGCGACGAGACCAGCCGGCTCTACCGCGCCTTCAAGTACGACAAGCAGCTCGTGGACGACATCTCCTGCGCCGCCATGACCCTGGAGCGTTCCGGGCTTTTCATCATCGACGCCACCCTGGACGCCAAGAATGTGGCCGCCTTCTGGCAGGGCCTGCTGGCCGATCTGGCCAAGCTGTCCGGCGCGTCCTTTAGCGACAAGGAAATCGAGCGGGTCAAGCGCAACGCCGAGGATGGGCTGTTCGGGGCCAAGGAGACCCTTTCCGGCTTGGCCATGAAAGCCGGTTACTTCCAATTCTACGGCTACGAGCCGGGCGGCGAGGCCAACTACCTGCGCGCGGTGCAGCTCGTTGACCGCAAGAGCCTGGGCGACGTCATTGCCGCCGCGTTTCGCCCCGAGCGTCTGACCGTGGCCGCCCTGGTCCCCAAGGCCGATGAAGCCGTGGTCACCGCCGCCAGCCTGGAGGCAACGGCCGGACGCGTCTGGCCGAGGCCCAAGGCGGCCGAGGTAGCGACCGTCGCCGCCGCCGACAAGACCGGCGCGGAAGTCGTGTCCCTGGGCCAGGGCCGCACCCTGGTCCTTTTACCCGACGCGACCCTGCCCTATGTCTCCATCTCCATGGTGTATAACGGCGGCGACGCCTTGCTGGCCAAGGATCGACAGGGATTGGCGGAGCTTACTTCGAGCAGCCTGACCAGCGGCACGGCCAAGCGCTCGGCCAACGCCGTGGAAGATTATCTGGCCGACCGTTCGGCCTCGATCTCGGCTGCCTCGGGCCGCGATTCCTTCTCGGTCGGGGCGCGCTTCCCCAGCCGCTTCCAGACAGACCTGTACGGCCTGTTCGCCGAGGTGCTGACCGCGCCAGCCTTTGCTCCGGTCGAGATTGCCCGGGACGTCAAGGATCAGCTCGCGGCCATTAAGGCCAAGGAAGACGAGCCCATGGGCCTGGCCTTCCGCCGCATCTTCCCGTTTTTATTCGGCGACTCCCCCTACGGCTACATGCGCCTGGGCCAGTCCGCTTTCGTGGCCAAGTTCACGCCCAAGGACGTGGCCGGCTTCTGGAAGGACCAGCAGGCCATGCCCTGGGTCATGGCCGTTTGCGGCGACTTCGACGCCGCCGCCGTGCGCCGTCTGGCCGACACCCTGGCCAAGGCCGGCGGACCGGCCAGACCCTTCGCCTTCCCCGTGCCGGCCTGGGGCCAGACCCGGGACGGCGTGGCCACGCTCACCGAGCGCAACCAGGAACATCTGTTCATGATCTTCCCGGTGCCCGGCAGCGATTCCCCGGAAACCCCGGCCCTAACACTTTTAAACGAAACCCTGGCCGGACAGTCCGGTTTGCTCTTTACCCGCCTTCGCGACGGCGAAAACCTCGGCTACTCCGTCACCTCCTTTTTGTGGCAGTCGCCCCAGGCCGGGTTCCTGGCCTTTTACATCGGCACATCCCCGGACAAGGCCGAGGCGGCCCGGACCGGCTTTGCCGAGGTGGCGCAGCAGCTGGGCTCCACGCCGCTGCCTGACGAGTTGATGCTTCGCGCCAAAAACGTCATGGCCGGCGATTACTACCGCGAGCGCCAAAGCCTCAAGGCCCGCAGCAGCGAAGCGGCCAATGCCCTGGCCCGGGGCTGGCCCCTGGACCGCGAGCGGCAGCAGGTCGAGGCGGCCCAGCAGGTCTCGGCCGAAACCCTCAAGGAACTGGCCGGCAAGTATCTGCTGCCGGAAAAGGCCTACATCTACCGCGTCAAGCCCTGACGCGACAGTGCAAACCGTGTAAAGCCTCGGAAAAGCCCCTGCCGGCGACTGTCGGCAGGGGCTTTTTGCTGGCTATTGCCTGGCGATTGGGACAAGAAACAGGAAAAGGAGACAGGCGTATGATTCAATGCCGAGGACTTCCCACGCCGTTGCAGGTGGCCTTTGGCAACGGCCAATTCACCGGCCTGTGCGACGCTACCCCGGACAAAGGCGGGGCTGGCCAGGGCTTTCGGCCCCATGAGCTGTTGGAAGCCGCTCTGGGCTCCTGCCTGGTCATGATCATGACCAAGTTCGCGGCCAGCCATGACATTCCCCTGGCCGGCGTCGCCGTGACCGTGACGCTTGACCGCTCGGTCCCGGAAACGGCGGCCTACGCCTGCGCCATTGCCCTCGAAGGGGACCTGACGGACGATGACCGCCGCCGCATCCTGCGCGCCGCCCGAAGCTGCCCGGTGCGCCGGACCCTGGGCTGCAAGGCGGTGGTGACCGACGCCTTGGCCTGAACGTGTTATGACGCTACGTGATGCATGGCCGGGGAAGCGATAGTAACAAACGATTGGTGAACCGCCTGCCGTCTGTGGCATAAGGCACGATCCTTTGAGAATTGGTGATCGTGAATCCTTTTGCCCTTGTTGGGAGGTCCCATGCGTTTGCGTTTTGCCTGCGCCCTGGTGTTGCTTGTCGCTTTGTCCGCCCCGGCCCTGGCCGAAACGGTGCGCGGTGGAACCGTCACCTACACGGTTGATGTCCAGGCTGCGGCCGACGCCCAAAATGTGCGTCTGTGGCTGCCGTATCCTCTTTCCGACGCCAACCAGGACATCAGCGACGTGCGCCTTGGCGGCAACTTCGAGCAGTCCGGCGTCTACCGCGACCCGGCCAGCGGCGCGGTTTCCCTCTACGCCCAGTGGAAAGAACCCAAGGAACAGCCCAAGTTGACGCTGTCGTTTCACGTCGATTCCCACTACGCCAAACTGCCCCGGCTCGTGGACAACGGCGGCCCCATTCCGGTCGAGGTCGTTCCCTATCTCAAGCAGGTGGGCCTTACGCCCCAGGATGAGAAGTCCTTCGCCGCCATGGCCAAGGAGGCGACCAAGGGTCGCAAGGGCACGCTGGCCAAGGCGCGCGGCGTTTACGAATGGGTCATCGCCCACACCTACCGCGACAACGACGTGGTGGGCTGCGGCCTGGGCCAGCCGGGCCGCACGCTGTCCAGCTGCAACGGCGGCGGCAAGTGCGCCGACATCAGTTCCGTTTTTGTGGCCGTGGCCCGGGCCGCCGGCATCCCCTGCCGCGACGTGTACGGCCTGCGCATGGCCGCCCCCAAGACCGGAACCATTACCGGCGACTATCACTGCTGGGTGGAATTCTATCTGCCGGGCACGGGCTGGGTTCCGGTCGATCCCGCCGATGTGCGCAAGATGATGCTGGTCAACAAGCTGGAACTCAAGGACGCCAAGCAGTGGGTGGAGTTTTTCTGGGGCGGGGACGACCTGTTCCGCATCGCCCTGGAACGCGGGACCACCGACGTAACCCTGGCTCCCAAGCAGGCCGGCCCGCCGCTGACCTACTACATGTATCCCTTTGCCCAGGTCGATGGCCGCACCCTGGATTTCTTCAGCCCCAAGACCTTTGCCTACACCGTGGAATTCAAGGCCGACTAACGTCGCGTCTCTGAATCTTCGGCGTATGGTTTAAGGGAACTTCGTCGTTTTCGCGCGGCTCCAGCGAAATGGCCCGTGTCCGTTTCACGGATGCGGCACGACACCCGCTAATCCCCTCACGGCCGCGTCCTGCCTGGGCGCGGCCGTTGCCCAGGAGGTACTCCATGCCGACCAGACGCATGGTTTTGCGCCAGGGTCTTGGCGCTTGCCTGGTTGCCGCCGTCCTGCCGGCGACAGGCCTGGCCGCCGAGGTGCCGCCCCCCGACTACGCCATGATCATCGATCTTGGCCGCTGCAACGGCTGCCTGGCCTGCGTGGTGGCTTGCCAGGAACATAACGACGCCATGCCCGGGGGCTTTCCCACCAAGGTGGAGGAGACGGAGGATACGTCCGGTCCCTTTGCCGTGCTGCGCTTCCTGCCGACCCTTTGCAACCAGTGTCGCGAGGCGCCGTGCCTGCCGGTCTGCCCCAACGGCGCGGTGCGCCGTGAGGCCGACGGCATCGTGGTCACGGACCATAAGCGCTGCACCGGCGCAGGGGCCTGCGTGACCGCCTGCCCTTACGGCAGGCGCTTTATCGACAGCCGCACCGGCAAGGTCGACAAATGCGATTTCTGCCGGGAACGTCTGGCCAAGGGGCTAGTCCCGGCCTGCGTGGAGGCTTGCCCCACCGGAGCCCGGTCCTTTGGCGACCGCAACAATCCGGCCGGGCTTTTTGCCGACCATTTGGCCGCCGGCGGCTTGCAGCCGGAGAGGCCCGAGCTTGGGCTTGAAGGGGCCGTGCTGTATCGGCCGGCCAAACGCAAGGAGGCGTCATGACGGGCGAGGGCAACAACGGCCAGGGCGAACTGAATCGCCGCCAGTTCCTGCGCCGGGTCGGCCAGGGCGCGGCCGTGGCCGCCGCCGGGACGATCCTTGGCGACGCCGCTTCGGCCCAGGCCGGGACGACTCCCCCGGCTGACGGCGAGACCAGGGTGGTCCATTCCGTGTGCCTGGCCTGCAACGCCGTGTGCGGTGTGCGCGGCGAAGTGCGCGGCGGCCGGCTGCAACGGGTTTCGGGCAATCCCTACCATCCCTACAACATGGCCTTTGACCCCATCGACCAGGACACGCCGGCGGCGGATTCCCTGGCCGTGCCCAGTCCGGTGTGCGGCAAGTGCCAGGACACGGCCAACCATACCCAAAGCCCCTATCGCCTCGTGCGGCCGCTCAAGCGCTGCGGCCCACGCGGCTCGGGACAATTCGAGCCCATCGAATGGGACCGGCTGGTGGTCGAGATCGCCGAGGGCGGCCGCCACTTCGCCCATATCGGCGAGGAGCGCCACGTTCCGGGCATCAAGGACCTGTTGAGCGACGAGCCCATTGAGCCGGCCGCCCCGGAGCTGGGCAGCCGCCGCAACGGTCTGGTCTTTGTCACCGGCCGCCTGCAAACCGGCCGCCAGCAGTTCATCGACCGCTTCGTCAAAGGCGCGGTGGGCTCCGCCAACCGCATCGGCCATACCGACATCTGCGGCCTGGGCTTTCGCATGGGGAACTTTGCCCTGACCCAGGGCAAGGAGATCGAGCTCAAGGCCGATCCGCTCTCGGCCGCCTACATCCTGGTCTTCGGGGCCAATGTCTACGAGGCCCTGCAACCCGGCATCAACACCTACGGCGCGCTCATGGCCCGCAGGCAAGCCGAGGGGAGCCTGCGCTTTGCGGTCATCGATCCCCGGGCCACCCGGGCCGCCGTCCACGCCGACGCCTGGCTGCCGGTGCGTCCCGGCCGGGACGGGGCCCTGGCCCTGGGCCTGGCCCGGGCGCTGCTGGACGAAAACCTGTGCAACCTGCGGTATCTGAGCGCCCCCTCAGCCAAGGAAGCCAGACTGCGGGGATTTGGTTCCTGCACCAACGCGCCCTGTCTGGTCATCGTCGATCCCAGGCATCCGGAAAACGGCCGCATGTTGCGCCTCAAGGACATTGATCCGTCCAAGGGCGGCCAGGCGGGCGAAACGCTCATGGTCCTTGACGCCGCCGGCCGGGTGGTCGCGGCCGAGGCCACAGGCGAGGCCGTGCTGGAGGGCAAGGCCGTGGCCACCGACTATTTCGGCAATGCCTGGCAGGTCGAAACCGCCTTTTCCCTGCTGCGGGCCGGCATCGAGGCCCACTCCGTGGAGACCTACGCCGCCGAGGCCGGTGTGGATGCGGCCGAACTGCGCCGTGTGGCCCGGGACTTCGCCGCCGCCGGCACCCGCGGCGCGGTGACCCAGTACCACGGGGCCGGCAACTACATCTGCGGCGTCCATGCGGCCTATGCCGTGGCTCTGCTCTCGGCCCTGGTCGGGAGCCCGGACATGCGCGGCGGCTATCTCAAGGGCGGCGGCGGGGCCGGGGACTGCGAGACGGGGCTGTACAATCTCAAGGAGTTCCCGGGCCAGCGCAAACCTGGCGGCGCGGCGATTTCCCGCGAGAAATTCGCCTATGAAAAAACCAGCGAGTACAAGAAGAAAAAAGCTGCCGGAACCAATCCCTATCCGGCCAGGCTGCCCTGGTTTCCTTTTTCCGCCGGCGGCCTTTCCAATGAGGCCCTCATCGGCCTGGACGCCGGCTACCCCTACAAAGCCGAGGTGCTTTTCACCTACCTCTACAACGGTGTCTATTCCGCCCCGGGAGGCTTGCGGTTCAAGGAAACGCTCCTTGATCCCGGGCGCACGCCCCTGCACGTGTCCATCGACACGGCCATCAACGAGACCAACATCTACGCCGACTACATTGTGCCCGACCTGTGCTACCCCGAAGGCCACCATGGCTGGCTCACGCCCCATGCCCCGGCCCTGCGGTTCACGGCCGTGCGCACGCCCATGATGGAGCCGCTGACCGGCCGGACCGCCGACGGCCGTCCGTTCGGCACGGAAACCTTGCTCATTGATCTGGCGCTGCGCCTGGGCCTGCCCGGCTTCGGCGACGCCGCCATTCCCGGCGCCGACGGCGCGACCCATCCGTTGCGCACGGCCGAGGACTTCTATCTGCGCGCCTTCGCCAACTTGGCCCACAACGCCAAGGCCAAGCCAGCCACCGACGCCGACGTGGCCTTTGTGGAGGGCAACTATCCGATAGCCGCCCGCAAGGGCCTGCTGCCAAACGACCAGTGGCGGGCCGTTTGCCGCATCCTGGCCCGGGGCGGGGTCTTCAGGCCTTACGAGGATGTGTTCGAGGGAGAGCGTTTCACGCGCGGCATCGAGCGCTACATGGTCTATAACGAGACCCTGGCCCGGACCAAGGATTCCATGACCGGCCGGCGGTTGCCGGGCACGCCCGTCTGGATGCCGCCCCAAACCGGCGACGGCACGGATCTGGCCAATACCGACCGCGACTATCCGCTGACCCTTGTCACCTACAAGCGCCATCTGCACACCCAATCGCGCTCGCTGTGGTATTCCCGGGCCATGGCCATCGTGCCGGACAATGCCGTGGAGATGCACCCCGATGACGCGGCCGGGCTGGGGTTGGCCCAGGGGGACCGCATCCGCCTGGCCTCGGCTTCCAATCACGAAGGCGTGGCCGGACGGCTGGAGCTTACGCGCATGGTTCGCCCGGGCTGCGTGGCCGTGTCCTTTCATTTCGGCCACACCCAGTTTGGCGGCACGGCCCTGGCTGTCAAGGACGCGGCCTCGGTTTTCCTGGGCGGGAGCGCCGTCGCCGACGGCGACCGGCTTGTGCCCAGGCAAGCGTATCGGGCCGGCATCAATCCCAACGACGTGGCCCGGCTCGATCCGGCCCTGGGCAATACGCCGCTGACCGACGCCGTGGCCGGCATCCCGGATTTCAGCAGCACCAGGGTGCGGGTGACCAAGGAGACAGCCTAAACGGAGACAGCTTCGAGGCTAAGACGAGAAAGCGGGGCCGCGAAGCGGCCCCGCTTGGCGTCGGGCGACTACTGGCGCAGCTTGTCGGTGGTGATCATACGCACGAGGATGACGATGAGGCAGGCGGTGAACACCCCCAGCGACAGATAGCCGAAAAAGGCTTCCGAGGCGGCCAAAAGCCGCAGCTGGGGCGTGGGCATGCAATCGGCGCAGCCGGTGTTGGTAAACTGCGACACGCTGAAATACAGGCAGTCGCGGAAGGATTCCGTCGGCTTGCCGTTGCACAGGATCTGGAAGGCCATGAACGTGCGGGCGTAGCCGGCAATGACGCAGGCGGCGTAGACCGGCAGCGCCGCGGCCAGGATCACCAGGCTGCGGAAGAGCACCAGCGACAGCAGGATGAGCGTGGGGAAGGTGACGGAAAAGGCAAAGGCCAGAAAGATGATCTGGTCGGGCGTGGGGGCCTTGGCCTGGCTGATGTAGACCAGGTAGCCCAGAAAGGGCAGCGAGACCGCAAGCCCGATAAGGCCCAAAACGGAGCGCAGGCTCATGGCGTGGGTCCGAAACCGGCCGCAAGCCTCCCGAAGGAAGCCTGCGGCCGGCGGTCATGGCGGTGGGCCGTGCAAGGGTTCATGCGGCGGTCTGGCTCTGGAGCGTCAGGCGGCCAGGCCAGGGCCTAGGCCCGCACCATGAGGGCGTTGACCAGGCGCATGAGCAGATCCGGCCGGTTGTGTAGGTCGGAATTCTGCAGATAGACGCGGCGTTGGTGGAAACGGTCCTTGAGGGTTTCCAGGTAGCGGTCGCGGTTTTCCACCCGGGAGGGATCGTAGAGCGCGGCGTAGCCGGGCAGGAGCTTTTCCACGCTGTCGGCCTTGGGCAACTGGGCGCCGGGCAGCAGATCCCAGTCCTCCCACTCCAGGCGCTCCAGCAACAGGGCCGTTTGCAGCGTCAGCGAGCTTTGCAGCGGAATCTTTTGCAGCTCGCGATCGGAAGTCTTCCAGAACCCCACGGAATTAAACGTGTAGCCCACGGCCCCGGCCTCGAAGACCTTGACGAAGGCTTCCACGTCCTTCCACAGCTCATACACCCGGAAAGGATTGGCGAAAGGCTCGAAGACGAGCTTTTTGAGCTCCTCCTCGCTGACGTTTTCCGCCAGATTGCGCCGGGTCATCAGCGACGCGCCCATGGCCACGGCCAGATGCTTGTCGGTGAAGCGCACCACCGGCGGCAGGCAGGTGTCCTTCATGAGCCAGACCATGAGGTTGGGGAAGGAGCAGCGGTTGACGTAGGCCCCAAGCAGGTCGCGGTCAATAAGCGCCCGGCCGTTGGGGTTGCGCACGTCCTGGCCCAGGGGCAACACCTTGTCGCCGACTTCGGTCAGCCCCAGGTTCATGGTGGAGATCATGTAGCGCCAGTCGGGATGGCCCGTGGGGCGCGAATCGGTCTTGTCGAACAGGGTCGGTTCCCAGACGCGGCAGACCTTGTTTTCGCAGTCGATCTGGAAGGCGTCGTCGTGGAGCACCACCTTGGAAAACCCGGCCGGCAGGGTGCCGCCGTTGTCGTGGGAGTTGGTGTGCGACGACTTGCCCGTGCCGGACAGGCCGAAAAAGGCGATGGAGCGTTTGCCCATGTCCTGGGCCTTGGCGTCGGCGCAACCCGAGAAATCGATTTCCTTGATGCCGCCGTGGCAGGCGGCCAGGCCCAGACGCATGCCCGAGGTCCAGGCCAGGGTCAGCGTGCCTTTCTTGCGTTCGCCGAAGTAGCGCATGCCCAAATTGAAGATGACGTTGGCGTCTTCGTCGACCAGGGCCAGTTGGGAGCCGCCGGCATTGTGGTAATACGGGTCGGTGGTGGTCCAGTGGTTGAAGCCGACCACCAGGATGTCGGGAATGGGCAGCTTGGGGCTTTTGGCGTAGGCCTCGGCCAGCTCTTCATAGGGCGTGAAATTGGCCAGCCAGTTGAAGATGTTGACCGCATCGTCTTCGGTGCCGACGATGGTGGCCTTGATCATGAGATCGGCGTCGAGGCCGAGGATCGCTTCGGCCTTGATCAGCGGATAGCGCTGCATGGCGTAGACAGCTTCACGCAGGTCGGACTCGACCTTGCGCCGCTCCACGGCCTCCATGCGGGTGTAAAAGCGCCGGGCCAGGGCCGTGCGGCCGACGATGCGGCCGTGGCAGTTATTGAGCACGGTGGCCCCTTCGGGCAGGCCCAGGCGCTTGGCCGCCGGCGGGTAGACGGGCAGATCGGTGTCCATGACGTCGTGCTGGCGCTTGGCCAGTTCGTAGGCCTCGGCGGCCGTGACCTTGCGGACGCGCTTGTCCAGGCAAAGGGTCTGGGCGATGGAGCGCAGCGGCGGCATTTTGGTCATGTCGTCGCGGTAGTAGTCGTGACTGGCGAGGCTTGCCATGAACCCTCCTGTGGGGCGGTGAAGTGACGTCAGTTTCTACGCGTTTGCCAGGTGCGGGTAAACCGTTTTCGTTTTCTGTCAGCCGCGTCGTCCCGGAGTGAAGCGTTTGGGATCGATGGCGTATTTTTTGACCTTGTAGTTGACCACGCGGTAGCTCTCGCGCAGGTCCCGGGCGGCCTGATACATGTTGCCGCGGGCCTTCTTGAGGGCTTCGACAAGCAGTTCCTGCTCGAACTTGGCCACGGCCTCGCCAAAGGACAGCGAGGGTTCGGTGCCGGAGGATTCGCCGGTCTGCAAGGTGGGGGGCAGATGGTAGGTGCGCACCACGGCCTCGTCGCAAAGGGTGGCGGCGCGCTCCATGCAGTTGGCCAGTTCGCGGACGTTGCCCGGCCAGTGGTACTGGCTTAAGAGATCAATGGCCGGCGTGGAGATGCGGCGCACGCTCTTGCCGGTGCGCTGGGAAAAGTCTTCCAAGAAATGTTCGGCCAGGGGCAGGATGTCGCCCATGCGGTCGCGTAGCGGCGGCACGTAGAGCGGAAACACGCCCAGGCCGTAGAAGAGGTCTTCGAGGAAGTCGCCCTGGGCCATGGCGTCTTCCAGGGAGGCGGTGCTGGCGGCCAGCACCCGGGCGTCCACGGCCACGGGCGCGTCGCTGCCGATGCGGGCCACGGCTCCTTCCTGGATGACCTGAAGCACCCGGGACTGGGCTTCCAGGGACAGTTCCTCGATGTCGTCGAGAAAGACCACGCCGCCCTGGGCCAGCTCGAAAAGGCCGCGTTTGGAGCGGGTGGCCTTGGAGCGCTCGCCCTTCTGGACGCCGAAAAGATGTTCCATGACCGCCTCGGGCGGCATTTCGCCGCAGCCCAGGCGCAGAAACGGCCGATGGCGGCGGTTGCCCTGGCTGTGGAGCCAGCGAGCCAGGCACTCCTTGCCCGTGCCTTCCTCGCCGCGCAGGAACACCGGGTCTGAGGAATCGGCGGCCTGGGAAATCTGGCGCAGGACCAGGCGAATGCTCTTGGACACGGCCACGGGCTGGGCCGGGGCCGCCTCGGTCGCGGGTTCCTCGGCGGAGACGGCCACCGGCTGGGCGGCGGCCACGGAACGCCGCGACAGATCGAGCTCGTCGCGCAAGCGCAGGGCGGCGTTGCCGAGGATGCCGCCGACCACGGCCAGCACTTCTCGGTGGGCCTCCAAAAAGACCATGGGGGCCTTGGGCAGATCGACGCTCAGCGCCCCGATGACGTCGGACGAGCCGACCGGGGCGAAACCCTCCACGTGGCCGTCGGGCATGGGCACGGTGACGGGCACGCAGATGTGGGACAGGTTGGAGAGTTCCTCGGGCGGCCGGCCGATGAAGTCGGGATGGTCCTTGACGTCCTGGAGGATGAGCGAGCGGCGCGAGCCGATGACCTGGCCCATGGTGATGGGGGCCGGACCATAGAGGTGGTCCAGGCCCTGCTGGCGGCCGTGGGAGAGCACGATGCGCGCCCCTTGTTGGGGCAGATCGTGGAGCTCCAGGCAGGCCCGGCGGTAGCCCAGGGCCTCGACCAGCACGGCCAGGGCGTTTTCCAGGCCGCGCCGCACCGCCCGGCCAGGGCCGGTCAGCGCCACGATGCGCGACAGCGCGCCGTAAAACGCCGGTCCGGCCCCGTCGAAAGACGTCAAGGAATCGATCACGCCGCCTGGCCCGCCTTGGCGGCCTCGGCTCCCAGGGCCAGGGCCTTGAGGTTCACGTCCACCAGCTTGGGTTTCAGGTACTTCTCAATGGAGCGAGTGAGGTCGGCCACGCCAAACGGCAGCGCGCCGCAGGCCGCCGCCGCGCCTAAAAGCACAGTGTTGGCGGCCTTGGCCGTGCCGGCCTGCTCGGCCAGGCTGATGCAGGGGACCAGCACCACCTGGGCGGCGAAACCCTTGGCGGTTTCCAGCACGGCCTCCAGGGGCGGGTAGCACTCCCGGCCCAGGCACACGCCCACGGGTTGGAGGGCTTCGCTGTTGCCGACGACAAAGCCGCCGCGCCTAAGCATCGGCAGGCCGCGCAGGGTTTCCAGCAGTTCGAAGCCCAGGATCACGTCGGCCTCGCCCGGGGCGATGATGGCGCTTTTGTAGCCGCCCACGAGCAGGGTCGATTCGACCACGCCGCCGCGCTGGGCCATGCCGTGGATCTCGCCCGAGGTGACGGGCAGGCCGGCGTCCAGGGCGGTGCGGGCAAGAAGGGTGGTGGCGGTCAGGGTTCCCTGGCCGCCGACGCCGGTGAAAAAGATGCGGGCGCGGGTCATTTCGCCTCCTTCTTGCCGGGCTTGAGGTCCGGTGAGAGCTGGACGCAGAACATGCAGCCGTCGCACTGTTCGGCGTTGATGGTAAACTGGCCGTCCACCATGGCAAAGGCCGGGCAGGCCAGATTGTCGCGCACGGTCAGGCAGGCGGCGGGATCGCCAGCCACCCGGGCGGGCAAGGTCTTTTTGGCCTGTCCCACGCGCCGGGCGTGGATGGGGCAGGGGTATTCGGCCACCAGCACGCGCGGGCCGGTCTGCTTGGACAGCTCGGTCAGGGCGGCCAGGGTCGCCTTGTGGTTGAGGGGATTGACCTTGACCGGCTCCACGCCGCAGGCCCGGATGAGGGCCATGAGGTCCACCGGGTTGGGGTTTTCGCCAAAGATGGTGGTGTCCACGCCGGGATTGGGCTGATGGCCGGTCATGGCCGTGGTCCGGTTGTCGAGGATGACGATGAGCACGTCGTGGTTGTAGGCCACGGCGTCAATGAGCCCGGTGATGCCGGAGTGGAAGAAGGTGGAGTCGCCGATGAAGGCCACCACCGGCTTGCCCGAGGCCCGGGCGAACCCGGCTCCGGTGGAGATGGACGAGCCCATGCACAGGAGAAAATCGGCGGCCCGGAAAGGCGGCAAAAAGCCCAGGGTGTAGCAGCCGATGTCCGAGGAATAGACGGCGGTGTCGCCGTAGACCTCGCGCACGGCGTAGTAGGCGGCCCGGTGGGGGCAGCCGGCGCAGAGGTTGGGCGGCCGCCGGGGCAGGTCGCCCGGCACGGTGAGCGCCTCGACCACGGCGGCGGGCTGGCCGACGAAGGCCCTCACGGCCTGGCGGACATTGGCCGTGGAGAACTCGCCCAGACGGGGCAGGTGTTCGCTCTTGCCGAGGATTTCCACGCTGATGCCGCGCGTCTGGGCCAGGGCGCGGATCTCGTTTTCCAGCACCGGTTCGAGTTCCTCGACGATGAGCACCTTTTTGCAGGCGGAAAGGAACGCGGCGATGCGGTTTTCCGGCAAGGGGTAGGTCAGGCCGAGTTCGAGCAGGCGTACCTTGCCGACGAGGCCTTCTTCTTCCAGGACGTCGGTGAGATAGTTGCGCGACACGCCCGAGCTGATAAAGCCCAGTTCGCCCGCGCCGGATTCAACGTTGTAGGGCGAGGCGTCGGCCTCGGCGACCAGGCCGTCGAGGATGGCCCGCAGGCGCTTGTGCATGACCCGGGCCGAGGCCGGCAGGGGCACATACTTGGCCGGATCCTTGACAAAGGGCTTTTCATAAGGTGTGGCCGGCAGGTCGCCGGTGACCACCGGGCCGCGCACGTGGTTGACCCGGGTGGTGGTGCGCAGCAGCACCGGCGTTTCGAGCTTGCGCGAAAGGAGCATGGCGTCGCGGGCCATGTCCTTGCATTCCTGGGCCGTGGCCGGCTCGAAGCAGGGCAGGCCGCCCAGGCGGGCGTAGAGGCGGTTGTCCTGCTCGTTTTGCGAGGAATGGCAGCCCGGATCGTCGGCGGACAGGAGCACCAGCCCGCCCGGGGCCGAGACGTAGGCCAGGGTCATGAGCGGATCGGCGGCCACGTTGACGCCGACGTGCTTCATGGTGCACAGGGTCGGCAAACCGGCCAGGGTCGCGCCGCCGGCCACTTCCAGGGCCACCTTCTCGTTGACGGAATATTCAAAGTAATAGGGTGCGCCCTGGCTCAAGCGGAAAAAGGTGTCCGGCGCCTCGGACGAGGGCGTACCCGGGTAGCAGGTCACAAAGCGCACGCCGCCTTCCAGGGTTCCCCGGACGATGGCTTCGTTGCCGAGCAGCAGCAGGGTGTCGCCGCCCTCGGACTTGAGAAGTTCCTTGCCCACGCGTCAATCCTCCACACATGAAAGGGACGCCGCCGTCGGCGTCCGCGCTCCCTTTTGGGGGAGAGGCAAAGCGTTACGGTCGCGGCCGTGATCGGCCGCGTTCGGACTATCCGTTGGTCTTGGCCGCGCCGGCGGTCTTGCCCTTGAGGTCGGCGATGCGGGCGTCGATGAAGCTGGCGTTTTGCACGTTGCCGTCGGCCTTCATGCGCTCATAGGCGGCCAGGGCCTTTTGCCACTGGCCGGCGGCCTCGGCCGTGACGGCCAACTGGCGGTCGATGGTCATGGCGAAGATCTTGGGGGCCTTGGCGGCCAGGGATTCCAGCACATCCACGGCCTTGGCGTCCTGGCCGGCGCGCGACAGGGCGGCGGCTTCGCCGAGGCCGGCGATGGTCTTCATGCCGGTCGGAGCGGACTTGGCCACGGCTTCGAAGGCGCTGGCGGCCTTGGTGAAATCGCCCAGGCCCTGAGCGGTCTTGGCCAGTTCCAGATAGATGCCGGCCTTGGCTCCTTCGGGAGCGGACTTGGCCAGGGTTTCCAGGGCGGCGACGCGGTCCGCGCCGGCCTTGGTGGTGATGATCTCGCCCAGAGCGGCCTCGGCCTTTTCGACCTGCCCCTTTTGGTAGACGCCAAACAGCGCGTAGCCGCCGGCGGCCACGAGTACGATGGCGGCGGCGGCCAGGGAATGCCGCCAGTACTGGACAGGAAGGCGCAGCGCGGCGGGGATGTCGGACGGTTTGGCCGAGCCGTGTTGCGAAGCGGGAGAATCAGTCATGGAAACGCCTCCAAAGCGCGTACGAGTTTCGCGAAAAGGAGGTCAATTAAGCACAAAGGGCCGGGAGTGTCAAAAGGCGTGGGGCCTCAAACGGGCCGGTTGGCCGGCTTTTCGACGGACAATGGCCGCTTGGGGCGAACGGGCTAGGCCGGGTCGGCGGACAGGGCGGCAAAGGCCGCCCCCACGAGTCCGGCCTCGGCCGAGGCTTCCTCGACGAGGATGCGCCCGGCCGTGGCCGGGACTAGGGGCCGGCCGGCGGCAAAGGCGGCGTAGCCGTCGCTTAGGGCGGCAAAAGCCGGGCTGTCCAGACGGTTGGCCTGGGAGCCCATGACCATGATCGCGCCAAGGGGGCGGTGGGCGTGGATTTCGGCGGCCAGCATGGCCAGATGTGCGCCGAGGATTCGGTAGATGCCGGCGGCTTCCCGGGCGGCCTCGGGGTCTTCGCCTGTAAGCCGGCTGTGGAAAAAGGGGATGGCGTCCTCAATGCCCAGGCCATAGCGAGCCAGAAGCCCGAGTTCATGGGCGGCGGCGGCCAGGCCGTAATGGGAGAGCGGGTGGCGCGGGGTGGAGAATAGCGGTCCGCCCGGCCGGGAGGGAACGGCCCGGATGGCCAGCCAGCCGAACTCGTCAAATCCCGGCGGGCTGTGGCCGTCGGCGTCCAGGCAGTGGACGCAGGGGCAGGCCCCCAGGCGCAGGGTCAGCAGATGGCCGCTGCCGGCGGCCGTCTTGCCGCCGGCAAAGTGGAAGGCAAAAAGCGCCTGGGCCCGGCCGTCGTTGACCAGGACCGCCGGCCGGCCCGGAAAGGCTCGGGCGGGCGCTTCGTGAAGAACCGTGGCCGCGCGGTCAAGCTCGCCCTGGGAGCAGGCGGCGAACAGTCCGAATTCGGCCACCGGCAGCGGCCGGCCGTCCAGGACCGTGGCGGCGAGGCTTATGCCCACGGCTTCGACGCCGTCGGTCGCCTGGCCCAGATCAGACTGTACGGCGGCCAGGATGTCGGCGATTTCCGCTGTCAGGCAGCAGCGCGTCAGGTCGAGGCAGGTTTCCCGGCGACACAGGCGTTCCACGACGCAGCCGCCGTCCCTGGTGAGGCGAATAAGTCCCCAGCTCGTCAGGTGTTGGCCGATGTTGACGGCCAGCGCCAGCCCCGGCCGTGCCTGCCCGGGCTTTTCCCCGCCTGTCGCGCCGCCGTGTCCTCGGGCTTCGGGCAGGCAGCCATCGGTCTGGCTGGCGTTGATGGACAGGTCGCGGCCAAAGGCCGACTGCACGAGGCCATGCAGGAAATAGAGGGACATGTTGGAAAAATCGTCGAGCCGGGCGAGAAGATTGCCGCGAACGGCGGCCAGCAGTCCGGCATCGGGGGCTTTTGGGGTGACTATGTCGATGCCGTGGGCTCCGGCAATGGACAACACGTTGTTGAGCCGGGCCGAGAGGTGCAGTTCGGCGATCCGTCGGGAGCGCGGATCGGCCAGGTCCGGCAACAGCCAGCGTTCCACCACATCCGGGTAGGGCGAGCGTTTGAACACCAGGGCCACGGGCGCGGCCTGGGTCGGGTCAAGATCGGCGAAGGCCTGGGACCAGTCCACGAGATAGGGTGAGACGGCCTGTTCGGCGGCGAACAGGTCGCGGTAAGGGTCGCACAGCATGGAAACCGCCTGATCCGTCCCGGCGGCCATGGAAGGACCGGGGCCGAACCATGGCCCGGACATCGCCGGCGGCCGCCCGAAGCGGGTGATGCCGGATGTGTCTGTCGGGAAGGACAGGCGGTTACGGGGCATGGGGCTACAACACGTCGCGCGCCGCAAAAAAGTGCGAGGACGTGGCCGGACAGGAGGCCAAGGCGGCCTCAGGCGGCGGTTTTCTGACCGAGCTTGCGCTCAATGAGCGCCTTGGCCCGCATGGCCAGCTGGCTGACGTCGGGCTTGGAAATCTGGTCGTCGGCGCCCACGGCCTCGCCTTTGTGGCGCAGCTTGTCGGTAATGAGCGAGGAAAAAAGGATCACCGGCAGCTCGCGCAGGACCGGGTCGTCCTTGATGCGTTTGGTGAGGTTGTGGCCGTCCATGGCCGGCATCTCGATGTCGGCCACCATGCAGTGGACAAAGTTGGAAAGGGGCTGGTGTTCGGCCTCGGACTTCTCCTTGATCTGACTGAGGAGTTCCCAAGCCTCGCGGCCGTTCTGCACGGCCGTAACGTCGAAGCCGGCCTTGTTGAGCAGATCTTTTAACATCTCGCGCACCAGCACCGAGTCGTCGGCGACCAGGGCCCGATAGCGGCTGGACGAGTTCCATTCGATGCTCATGTCCAGGCGTAGCCCCAGGCTCGGGTTGAGGTCGGCCACGATTTTTTCCAGATCCAGAAGAAAGACGATTCGGTCTTCCAGCTTGACCACGCCGGTGATGGAATCGCCGCTCATCTTGGATACGTAGCGGTTGGGCGGCTCCACCGACTCCCAGCTCATGCGGTGGATGCGGGTGACGCCGGAGACCAGAAACGAGGACGTGACGTTGTTGAATTCGGTGACAATGACCTTGGGCGAGGCCGTGTCCTGGCGCTGCTTGTCAAGCCAGATGGAGAGATCCACCAGGGGGATGATGTGGTTTCGCAGATTAAACGCGCCCATGACGCTCGGGTGCGACACCTCGGGCATGGCCGTGACCTTGGGCAGGCGGATGATCTCCAGCACCTTGGCCACGTTGACGCCGTAGTAGCCCCGGTAGTGGCCCGAAGCCTCGGGAGCGTCGGCGGTGAACGAGGAAGCCGTGGGTTCGTCGATGAAAAACTCCACGATCTCCAGCTCGTTGGTGCCGGCTTCCAGGAGAATGTTGGTCTGGGCCATGAGGTTCTCCGCGGTTGAGGCCGCGCCGGACAAGGGCGGGGCGGCGTTTGTCGGCCGGTCGGTCGCTAGTGGCGGGCAACCGGCGTGAGGCTAATAGGATTCCAGCACCTGCTGGACACGGTCAATTATTTTCTTCGGCGTTGAAGCGCCGGCTGTCAAGCCGATTGTGACGTAGCCCGTGAACATCCCGGGCGAAAGTTCATCGGCGGTTTCGATATGGATGCTTGGCGTGCCGGCGCTTCGGGCCACCTGGGCCAGGCGTCTGGTGTTGCCGGAGTCGCGTCCGCCGACCACCACCAGGAAGTCCACGGCGGCGGCCAGATCCATGGCCTCCTGCTGGCGGTTCATGGTGGCGTTGCAGATGGTGGACAGCACGGTCAGGCCTGCGCCGAAGCGGTTTCGCAGATAGTCGCGGATGCGCAGGAATTCCTGTTCGTCTTGGGTGGTTTGGGCAGCCAGGAAATAGGTGGGACCGTGGGGCAGGTCGAGCTTTTCGAGCTCGTCCATGTCGCCGAAGACATGGGCTCCGGCCGTGGCGTAGCTTAAAAGCCCCTTGACCTCGGGATGATCCTCCTCGCCGAAAAGCAGCAAGGTCCGGCCCTGCTTGGCCTGGGCCTGGATGAGGGTCTGGGCCTTTTTGACCTTGGGACAGGTGGCGTCCACGATCTCGGCTCCCCGGTCGGCGATGGCCCGGCGCACGGGTTCGGGGATGCCGTGGGCGCGAATGACCACGGTGGTCCCGGGGGCGATGGCGGCCGGGTCGTTGACCACGCCTACGCCCTTGGCGGCGTAGTCTTCGAGCACCTGCGGATTGTGGATGATGGGGCCGAAGGTGACGATGGCTTTGGCCGGGGCGTCCTTGGCCGGGGCGTCGATGAGGGCGGCGAGTTTTTTCAGGGCCAGATCGACGCCCATGCAGAATCCGGCGGTCTGGGCGCGAAGGAGTTTCATGCGGCTTCTCCGGCGGCTTGGGGCGAGGCGGCGGCCAGGGCCTCGGCCTCGCTTATGATGTCGGACAGTTCGTTCCAGGACTGCACCCGGCACAATCGGTCGCGCAGCGCCCGGCAACCGGGCAGGTCGCGCAGGTAGCGGGGCACGGCCGTGCGCATGCGCAAAAGCGCCTGGCGGTCGTCGGCATGTTCCCGGCACAGGGCGGCGTGGCGGCGCACGACGTCGCACACCGACGGGACGGCCTGGGGCGCGTCGTGCCCCTTTTCGGCGAAAAGGGCGGCATGGCGGGCGAAAACGCGGGGATCGGCCAGGGCTCCCCGGGCGTACATGACGCCGTGCGCGCCGGTTTCGGCCAGGACCGCGCGGCCGTCCGCGGCGGTCATGAGGTCGCCGCTGGCGATGACGGGCAGGGTTGAGGCGGCGACGAATTCCCCCAGGGCCGGCCGGTTGGCCGTGCCGGCAAAGCCCTGGCTGGCATGTCGCGGGTGCAGGGCCAACCAGGCCACGCCGGCCTCGGCCAGGCGCGCAGCCAGCTCCAGATCGACCCGGGCCGGGGGCTTGGACCCCAGGCGCAGCTTGACCCCGACCCGGCCCGGGCCCACGGCCCGGACCATGGCCCTGGCGCAGGCGACCAGCCGGTCCGGGGCGCCGAGCAGGGCCGCGCCGGCGCCGGTCTTGACCACCTTGCGCACCGAACAGCCGCAGTTGAGATCGAAAGAGGTGTAGCCGGTCTCGGCCAGGGCGGCGGCGGCCCGCTCCAGATAGTCCGGCTCGGCCCCGAAAAGCTGCACCACCAGCGGGCTGTCGGCCGGGCAGGTGGCCAGCAGGCGTTTGGTGTTGCGCGAATCGTAAAAAAGCCCTTTGGCGCTGACCATTTCCGTCACCGCCACCGCCGCGCCGAGTTCCCGGCACAACAAGCGAAAGGGCAGATCGGAAAAACCGGCCAGGGGGGCCAGCCAGGGCGCGTCGGGAGCGATGGGTGGAGGGGATATGCCGAAAGGATGGGACATAGGGGGTACGCAATTCCTCGGCGGTCTATAGCCCAAGGCCGGCACGGGGGCAATGGCGGTCACGGCTGGCCCAGGCTGGGAATTGCCAGTAGCGGGCGGACCATGTCCGGAAAGGGGCTGGCGTAGCCCGAAATAGCGGTTCCCTGACGGCGCAGTGGCCGCGCAAGCGAGGACGGCCCAGGCATCCCCGGAATTTTTGGCCGTCAACCTCACGGAAACAGTGCTTTTCCGAATTGTCTTGCCCAGCGCGTGAAGCTGTCTTACCCTTGATAATCTTGAATCGTCCGAGGCGTCGTGTCGCGTCCTTGGCTGTCACACCGTCAACGTGCAAAGTATTGCATCAAACTGTATTGGAGTTGCATGGCAGATCATCCTCTAACCCCTTCCCGGCCGTTGCCCCTGCTGGAGCAGGCCTTGGCCCCGTTTCGCCGTTTCAGCCAGGTCCAGGCCTCGGGCGGCATCGTGCTTATCGCCTGTACCCTGATTGCCCTGGTCTGGGCCAATTCGCCCCTGGCCCCGGCCTATTTCGCCTTGTGGGAAACGCCCGTGACCGTGGGCTTTGGCGACCACGTCCTGTCCAAGACCCTGCTGCACTGGATCAATGACGGACTCATGGCCGTGTTTTTTTTCATGGTCGGCCTGGAAATCAAGCGCGAGATCCTGGTCGGCGAACTCAATTCGCCGGCCCAGGCCATCCTGCCCGTGGCGGCGGCCGTGGGCGGCATGGTTGTGCCGGCCCTGCTCTATGTGCTTTTCAACTACGGTCAGCCGACCATGGCCGGCTGGGGCGTGCCCATGGCCACGGACATCGCCTTTGCCCTGGGCATCTTGTCGCTTCTGGGCAATCGCGTGCCGGTTTCGCTCAAGGTTTTCCTGGCGGCCGTGGCCATCGTTGACGACATCGGCGCGGTGCTGGTCATCGCGATCTTTTATTCCGGCGATATTTCCCTGTTTTCCCTGGTGGTCGGCGGGGCCATGTTCGTGACAATGCTCGGCCTCAACATGGCCGGGGCGCGCCATCCTGCCGTTTACGGCATCTGCGGCGCGATCCTGTGGCTGGCCTTTCTCAAATCCGGCGTCCACGCCACCGTGGCCGGGGTGCTGGGGGCCATGACCATCCCGGCGCGCACCCGCATTTCGGCCGGGGCGTTCCTGCACAAAGCGCGTCGGCTCCTTGATTGTTTCGCCGCGTCCATGGAACCGGGCCAGGTGCTCTTGGCCAACAAAACCATGCAAGGGACGTTGGAAAACCTTGAGTCCGCCTGTCAGCGCGCCAGCGCCCCCTTGCCCCGCCTGGAGCACGCTTTGCATCCATGGGTCGCCTACGGCATCATGCCGCTGTTCGCCCTGGCCAACGCCGGAGTGCCGCTCTTTGGCCAGGCCGGGCAGTCCCTGGCCGAGCCGGTGTCCCTGGGCATCTTCCTGGGGCTTTTCATTGGCAAGCAGCTCGGCATCTTCCTGACCTGCCTGGGGCTGTTCCGCCTGGGGCTGGCGTCCATGCCGGAGGGAATGCGGCTCTCCCATTATTATGGGGCCTCGGTGCTGGCCGGCATCGGGTTTACCATGTCGATTTTCATCGCCGGTCTGGCCTTTGGCGACGGCGCAGCCGTGGCCGATCAGGCCAAGGTGTCCATCCTCGTGGCCTCGGCCCTGGCCGGAGTCTATGGTTTTGCCGTGTTGCGGCGCGGCGAAGCAGTGGATGATCCGGCCTGCCGGGAACAAGACGACGACGAAACGGTTTGCCCGGGGTCGCCCCCTGGCTGTCCCGGGAGCGGCGGCCGCCATTGAGGGGGCGTCGCCTCGTTGTGGGGCGTCCTGACGGGAGCGACGGGAGCCGGAACAAAATCGCCGTCAAGGGCGCGCCGCTTGTTCGGGGCCTAAGCGTCTCGGGAACGCGACGCGGCGTTTAGCCGTCATACGGCGGCCGGGCGGGAGGGCCGGGAAGCCGCCCTAAACGGTCAGCCCCGGCCGCGGCCAGGAGCACTGGCGCACCCCGGAAAGCCCCTTGAAGCAGCTGCCGGCCCGGATGCCGGCCAGGGCCGCCTCGGGGTCGGGCACGACGCAGCCGGCCAGAACGTCGATGCCGCAGCGCACAAGGCCCGGGGCAAAGGGCGTGGTGGGGCCGAGCATGATGACCACGGCGTCCTCCCGACAGGCGGAAAGCAGCCCGGCCAGGCTGCCGTTTAAAAGCGTCGTGCCGGTGACGGCCACCATGTCGGCCCGGGGCAGGATCTCGCCGGCCATCTCGGCCGGCAGATCGCCCGGGCGCGGCCGTTTTTCCAGGACCCACAGCGTGCGGCAGGCTTCGCGCAGGCTGGCCGTGAAGGGAAAATGCCCGACCACGGCCACGTCCTTGCCCCGGCCCAGGGACGTCAGCAGGTCCTGGCCCGCGCCGTCGCGGACGTCTTCGGGAAGCGGCAGCAGGGAATTGGCCGCAGCCATGGCCACCGAGGCCAGATCGGTCCCGTCCGTGGCCGGGTCAGCGAGCAACCGTAACGCCTCGTGAACCGTGGCCGGCACGTTTTTGGGCCGGGCCGGGGCCAGCCCCGGGACGATGTGGGAGACCAGCGAGGCCAGCCCCAGGCCGTGCGAGGCCACGGCGGCCAGACACGTGCCCATGGTCAGGGAATCGATGGGCCGGTCGGGCAGGGCCAGCACGTCATCGACCACGGCGGCCAGCACCTCGGCCTGGGACAGTTGGCGGCGCATGGACAAGCTCCTTACGGTTTGGCCGGGCTTGCGGTCGGGCCAAGGACATCAAGAACCCGGCGACAGAGCAGGTCGTAGCCGGTCATGGTCATGTGGACGCCGTCGCCGGCCCGCAGGGTGACGGTCTTGCCGCCGATGTCCTTGGCCTGGACATAATTGCCCGAGGCGTCGGTAAAGACGTCGCCGGGTTCGAGATAACGGCAGCCGGTCGTCTTGGCGCAGCCGGCCCGGGCCGCGGCGTTGACCGCCGCCACGCGCTGGCCGTAGGCCGGGTCCTTCATGGCCGGCAGCCCGACCCACATGACCTGGACACCGGCCTTGGCGGCGATGGCCAGAAAACGCTCCACCTTGGCCGTGTAGGCCTCGTGCCATTCCGGCGTGCCCGCGCCCTTGCCGGCGATGGCGTTGTTGGCGTCGTTGCCGCCAAGGACCACCACCACGGCCGAGACGGGCTGGCGGGCCAGGGTCTCGGCCAGCGCCTTTTCCCAGTCGTACTTCTTGGAAATGAGTCCTGTCGAAACCTTGCCCATGGCCAGACAGCCCGGCCCGCCGGTTTTGGCCAGGCGTTGCTCCATGGTCATGCCCACGCCCACGGCCAGGGAATCGCCGACCACGGCCACCACCGGCCCGTCGGCTTTTTTCGCTTTGGGCTCGGCGGCCTGGGCCTCGGCCGATCTGGGGGCTTGGCCGGACTCGGAGGCGGGCGCGGCCGGTTCGGAACGGGGGGGCTTGATGGCGGCGTTGACGGCCGGTTTGGGTTCCAGGGCCTGCTTGGTGGCCTGTTCGGGAACGGCCGGCTCCACGGCGACGGCCGCCTTGGGCGCCGGCGGCACGGCCGGGGGCACGGCCGTGGGCAGGGTATCGACCGGCTCGGGTTTGACCTCGGCTTCGGCCGAGGTGACCGTTTCTTCGCCGGTCGGCGCGGGAGCCGGCGGGCGTTTGGCGCAACCCGGCAGCATCAGGGCGGCGGCGAGCAGTGGTGCGGCAAATCGAGCAAAAGGGCGCATGGCGCATCTCCGTGAGGGCAGGCGAGCCCATGTGGCGTTGTGTTGGGGCGTTTCGGAGCGCGAGTCGGTCCGGCCGGGGCGGTGGACAGGGAGTTGGCTCGAAGCGGCAGGCCGTGCCCGGTCTAACACCGGCATAACGAACCGTCCCCAGGACACAGCGTACGTCCACTGATGTCATCCGGAACGCATTGCTCCCCGGGCGGGAGTATGGCCCATGGCGGGTGGCCGGGTCAATGCGAGGTTGCGGGGAAAAGAATGGGCGGACAAGGCGTTGGGGAAATGCCGTCCCCGGCCCTCCCGCGCGGGAGCGAGGCGCGCGGGAGGCGGGGAAGACGGCGTCTTGCCGGAGGCGGCCGGCAAGACGCCCGGGGGGAACGACGGTTGGAGCCTGTCCTTGCGGCTTCAGGGCCGGCCGACCGCTTGCGGGGCGGTGGAGAAATCCGGCGAGGCGGCCAAGGGCTGGCCGAAGACGCGGTCGGTCAGCTTCACGTACCAGGCCGCCGACTGGACCTGGATGACATAGGCCAGGGCCACGACCAGGGCCGCTTCGGAACCGCTGGTTCCGAAGGCGTTCATGGCCACGGCCAGGGCGATGGAGAGATTTCGCATGACGGTGCCGTAGACCAGGGCGATGCCTTCGCCACGCGGCAAAAACAGCCGGGCTGCCGCCGTGGAAACGGCGTAGTTGGCCCCGTAGAGCAGGCAAAGGGGCAGCAGGATTTCGGCCAGCACGCCCGGCGTGGCTACAATGGTCTTCGCCTTCAGGGCCAGGGCGATGAGCACGATGCCCAGCACCCCGATGGTGGATAGGGCCGGAAAACGGGGGCCTATGCCCGTAGCAAAGGCCTTTTGGCCGTAGCGTCGCACCAGAAACCGCTGAGTGGCGTAGCCGGCGGCCATGGGCAAAAAGACGATGAGCCCGATCTGCTTCATGACGCCGGAAACGTCTACGGCAATGGCTTCGCCAAGCAGGAGCTTGACGTAAAACGGCGTGGCCAGGGACCCGAGAACGAGGCCGATGACCGTCATCTTCACCGCCGCCGCCACCTTGCCCCCGGCAAAGCCCGTCCAGGAAATGGTCATGCCGCTTGTCGGCACAAGCCCGGCCAGGAGCAGGCCCAGGGCCAGGGTCGGCTGGTGTGGGAAGAAAAACTGGGCCAGGCCATAGGCGACGAAGGGAATGAGACCGAAATTGACGCATTGGGCCAGCAACTGCGCTTTGCCGTCGCCGCCGGAAAGGACTTCCTTGATCTTAAGCGTCACCATCATGGGGTAGACCATGAGGAAGGTGAAGGGCAAAATAAGGGATTGCATCCACGAAACGTCGCCAGACAGGCCCCAGACAAATCCAATGGCCATGGCCGTGGGGATGGCGATAATCAGATTCTTGGAAATGCGTTGCAACGTTGTCCACATGATGTTTCCTCCATGGGATGGTCCGTGTTGGAACGCGGTCCGGGCGATGTGGCGTGGCCGGGCCGACTCCCTGTGAACGGATCATGGGCGCATCACTGCCAAAACGCATTGATCGACATCAACGGCGGAGTTTTTTTCCGGGAAAGCAAAAAAACGGGCAGGAAGTTTGGATGGGATCGTGGCGAAGGTTCCAGTCCCGGCGGCTACGGCCGCGACCGGGGCAACGGCGGCAACGCGGGCGAGACTTGGGCACGGCGCAAGGCGTAGCCGCAGCAAGGGCAAGGACGAGGGCACGAGGCGAGGGATGTCGCGATGTCACGCAAGAGCCGCGTTCCCAAAAGCGCAGAGGGCGTTTTTTAGGCAACGAACGAAAATGAGCGATTGTAAAGACTTTCGTTGTTTGCGGGACGTGACCCTAGCGGCGGCGCACGGGCAGGCGCAGGGGTTGGCCGATGGACAGACGCCTTGGGTCGGCATCGGGATTGAGCGCGACAAGATCGTCTTCGGACACCCCCATGCGTTTGGCGATCAGGCGAAAGGTGTCGCCGTCGCGCACGCTGTAGACCTTGCCGCTGGGGCGGGCCTTGGCCTGGACTTTGGTTTTGCCGGAGGCCTCGCGCTGGGCCTGGGGGGCGGGATCGGCCACGGGGCGCAGGTCCCGGGCCTGGGCGCACAGTTCGTCGAGGCCGGCCGCGGGCGGCAGTTGTTCCTTGCCGGCCAGGGAGGCGGCGACCAGGCCAGCCAGGAGTCTGGCCCCGGCCTCGGTCAAGTGCACGCCGTCGGCGGTGCGGATGGCCGTGGCCTCGGCCGTGGCCGCATCCTTGGCGTGGCGGGCGTAGCGGCCTTCGGGGTCGGAAAAAGCGGCTTCGGCGTCGATGAACCGGCAGCCCGCCTCGGCGCACATCCTGGCCAGCACGGCGTTGATGCGTTTTACGCCGGCGTTTAGGGCCGCGTCGCCCATGGGCGGCGCGGCCACCCAGCTGACGGCGACGTCGGGGTTGGCTTGGCGGCAGATGGCGACAAGTTCCCGGGCCTTGGCGGCGTAGGTGTCATCCCAGGCCGGCTGGTCGAAATAGACCCGGCCGCCGTCGGCGGCGGTCAGCGGCATGACGTCGTTGGCCCCGATCATGATGACCACGATATCGGGCGCGGATTTGCCTACGAGCTCCCGCAACCGGGCCGGCCAGTCCAGAAGCTCCGGGCGGCTTAAGCCCGTGGAGCGCTGACCGTCGCGGGAAAAATCCAGGCCGGGCGCGCCGGCCAGGGCGTGTTCGAGCTGTTCGCCAAGGCTGATGGACAGGGAATCGCCGATCACGAGCAGGCGTTTGGCCCGTGTCTGGGACGACTGGGGCGGTGACGCGGTCTTGGCCAAAGGTGAGGCCTGGGTCGCCGTTTTGGGCGCGTCAGCGGATTTGGGCGCTTCGTCCTGGCCGCAGGCCGTGCCGAGCAAACAGGCCAGGCAGGCCAGGGCGGCCAGGATGCGGCGGGCCGGGCCAGGGGCGGCCCGCCGGGCGGCCTGCTCTCGGCGAACGGTCGCGGCCGGCTGACAGGCTGGCGTTCGGCGTTGCGGCCCGGGGGCGGCGTCCTTGGCGGTCGGATTGGGCACGTGGTCTCCAGCCGCCTATTTGGGGGCTGTCTGGGCGGCCTGGGGCGCGGCGGCGGCCGGTTTCTTGGCCACGATCTCCACATCCTTGGCCAGGGCGGCCAGGAAGGCCTGGGCCAGGACATCGCCGCCGGCCACGGTGAAGTGGACCTTGTCGTTGGCCCGCACCTTGATCTTGACCCCTTTGTCGTTGGGCAAAAACGTCGAATAATTGCCCTGATCGTCGGCCAGCAGCGTCCAGGTGTCCAAGTAGGTGCTGTTGCGGAACTTGGCTGCCTCGGTTTTGACGATGTCGTTCATGATCTCGACCTGCTTGGCGTAGGGCGCGTCGCCCATGACGGGCAGGCCGATCCAGTAGTTGCGGATGTTTTTTTCCTGCATGGCGGAAAGGAAATCCTCCACGCGCATGGAAAAGACTTCCGGCCAGGTCTTGTTGGGATTGCCGGGCGAGCGGGGCTTTTCATTGACGTTGATGTACTTGGCGTCGTTGGCCCCCATCATGACCACGACCAGATCGGGCTTGTACTTGTCGAGAAAGACCCGCAACGCCCGGCTCCAGTCATAGTATTTGGGATTGGCCAGGCCGCTTGAGACCTTGCCTTCCTCGATGAGTTCCAGACCCTCGATTTCGGCCACGCTGCGTCGCAGCGACAGGGACAGGCCGATGGCCAGGGAATCGCCGACCACCAGCAGCTTGCGCGGAGCCGGTCCCTTGCCCTGGGTTAGGGCTTGTTCCCCGGAGCCGGGCTGGCCGGAAAGGGGCGGGTGGGCCACGGCCGGCCCGGCTCCCTCGCCCTCGGCCGCGCCCGGTTTGGGGGGCGACAAGGCGGCCAGCAGATTGTCGGCGTCGATGGGCTCGTCGGGCTTAAGCAGAGGCTGGTTGGGGTCCAGGCGTTCGCGTAGGGCCTGGGCGGCGGCGTCGGAGGTCGGCTCCTCGCGGCAGGCCAGGTTGTTTTTATACGTCTCGTCGAAATAGGCAGCTATTTCGCAGTCAAGTTGCCGCCAGTGGGCGGCCAGCTGGGTCTCGCGCCAGAGGTTGCGTACCCGGCGCACCTGCCGGGCCGCTTCCGAGGCCGGGCCGTCGCCCATACGGTCGTCCACCCAGACCGACACCTTTTCGATGTTGGCCAATATGGCGACGACCAGGGCGATGCAGTATACGAGGCAGGCTTTTTTCCAACTCATGGATGTTACTGGGGTGTCGACGTTTGGCGCGCGGGTTGGCGGCGTCAGGGCGCCACGGGCAGGCCGGTGGCGATGCGGTCGGTGAGGAGCTTGCAGCCGGCCGGGCTGAAGTGGACCCCGTCCTTGCCGCGAAGAGAAACGGCCTTGCCGGCCACCGGCTTTTTGGCCGAGAAGTTGCCGGAATTGTCGGCGAAAAGATCCCATGAGTCGATGAAACGGCAGCCCTTGGAGGTGGCGCAGGCGGCCCGCATGGCTTCGTTGGCGGTCCAGGCCTTCTGGCTGAAGGTCTTCTCGCGCATGGGCGGCAGCCCCACCCAGGCCACGGGCACGCCCCGTCCGGCGGCGATGGACAGAAACCGCTCGGCCTTGGCCTGGAAATCCCGGGACCACTCCGGCGTGCCCTTGCCGTTTTTGGCGTCGTTGCCGCCGAGCATGACCACCAGGGCGTCGGGCTTCTCGGCGTCCAGAAATTCGCCCAGGGCCTTTTCCCAGTCATAGAATTTCGGGCTATTGAGACCGCTGGAAACCTTGCCCTTGCTGGCCAGGGCCACCGGCCCCCGGGGCTTGAGGGATTGCTCAAGGGTCATGCCCAGGCCCACGGCGAAGGAGTCGCCGACGATGAGGATTTTTTTGGGAGAGCAGGCCGGTTGGGCCGCGGCGGCCAGGGATTGTGCCGTGGCCGGCTCGGCCTGGGCCGGCTGGTCCTTGGGCTGTTTTTTTGCCCAGGCTTCGGGGGCGAAAACCGCCGCGCCAAGGCAGGCAGCCAGAAGCGCCGCCGTGAAAACTCGGGACAGGAAAGGGGAGGTGCGCCCAGGACAAGGGCGGTCCAAAACATTTCGCATCCGCTGGCGTATAGACGCGGCATGGCGCTTTGTCCAGAAGCGAAGGGGCGGCCAACCTGGCTGGGGCGTCGTCATGTCCCCGAGGTCGCCTGATTGGCGGCCTCGGGGAACAAGGACGTTTGTTTCGGAAAAAGACCGTGTCGGGCGGGTCGCCGCCCATGGCCCAGCTAGTTGAGGTAGCGGCTGGCCACCCAGCCTTCCTGGCCTCGGGTAAAGGCCCAGACATGGGTCCAGTCCCCTTGGTGGCTGAGCACCTGCACCTGTTCGCCGACATTGAGGGAGTTGATGATGTCGCAACGCGTGGAACCGCAGCTGCGAAGGCTCAACCCCTGAGTGTTGACCACGGCGTAGACCGCGTCCGGCGGCACGACCACGCCGGCCGGCAAGGGGATACAGCCGTAGCCCGAAGCGTAGTAGTAGCCTTCGGGGCAGGCCGGCGGCGGCACGTAGACCATGGGCGCGGCCGTGACCGTGCAGCCCGAAAGCGCCGCGACCAATCCCAACAATGCCAAGAGATTCCAGATCGTCTTCATGCAAGCCTCCTGGGCCGGGAACACATGCCGGCCTGTCGCCTCCGCCCCTGCCTCGTTCTGGCCGGCAGACGGGGAGGTTTTCCCATCTGCCGCTTCTAGCACCGGCCCTGGCCCCGGTCAACGCGGCGACAAGGCGGCAGGCCACGGCGGCCATGACAGCGCTTTACAAACGTCGCGGTTGAAGGGTAACGATTTCTTTTTTACCAATTCTGGGAAGTCGCTCCGAAAGGATATCGCAATGCCCCGACATTTTTTGACCATCCTCGATTTCAGCCGCGACGAGGCCGCCCGCATCCTCGACCGGGCCGCTGCCATGAAGGCCGCCGACCACCGCAGCGATCTGCTGGCCGGCAAGACCTGCATTCTCATTTTCGAAAAAGCCTCCACCCGCACCCGGGTGTCCTTCGAGGTCGCCGTGCGCCACCTCGGCGGCTGGCCCATCTTCATGACCCAAAACGATTCCCAACTCGGCCGCGATGAGCCCATCCGCGACACCGCCCGCGTGCTGTCGCGCTACGCCGATTGCCTGATCGTGCGCACCTTCGGCCACGACAAGCTGGTCGACCTGGCCGGCTACGGCTCCATCCCCGTGGTCAACGCCCTGTCCGACGCCTACCATCCTTGCCAGATCATGGCCGACCTGCTCACCATGCGCGAGCACTCCGGCCGCCTCGACGGCCTGAAACTGGCCTACGTCGGCGACGGCAACAACATCGCCCATTCCATCGTGAACGCCGCCGCCCGCTTCCCCATCCGCGTGGCTATCGCCTCGCCCGACGGCTACAAGCCCGACCCGGCCGTGGTGGCCAAAGCCCAGGGACAGGGAGCCGACGTCACCATTACCACCGATCCGGCCGAGGCCGCCGCCGGAGCCGATTACCTTTATACCGACGTCTGGGCCTCCATGGGCCAGGAAGCCGAACACGCCGCGCGCGTGAAGATTTTCGCCGGCTATCAGATCAACGACGCCCTGCTGGCCAAGGCCGCGCCCGGGGCCAAGGTGCTCCATTGTCTCCCCGCCCACCGGGGCGAGGAGATCACCGACGCCGTCATGGAAGGCCCGGCCTCCATCGTGTGGGACGAGGCCGAAAACCGGCTCCACGTCCAAAAGGCCATCCTCGAATGGGTTTTTACGGCGGCCGGCTAGCCCCCGCGCGCCAAGGTTCGCCCCGTATCCAGCAATATTCCGGCCCGCCCGTCGCCGCCGCCTGATCTCCTGGCGGCTCGCCGGCCGGCCGATCCAAGGAAAGCGCCATGAGCACCATCAAGAAAGTCGTCCTGGCCTACTCCGGGGGCCTCGACACCTCGGTCATCCTCAAGTGGATCAAAAAGACCTACAACTGCGAAGTCATCACCGTCACCTGCGACCTCGGCCAGGAAGAGGAACTTGACGGCCTGGAAGAAAAGGCCCTCAAAACCGGCGCGACCAAGGCCTACATCGACGACCTACGCGAAGAGTTCGCCAAGGACTTCATCTTCCCCATGCTGCGGGCCGGAGCCATCTACGAAGGCCGCTACCTGCTCGGCACCTCCATTGCCCGGCCGCTTATCGCCAAGCGCCTGGTGGACGTGGCCCGGGCCGAGGGCGCTCAGGCCGTGGCCCACGGCGCCACCGGCAAGGGCAACGACCAGGTGCGCTTCGAATTGACCACCGGCGTCCTGGCCCCGGACCTGCGCACCATCGCCCCCTGGCGCGAATGGGATTTCGCCTCGCGCACGGATCTGCTCAATTTCGCCAAGGACAACGGCATCCCCGTGCCTTCCGACAAGAAAGGCTCGGACCACAGCATGGACCGCAACCTCATGCACTTAAGCTTCGAGGGCGGCGAGCTGGAAGACCCCTGGAACGAGCCCAGCGCCGACACCTATCTGCTCACCGTGCCCGTGGAAAAAGCTCCTGACGTGGCCGACGTCGTCACCATCGACTTCGAGCACGGCGACCCGGTGGCCATCGACGGCGAAAAGCTGTCCCCGGCCGCGCTCATCAAAAAGCTCAACACCCTTGGCGGCAAACATGGCGTGGGCCGCATCGACATGGTCGAAAACCGCTTCGTCGGCATGAAGTCGCGCGGCGTCTACGAGACCCCGGGCTGCACCATCCTGCACATCGCCCGGCGCGACCTCGAAGGCATCTGCCTGGACCGCGAAGTCATGCACCTGCGCGACAGCCTCATCCCGCGCTACGCCGAAATGGTCTACAACGGCTTCTGGTACGCCCCGGAACGCAAGGCCCTGCAGGCCATGATCGATCAGGCCCAGGAGCGCGTCACCGGCACGGTGCGGGTCAAACTTTACAAGGGCCAGGCCTATCCCCTGGGACGCAAGTCGCCCAACAGCCTCTACAACCCCAAGCTCGCCACCTTCGAGAAAGACGAGGTCTACAACCAGGCCGACGCCACCGGCTTCATCCGGTTGGTGGGGCTGCGGTTGCGGGGACTGGGGCAGTAGCGGGCGAGTAGAGAAGCGAAGAGAAGAGGAAGATGCCTCCGGCGGCCGGGAGGGGGTGACCCCCTCCCGGACCCTCCCCGACAGGGCGTGCGGCGGCTCGGTCGGGAACGTCGGACGGCGGGACGCCGAACGTTTGGGGGCGCAATTTCGGGCAACGCGCCGGCCGCAAAGCCGGCCGACACGTTGCCCGAAATTGCGCCCCCAAGGTGCGCCAGCGGCGAAGCGCCGCATTGGAAGAGGGGGGCGGCAATCCCCTTTGGAGTTTTTTGGGGAGGGAGGGGGCCCGGGGGAGGGAACCCCTTTTTTGCAAAAAAGGGGTTCCCTCCCCCGGGCTTCGTTCTTTCCGGAGGAAAGCGACATGTCCACGAAAATGTGGGGCGGGCGGTTTGGCGAGGGCACCGGGGCCTTGATGGAGGCCTACAGCGAATCCGTTTCCTATGACCGGCGCATGTACCGTCAGGACATTGCCGGCTCCAAGGCCCATGCGCGCATGTTGGCCAAGCGCGGCGTGCTTGCCGGCGAAGAGGCCGAGCGCATCGTGGCCGGTCTGGATCTGGTGCTGGAAGAGATCGAGTCCGGGGTCTTTCCCTGGCGGCTGGAGCTGGAAGACGTTCACATGAACATCGAGCAGCGCCTGACCGAGCTCATTGGCCCCTTGGGCGGCAAGCTCCACACCGGGCGCAGCCGCAACGATCAGGTCTGCCTGGATTTCCGCCTTTACGTGGCCGAGAGCCTGGAGGTGTGGACGAGGCTTTTGCGCGAGCTGGCCGGGGTGTTTGTCGACCGCGCCGCCGAGCATAAGGACACGCTCTTGCCTGGCTGCACCCATCTCCAGCCGGCCCAGCCGGTGAGCCTGGCCCAGCATCTTTTGGCCTACGCCTGGATGCTCAGGCGCGACTGCGAGCGGGCCGAGGACGCCTTGAAGCGCGTTCGCGTCTCGCCGCTTGGCGCGGCCGCCCTGGCCGGCACCACCTATCCCCTGGACCCGTCCATGGTGGCGCGCTCGGTGGGCTTTTCCCACGCCTTCGGCAACAGCATGGACGCCGTGTCCGATCGGGATTTCGCCCTGGAGTCGCTATTTTGCGCCTCGGTCATCATGGCGCACTTAAGCCGCTTTTGCGAAGAAATCATCCTCTGGGCCAACCCGCGTTTCGGCTACGTCGCCCTGCCCGACGCCTACGCCACCGGGTCGAGCATCATGCCCCAGAAGAAAAATCCCGACGCCGCCGAACTCATGCGCGGCCGGGTGGGGCGGGTCTACGGCTCGCTCATGGGGCTTTTGACCGTGCTCAAGGGCCTGCCGCTGACCTACAACCGCGATCTCCAGGAAGACAAGGAACCCTTTTTCGATGCCGACGACACGGTGCGGGCCTCGCTTCGGGTCATGGCCGGGATGCTCGCCGAGCTGCGCTTCCGCCCCGAGCGGATGCGCGAGGCGCTGGGGCAGGGGTTTCTCAACGCCACCGAGCTGGCCGACTACTTGGCCGCCAAAGGCGTGCCCTTCCGGGAAGCCCACCACATCACCGGCCGGGCCGTGGCCCAGGCCGAGGCCCTGGGCATCGGCCTGGAGCAATTGACCTTGGAGCAATTGCGTGTATTTTCCCCGGCCATAGAGTCGGATGTTTTCGAGGCGCTACGGTATGAAACCGCCGTGGCCAGGCGCAACGGACCCGGCGGCACAGGTCCTCAATCCGTGACCAACCAGATGGCGGAACTTTCCCGATGGCTTCAAAGACCCTGAATCTCCAGCTGCATTGCCTCCAGGCAATAAGCGGCATCATCGACCAGGCCCTGGACCTGGAGCAGTCGCTCCAGGACATCCTGCGCATCCTGGCCGAGACGCTTTCCATGAAGCGGGCCACCATCACTTTGGTGGACCGCTCCACGGGCAAGCTGGTCATCAGCGTTTCCCAGGGGTTGTCTCCCGAGGAGAAGCGGCGCGGGGTCTACGGCTTAAGCGAGGGCGTCACCGGACTTATTTTCCAGACCGCCGAGCCGTACGTGGTGCCGGACATCCGCCACGAGCCGCTGTTTCTCAACAAGACCCAGTCGCGCAAGATCGAACGCGACCGCATCTCCTTTGTCGGCGTGCCCATCATCCTCCACGGCCAGCCCATCGGCGTGCTCAATGTGGACCGGCTTTTTGGCGACGAGGTGGACTTCAACGAGGACGTGGCCTTTCTCACCGTCGTGGCCACGCTGATTGGCCAGTTCATGAGCCTCAACGAGAAGTACGAGGCCAAGGTCGAAGTCCTCAAGCGCGAGAACGTTTCGCTGAAGTTCAAGCTCTCCCAGGAATCCCGGGGGCTGTACATCGTCGGGCGCAGCCTGGCCATGCAGGATGTCCAGCGCCAGATCGAAAAGGTCGCCCCGACCCGGGCCACGGTGCTGCTGCTTGGCGAATCCGGCACCGGCAAGACGCTCATCGGCCGCATCATCCACGACCTCTCCGAACGCAAGGACTATCCCTTCATCAAGGTAAACTGCGCCTCGATCCCGGAAAACCTGCTGGAATCGGAACTGTTCGGCTACGAAAAGGGCGCGTTCACCGGCGCGGACCAGACCAAGCCCGGCCGTTTCGAGGAAGCCAACAAGGGGACCATCTTTCTCGACGAGATCGGCGAACTGCCCCTGGGGCTTCAGGCCAAGCTCCTGCGTGTGCTGCAGGACAAGGAATTCGAGCGCCTTGGCAGCAACAAGACCCGGCAGGTGGACGTGCGCATCCTGGCCGCCACCAACAAGGATCTGGCCGCTCTGGCCGAGGTCGGCGCGTTCCGGCCGGACCTCTATTACCGCTTAAACGTCTTTCCCTTGCAGACCCCGCCGCTTCGGGAGCGCAAGGAGGACATCCAAAGCCTCATCATCCATTTCCTCAACAAGGTTTCCAAGGAATACGCCCGCAACCTGACCTTTTCCACCGAGGCCCTGGCCGTGCTCAAGGAGTACGACTGGCCGGGCAACGTGCGCGAGATGGAGAATCTGGTGGAGCGGCTGGTTATCCTGGCGGAAAACGAGCGTATCGACGCCGACCTCATCCGGCCCTATCTCACCATCCCCAGCCGCGACGACAGTTACGAAGCCGAGTACGGCAGCGAAGGCGAAGGCGCGCCGTCGCTCAAAAGCCTGGAAAAGTCCGTCATCATCGACGCCCTGCGCCGCCATGGCGGCATCCAGCACAAAGCGGCCAGGGAACTCGGCATCACGCCCCGGCAGATGGGCTATCGGGTGAAGAAATTCAATCTGGAATCCATGGTGGCCGTGCAGCGGGTGAAAAACCGCTGATCACCAGCCCTCGGACGCATCAAACAACGGCCGCCCCGTAATCGGAGGCGGCCGTTGTCATTTTGGGGAGGTGCAAGGCCTGTTGACTGGCCGTCTCACGCGCCTTCCCCTCTTCTACACTCCGGCCGCAGCCGGCAGGCCAAAGCTTTAGGCCGTCTTTTCCAGATACAACCGATTGAGGGCGTCGAACAGCTGGACGCGAACGGTCTCGAATTGCTCCATGAGGGCCGAGGCTTCGCCGCTTTGGCCCCGGCTGACGAGCCCGGCAATGCGGCGGGCCAGGGCGTGGACCTGCTCGTGATGGCGGCCGATCTCGTCGAAAATCGGCTGGCCGGCGAAGGAACGGCGGCCGTCGGCGTCGTACCACTTGCCGAACTGGCACTGGTGGTGGTCGGCCACCTCCGAGGGATCAAGGCGGATGTGCCCGAGCAGGATCGACTCCAGCCTGGCCCGCCAGGCCAGGTGGGCCGTCTTGACGGCGGCAATGTCAAAGGGCGGCTTGCCAAGGTCGAACTGGCCGATCTGGTCGGTCAGCAAGCCGGTTAAGCGCGTCAGCTCCCGGGACGAGGAATTGACCTGCTGGGAGGCGGCGGCCATGCCGGCTACGGACTCGGCCACGCCGGCCGCTCGGCCGGAGATGTCCCGGGCCGCGTCCAGGCCGTGGCGGGCTTGTTCGCGCATGTTCTCGGCGATGCGCGCCGCGCCGGAGAGGCTTTCGGCAATGGCGGCCGTGGCCTGGGAATGCTCTTCCGTGGCGTTGGAGCTGGTGAAGATCATATCCCGCAGGCTGTCCACGGTTTCGGCGATGGCTCCGACCTCGCCGCCGACGTCGCCCATGGCCCGCATGAGCCCCTCGGCTCCGGCGATCTGTTCCTCGGCCAGCCGGGCGCTGGCTTCCACGGCGGCCACGGCCTGCTCCGTCGCCGCCACGTTGCCCTTGGCCATGGCCTGGATAGAGGTGATGGCCGCGCCCACGTCCCGGGTGGCGGTCATGGTCTTTTCGGCCAGTTTGCGGACCTCGTCGGCCACTACGGCGAACCCCCGGCCGGACTCGCCGGCCCGGGCCGCCTCGATGGCGGCATTGAGGGCGAGCAGGTTGGTCTGGTCGGCGATGTCGGCGATAACGCCGAGCACTTCGCCGATGGATTGGCTGTCGCGCCCTAGCGCCGCCATGTCGCGTTGGAGATTGGACGCCTGGTCGCGCACGCCGACAATGGAGTCGGCCACCTGGCGCAGGCCGGTTGCGCCTGTCGCGGCGCGCTCTCCAAGGCCGGCGATTTCCACGGCGTTGCGACGGGCCGCCTCGGCGGCGCGTTCCACAGCCTCCCTGGCCCGATCCACGCTGGCGGCGATCTCGTCGCTGGCTTGGCGCGTCTGCTCCACCGATGCGGCCACCGAGGCGATGTGGGCGGCGGTATCGTCGGCGGCGGCGTCCATGGTTTCCATGTCCCGGGCGAGTTGGCGGGCCCTGGCGTCGATGGCGGCGGCGTCGTCCTTGGAAGCTGCGGCCATGGCGCTGGCCGCGCTGGAGCTGGACTCGAACTCCCGGGAATAGGCGGCGATGGTGGTGACGGCGTTTTTGTCACTCACGCAAAAGTCGCGGAAGCGGTTGCGGGCGGCCAGGCCCACGGGCGGCGGCGTGGCGGCCAGATTGCCGGCGGCCAGGGCGTCCAGCGTGCCCGTGGCGGCAACGGCGGTTCGGGCCAGTCTGGACAGGCGCGCGTAAACCGTCGCGCCCCAGACGGCCAGCACGCTCCAGCCCACGGCGGACAGGGGGAGCAGGGCGGGCGTGGTTTGGAGCCAATCGGGGGACAGGGACAGGGCTACGGCAAGGCTCAGGTTGGCGGCGGCCAGGGCGGCCAGGGCGGCGGATTGGATCGGCCCGATAACGTCGCGGGTCGGGTGAGACATCGACAACTCCTTGCAGTGTGGCGAAGACAGCACAACGACGACAACAACACCGAAATCAGTTTTACGATTTGCAAGAGTGCATATGGTAAGCCTTTGGCAAGGTTGAAGGAATCAACATGGTGCTCATACTCTTCTCTACTAGTAAATTCGATAGAGAAATGATTGTTTGGTGTCAATATTGTTGTATTTGTTCTTTTTGTCACTTTCATGAAGTACAAGAGTATTTTTGCACTATCGCACCAAAAAGCTTGTGCTGGGAGGTCGTGTCTTCAATGAGGAGGCAATGGCGTTAGATTGGGCGATCTGTCACAAGACTTGGCCGTGATCTGGCAACAAAAAAGCCGCCCGCCCCTGTTGCAGGGCGGGCGGCTGAAGGGCTTTATCCGCGGCGCGAACTAGGCGCGGCTGAAATGGCGGTATTTGATACGGTGGGGGATATCGGCGTCGGCTCCCAGGCGTGCTTTGCGGTCGGCCTCGTACTCGGTGAAGTTGCCGTCGAAAAAGACGGCCTGGCTCTCACCTTCGAAGGCCAGAATGTGGGTGGCCACGCGATCCAGGAACCAGCGGTCGTGGCTGATGACCAGGGCCGAGCCGGCAAAGGAGAGCAGGGCTTCTTCCAGGGCGCGCAGGGTGTTGACGTCGAGATCGTTGGTCGGTTCGTCCAAAAGCAGGACGTTGGCGCCGCTTTTGAGCATAAGGGCCAGGTGCAGGCGGTTTTTCTCGCCGCCGGAGAGCACCTTGACCTTTTTTTGCTGGTCGCCGCCGGTGAAGTTGAAGCGGGCGATGTAGGCCCGGGCGTTGACGTCCTTGTTGCCCAGCCGGATGGTGTCATAGCCTTCGCCCACCACCTCGAAGACCGACTTCTCGGGATCGAGCGCCTCGCGGCTCTGGTCCACGTGGGCCAGCTGCACGGTGTCGCCGAGCTTGAAGGCTCCGCTGTCCACGGTTTCCTGGCCGGTGATGAGGCGGAACATGGTGGTCTTGCCCGCGCCGTTGGGGCCGATGATGCCGACGATGGCGCCGCGCGGCACGGTGAAGGTCAGATTCTCAAAGAGCAGGCGGTCGTCGAAGCCCTTGGACACGCCCTCGGCCTCGATGACGTTCTTGCCCAGGCGCGGTCCGGGCGGGATGAAGATTTCCAGTTCCTTGGCCAGACGGTCGGATTCCTGGGAGGCCAGGGATTCGTAAGCGGCGATACGGGCCTTGGATTTGGCGTGGCGGCCGCGCGGCGACATGCGCACCCATTCCAGTTCCCGGGCCAGGGTCTTGGACCGTTCGCTCTCGCTTTTTTCCTCTTGGCGCAGACGCTCCTGCTTCTGCTCCAGCCACGAGGTGTAGTTGCCCTTCCAGGGGATGCCCCGGCCCCGGTCGAGTTCCAGAATCCAGCCGGCCACGTTGTCCAGGAAGTAGCGGTCGTGAGTGACGGCAATGACCGTGCCGGGGTAGCCGTGCAGGAAATGCTCCATCCAGGCCACGGACTCGGCGTCCAGGTGGTTGGTGGGTTCGTCGAGGAGCATGATGTCGGGCTTTTGCAGGAACAGCCGGCACAGGGCCACGCGGCGGCGTTCGCCGCCGGAGAGCACGTTGCAAGGCGTGTCGGCCGGCGGGCAGCGCAGGGCGTCCATGGCCATGTCCAGGCGGCTGTCGAGATCCCAGGCGTCGCAGGCGTCGAGCTTTTCCTGCACCTCGCCCTGGCGCTCGATGAGCTTATTCATGGCGTCGTCGTCCATGGGCTCGGCAAAGGCGGCGTTGATGTCCTCGAATTCCTTGAGCAAAGCCACGGTCTCGGCCACGCCTTCCTCGACCACCTCGCGCACGGTCTTGGTGACGTCCACCAGCGGGTCCTGTTCCAGGTAGCCGATGGTATGGCCCGGGGTGAGCACGGTCTCGCCCTGGAAATCCTTGTCCACGCCAGCCAGGATCTTGAGCAGGGTGGATTTGCCCGAGCCGTTGAGGCCCAGCACGCCGATCTTGGCGCCGTAGAAATAGGACAGCGAGATGTCCTTGATGATGGGTTTTTTGTCGTGGAACTTGCTGACGCGGATCATCGAATAGATGATCTTATTGGGCTCTACGGCCATATCCTTCCTCCACAAGCGCCGCCCAAATCGGGCGCGCGCGTCAATTGGCGCTTACATGCAGGACAAGGGGCGACAATGCAAGCGGCCCTGCGCTCCGCCCGAAGAACGGAGTGAGGGCCGCCTGAACATGAACCCGGCAGGGCCGGGACTCGGCTTGGCCTCGTTTCGTGGCTTCCCGCAACGCCCTAGACTTGCGGCCTGGACGTTACGGAACAGCATCCCCGCGCCGACGTTTTGCCGGCGCGGGGATGGCCTTACTTCTTCTTGCGAGACATGGCCTCTTGGAGCTTTTCGCCCAGAAGCCCAAGGCCGCCGCTGGGGGCCGCCGCCTTTTCCTTCTTGACGAAGCGCTTCCATTCGTCGGGATTTTCCCGTTCCTTCTGCCCGCCGATCGGGGACAGGGTCATCTTGCGCTTGTCGCTGTCGATCTCGGAGACGATGACCGTGGTCTCGTCGCCGATTTTCAGGCGTTCGTAGGTCTGGGGTTCCAGGGCGTCGCGCAGCTTGGAAGCCGGCAGAAGTCCGGTGACGCCGGGGGCCAGATTGACGAAGATGCCGAACTGCTGGCGGTTTTCCACCGTGCCGGTGACGGTGGCACCGATGGGGAAGGTCTCGGCCACGCCCTGCCAGGGGTCGCCGGCGGCTTCCTTGAGGCTAAGGCCAATGCGGCGCTTGGTCAGGTCGATGTCCTTGACGGCCACGGTGACGGCGTCGCCCACGGCGACCACGTCGCCCGGCTTGGCCACCCGGCGGACATGGCTCATCTCACTGACGTGGATAAGGCCCTCGATGCCCGGGGCGATTTCCACGAACGCGCCAAAGTCGGCCAGACGCACCACCTTGCCCTCGACCTTGTCGCCGACAGTGAACTGGTCGCCGACGCTGTCCCAGGGATCGGCCCCGGCCTGCTTGATGGACAAGGAAATGCGCGGACGGCCTTTCTTGTCGCGGTCAAAGGCCAGCACCTTGACGGTGACGGCTTCGCCCGGCGTCACGGCGTCCTCGGCCTTTTCGGCCCGGGACCAGGACAGCTCGGACAAATGGATGAGGCCTTCCAGCCCCGGAGCCACCTCGGCGAACGCGCCAAAGGCCACCAGACGGCTGATGACGGCCGGCACCACGTCGCCGGGCTGGACCGTCTCCATGAAGCGCAGCTCGGACTCGACCCGGGCCTGCTCCAGGAGCTTGCGGCGCGACACCACGATGTTCTTGCCGTCACGCTCGAAAGTGATGATGGCGAACTGGTAGGTCTGGCCCACGTGGGCTTCGGGATTGTCGGTAAAGGCCAGATCGATCTGGCTGACCGGACAGAAGGCCCGGCGGTGGACGATCTCGACGTCGAAGCCGCCTTTGCGGGCCGCCGTCACCTTGCCTTCCACCGGGACATTGTTCTCGTAGGCTTCGCGCAACGCTTCCGCGCCGCCCTGGCCGGAGAGGGCTTTGGACAGGGCCACTTCGTCGCCCCGCACCGAGACGACGTAGAGGGTGACCTCGTCGCCTTCGCCCACCGTCAGTTGGCCGTTGTCGTCGAGAAATTCCGACTTGTCGGCCACGCCGTCGAGTTTGGTGCCGGTGTCGACCACAAGCGTGGTCTCGGTGACGGCGATGACGGGTCCGGTGATGCGGTCTCCAACATGGATCTCACCGCCGCGCTCGGCCAAAGAGGCCTCCATGAGCGCGGCGAATTCGCCCTCGGCCGGCAATTCCTTGGTGTCCGGCGACTTGTCTGCCATGATCGCTCCGAAAAAAAGGGTGATTTGGGCGCGAATGCGCCGGGGCGCACTGTAGCGCAGCGGCTATCCTTGTCAAATGCGAAAAAAGCCCTATCCTCCCCAAATCCGTCTTTGAAACGTGAGGAAGTTGTCGCATGGATCCAGTTACCCACATCACGGCGGGCGTACTTTTAGGCCAGGCGGCCAAGGATCGTTTCCCGGGCGTAAGAGCCCTTGTCCCCCTTTCGGCACTGGCTGCCTGGATGCCGGATATTGATAATATCGTTACGTTTTTTGGCGCTGAAGCCTACATGCGCCACCACCGGGGCTACACCCATTCGCTGCTTGGCGGGGCGCTTATGGCCTGGCTGTTGGCCCTTGTCGTTTCCCGATTCGCCGGGGGGGCGAAGGCCTCGAGGCTCTTTGTGCTTTTTTATTTAGGCGTGCTCTCCCACCTCTTTCTCGACTGCATCACTTCCTACGGAACAGGCGTTTTTCTGCCTTTTTCCGATGTTCGGGTGTCCGTGCCCTCGGTCTTCATCATTGATCCAATCTACAGCCTGGCCCTGATCGGCTTGGCCGTGGCCGCTGTCCTGCGCCCGGCGGCGGGCAAGAAGCTGGCCGTGGCCGGGCTGGCCGTCATGCTGGCCTGGCCAGCCATCGGCTTTGGCGTGGGCCAGGCCGTGTCCGCCCATGCCCGGGAGCTGCTCGTGGCCCGGGGCGAGAAGCCCACGCGCGTGACGGCCCAGCCCGACGCCTTCGCGCCCTTGTGGTGGAAGATCATCGCCGAGGAAGGCAACGACTATGTACTGACGGGTCTGACCCTGGCCGCTCCCGATACCCTGCTTCCCGAGCGGCGTTTCGAGCGGGCCGGGCGCGACGAGCTGGAGCGGCTGGGCAAGCAGGCTCCGGTGTTCTCCTATTATGTCTGGTTCACGGATTTTCCGGTCAAATCGGCTTCCGCCACGCCTGACGGCACGGCCCTGGCCTTTCAGGACCTGCGGTTTATCGCCGTCAATCCGCTGGTGGAGAAGGTGCGCGGCCCTATGGTGCCGTTTACGCTGACGGCCTATCTTGATCCGGCCGGCAAGCTCACCCGGGCCATGTTTTCCCAGATGGGCAAGGGCGAGTTGATCCTGCCGCGCACGGGCGTGGGGCTGGCCGGCTTCGGCGGCGGCTGATCGTCATTTTTCTCCCCCCAAAGAAACGGCCCGGGACGCGCGTGCGTCCCGGGCCGTTTCTTTGGATGGGGGGTCCGGGGGCCTCAGGCCCCCGGCGGAGAGGTCCAGGAGAGGCAGAGCCTCTCCTGGCCGCCGGAGGCACTCCCCGCGCGCTACCGCGCCGGGCCGATCGGGACGAGGATTTCGGTGAGCAGTTGGTCGGGCGGGGTGGTTTTGGGATCATTGAGGTAGATTTCCATGCTCGGCTCCATGGCGAATTCCCGGCCGCAGTCCGGTCCCCAGACGCCGCACAGCCAAGCGTAGGCCGGGGCCAGGTTCGTGTACGGCCCTTTGACCACGGCGCTGGCGTAGTCCCGGCCGCCGATGGTGGCTACCGGCAGATCGGGCGTGCCGGTGAAACTGTCGGGCACGGTCATGCAGGCGTCGTAGCGGATTTTTTCCGGCGGCGTGATCTGCGGATCGTCATGGCCGATGCCGATGAACTTCGTGTCCGGTCCGAAAAGGCCCAGCGACCCGGCCTTGGCGCAAAGGGCGGTCCAGGCCGGCTCGCACTGGTCGTAGGGGCCGACGTGGCGCACGCAGGCCACCTTCATGACCGGCAGGGTTTTGATGACGACGTCCAGTTCCATGATGACGAACTCCTTTCTAGGGGGCAGGTGTTTGGGGGTTTCGGGCGGCCCCTTGCGCTCCCGGCTGGCTTGCCGCCAGGCCGAGGGGGTCGTGGCGTAGGCGGCGCGAAAGGCCCGGGCAAAGGCTTCGGGCGACTCGAAGCCGGCTTCCAGGGCCACGGCGGTCACCGGCTGGTCGCCGTAGCACAGGCGCTGGGCGGCCCGCTCCAGGCGCAGCCGGCGCAGATAGGCCCCCACTGTCTCGCCGGTCATGCCGACAAAGATGCGGTGGAAGTGGTACGGCGAGAAATGGGCCGCCCCGGCGATGTCGCCAAGGGACAATTCCTCGTCGAGCCGGGCTTCCATCAGCCGCATGGCGGCCAGAACCCGCCGGCGCCAGTCTTTTCGCGTTTCCTCGCTCATGTCCGTTTCCTGCCTGGGAACTACGCGTTCCATGAGGTGTTCGCCTGATATTTTTTGCTTTTTTCATGGGCGACGGCATTTGTCTGCTATCCGTTAAAAAACAATCAAAAATTATCGTTGAACAATAATTCAAGCTTGTTTATCGAGTCTTGTCCGGACTGACGGAAACCCGGGGCGACGTCGGCCGGCGTTTGCCCCGCACCCAACCCGTAATTTGTTTGGAGAGACGCCATGAAAATGATTTGGACGCTGTTGTTGCTTGCCGTTCTGGCCGGCGGCTGCGCCAGGACCACGACCACGAGCCTTGTGGCCGGGAAACAGGCCGACAGAAACCAGGGCCTGGGCAAGACCGTCGTACTGACCTGGTTTGAGTTCGAGGCGACCGACAAGGCTGGAAACGATAAGGCGGCTCGGCTGCGGGGCTTCATCGAAAAGCGCATTGGCGGACTGCCCGGGACCGAACTCGCCCAGGCGGGGGCGTTGACGGCAGCCCTTGGTTCCGACAACTGGCGCGACGCCTCTGACATGGAATTGACCGCAGCCGCACGCTGTGTCGGGGCCGACAGCGTCGCCTTGGTGGAAGTGGCGGTCTGCCGCGGTGCATTGAACGTGAATCTGCCGCTGCCGCCGTATTGGAATGTGGAGACCGCTTTTGCATATCGGGTACGGCTGCTTGACGTCCGGTCCGGTTCCCTGATCCTCTCGGCCATGCGCGCTCACGAGGCCGACAGGCCATTTGCCATGCGCGGCCGGGAGACGCTCTACCAAGAGTTCGAAAAGGATTTGGCTGAACTGATCCAACCCCTTGCCCAACAAGCCGCCAACTAATGGAGTTTGTCATGGATCCCAAGACCAATCTGGAAAGCATCAGCCGTTTAGGCAGACTGCTGGAAACCGTTTGCCTCGTCGCCGCCTTGGTTGTTGCTCCGCTGACTGCCCTGTATTGGGCTGCCTTCAACGTCCTGCCTGCCGATTTGACTCGGGAGGCGGCTGCACTGGCCGTTTCGCCCGAGTTGCCGGGCTGGGTGAGAGTCCTCTGCTTTGCCGCCGCCATGGTTCCGGGCGGGGCGCTCATGCTGGCGCTGTTGCGGCTGCGCCGGCTTTTTGGCCTCTACAAGGAAGGCAGCATCTTCTCCCTGGCCAATGTGCTGGCTTTTCGGGACCTGGCCCGGGCGCTGTGGATATGGGCGGTGTGCTCCGTGCTCGCCACCCCTTTGCATTCCATGGCCGTCACCGCCGCCAATCCGCCTGGACGTCATATGCTGAACCTGGGCGTGGGGACCACTGAATTGGAGTTGGTCTTTCTGGCCAGTCTCGCCCTGGTCATGGCCAGGGTCATGGACGAGGCCCGGCGACTGGACGAGGAAGCGGCCCTGACGGTATAGGCCGGCCATATGGCGATCATCGTCAACCTCGACGTCATGTTGGCCCGGCGCAAAGTCAGCTCCAAGGAGCTGGCCGAAGCCGTGGGCATCACCGCCCAAAACCTGTCCATCCTCAAAACCGGCAAGGCCAAGGCCGTGCGTTTCTCCACCCTGGAGGCCATCTGCGCCTTTCTTGGCTGCCAGCCGGGCGACATTCTGGAATATCGCCCGGACACCGCCGGCCTGCCCGGCGAAGGAGCGTAACCCATGGCGGTCAGCGTTATCCTGGCCCATCCCCGTCCCGGCAGCTTCAACCACGCCCTGGCTGGGGTCGTCTGCGAAACGCTGGCCGACCTTGGCGTCGAGGTCTGGTTCCACGACCTCTGCGCCGAGGGCTTCGAGGCGCTTTTGCCGGCTGCCGAGATTCCACGCGACGCGTCCCTGCCGCCGCTTATTGCCAGCCATTGCCGGGAGGCGGCCGCGGCCGAGGGCTTCGTCATCGTCCATCCCAACTGGTGGGGCATGCCGCCGGCCGTGCTGGTCGGCTGGGTGGACCGGGTCATGCGGCCCGGCCTGGCCTACGAGTTCCTGGAAGGCGACGGCGGCGAAGGCGTGCCGCGCGGCTTGCTGGCCGCCCGCGCGGCCGTGGTCCTCAACACGTCCAACACGGCGGCCCAGAGGGAACGCGAGGTCTTTGGCGATCCCCTGGAACGCATCTGGAAGGACTGCGTCTTTGGCCTGTGCGGCGTGGCCGATGTGCGCCGCCGCATGTTCGAAACCCTTGTCACGAGCAGTTCGGGACAGCGCCGAGGCTGGCTTGAAGAGGCCTCGGCCCTGACGGCTGCCGCGTTCGGCCCGGCCTGACCCCAAAAGGAGAACCCCATGCCCCTGGTCAATATCAAGATCACCCGCGACGGCGCCACCGCCGAGCAGAAAGCCAAGGTCATCGAAGGCGTCACCAACGTCCTGCGCGACGTCATGGGCAAGAACCCCCAAACCACCTTTGTCATCATTGAGGAAGTCGACTGCGACAGCTGGGGCATCGGCGGCGAGACCGTGGCCGTGCGCCGGGCGCGGGGCTAATGCCCATTATAAAACATAACGACAGTTATGTTTTATAAGTATAAAATTTAAATCAATATATTGTTTGCAATGTGCTTTCGCTTGAGAAATGGAATTGGAATAAGGGAAAAGAGAAGAGTGGGGCGCTGCCCCACGCCCCGCTGGGGGCCTAAGGCCCCCAGACCCCCAAACTGGGGATGACAAGCGTTTAAAATCGGATGAGATAGACGCCGGCCAGGAGCAGGACGGACCCGATCAGGCGCTTGAGGTCGAAGGGGATGTGCGGAAAGCCGAGCAGCCCGAAATGATCCAGCGCCATGGAGGCCGCCACCTGGCCGGCCAGGGTCAGGGCGATCATGGCCCCGCCGCCGATGCGCGGGGCCAGGATCACCGTGGCCGTGACAAAAAACGCCCCCATGGTCCCGCCGATCCAGTACCACCACGGCGAAGCCTTGTAGGCGGCCGTAAAGGGCACGCCCTGGCCCGTGACGCCCAAGATGACGCCCAAGGCCAGGGTCCCGACCAAAAACGAGACGAAGGCCGAAGGGATGGCCCCGCCGACCACTCCGGCCAGCTTGGTGTTGACCCCGGCCTGGATGGGCATGAACGCCCCGGCCGCCAGGGCCAGGGCCAAGAGAATGTACTGCATGACGGCTCCGATGGCCAAGGGCCGGTTCTTGTGGAAAGCTGGCCGGCGTTGTGGTGGGCGCGGCCGCCGGGTTGGCTGCTGCGCTGGCCGCGCCCGGTTGACAAGGTGAATCTAGTAGCGTTTGTCGATGACCGTCTTGCCGATGGGGGCCAGGGCCAGGCCGGCCAGCTTGAGGTGCTGCAACGCGAACGGGATGCCGATGATGGTCACGAAGTTGGCCACCGCCGCCAGCAGATGGCCGATGGCCAGCCACACCCCGGCCAGCACGAACCAGATGACGTTGCCGATGAAGCCGAAGGTTCCGGTGCCGAGGTCCGGGCCGGACACGTCGCGGCGGTCCACCACTTCCTTGCCAAAGGGCCAAAACGCCAGGTTGCCCATGACGAAGCAGGCCCGGGCCCAGGGAATGCCGATGATGGTGATGGCCATGACCACGCCGGCCAGATACCAGCCGATGCCAAGCCACAAGCCGCCGAGAATAAGCCACAGGATGTTCATGAAGAAATTGACCGGGGCCATGGAGTGCTCCTTGAGCGGTTGATCGTGAATCAAGAAAGGCGCGTCGGCTTAGGCCTCGGGCAGCCGGGCCAGCAGGTTGGCCACGGCCTTCAAGTGCGCCTTTTCTTCCAGGGACAGGGTTTCATACAAGGTTTTGGCCGTCTTGTCGCCGGTCTGCCGGGCCAGGCGGGTGTACAGATCCAGGGCCTGGGCTTCCACCGAGACGGCCAGTTCCAGGGCCTCCCGGGCCGAGGCCGGCTCGCCGCCGAGCATTTCCAGAAACTGCGAGGCCGGCAAGCCGCCTTCGAGTTCCGGCCCGGTTCCGGCCAAAAGCGCGGCCAGATCGGCTGTCTGGCCGGTCTGCTTTTCATACAGGCTATGGACATGGCGCAAGTGGCGTTCCTCGAAGCCGGCCAGCCGGGAAAACGTGGCGGCGGTTTCGGCGTCCCCGGCCGCCTCGGCCAGCTTCTGGTAAAAGCCGCCCAGCGCCGCTTCCATGCCCAGGGCGGCCAGGAGAATCTGGCGCGGGGTCTCGGCCCCGGATAAAAGCGTCATGCCGGCGTCCGGCGCGCCGACCGCCGCCGCGCCCTGCCAGGCCATGGCTCCGCCGAGCAGGTTGACGATGCGGGGAAAGCCCGCCCCGGCCAAGAGTTTCGCGGCGGCGGCGCTGCGCATCCCCGAGCGGCAATACACGGCAACGGGCTTTGCCTTGTCGATTTCCCCGAGGCGGTCGGGCAGCTCGGGCAGGGGCACAAGCTTTGCGCCAGGCAGATGGAATTCTTCGTATTCCGGCTCCATGCGCACGTCGAGAAGGGTGATCTCGCCCGGTCGGGCGGCGTCGAGAAGACGCCGCGCCTCGTCGGCCGAGACGTTTTGGATGGCCGGGACGGCGTCGGTTGACATGACTGGCTCCGTGTTGCGGGTTGCGCATGGGGCTGCGTGTAGGATAGCAAGCCCTTACGACGGAATATATGCTCGTGGGCGGGAAACCTTGTCAAGGCGGGATGGTATGGCGGGGGTAGGGACGCGGCGGCTTGCGCCGCTTTGGTTGGAGTTGGCGGTCATTGGGATCCTGGGCGTCGGCCTGTCCGTGGCCATGAACATGGCCCGGCAGGAGCCCGTGCCCTGGATCGTGGATTTTGCCGCCCTGGACAAGCGCGACGCCCTGCGGCGCGGCCTGGAGACCATCGATCCCCACGCAGCCGTGACCATGCTCGGCAAGCCCGGGGTGGTGTTTGTCGATGCCCGCACGGCCGAGGAATTTTCCATGCACCGGGTGGCCGGGGCCAAGAACCTGCCCCAGGAGGCCATGTACGGCGATCTCGACGCCGCCGCCGGCAGCCTTGGCCTGAGGGCCGAGGACCGCATCGTCGTCTACTGCGGCAATCTGCTGTGCGACAAGAGCAAGGAACTCGGCGAAGCGTTGCGCACGGCCGGTTTCACCTTCGTCACGGTGATGCCGGAAGGCTTCGACGGCTGGCTGGCCGTCGGCGGACCCACGGAGGGCGGGGCATGAGGGTGTTCTTCGTACTGCTGCGCATGGCCCTTGGTCTGGTGTTTCTTTTCGCCGCCTGGGACAAGATCGTCGACCCCATGGCCTTTGCCAAGATCATCCGCAATTACCAGATATTGCCCGACATGGCCGTGTCCGCCGTGGCGCTCGTTCTGCCCTGGATCGAGGTCGTGGTCGGCATGTGCCTTCTCACCGGCTTCGTGGCCCGGGGCGCGTCGCTTTCGGCCAGCCTCATGATGGCCGTCTTTCTCGCGGCCATGGCCTGGGCCTGGCACAAGGGCATCGCCACCCAGTGCGGCTGTTTCACCACCAAGGCCGATGACGCCATCTCCCAGGCCACCTTCATCCGCGACGGCTCCATCATGGCCGTGTGCCTGCTCGTGACCCTGGACGTCTTCATCCGGGCCAGACGCGCCCTATGACAAAGGGCTTTCGATGGTTCCTGTGAAACGCGATACGTTCTTATCAAGGACGCGACCCTAGGGGGACCATGTCCGGCGTCAAGATCATTCCCATCGGCGCACCGCGCACGGTGCGCCAGCGCATTCTGGAGTCCCTGGGCGACTTGCTCGCCAAACAAGGGTTCGACGGACTCTCCCTCGACCTCCTGGCCCGGACGGCCGGCCTGGAGCGGGGCGTCATCCTGCGCCACTTCCAGGACTTCGACGACGTGGTCACGGCCTTTGGCCAGTCCTCGGCCTTCTGGCCCACCGTGGACGAACTGCGCGAAGACGTGGCCGAACGCTTCGCCGCCATGCCGCCGCGCGCCCAACTGGCCCATTTCTTCAAGGCCACCATCCGGGGCCTTTTAGCCCGGCCGCGTACCCTGGACATCCTGGCCTGGGAACTCATGTCGCGCAACCGCTACACCCGGCTGCTGGAATATCCCCGCGTGCGCTCGGCCCTGGAATTTTTCGAGTCCGTCACCGGGGACGTGCCCGAAAGCCTGGACCTGACGGCCATCGTGGCCGTGCTTGGCGGCGCGGCCATCTTTCTGACCGTGCGCTCCCGCCAAAGCGGCGTCTTCGGCGGCCTCAACCTCTACGACGACGCCGACCGCGAACGCGTGGACCGCGCCCTGGAACTGCTGCTGTCCGGGCTTATCCGTGAGGCCGAGACAAGGGGTTAGGGGGAGGGAAGAGGGGAATGCCTCCGGCGGCCAAAGGGGCTGAGCCCCTTTGGAAACCCCTCCTGGGGCAAGGGGGCGTTGCTGGGGCGGTGAGCGGGAATAGAGCAAAGTTAGTTCCTGGAGCCTGGGGTGAAACGCCGCATGTGGGCGGCCCCAGCCGCCCCAGAGGCATAACGCCGGGCGTCCCGGCAAGGAGAAACCCATGCTGATGCGGGATAAAAAAGTCGTGATTTTCGGCGTGGTCAATGAACGCAGCATCGCCTACGGCATCGCCAAGGTCCTGCGCGAGCAGGGGGCCAGGCTGGCACTGGGCTACGCCGCCGAACCCATCCGCAAGCGCATCGAACCCATCGCCGCCGAACTCGGGGCCGAGTGCATCTTCCAGTGCAATGTCTCCAGCGACGAGGAAATCGCCGAAGCGGCCCGGTTTGTCGGCGAAAAGCTCGGCGGCGTGGACTGTCTGGTCCATTCCATCGCCTACGCCAACCGCGAGGACCTGGCCGGCCGGTTCATCGACACCAGCCGCGAAGGCTTCCGCGTGGCATTGGATGTTTCGGCCTTTTCCCTGGTCGCCTTGTGCCGGGCCTTCGAGCCGCTTTTTACCCCCGGTTCCTCGGTCATGACGCTGAGCTACTACGGCTCGGGCCGGGTCGTGGCCAACTACAACGCCATGGGCGTGGCCAAGTCGGCCCTGGAGGCCAGCGTACGCTATCTGGCCGTGGACCTTGGCAAGCGCGGCGTGCGCATCAACGCCATCAGCGCCGGCCCGGTCAAGACCATGGCCGCCTCGGCCATCCACGGTTTCCGCACCATCCTGGAAACCATCGAGAACCGTTCTCCGCTGGGCCGCAACATCACCTTGGAGGACATCGGCCGCTGTGCTCTCTACCTGGCCTCGGACCTGTCGTCGGGCACCACGGGCGAGGTGATTTTCGTCGATTCCGGCTACAACATCATGGGCGTGTAGGCCAGTCAGGCGCGCGGTTTCGGCTTGAAAGAGCCTTGAAGCCAAAGGGACTCCAAGAAGCGCGGCCTCGGGCCGGGCAGCCGGTAAAAGGGCGTGCCGCCATTGTTCGTTGCCTCCCGAGGGCAAACACCAGGGCCGCAAACATCCTCAATCGCTAACGCAAAGTGGCTTCTCATGAAAAAGGCCGGGTTCCCCCGGCCTTTTTCATTGGATGTCGCGGGCAAGCCTTAGTGGCTGCTCAGGTAGTTCGACTTGACGTACTTGATCTCGTACCAACTGCTGTTGGGGTTGACCGAGCCGTTGATGCTGTGCAGCGAACCGATGATGGACGAACCGCCGGCGGGTTGGATGTTGCCGTTTGCCAGCACCGTGCCGAACCAATTTGTCCCACCGCTTAATGTGAACTCTCCTCCTGTGTAGAGGAAGACTTTCGCAGCTTCAGAAGCGTATGCCTCGTTAATGTTGCTCATTCTGTTGGTGTAGCAATTATTGCTGCTTGCTGTCTTTATGTAGATTTCGCCAGTAATTTTGGCATCTCCTGAGACAAATATATTGATGTCGCCTGATGAGACATCGAGACAATATCTTGTCCAATTGCTTCTCGTGAACGATTTGTAGTAGTGATTTCCTGCGGACAACAAAATGTCTCCATTAGAAGGGAGTGTTGTCGTCGCCGTGAATATCGGCGCCGTGGGCGCGGTGTAGGTGGCGCAGGCCACGGGAGCCGTGGGCGCGGTCGGGTTGGTGTAGGTGTTGCCGGTGAATTTTGTTTTATTCTTATCAGTGGTGACCCCGGTCTTGGCGTACATGTTGCCGTAGACGGTGATGTTTTGCAGGGCGATGTTGGTCTGGCTGTGGATGTCCACATAGATGGTCGAGCCGCCGGTGGCGGTCACCGTGCCCCCGGCGTAGATGTAGCGCTTGACCGTGGAAGAACCAATCTTGGCGCTGGTCAGGCTGACCGAGGCTTGGCTGTGGATGTTGCCGTTGACGGTGGAACCGCCGCTGACGGTCACGCTGCCCTTGGCGTAGATGTCGCCGTTGACCGTGGCCCCGCCGTCGATGGTCACGTCGCCCTGGGAATAGAGCGTGCCGTTGACCACTTGGGAGCCGCCGCTTACCGTGATGCTCGAATTGGAACAGATGACCTCGCCCGTGCCGCCCACGGTGACGCCGCCGCTGATGACCAGCGGCGTGGTGGTCGAGGTCGTGGTGAGGGAACCGGCGACCGTGGAGCCGCCTTGCAGGGTGACGGTGTCGGCCAGGACGTCGCCGGCCACATAGCCGGCCACCTTGGCCGTGCCGCCTGTCGACATGACGTAATCCGACACGCCTCCGGTGTTGGTGTTGCTCGACGCCGCCGGCGTGATGGAAGCCGACATGTAGGCGTTGGCTTCAAGGCCCGTGCCGGGGCTGGACGTGCCGACCACGGTGACCGGATACTTTCCGGTCCCGGTGTTTTTCGCGCCCACGGTCAGGGTGAAGGTGAGGCCGGTGCCCAGGGTGTAGGTGGTGGCCCCGGCCGTGTGCATGGCCGCGAGGGCGCTGTCTTTTTGCACTGCCGCGAACGCGAGGCCGGAAGAGGCGGCATAGCCGGCGCTGTCGGTGCGGTTTTCCGTCACCATGGAACTCGACGACGCGCCAAACTGCTTCTGGATGGCCGCCGCCAGCACGCCCAAAAGGATCAGCGTGCCGATGACGGCTACCATGACGCTGCCTCGCGCCGCATTCGGGCTGGTGATGGGGGGTGTCAATTTGTCCATGTTTCCCCCTGTGGAAGCAAGTCTCGTTCCGCGATCACAAACTCTCCAAGGCGCGCCGCGCGCCAAACCACATTCCACACAGTGCTGCTAGTGTTTCAAATAAGTGACGGATCGGCTCTTGGCAAGAAAAAGCGGCCCGACCCGGGGCTTGGGGTCTGGCGATGCGGGATGGCTTCCCCCCCCTTGACGAGGTCGCGGCATTGGGGCACTGGTTGCAAACAATTGTTTGAAACAACTGTTTTGGAGGAGCCATGGACGCCAGCGAGGCCGGGGTCAAGGACAAACTCTTTTGGGCCGCCCTGCGGACCTTTGCCGCCAAGGGCTACAAGGGGGCCACCGTGCGGGCCGTGTGCCAGGAGGCCGGCGGCGTCAACGTCAGCGCCGTGCAGTATTATTACGGCGGCAAGGACAAGCTGTATCAGGCCGTGCTGGAGGTGCTTTTTACCGCCGCCGACCAGCGTTTCCGCCAGCGCCTGCTGGACGAGGCCAAGGCCGGAGCCGAACCCGAGGAGCGTTTGCGGCTGCTTATTGAGGTCTATTGCCAGGTGCTATTTGCCCACGGCGAGGTCGGCGACGCCTTCCTGCGCCTGTGGGCCATGGAACTGGCCAATCCCACGCCTTTTCTCGGCGACATGGCCGAGCGCCACAGCCGGCCCCAGACCCTGGCCATGCTGGGGCTCATGGCCGAATTCGCCGGCCCGGACGCGCCCGTCACGACCCTGGTGGCCATGATGTCCTGCGTCCTGGGACCCTGCCTGTATCAGGCCCTTTTGTGGCAAAACCATCAGCGCATCGTGCCCGAACATCCGCCCATGGCCGAGCATTGGCCGGTGTTTGCCGAGCAGTGCTTCCGCCACGCCCTGGCCGGCTTGCGGGCCGTTGGCCAAAACCGCCAAGGAGGCGCGTCATGAACTTGGGCCAGGAAACACCTGCTCGGTCTTGGCAGCTTGATGCCCTGCGGTTGGCCGGGGTCCTGGCCGTGGTGGTCCAGCACGCCGCCGTGGCCTACAGCGCCTACGTGCCCTGGTGGTATGTGCGCGATCCGGCCAAGAGCGCCCTGGCGGACCTCCTTTTGCTGGTCTGCGACGGCGCGACCATGCCGCTGCTTTTCGGCGTGGCCGGGTATTTCGCCCTGCCGTCCCTTGGCCGGCGCGGCCTGGGCGGCTTTCTGGCCGGCCGGGCCAGGCGGCTCGTCGTGCCGCTGGTTGGGCTGACGCTCTTTTTCTGCCCGATCATCGCCTACATCGACTATCGCGACAAAGGCGGCCTGGACGGCTTTTGGGTCCACTGGCTGGCCATCGTGCCAACGGCCTTGGATTGGCGGTTCATGCTGTTCGCCAGCGCCGACGCGGCCAAGGTGTCCCAGACGCTTCTGTGGTCGTTTCACCTGTGGTTTTTGGCCATGTTGTTCGTCTTTTGCCTGGTTCTGGCAGCGGCGCGGCTGGCGGCCGGTCCCGGGCTGACCCGTCGTGGAAGTTGGGGGGCATGGAGCTTGGGCCGCATTGGCCTGCTGGCCCTGGGCGTTGGGCTGGCGGCCGGAGTCGGGCAGCTGGCCTGCCCGGACGCGGCCTGGGCCAGACTCGGGCCGTTTCTGGTGTTCCAGCCCACGAGGCTGCCGCTCTATGCCGGATTCTTCCTGCTCGGCGCGTCTTTCTGGAAGCGCGGCTGGTCGGCCGATTATGGCCTGCCCGGCCGGACCTGGGTCTGGGGGCTGGCGTTTGTTTTCACCCTGGCCGCCATGGCCAGGACCGGCGGTGAGGCCATGCAGGCCTGGGCTTCCGGCGCGCCTTCAGTCCCGCTATCCCTGGCCCATGGCCTGGCTCGCACCGCTTTCGCCCTGGCCGCCACGGCCCTGGCCGTGGCCCTTGTCGGCCGGGCCAGGGCCGGGTCGGTCTGGCGGCGGCCGGGCTTGTCACGGACGTCGTTTGATTTGTACCTGTACCACTTCCCGCCGGTGGTGGTGCTGCAGTACGGGCTGTGCGGCACGGCCGTGCCGGTAGTGGCCAAGATCGCCGTCTGCAGCGCCCTGCCGATTCTCGTCTGCCTGGGGACAACCCGGCTGTGCGGTCGCCGGGCCTGGACCCGGCCGGCCCTGATCGGGCTGGCGTTTGTGGGCTGCGCCGTATTTTGGGGATAAAGGCGCGTCGGCGACCCTGGACCGGGATGCCGGCGCACGCACTGGGGCAAAGCGCCTCGGGCCGGCGTGGCCGTGAGGATGAATCAAGACCGAAGGAGTATGGACATGACCGAAGAAGCCGCGTTGCAAGAGCGCATCGCCCCGTGCGGCCTGGACTGCGGCCGTTGCCTGGACAACCCGGACAGCCCCATCGGCCGGCTGTCCCGGGAGCTGGCCCGGGAACTGGGCGGCTTTGGCCAGCGGGCGGCCTTTTTTGCCCGGCTCGATCCGGTGTTTAACGCCTACGCCGCTTTCGAGGGGGTCCTTGAACGCCTGGGCAAGGGCGGCTGCTCGGGCTGCCGCACGGGCAACTGTCTGCTGGGCGACTGCCGGGTCAAGGACTGCACCCGGGAGCGGGGCGTGGGCTATTGTTTTCAGTGCCCGGATTTTGACGGCTGCGACCCGGGGTTGCCGCCGGGACTGGCCGAACGTTGGCGCGACAACAACCGGCGCATGGCCGCAATGGGGCTGGCCGCCTATTGCGCCTGGCAGGCCGGCCGTCCGCGTTACTGAGGCCGGCCCAAGGCTCGGGAGGGCGGCGCGGCTCAGCCGCCGCCCACGGGCGGAAAGATGCCGACCCGGTCGCCGTCGGCCAGCACGGTGTCCAGGGACGCGGCCGCGCCGTTGACGAACACGAGCTTGATTTCTTCCAGGGGAATGTCCAGACGTCGGACCAGTTCCAGGGCGGTCTCCCCGGGGGCGATGGGAAACGCGCCGGCATTGGCCGGCATGAGCGGGGCCAGGGTGGCGAAACAGCGCAGGTCGATGGGCATGGCCGTCTCCTTGTGGGGCCGATGGCGCGGCCTTTTTATGTTCATTTAAGCGTTGCAAGGCCCGGTTGTCCATCGTTGTTGGTTGGTCACTGCCGCTGGTTGGCCAGGGAGGCGTTGCCTCGGATACGCCTGCCGTGTATAGGGTGGAGGATAGCAAAGGCCCGCTTGTCGTTGGCGGGTCGGCATGTCCCAACCGTCACCCTGGCGGGCGCATGAACAAAATCTGGGGCTACATCGCCGTAACGCTGTTTTTCGCCGCGGGCACGCTCCTGGCTCTGGCCTATCTCCGTTCCGGTTCCGTCCAGCCATCGCCGCCCTGGGCCGGCGGGGAGATCCGGGTGGGGTATTCCAGCGAGCCGCCCTACGCCTTCCGAACGCCGGCTGGCGAGGTCACGGGCGTCGGGCCGGAGACCGCCAAGGCCGTGCTGGCCCGGCTTGGCGCCCCGCGCATCCGCTGGGTGCTGCTGGATTTCGGCCAGGCCCTGGCCGCCCTGGAAGCCGGACAAATCGATCTGCTCGCCAACGGACTTTTCATCACCCCGGAACGGGCCGCGCGCGTGCTCTTCAGCCTGCCCTACGCCCGGGTCGGCCAGGGCCTTTTGGTACGGCAGGGCAATCCCCGGAAGTTGGCCTCCTACGAAGACGTCGCGGCGGCCCCGGACGCCGTCGCCGCCGTTCTCGACGGCTCCGTGGAAGAAACCGCCTTGCTCGCCATGGGCCTGCCCAGACAGCGCCTGTTCGTGGTCCCCGACCCTGGCGCGGGACTGGCCGCCGTGCGTTCGGGCCGGGCCGACTGCCTGGCCCTGTCCGGTCCCACCGTGCGCTGGCTGGCCGGCGAGAGCCAGGGCGAGGCCGAAGAAGCCCAGCCCTTTGCCCAGCCAGCGGCCCTGCCGGCCGGGGAGAGCGCCTTTGCCCTGCGCAAGGCCGACGCCCGCCTGGCCGAGGGCATGGACGTCGCCCTGCGGGAAGTGGTCGGCTCCGACGCCCTGGCCGCCCGCATCAAGCCCCTGGGCTTTGAACGGCAAAACCAGCCGCTCTGGAGCCTGTCCCGATGAGCCGCAACGGCATCCCCCCCGGTCGTCGCGCTGGCGTACGTGGCTGGATTGATCTGCACCTGTATGCCATGGCCATGGCCGCCCTGCTGACCGGCCTGCTGTTGTGGTGGACCAATGTTTCCTGGCGGGAGAACTTCGAAGCCTTTCCTCCGGTGCTGGAAGAACTGCAGCAGGTGCGGGTCGATACGGTCAAAGCCTATCTGGCCGTGGAGCGGCGCATGGCCGGGGAGCAGCATGTTCGCCTGCCCGACGTGGACGCGTTTTTCGAACAAGCCGCCCAGGGGTGCCGCGACATCGCCAGGGCCATGGGCCAGGCCGAGCCCGGGGGCGAGGGGCAGGCCGGTTTTCAGGCGTTTTTCGAAAGCCTGGACCGGTATGCCGCCGCCATTGCCGCCTTTCGCGAGCTGTCCATGGGCGGTATAGGGGCCTTGCCCGATATGCGGGCGCGGCTTGGCGTCGAGCGTCAGGCCGCCTTCGCCGCCCTGGAAAAACAGGCCGACGCCCTGAGCGAAACCGTGCGCCGGCGCATGGACGCCGGCGCCAGCCGGCAAACCCGCCTCAACAACATCCTCTTTTTCGCCTGGATCTCCTTCCTGGCCTTTCTGGCCGGCAGTCTGGCCATCGCCGGCTCCCGCCGCCGCAAGGCCGAACAGGCCATGCTGGCCAGCGAAGACAAATACCGCAGCCTGTTCGATCAGGCTCGCGACGCCATCCTGGTCGTCGATGACGACACGGGACGCATCCTCGACTGCAACCGGGCCTTGGCCACCGAATGGGGCTACCCGCCGGAAACCCTCATCGGCCGCACCACCGAGGCCCTGGGCCTGACCAACCCGGCCGACGACGACGCCCCGGCCTCGGTGCTTGGCCAAAACGGCAGCCTCACCACCATCCGGGAAACCCGGATGCGCACGGCCGCCGGCGACGAGCGCCTGGTATCCGTCAAGTCCGGGCGGTTTCGCTTGGGCGAGGCCGAGGTGCGCCTGGACATCTTTCGGGACATCACCGACCTGCGCCGCGAAGAGGAGGCGCTTCGCGGCCGCGAGGCCATGCTGCGAAGCCTGGGCGACAATCTCCCCGACGGCGTCATCTACACCCTGGAAGTGGACACGGCCGGCAACCACCGCTTCCTCTACGTGAGCCAGGGCCTGGAACGCGTCCTGGGGCTGTCCGTGGCCCTGGCCCTGGCCGACGCCGAGCTGGTCTTTGCCCGAATCGTCGAAGACGACCGCGAGCGTCTGCGCCAGGCCGAGAGCCAGAGCATGGCCACGGGCGAGCCGTTCGACGTTCAGGCCCGCGTCCTGGCTCCGGACGGCGGCGTGATCTGGGGGCAGTTCCGGGCCGCGCCGCGCCCGGGAAGCGGCCGGGTGGTGCTCTTTGACGGCTTTTACTTCGATGTCAGCGCGCTGAAGCGCATCGAGGACGACCTGCGCCGGGCCATGGTCGTGGCCGAGACGGCCAGCCAATCCAAAAGCGAGTTTCTCGCCAACATCAGCCACGAGATCCGAACACCGCTTAACGGGGTGCTCGGCATGCTCCAACTCCTCGAAACCGCCGACCTCGGCCGCGAGGAGGCCGGCTATGTGGCCACGGCCCTGAAAAGCGGCCGGGGGCTGACCCGGGTGCTCGGCGACATCCTCGATTTCAGCCTGCTGGAAGCCGGAGCCATGGTCATCAAAGCCACGCCTGTGGACGTGCGCGACGTGGCGGCCGATGTGCTTGGGGCGCTATCCATCGAATGTCGGGCCAGGGGGATTGAGGCCGGGCTGGTCGTGGCCCCGGATGTGCCGGCCCGAGTGCTGACCGACGGCGCGCGGCTGCGCCAGATACTGTTCAATCTGGTCGGCAACGCAATCAAATTCACCCAGGCCGGTTCGGTGCGCCTGGACATCGCCCTGGCTTCGCGGCGCGGCCAGGCGGTGGTGCTCCTTTTCACCGTGGCCGACACTGGCATCGGCATGCCCGAGGACAAGCTCGACGACGTGTTCGAGCCGTTCACCCAGGTTGACGGTTCCTTGACCCGGCAATTTGGCGGCACGGGCCTGGGGCTTGGCATCGTCAAGCGCCTGCTGACGCTGCTTGGCGGTTTTCTCGCCGTGGAAAGCCGGGTGGGCGTAGGCACCCGCATCGATTTTTCCCTGCCATGCAAACTGGAGCAAGCCTCGAAGGATGCGGTGGTCAAGGCGCGGCAGGCGAAAACGCCGGAAGGCCCAGCCCGGGTGCTGGTGGTCGAGGACGACGCCGTCAACCGTCTGGCCACGGTCGCCATGCTCGGCAAAATGGGCTATACGGTCGAGGCCGTGGAAGACGGCGATCTGGCTCTGGACGTCCTGGCCGCGCGTTCCTTCGATGTGGTGCTCATGGATATCCAGATGCCGCGCCTAAGCGGCGACGAGGCGGCCCGGCGCATCCGGCAAGGCGCGCATCCGGGCGTTGACCGGCATGTGCCCGTCATCGCCGTCACCGCCCATGCCCTGGAGGGCGACAAGGAACGCTATCTCGCCTGCGGCATGAACGATTACCTGTCCAAGCCCGTGGACGTGAATCTCTTGCGCGAGGCCGTGGGCCGGGCCCTGGCCGGCCGCACGGGAATTGGTGTAGCCTGAGGCCCGGCGCCGATCACTTTAAGCCGTATCCAGCGGAGGATTTCCATGCCCCAGACCGTCATCGAACTGCTCATGTCGCGCCTCAAGGCCATCGGCGTCACCGACGTCTTCGGCGTGCCCGGCGATTTCTCCTTTGCCTTAAACGACGCCATTGACGACGATCCGGACATGCGCTGGATCGGCTGCACCAACGAACTCAACGCCGCCTACGCCGCCGACGGCTATGCCCGGGTACGCGGCAAGGCCGCGCTGTGCACCACCTACGGCGTGGGCGAGCTGTCGGCCATCTGCGGCGTGGCCGGCTCCTACACCGAACATCTGCCCGTGTTCCATCTGGTCGGGATGCCCAGCATCTCCACCCAGCGCCTGGGCCGGGTGGTCCACCACACTCTGGGCGACGGCCAGTTCGACGCCTTTGCCGCCATGGCCAAGCCCGTGGCCTGCGCCAGCGCCATTTTGACCGCCGAAAACGCCGCCTGCCAGATCGAACGCTGCATCGAGGCGGGACTGACCCGCAACCGGCCGGTCTACATGGCCCTGCCCCAGGATCAGGCCAACAAGGCCTTGCCAGGGGAGTACGTCTGCGCCCCGGAAGCACCGGTAAGCGATCCGGCCGTTCTGGCCGCCTGCCTGGAGGCCATGGCCGAGAAATTCGCCGGGGCCGGCACGGCCGTGGTCCTGGCCGGTTACCTCATCGCCCGGCTGGGGCTACGCCAGACCGCCCGGGAGCTGCTGGAGCGGACCGGGTTGCCTTTTGCCACCATGTTCATGGACAAAACGGCCCTGGACGAGACGCTGCCCGGCTATGTCGGACTCTACGACGGGCGCATCATGAACCCGGAAGTGCGCGATTTCGTTGAGAGCTGCGACCTGGTGCTCAACCTCGGGGCGCACTGGAGCGATTTCAACACCGGAGCCTTTACCGCCCACATCGACCAAAGCCGCATGATCGCCGTCATGCAGCACGAGGTGCGGGTGGGCTACGCCACCTTCCCCAACGTCGAAATGCGCGATGTCCTGGCCGGGCTGGACCGCCTTTTGCCGGCCAAGACTATTAGCCACCCCCGGGCCAAGGGCCTGGGCGAACCCAAGGGCGCTCCGAATGATCCCATCACCCCGGATTACCTCTATCCGCGCTGGGAAAAATTCCTGCGCCCGGGCGACATCGTCATGGCCGAGACCGGCACGGTGTCCATGGGGCTGGGGTTTGCGCTGATGCCCGAGGGGGCGGAATTTTTCAACCAGACCTTGTGGGGGGCCATCGGCTGGGCCACGCCGGCCGCCTTTGGCGCGGCCCTTGGCGCGCCGCAGCGCCGTACGCTGCTTTTCACCGGCGAAGGCGCGCACCAGATGACCGTGCAGGAGCTGGGGCAATTCGGCCTGCATGGGCTTAAGCCCATCGTCTTTTGCCTCAACAACGACGGCTATCTGATTGAGCGCCTGCTGTGCAAGAACCCCATGAGTTCCTACAACGACCTGGCTCCCTGGAAGTACGCCGAGCTTCCGGCCGCCTTTGGGTTGTCGGACTGGTTTTGCGCCAAGGTCACGACCAACGCCGAGTTGGAAGCGGCCATGGCCAAGGCTGAAACCTGCGGCACGGGAGCCTACATCGAAGTGGTCATGGACCGCATGGCCGCCTCGCCCCTGGCCCAGAAGCTCGGGGAGTCCATCAAGACGCTCTACGCCAGCGCCAAATAACGGCGTTCGGCCTTTGGGGTCCCTGGTCAAGTCCTGGCAGCGGCGTTGGCGCGCCGCTGCCGGGGCTTTGTCGTTTGGAGCGCGGGGGCGGTGTTTCGGGCGCGGCGACGTGGGCGCGTGGCTTGCCGCGTCAGCAGATGGACCGGAAAAGCGGGATGCGGCGCAGGGCCGTAATGGTGCCGAGGGAGGCGAGGAAGACGCCTAGCGCCGCCAACGGCACGTACCAGCCAGCCGCCCGCTGGGGCAGGGGCAGGGCGTGGTCGAGGACGTACAAAAAGATCGGATGGATGAGGTAGACGCCAAAGCTCGCCTCGGCCGTCGCGGCAACGAACCGGCTTTGGGGCAACGAAGCGGCGTTTTGCCGGAATAGGCAGAACAGCGCCGCGGTCATGGCCAGGACGGCAACGCCGGAATCCGGCAGCAGATACTGCCGCTGGACCAGTCCCGTGGCCATGACCAGGGCGAAATTGCCCAGCGCCCCGGCGGCCACGACGGCCACAAAAACGCCGCCCAGCAACAGATTGGGCAACCGCCGGTTCAGGCGCGTTTCGAGCACGTAGCCGGCCGCGTAGCAGCCCACGAACCAGGCAAAGGCCCCGGCCCATTCCAGGCGCAGGCCCTTAACGGCCTCGATGAGTTCCGCCGCCTGATGCAGGGCCGCGAAAAAGGCGACCACCGCGAAAAAGGCGACCAGATCGGCCCGTTCGGGCCGTCGGCCGAGGAGCCAGGCGTTTAAAAAGGGATGGACGAGCATCAGCCCGAAAAACATGGGCAGATACCACAAGTGATAATAGGTCGCGCCGGTGACCAGCACGGCATTGACGAAGCGCTCCTGCATATCCAGGCCGTCGCCGCCCGTGGCCCAGGCAAAGAGCAGATAGAACACGCTCCAGAAGATGAACGCGGGCAGCAGGCGGGCGGCGCGTTTGCCGTAGAAGGCGGCGGCGTCCTCGTTATGGCCGAGCAGCAGCGCGCCGGCCAGCATGACGAAAAGCGGTACGGCAAAGCGCATGGCGCAGTTGACGACGTTGGCGATCCACCAGTCGGTGCGGTGCAGGGTCGCGATTTGGGCGTAGAGCGGCGCGGTGACATGGATGACCACCACGGCAAAGGCGGCCACGGCCCGCAGCCAGTCGATCCAGGGCTTGCGGTCGGGATTGGGCCGAGAGGCGTGCGCCGGAGAGGAGTGGCGGGCGTTCATAGGGCAAACGAAAGCGGGCGAAGGAGCATAGGCGCAATGTCGCTGCAGGTGGGCGGGACTATTCCCCGATGATTTTGACCAGCACGCGCTTTTTACGCCGGCCGTCGAACTCGCCGTAGAAGATGCGCTCCCAGGTTCCGAAGTCCAGGCGGCCTTCGGTTATGGCCACCACGACCTCGCGGCCCATGATCTGGCGCTTCATGTGGGCGTCGACATTGTCCTCGCCGACGTTGTGGCGGTAGCCGGACACGGGTTCGTGGGGGGCGAGCTTTTCCAGCCAGACTTCGTAATCGTGGTGCAGGCCAGATTCATCGTCGTTGATAAATACCGAAGCCGTGATGTGCATGGCGTTGACCAGACACAGGCCTTCGGTGACGCCGGATTCCTTGAGGCAGGCCTCCACGTCGCGGGTGATGTTCACAAATCCCCGGCGGCCGGGGACATTGAACCACAGTTCCTTGCGAAAGCTTTTCATGGGCGCGGCTCCGAAGCGTTTTGCTTCGTATAGCCGAAACAGCCTTACTTGTCCCGCCCAGCACCCTTAGTCCCCAAAAGCGGTCCGGGAAGGGGTTTTTTCCCTCCCCGGCCCCTTGAGTAACGCTGAACCTGCCAGATTCAAGCGACAGCCTTTTTAGCGTGCCGACCGGCCAGAGAACCAACCCGCGTCGATCCCCCTTAAACTATTTCTCCAAGTGGGGGGTCCGGGGGCCTCAGGCCCCCGGCCGCCGGAGGCATCTTCCTCTTTGTCTTTCTTTTTTATTCTTGCCTATTTCTCGCGCGCGAACGGCCAGGCGGCCAGGCCGCCTTCCATGACCGTGACGTTGTCGTAGCCGGCGGCCTCAAGAACCCGCTGGGCTTCGTAGCCGCGCATGGACACCTTGCAGTAGGCCACAATGGGGGCGTGTTTGTCTTCGGGCAACTCGCCCAGGCGTTTGCGGAGCTGGCCCAGGGGAACGAGCTTTTCGCCCAGGCCCAGGCGCATTTCCTCGTATTCCTTGGGGCCGCGAACATCGAGCAGAAGCGGTTTTTCGCCGTTGTCCAGCCGGTCCTTGACCGCCAGGGGAGACTGGCCGCGCATCAGCCCACGCAGCTTGTTCTGGACGATGTGGGCCGTGGCGATGGCGTGGTCGATGGCCAGGGAGTAGGGCGGGGCGTAGGGCAGATCGGCCATGGACACGTCGTCCACGGTGAGGCCGCCGAGGATGGCCATGGCCATTTCGGCCACCTGGCGGTTGACGTTGCCCGCGCCGACGCAGGCAAACCCGAGGATGCGGCCGGTGGCGGCCTCGACCACGATCTTGGAGACGATGGGCTTGGCCCCCATGAAGCCCGGGATGTCCGGGCTGGCGTTTAGGGCCGTGACCACGTCGATGCCGGCTTCCCTGGCCCGGCGTTCGGACAGGCCGGTTGCGCCGGCTGCGAAATCGAACACCTTGCAGATGCCGCTGCCGATGGTTCCGGGGAAGGTCGCCGTATCGCCGAGGACCGCGTTTTCGCCGGCCACCCGGCCTTCGAGGTTGGCCAGATCGCCGTAGGGCGCGAGCATGGGCTTGCCGGTCAGGCGATTGGTCACTTCCACGCAGTCGCCGGCGGCGTAGATGTCCGGGTCGGAGGTGCGCATGTGGGCGTCGGTCTTGATGCCGCCGGTGGTTCCGAGTTCCAGGCCGGCGGCCTTGGCCAGGGCAACATTGGGGGCCACGCCGATGGCCAGCACCACCAGCGAGCAGGGTAATTCGCGGCCGTCGGCCAGCCGCACGCCCGTAACCGCGCCGTTTGCGCCCAGGATTTCGCTTATGCCCACACCAGTCAGCACGGCCGCGCCCTTGGCCTTGGCGTGGTTTTCAACGAGCAGCGCCAGTTCGGGATCGAGAAACCCGAGAATCTGGGGCAGGGCTTCGACCACGGTGACGGCCATGCCCGCGTCGGTCAGGGCCTCGCAGGTTTCCATGCCAATCAGCCCGCCGCCGACGATGACGGCTTTGCCGCCCTGCATGGCCTTGGCTTTTTCGCGCAGGCCGTCGGCGTCCTCCAGAGTCGCCAGGGTCGTGACGCCGGCCAGTTCGCGGCCCGGGATGGGCGGCACCTTGGGACTGGAGCCGGTGGCGATGATGAGCTTGTCGTAGGGCAGATGGCCGATCTCGCCGGTGGCGGTCCGTTTCCAGGCCACGGTATGGGCGGCGCGGTCGATGGCCGTGACTTCCGTGCCGGTCAGGGCGGCCACTCCCTTGGCTCCGGCGAAAAAGGCCGGGTCGCGCACCACGCCGGCCGGGGTGCACAGGAGCATGTCGCGCTCCTTGACGCTGCCGGCGACGTAATACGGGTAGCCGCAGGAGGCCATGGAGAGGTTGGGGGCTTTTTGCAGCAGGGTGACTTCGGCATTTTCGTCCAGGCGTTTGGCCCGGGCGGCGGCTTTGGGTCCGGCGGCGGTGCCGCCAATGACGACGATACGTTTTCTGCTCATGGGGCGTTCTCCTTTGGGTGACGCTATGGTATGGCCGCTGCCGCGGCCGGAGGCGCGCTAATTCCGATACTGTTCATACCGTAAATCAAAAAGGCCCGCAAGACCGTTGGCGCCCCCACATGTCTCTGGGGTCAAACCTGCCGTGACTCCGCCCGCTCTTGCAATCCCGCTATCCCCCTGAAACCATTCGGGGGGTCCGGGGGCCTCAGGCCCCCGGCCGCCGGAGGCATGCCTTACTTCGCGTAAGCGGCGGCTTCGAGGGCGGCGAGGGTTTGGTGGGCGGTGCGGTCCCAGGTGAAGCGGGCTTCGTTGGCGTGGCCTTCGGTGATGAGCGTACGGCGCAGGGCGTCGTCGCTAATGACGCGGGCAAGGGCGTCGGTCCAGGCATCGACGGAGGCGGGATCGACCAGCAGCGCGCCGCGTCCGGCCACTTCGGGCAGGGCAGTGGCGTCGGCGCAGACCACGGGTGTGCCGCAGGCCTGGGCTTCGAGGATGGGCAGGCCGAAGCCTTCGAAAAGCGAAGGGAAGGCCAGGACCTTGGCGCAGCGGTAGAGCAGCGGCATGTGCTCGCGCGGCACGTGGCCCAGGCGGCGCACCCGGGACCCCAGGCCAAGCCGGCGGGTGAGCGCGTCAAAGTCTTCGCTCCAGGCCAGGCCGCCGGTGAGGACCAGATCGCAGGCGGCGGCGTCGGCCAGTCGGGCGTAGGCGGCAAGGAGCACGGGGAGGTTTTTTCGCGGCGAGACGTTGCCGCTGTAGAGAATGAACTCGTTGGGCAGGTCCCGGTCGCGGCGGAAGCGGGCCAGGGCGGCGTCATCCACCGGGGCCTTGTACATGGGGTCGCAGGCGAGGTGGGTGACGGCGACGTGTTCAGGCTTGGCCCGGGTCAGGCGCAGGACGTCGCGGCGGGTGTATTCGGAGATGGCGACAAGACGTTCGGCCCGCCTGGCGCTGTAGCGGATGGCGAACTTCATGTAGCAGGTGTCGGCGGCCCGGTACATGGCCAGCGTCGGGTGGAAATAGCCGAGGTCGAGCATGGCCACCACGGCCGGGCAGGGGATGCCGGGCGGCATGTTGGACGAGGGGAAAAAAGCGGCGTCGAAGCGGCCACGGCGCAGGGCCAGGGGCAGGGCCAGCCAGTCGAAGGCCAGCCGGTTGGCCGTGGGCAGGACGATTTCCTCGGCCTCGGGGAATGTGCCCACGTCCTTGGCGTCGGAGTAAAACAGCGTGAAGTCGTGGCCGGCGCGGAGGTCGAGCATGGCCCGCATGAGGCTGAGGAGGTATTCCTTGGGGCCGCCGGAGGCATAGGCAAGGGTGCGGGCGTTGACGGCGATGCGCATGGGCTATCCGGCCAGGCCGTGCTTTTTGCGGGCATAGGCGCGCAGGGGTTCCAGGCGGCAGTTGACGTGGCTGGGCAGCCGCCGGCCTTTGACGATGGCCCCAAGCTGGGCCAGGACCGAGCCCAGGCGCACTTCCAGGGACACGAGCTTGATCATGATCTCATGCAGGAGTCCGGAGCCGTGGCGATGCTGGCAGGCGGCCAGGTCGCGGCGAAAGACCTCCTGCCAGGTGGCGGTCTTGGCCGAGGGGTGCAGGCGGAAGGCGGCCAGCACCTTGGGCAGGCGCACGATGCGGCCTTGACGGCTTATCCGCTCGAACAGATCGAAGTCCATGCAGTAGGCAAAGGCGGTGTCCATGCCGCCGGCCGCCTCGTAGGCGGATTTGCGGAAAAAGGTCGATTGCTGGGGCACGGCCATGGTGTAGCGCATCTGGCGCGAGGAGGGCAGCACCATGTCGATCATGACGGGTTTGCCGTCGGCGTCGGTCAGCACCGTGTCGCCAGTGACCATGACCGCGTCGGGGTGCTTGGCGAAGGCCTCGGCCACGGCGTTAAGCGCGTCGTCGGACCACAGCCAGTCGTCGGAATTGAGCCAGCCCAGGACTTCGCCCGTGGCCATGGCGAAACCTTCTGCCAGGGCGGCGGTCTGGCCGTCGTCCTTGGCCGAGCGCGAGAACGCCAGCCGGCCGTCCCAGGCCAGCAAGATGTCGGGCGTGGCGTCGCTGGAGCCGCCGTCAAGGACGATGTGCTCCACGGCCGCGTTTTGCTGGCCGGCCACGGAAGTCAGGGTCTGTTCCAGGTAGGCGGCCTGATTGAACGACGGGGTGACGATGGTGATCTTGGGCCGCTTGTCGCTTTCCCCGGCCGCCTCGATGAGGGCGTCGAAGACGTTTTGGGCGCAGTCCTGCCAGGAGAACGTGGCGGCACGGGCCAGGCCCAGGGCGATCTGTTCCCGGCCAAGGCCAGGCTCGGCCGTCAGCCGGGCCAGGACGGCGGCCAGGGCGGCGTCGTCGTCCGGGGCAAAGGGCAGGCCGGCCGTGCCGGCCGCTTCGGGCAGGGAGGCGGCCTTGGCGTAGGCCACGGGCGTGCCGCTGGCCATGGCTTCGAGCAGCGGCAGCCCGAACCCCTCGTAGCGCGAGGGAAAGACGAAAGCGGCGGCGGCCCGGTAGACGAGCGGCAGGTCGTCGTCGGGTAGATAGCCCAGGCAGCGCACCCGGCCCGGGCCCAGCCCGGCGGCTAGGGCGGCCACGGAAAGCGCCCCCGGGTCGCCATGGCCGACCACGGCCAGGACGGCGTCCTCGGGGAGCCGGGCCATGGCCCGCAGGGCCACGGCGAGATTTTTGTGGGCCATGAGGTTGCCCACGCACAGGAAAAAGGCCTCAGGCAGGCCGTGGCGGGCGCGGAAATCGGCCAGGGCAGCGGCCTCACCGCCGTCATCGGGCCGGATCGGGCGGAAGCGGTGGTGGTCCACGGCGCACAGGCTCGTCGGGCGGATGCGGGCCGCCCCCTCGCCGTACAGGGCCAGGGCCTCGGCCCGGGTGAAGGCCGAAAGCGAAAGCGGGATGGTGAGGCTTTCCAGGCTCGCCCGCTGGCGCAGGGCGAACACCCAGCGGATGTGGCGCGGCAGGGTCTCGGGGATGCGCTTCCACAGGACGTCGTTTATGACGCCAAGGCTGCGGCCCGTGAACCCGATGGGCAGCAGCCCGTCCGGGGCGTAGTGCACGTCGCTGCCGACTTCCTTGGCCTGCCAGGCCATACCGGCCTGCTGCCAGGCGTAGAGCGAGGGAACCTTGACCGTGGCGGCCTGAATGGCACCGGCCTCAAGCAGGGCCAGGGCGGCGGCGTTGACCACGGGCTGGCCCGATACCAGGGTGAGGCTGTCGCCGCGCGCCTGGGCCAGGGACGCCAGATGGGGCAGGATGGATTCCAGGCAGCGGCCGATGCCGGTGCGTTTGGGATAGGACAAGGAACTGGCGTCAATGGTGATGCGCATGAAGGATCGCTTGGCTTGGGAGGTTGCGGGGCGCGTCGGATGCGTTGACATGCGTCAATTCCATCGAATATGCAACCGGCTCCATGCGTACGCAATCCAAGGTCATGGTCGTGCGGCGGCCCCGGGGCGGCTCCTTGTGGGCCGGCCTTGCCGCGAACCTCGGTCCCGTGGCCTTTGCCCGGGCCTTTTGGCGTCGCCGCGAGCTGTTGGCCGCCTTCACCCGCATCGAGTTCGCCTCGCGCTACCATGGCGCCCAGCTCGGGGCGTTGTGGAGCCTTGTTTCGCCCTTGGTGACGCTGGCTGTCTATACATTTGTCTTTTCAGTGGTCTTCAAGCCCTCCTGGGCCGGGGCCGACGGGGGCGTGGCCGGCTACGCCCTGATCCTGTTCGCCGGGCTGACGGCCTTCGAGGTCTTTTCGGGCAGCGTGAACCGCGCGCCCAGACTTCTTTCGGAAAACGTCAATTTCATTAAAAAAGTCCAGTTTCCCCTGGAGATCCTGCCCGTGGGGCTGGTGTTGGCCGCCTGCCTGGAATCCCTGGCCGCCTTGTCCCTGGTGGTCCTGGGAGTACTCGTCACCACCGGAAGCCTGCACCCGACCGCGCTGCTGGCCCCCCTGGCCTACATCCCCCTGGCCATGCTGACCCTGGGGCTGTGCTGGCTGCTGGCCCCGGTGGGGGTGTTTCTCAAGGACCTGGGCAACATCATTGGCGTGGCCGTGCAGCTCCTTTTTTTCGCCACCCCCATCCTCTATCCGCTCTCGGCCGTGCCCGAGCCGTACCGGGGCCTTTTGGCGCTTAATCCGCTGTATCCCGTGGTGGACCACCTGCGCCGGACCATCATTTATGGTCAGATGCCGGACTGGCCGGCCCTGGGGCTGACCACCGTCATTTGCGCCGTGGTCATGCTGGCCGGGTACTCCTTTTTTACCAATGTGAAGAGGCTTTTTGCCGATGTCGTCTGAGACCCCGGTCATCGACGTACGAAACGTCTCCAAGATGTACGAACTCTACGCCCGGCCCCAGGACCGGCTGCGCCAGATGCTCGTGCCCGGCGGCAAAAAGCTCTACCGCGAGCATTGGGCCCTTCGCGACGTGTCGTTTACCGTCTCGCCCGGCGAATCCTTCGGCATTATCGGCAAGAACGGGGCCGGCAAATCGACCCTGCTGCAAATTTTGGCCGGCGTACTGGAGCCTACCGGCGGCGAGGCCATCCTGCCTGAGCGCACCACGGCGCTGTTGGAACTGGGGTCGGGCTTCAAGCCGGAATTCACCGGCCGGCAAAACGTTTTCGTCAACGCCGCCGTGCTGGGCATCCCCCGGGCCGAGGCCCTGGCCCGCATGGACGACATCGCGGCCTTTGCGGACATCGGGCCGCATTTCGACCAGCCGGTGCGCACCTATTCCAGCGGCATGTTCTTGCGCCTGGCCTTTGCCGTGACCACGAGCCTCACCCCGGACGTCCTTATCATCGACGAGGCCTTGGCCGTGGGCGACGTCTTTTTCCGCCAGAAGTGCTACAAGCGCCTGGAAGGGCTTCTTTCCCGGGGCACGGTGGTGGTGCTGGTTTCCCACGCCATGAACGACGTGGCCCAGTTCTGCCGCCGGGGACTGCTCCTCGAACACGGGCGGGTGGGCTATCTGGGCGACGCGGCGGCGGCGGTCAAGCGCTACATGGTCGGCGGCGGCGACTACGTGCCGACGTCCCTGGGCCAGACGGCCCGGGATCTCAATCTGCCGTCCGAAGGCCCCGACGGCGACGGCTGGCCGGCCGAGGAGGCCTTCCTGGACCTCTCCGGCGCGGCGGTGGCCGAAAACGATTGGGCCGGTTGCACCCATGTGGCCGTGTGCGACGCCTCGGGCCGGCCTTGCCGCAGCTTCGAGCAGGGCGAGACGGTCTCGATTTTTTGCCGCTACGCCGTGCGCCACGACCTGGAAGTGGCCGTGGCCGGGGTGGAGCTCATAAACGACAAGCGCGTCATTGTCTTTGGCAAGAACACCCTGCAATTCGACTGCGACCATGCCCTGGCCACGCCGGCCGGCACGGCGCTGCGGGCGCGTTTCGATCTTAAGCTCGATCTGGCGCCGGGCGAGTACACCTTCAATCTCGGCTTTTCGGCCCTGTCCGTGAGCGATTTCGAGCGCCGGGCCAGCCTGCCCCACGAAGAACTGGAGAGCCGGGCCACGGTCATCTCCATCGTGACCCGGGCCGGGGATTTCCTGGTGACGTTTCGCAGCCGCGACACCACGCCCGTGCAGCTCACCCATCACGGCGTGGCCAATCTGCCCGGCCAGGCGACCCTGCGCCTGTATGGCGGCGAGGCCGCCCCGTAATTCCCCAGCGCGACGGGACCAGCGAACACGGACAATAGTTAACCCACCCCCTTTGGAAAGTTTTGGGGGAAGGTGGGGGTCTGGGGGAGGAAACCCCTTTTTTCAAAAAGGGGTTTCCTCCCCCAGTTTGGGAGTTTTCATATGCGGCAGTGTTGGTGCGGGATGGGCGGGTTGGAGCCGTTTGGGGCCGAGTACATGCTGTGCCCGGGCTGCGGCACCTTGGTGTCGCGGGTCGAGGACGGCGAGCGCTACGGCCGGGACTACTGGTACGACCATCAGGTGGCCGACCTGGGCCAGCCGTCCATTGAGGTCCGGGCCCGGCGCGATTTGCCCGAGCGCTGCCTGGGCTGGCTCAAGTTTCTGCTTTCGGCCTGTCTGCCGCCGGGCGAGACGTTGGAGCTGGGTTGTGCCCACGGCGGCTTCACGGCGCTGTTGTCGCGGGCCGGGTTTCGGGCCAGGGGGCTGGAGCTGGACGGTTCGGTGGCCCGGTTGGCCGGGGAGACCTTCGGCATAGAAGTCCTGGCCGGCCCGCTGGAGGAGCAGGCCATTGCTCCGGGGAGCCTTTCCGCCGTGGTCCTCATGGACGTGCTGGAGCATCTGCCCGATCCCGTTGGTCTGCTGCGGCGTGTGGCCGAGCTGCTCGCCCCGGGCGGGGTGGTGCTGGTGCAGACCCCGCGTTTTCCGGCCGGGGCCAGCCACGAGCGGCTTTTGGCCGAAGCCGATCCGTTTACGCGCATGTTGCTGCCGGCCGAGCACCTCTATCTTTTCAGCCAGTCAGCGGCGCGGGCGCTTTTCACGGCCGCCGGGTTGCCGCATCTGCGTTTCGGGGCCGCGCTATTTCCCTATGACATGCTGTTTCTGGCCGGCAAGGAAACCCTGGCCGACCACGACGACGCGGCATTTGAAAATGCCCTGTGCGCCCGGCCGGACGGCCGGCTGACCCTGGCCATGCTCGATCTGGTCCGTCGGGCCGAGGCGGCCGAGGCCGAGGCGGATCGGCTGTGCGGCGGCGAGGCTCCGGTCATCGGCGGCCTGGAAGGCGTAGTGCGCGAGATGGCCTCGGGCTGGGTGTCCGAGGGGCGGCTGCCACAGCTCGTCAACAAGGCGCTGTTGCGAGTCGGCCGGGTGGCCTGGTTCTGGAACAAGGCCGTCAAATACGTGCTCAAGGAGCGCGGCCGCCGGGCCGCCCCGGCCGCCAAGGCCACGGACAAGGCGCTCGTGCTGGTCGATCTCACCCCGGTGTTGCCCGGGGGCGACAACGGCGGGGCCAAGCTCATGACCATCCTGCTGCTCCACGCTCTGCGCGACATGCGGCCGGACTGGCGTTTCGTGTGCCTGACCGCCGACGCTGCCCATGAGGAGCTGGCCCACCTCGACGCGCCAAACGTCGAACGGGTCCGGGCCTCGACGCTCGGGCGGCTGCGCGGCCTGTCCCACTGGCGCGGCCAGCCTGTTGACCTGTATTTTTGCCCGTTTACCATGCCCTATTTCCACCATCCCGACGTGCCGGCCGTGTCCGTGGTCTACGACCTGCAGTACGCCGCCTATCCGCAGTTTTTTGCGCCCGACGACGAAGCCGGGCGGGAGCGGACCTTTCTCACCGCCGCCCGGCTGGCCGAGCGGCTGGTGTGCATCTCGGAATTCACCCGCCAGTCCGTGTTGGCCCAGGGCAATGTGCCGCCCGGGCGCACGGCCACGGTGCCTATCTCCCTGCCGCGCCGGCTTTCGCGCGCCGCCCCCGAGGCCGTGGCGGCCGCCCGGGCGCGTCTGGGCCTGGGCGACGCTCGCTATTTCCTCTATCCGGCCAATTACTGGCCGCATAAAAACCACCGCATGTTGCTGACCGCTTTCGGCATGTTGGCCGCCGGACGTACCGACGACGTCCGGTTGGTCTTGACCGGGGCCGACACCGGGCTTCGGGCCGAACTCGGCCAAGCGGCGGCGCGCCTGGGATTGGCCGAGCGGGTGACTTTTGCCGGTTACGTGTCCGACGAGGAGCTTTCAGCGCTTATGACCGGCGCGGCGGCCTTGGTTTTCCCCTCGCTCTTCGAGGGCTTTGGGATGCCGCTGGTCGAGGCCATGGCCGTGGGCACGCCCATTGTCTGTTCCGACGTGACCAGCCTGCCCGAGGTCGGAGGCGAGGCGGCGCTGTATTTCGATCCCAAGCGGCCCGACACCATGGCCGCCGCCCTGGCCCGGCTTCTGGACGAACCCGGGCTGGCCGAGGGGCTTGTGGCCAAGGGCCGGGAGCGGCTGGCCGCCTTTGGCGGCCCCGAGGACATGGCCCGAAAGTACCTGGATGTTTTCGAGGAGGTGCTGGCCCGGCCGGTGTCCCAGAGCACGGCCGTGCGCGGGCTGTGGGCCGACGGCTGGTGCGGCACGCGCCTTTTCGCGGCCTATGGCCCGGCAGCCCATCGCCAGTGGCTGCGGGCGACGTTCGCCTTGCCGGCCGAGGCCCCGTCGGCCCGGGTGACGGTGACGGCCCTGGTGGCCGGCCGGGCGGTGGGCAAGGCGCAAACGCTCAAACCCGGCGGCCGGGCGGCGTTTTCGCTGGATCTGCCGCCGGCCGGCGGCTGCGTGGAGTTTCTCTTCGACGGCGCGCGCCGGGGCGAGGGCCAGGGACCGGGCGCGGACCGCCGGCGGCTGTCGGCGCGCTGCGAGGAGCTGCGCCTGACCGACGGCGCGCGCGACGTGGACTTGCGCTACGCTGGAGGTTCCCATGGCCAGGCTTAGCGTCGCCGCCGTCACCCCCTCCTACAACCAGGGGCAGTTCATCGGCCGCACCATCGACAGCGTGCTGTCCCAGGGCGTGGCCGACCTTGAATACGTGGTCATGGACGGCGGCAGCACCGACGAGACCGTGGCCGTGCTGGAAAGCTACGGCGACCGCCTGACCTTCCGGTCGGAGCGCGACAAGGGCCAGCCCGACGCCGTCAACAAGGGCATCGCCGCGACAACCGGCGAGGTCATCGCCTGGCTCAATTCCGACGATGTGTACATGCCCGGAGCGCTTCAAGCAGTGCTTGAGGTATTTGAAGAACATCCTGATGTGGATGTGGTTTACGGCGACGGTGATCATATCGATGTCAACGACGCCTTCATAGAGGCCTACCCGGTGGAGCCTTTCGATTTGGAACGGCTCAAGGAGCGCTGCCTCATCTGCCAGCCGGCCGCCTTCGTGCGCCGCCGGGCCGTGGAGCGCTTCGGCGCGCTGGACCTGCGCTGGCAGTATACCCTGGACTACGAATTCTGGCTGCGCCTGGCCAAGGGCGGGGCGGTCTTCCGTTATCTGCCGCGCAAACTGGCCGGCTCGCGGTTCTACCCCCAGACCAAGACCTCCGGGGCACGGCTGCAAGTCCACGCCGAAATCAACGACATGCTGCGCCACACCTTCGGCACGACCCCGGACCGCTGGCTGTGCAACTACGCCCATGTCCTGGTGGAAGAGCAGTGGGGTTTAACGGGCAGCCGGCTCTTTACCCCGGCCGTGGCTCTGGCTTCGCTGGGGGCGTCCTGGCGCTGGAACCGCTCGATCTCGCCGGGGTTGTGGCGCACCACCGCATCCTGGCTGACGCGGGGCCTTATTCGCCCCGGAGGCGGCCCGGCATGAGGATCGGCTTCGACGTCTCCCAGACCGGCTCAGGCAAGGCCGGTTGCGGCTATTTCGCCGCCGGGCTGCTCTCCGCCCTGGCCCGGGTGGACACGGCCAACGACTACGTGCTCTATCCGGCCTGGGGCGACTTTTTCCGCGAGCCGCGCCCCGGGGCCTGCCTGCGCCCGCAGGGCAGCCGATTCCGCCAGGGGCCGGCCTTTGGCCGCTTTTGGGACCAGAAGCGCTTTTTCCGCCAGCCCCCGGCCGATTTCGAAGCCCGTCTGGGCCGGCCAGACATCGTCCACGCCAACAACTTTTTCTGCCCAACAGGCCTGACCCGGGCGCGGTTGGTCTATACGCTGTACGACCTGTCGTTTCTGGTCGAGCCGGCCTGGACCACCGAGGGCAACCGCACCGGCTGCTTCGACGGCGTTTTTGGGGCGGCGACCCGGGCGGATTGCATCGTCTCCATCTCCGAATATTCCCTCAAGCACTTTTTGAAGGTTTTTCCGAGCTATCCCCGGGAACGCACGGTGGTGGCCCCGCTGGCCAGTCGCTTTGACTTGGCGAGTCCCCAGGCCCGGCCGGCTGCCTTGGACGGAATGGAAGCGGGTTCCTTTTGGCTGTGCGTGGGCACCATCGAGCCGCGAAAAAACCACGAGCGGCTTTTCGCCGCCTACGCCGCCTGGCGGCGCGATACCGGCGGAAGCCTGCCGCTGGTGCTGGCCGGCGGCAAGGGCTGGCTCATGGACGATCTGGCCCGCACGGCGGCCGAGCTTGGCATTGCCGAGCATCTCGTCTTCACGGGCTACGTGTCCGACGCCGAACTGGCCTGGCTCTATGCCTCGTGCCACGCCTTCCTCTATCCGTCCCTGTTCGAGGGCTTCGGCTTGCCGGTGCTGGAGGCCATGAGCCTGGGCGCGGCGGTCATCTGCGCCGACGCCACATCATTGCCGGAAGTGGCCGGTGACGCGGCCGTGCTGGTCGATCCCCTGGACGTGGCCGGTCTGGCCCGGGCCATGGCCGCGTTGAGCGCTGATACGGCAATGGCGGCGACGCTGCGGGAAAAATCCCTGGCCCGGGCCGGGCTTTTTGCCTGGGACAAGACTGCACGCATCGTTCTTGACGCCTACGCGCGCGTCGTCGCCCTGCCGCCGGCCTGGGGCTAGCCCCCCTCGTTGTCGCGGTTTCTGTGGAGGACGAATACGCTGCACCCGTGACGCCCTTGGCGGTCTTCAGGCACAATTTCGGATGCTTGCGCCGTGCCCAAGATAACGGACAGGAGACAGCCCCTCCAGCCAGCCGTTGGCGCTTCTCGTGTCGCGTCCCTAAAAACTACGATGGTTTTTTAAGAAAGATTACGGGGTTTAGCCTGTTGTCTGCGGAATTCCCATGGGCTTTTCGTGGGCGTGTGACACGAGGCCTCCCCTACGGCGTCAAAACGCCCCGCCCTCATCGCAGCCGGACTGCGGGGAGAGCGGGGCGTTTTGCCTTGCCAGGCGGCGCGCGGCGGCGACGCCAGGCTATTCGAACAGCTTCTTGATCTCGGGATCAGCCGGATAGGCCTCGTCAAGGTTCACCACCTCGGCCTTGAAGTTCTCGTTCGGCTTCCAGGCGAAATCCGATCCCTGCGGCAGTTGGAGCAGGTCCAGGCGATTGACGGTCTTGCCCCGGGTGTAGGCCCGGGCGAAAAGCGTCTTGCCGCCGGGGCCTGGCCGGCCGGCCGTGCCGGCGTTGAGGCCGCTGCCAAGCAGCACGTCCAGGACGCCCGGATGGGCGGCCAGGAAGGCTTCCTCGTCAATCATGCCGATGCCGCTGACGCCGATGACCAGCGCCACCGACGGCCGCAGTTTTTTGGCCGCCTCGGCCACGGCGTCGCCCACGGCCGGGGGTGTGGGTTTGGTCAGATCGGCCGGGGCCGGGAAAAAGACGATGCCCACCTTGATCCCGCCCTTGTCGAGGACGGCGGTCACCGGCTTGTCGCCAAGGACCGTGAAGCCGGCCGGGATGGGCGCGTCGGCGCTTTTGAGATAGGCGGCTTCGCTTGGCAGCAACGCCCCGGCGTCGTAGCGAAGGCGCGTCATGGCCTGGCTGATGGCCGGCAGGCGGCGCGGCTCGGGCTTTTTTTCCGGGCCGTCGGACAGGATTTCAAAAGGGGCGGCAATGACCAGGGTACGTTCCTGGCCAGGCGCGGCGCTACGCAGCGATTCGATGAAGGTGGCCCTCCGGGCCAGCCCGCCGACGAGTTTGCCGCCTCAGGACGGGCAGGGCTCGTAGTTGCCGTAGGTGTTGCCGGACAGGACGATGGTCAGCGCCGGTTCCTGGGCCTGGGCCTGGGGCGGAAGGCCGCAGACGACCGTCAGGGCCAGGAACAACGTCGCGGCCAGCAAGCGGTGAAAAACGGTGTGCACGATGGGCCTCGAAAGGTTGCAAGTCGCCGCCCGAAGGGAGGCGGCCGAAATTACTTGAGCATGACCTCGACAGCCGGATCTTGCGGGAAGTTCTCGTCCAGGGGATCGACCTTGGCCGTGAAGTTCTCGCCGATCTTCCAGGCGAACCCCGGCGCGCCCGGCAGGGCGGCCAGATCGAGGCGGTTTACGGTCTTGCCCTTGATGTAGGCCCGGGTCCACAGGGTGCGGCCGTCCTTGGAGGTGCGCGAAGCAAAGCCCGAACCGCCGCCGCTGCCCAAGAGCACGTCCACCGCGCCGGACTTGGCGTTGATGAAGGCCTCTTCGTCCAGGGCTCCCCAGGGGCTTATCCCCACCACCAGGGCGACCTTGCCGCGCAATTCGCCGGCCGCCTTGGCCGCGGCGTCCATCAGCTTGTCGGGCACGGCGGCGCTGATGTCCTTGGGCATGGGGAAAAAGATCAGCCCGACCTGTTTGCCGCCGACGTTGACGATGGCCGTGGCCGGCGTGTCGCCAAGCAGCACGGCCCCCTTGGGCAGGGCGGCCTTGTTGGCCGACAGGATGGCCGCTTCCTGGGGCGTGACGGCCAGGGCGTCGTAGCGAAGCTTTTCGTGGGCCTTGGCCACGGCCGGGAGCTTGGCCGGCTCGGGCGGGGCGGCCGAGACCTCGGGGGCGAATTCCCAGGGGCCGGCCACGGCCAGGGTTTTGCCGGAAGCCCGGGCCGCTTCGAGGGCGCTGGCCCGCCGGGCCAGGCCGCCGAGCTTTTGCGGGCCGCAGGTGGGGCAGGGGTCGAAATAGCCGTAGGTATTGCCGGCGTAGAGGATGGTCAACGCCGGCTCGGCGGCCAACGCCGCCGCCGTGGTCATGGCCGTGACGGCCAGGACCAGCAGCAAGGTGATCAGGGTGCGCATAGGGGCTACTTGTTGAGATATTCCTTGAGTTCTTTGCCGGGGCGGAAGAAGGGGAGCTTTTTCGGGGCCACGGTGACCACGTCGCCGGACTTGGGGTTGCGGCCGGTGTAGCCCTTGTAGCCCTTGATCTTGAAGCTGCCGAAGCCGCGGATTTCCACGCGGTCTTCGTTGATAAGCGCCTGTTTGACGGAATCGACAAAGGCGTTGACGATGTCGGCGGCTTCGTCGATGTGCAGGTCCTTGGTCTCGGCCAGGGTCTTGATGAGTTCGCTTTTGTTCATCGCGTGGTCCTCGCGCTGTTGACGGTTGGCCGGACGCCTCCCCAAACTGGCGGAGTGCAATCGTCCATCTATTTCATACCATTGCCGAAAACAACGGTCCCCCGTCAAGTCCTACTTGCGAATCGTTGGAATTTTTCCCAGCACCGGCGCGCCGAGCAGTTCGTCGTGGCGCTGCTGGCGCACCCGGTGCAGCCGCACCGCGCCGCTGACGATGTCCAGGGCGGCGGGGCTTTTGGGGGCGTGGCGCAGCAGGGGAATCTGGCGGCGCACGGCGTCGGGCAGGGCCTGGTCATGGCGCACGCCGCCGATGAGCTGGGGTTCGAAGCCCAGGAAATGGCTGCAGGCCGCCGACAGCCGGGCAAAGGTGGCCTGGGTGTCCGAGACCCGCTCCACCTGATTGACCAGCACATGGAAGTCCGAAATCCCGTATTGGGTGTGCAGCACCTTGATGACGGCGTAGGAGTCGGTCAGCGAAGTCGGTTCCGGAGTGACGACCAGCACCCGCATCTGGCTCATGGCGGCCACGGACAACACCGTGGGCGAGATGCCGGCTCCGAGGTCGAGCATGAGGTAGTCGTAGCCGGCAAACACGCCGTTGAGCTTTTGGAACAGCACCTCGCGCATGTCGTCGTCCATCTCCAGCAGTTCGGGCACGCCGCTGGCCGCCGGCAGGAAGTCGAAACCGCCGGGTTCGACGGCCAGCATGACCTCGGCGGCGGTCACTTCCGGGCGAAACAGGTCCTGGAGGTTTTTTTCCGGCGACAGGCCGAGCAGCACGTCGACGTTGGCCAGGCCCACGTCGAAGTCCATGAGCAGCACGCGGTGGCCGGCCCTAAACAGGGCATAGCTCAGGTTCAGGGTCAGGTTGGATTTCCCGACCCCGCCCTTGCCGCTTAAGATGGCCACCGACAGGGTGGCGTTGGGATTTGAGGCTTCGGGCATACGCCGTATCATCCTTTGGTCGTGCCGGTGAAAAGAAAGCGCTTTTCATCGGCTCGCACCAGGGTTTTTTCAGGGGTTCCGGTCAGGTCGGCGATGGGGGCGCAGCGGACGCGGTCCTTGCCCTCGGCCTTGGCCATATAAAGGGCCTCGTCGGCCATGGCGTAGAGCTTCTCCCGGCTGATGGCCACCTTGCCCTTGGTGCAGGCGATGCCGGCCGAGAGGGTCACGCAAAGGGGCGTGTCCACGCCCTCGCAGACCACCCGAAGGGTGCGGGCCGATTCGATGAGGCGCTCGACGATGCCTTCGGCCCGGACCATGCCGACGCCCGGCAGGATCAGGGCGAATTCCTCGCCCCCGACCCGGGCGGCGTAGTCGTAGGTGCGCTTTTCGGCGGCCAAAAGCGCGCCCATGGTTTCCAGCACCCGGTCGCCGCAAGGGTGGCCGTAGGTGTCGTTGACCGTTTTGAAATTGTCGAGGTCGAGCAACGCCAGGGCCAGGGGCTGGCCCGAGCGCGAGGAGCGGATGAGTTCGGCGGCCAGGATGCGCTCGAACGCGCCCCGGTTGTGAAGCTTGGTCAGGGGATCGTGTTCGGAGAGAAAGACCAGTTCCTAAAGCGTCTGCTGGATGCGCGTAAGATAGGGGAACGGGTTGGCGGTGATGGGCAGGGCCATCCAGTCGCGCAGGTCGCGCCGCGCGCCAAGCCCCTCCCATTCCTGAAGCGTCAGCCCCGAGCACAGGCGCATGATGACCAGCCCTTCGCCTTCCTCGGCGCAGGCCGGCTTGTCCGTTCCGTCGAGCAACTGGCGCAGCTCGTCTAGCTCGGCGGCCAGGGCCTCGTCCGGGAAGTCCGGCGAACAGCCGCCGTTATTTGCGGGAGTCATCGCCCGACGCCAGGAGGAAGCCGCGAATGAACTTGTCCAGGTCGCCGTCCAGCACCGCTTCAACGTCACCGGCGTCCACGCCGGTGCGATGGTCCTTGACCAGTCGGTATGGCTGCATGGTGTAGGTCCTTATCTGGGATCCGAAACCGATGGCGTTTTTGGATTCGTAGCTTTCCTGCTTCTCGGCCTCAAGCTTTTTGAGCTCCAGGTCATAAAGTCGGGCCTTGAGCACCTTCATGGCCGTCTCGCGGTTGCGGTGCTGCGACTTCTCGTTTTGGCACTGCACCACGATGTTGGTGGGCAGGTGGGTGATGCGGATGGCCGAGGACGTCTTGTTGACGTGCTGGCCGCCCGGCCCCGAAGCCCTAAACACGTCCACCCGCAGATCGTCTTCCTTCACCTCGATGTCGATGTCCACGCCGGCGTCGGGGTAGACGTCCACCGAAGCAAAGGAGGTGTGGCGTCGGCCCGAGGAATCGAAGGGCGAGATGCGGATCAATCGATGGATGCCTTTTTCCACGGCCAGCAGGCCGTAGGCATAGGGACCGGAAATTTGCAGGGTGACGCTTTTGACGCCGGCCTCGTCGCCGGGCAGGAAGTCGAGCATCTTGACGTCGAAACGCTTGCGCTCGGCCCAGCGGCGGTACATGCGCAGCAGCATCTCGGCCCAGTCCTGGGCCTCGGTGCCGCCGGCTCCGGGGTGGATTTCGAGGATCGCGTCGGCGTTGTCCTCGGGGCCGAAAAAGGCGGCCAGTTCGGCGTCGGCCAGATCAATCCGAAGCGTGCCGATCTGTTCGGCCAGGGCGTCGAGGATTTCCGGGCTGCCGTCGTCCTTGGCCATGCCGAGCCACTCTTCAAGGTCGGCCCGGGCGGCCAGCAGACGCTCGCCGTCGGCGACCTTGGCGGCAAGGGCGCTTTTTTCCCGAAGGATCGGGGTCAGACGCTCGGGATTATCCCAGGCGCCGGGCTGGGACAGCTCGGCTTCGATGAGTTCCAGACGCTGGCGGCTTTTATCCAGGTCAAAGACGCCTCCAGAATCCTTCGAATTTTTCCAAAAGCTCGGCGCCCTGGGTGCGCAGTTCCGAATATTGCAGCATGTCGTGAGCAGTCGCTTGGGGTTAAAGGGTCAGTCCGCCGGGGCGGCGGTCGCGGGACCGAACAGGCCTTAAGCAAGCGGCCAGCCCCAGGAGCGCGAACAGGGCCGGCAGGCCCCAGGTGATCAGGCCGTAGTAGCGGTGATACCAGGTCGTTTCCGACACGATGGGCGTCTCCGGGCATGGCAGGGCCAGGGCCGTGAAAAGGCCGCCCTGGGCCATGACGCGCCCCCGGGGGTCGATCACGGCGGAAATGCCCGTGTTGGTGCCTCGGATGAGCGCCCGTCCTTGTTCGACGGCCCGCAGCAAGGCCAGATCGAGATGCTGCCGGGGAGCCGCCGTATCGCCGAACCAGGCGTCGTTGGAGATGTTGACCAGGACGTTGGCCCCGGCTTCCACCCGTTTTTGAGCGAGTTCGGGAAAGATCGCTTCATAGCAAATGAGCGTTCCCAGGGCAAGGTCGCCCTGGCGCAGAGGGGCGGCCGACGCGCCGGGCTTGAAGTCGCCCACGCCCTCGACCAGCTTGCCGATGAAGGTCAGGTACTGCCCCAGGGGGACGTATTCGCCAAAGGGGACGAGGTGTTCCTTGTCGTAGCCGGCGGCCCGGCCGTCCGGGGCCAGCAGGAAGGCCCGGTTGTAGAGCACGTGCCCGCCCAGGGTGCGTTCGTAGGCCGGCGCGCCAAAGACCAGGGGCACTCCGGCCGAGGCGACGAAGTCGCGCACACGCTGGGCCAGATGGCCGCCGTCCTGATAGAAAAAGGGCATGGAAGTCTCGGGCCAGACGAGGAGGTCCGAAGGCGCGTCGGACAGGGCGCGCTTGGACAGGTCAATGTACTTATCAACCGTTTCTTCCTCGGCCTCGGGGGCCCATTTGCGGCTTTGGTCCACGTTGCCTTGGACGATGGTCACATGGGCGGCGGCGATCTTGGGCACGGGGTCGGCCAGCCGGCGGTTGCCGAGAAAGGCCAGTCCGGCCGCAATGAGGATAACGGCCAGGGTCGGACGGGAGAAAAGCCCGTAGACGGCCGGGCCGGCAGCCAGGGCGGCGAGCAGGCCTGAGAGGCCGTAGGCTCCGAGGTAGGCCGCGCCCTGGATGGCCATGGGCCAGGGGGAAAAGGCTCCAGCCAGGGTGAGCCAGGGAAAGCCGGTGAAAAGCGTGCCCCGCAGCATCTCCATGACGGTCCAGGCGGCGGCGGCGTAGGGCACAAACAACCAGGCCGGGAGCCTGGCCGCGCCAAAGCGCCAGGCCAGGGCCAGGGCGGCGGCGTACGCGCCAAGGACCAGACCCATGAGCACCGGCACGGGCGTGGCCAGCACCCAGGGCATGCCCCCGAAGTCGTGGACGGGCAGGCAGGTCCAGTAAAGATTGCCGGCGGCGGTCAGCGCGCCGGTCCAGTAGGCCCATTTGGCGGCCTGCCGGGTGGTTTCGGCCCGGCAGGCGAGGTAGGCCAAGCCGGCCGGCAGCAACAGCATGAACAGCGGCAGGCGGGCGACGGGGTTGGCCAGGCCGAACCAGGCTCCGCACACGGCAAGAAAAGCGGCAAGGATCACGGCGTCACTTCCGGGGATTTGAGGATAGGCGGCAGGGGGGAAGCCTCCGGCGGCCGGGGGGATGATCCCCCCGGACCCCCTCGACGGGAAAAGTGATTGAGGGTGGTTCGCCTTTGATGGAAACCACCGTTGCTTCGGCGGCCAAGGGACTAACCCCTGAAAATTTTATCAAGCGGCAGCTAGTGTCGCGTCCTAAAAAAATACGCTAGTTTTTTTAAGAAAAATAAATGGTTTTAGCTCGTTGACTATCAAAAACCATATGCGCTTTTCGCGGACGCGATACTAGGCCTCGGCCGGCTCGATGACGATGGAGCGGATCTGGCGGCGGTCGGCCTCGCGGACGGTGAAGCGCCGTCCGTCCAGGGTGAAGGCGTCGCCCTGCCGGGGCACGCGGCCGGCCAGTTCGGTAAGGAAGCCGCCGATGGTCTCCACCTGTTCCGACTCCAGGGACAGGCCCAGGGCAGCGTTGATGTCTTCGAGCATGGCCCGTCCGGAAACCTGATGGACGCCGGGCCGCAGTTCCCGGATCTCTTCGGGCTTGCTCGGATCATGTTCGTCCTCGATCTCACCGACGATCTCTTCCAGCACGTCTTCCAGGGTGAGCAGCCCCGAGGTGCCGCCGTATTCGTCCAGAGCCACGGCCATGTGCTTTTTCTGGCTGCGAAATTCCAGGAGCATCTTCTTGAGGTCCAGCGTCTCCGGGACAAACAGCGCCTCGCGCATGATGGCGCGCAGGTCGGGCGTTTCGCCGCAGACCGGCAGCATGTTGCTGAGGATGTCCTTGGCGTAGAGCACGCCCAGGATGTTGTCGCGGTTGCCTTCGTAGACCGGGATGCGGGAGTGGCCGTGGGTTTTGATCAGGGCGCAGACGGCGTCCAGGCCGTCGTCGATCTCGGCGCAGACGATGTCCGGGCGCGGCACCATGATGTCCGACACCTGCTTGCTTTCCAGCCGCAGGATGTTGAGGAGCATGGAGGCGTCTTCCGGGATGATGGAACCCTCCGCCCGGGCTTCCAGGATCAACTCTTCAAGGGAAATGCTTTTTTGGCGGAAAAATTTGGTCAGGGCATTCCAAAACCGACCATCGGAATCGTCGTCCAACCTGATCCTCCTAAGCGGGGCGCGCCGTCATGCGGCGTTTTTCCGCGAAGTACTCCGGGAATTGCGTCGTTTCCGTGACAAGCCCGGATAGCTGAACAAAAATACTAACAACGATCTTGGCGTTCGTCCATGGGGCTATTCGCCGCGTTGGCGGTAGATGGCCAGATGGCGGCGGTAGGCCCAGTCGTCCAGGGCCGGCACGCCGGCGGCGGCGGTTTTCCAGGACAGCGGCTCGCCGGGCGTGTCGCCGGGCACGGCAAAGCTCGTGATGTGAAAGCCCACGCCGACGATGCCCAGGGCCTTGGGATCGCCGTAGATATTCTGCAGGCGCAGAGCCAGATTGAACTCCACGGGCTGGCCGATTTCCGGCTCGGCCAAAAGCAGCCGGGCGATGAAGCGCGAGGTCGGCTCGAACAGGCGATGCCCCCGGCGGTAGGCCTCGTGCTGGACCTCCAGGCGCAGGCCGCCGCCGGAAATGTTGCGCAGTTCGATGTCGGGGGTGTCGAACTTGGGGTCAAAGCGCAAAAGCGGCTCGCCCCAGGTGGCCGGGTCGGCAAAGCGGCCTCGGTTGTTCTTGATGGTGGACTCGTGCCACAATTCCAATTCGAGAATGACGTTTTGCGGCGGCTCCACCCGCAAGAACCCGCGCTTTTGCTCCAGCTCCAGGCGAGTCGGCCAGTCCACGGTCATGTGGATGAAGTTGTCGCCGGCCTTGCCGATGGCCTGGATGGGGGCCACGAAGTTGTAAAAACTGTGCAGGTCGCGGTGGGGATCAAGGCGCAGGCGAAAATCGCAGGCCACGAGCTTGCCGATCCAGGTCGGGTTGGCCCGCACGAGCGAGGTCATTTCAAGTTCGATGCCGCGCCCCGGCGAGGCGGCGACGATGGCGGCGTCGGTCATGCGCGCGCCGGGATCGTCGCGCACAAAGCTCACCCGAACCTTGCTGCGCTGGGTCAGGGCCGTCTCCACCAAGGCCCGGACCTCGGCCGGCTTGGTGATCCAGGTGGTGGGGCGCACGTCCGTTGGCCGGTACTTGGTCTTCACGAACGCGCCCACGCCGATAATCGTGAAAAACATTGCGAAAGTCCCGGCCATGATGAGCAGGGCCTCGGGCGAGGCATGGCCGGTGTTGGTGTCGTCGAGCATCCGATCCCACCAACCGGGGTCAAAAAGGCTTAAAAAAGCCGGAAGGTGGGCAAACCCCCAGAATTCCGCCATGAATCGGTCATAAGCCATCGTCCGGGCGGGCACAAGGGGCTTTTAGGCCTGTCTGGACAGCTTTTTGAGATGGATTTCCAGGCAGGACACCGCCGCCGGGGTGACGCCCGAGATGCGCGAGGCCTGGCCCAGGCTGCGCGGGGCCACCCGGACGAGCTTTTCCACCACTTCCCGGGACAGCCCGGCCACGGCGGCGTAGTCGAGATCCTCCGGCAGCGCCACGCTCTCGTGGCGGCCGGCCCGGCCGGCCAGCTCTTCCTGGCGCTTCAAGTACCCGTCATATTTGACGCGGGTTTCGGCTTCCACGGCCGCCTCGGCCGGAACTTCGGCCAGTTCGGGCCAGAAACGGAAAAGATCGGGCAGGCTGACGGCCGGGCGGCGCAGGAGTTCGTCCAGGCGCAGGCTGCGCTCGGCCGGCTTGCCGCCAAGGGCCTCCCAGGCCGCGTCGTCGCAGTCTCCGGGCCGCACCCGGCGCTCGGCCAGACCGGCCATGGCCTTGCTGATGGACGCTTCCTTGGCCTCGTAGCGCACCCATTGGGCCTCGCCCACAAGGCCGATCTCCCGACCCAGGGCGGTCAGCCGGGCGTCGGCATTGCCCTCGCGAAGAAGCAGCCGATGCTCGGCCCGGGAGGTGAACATGCGGTAGGGTTCGCTGGTCCCCTTGGTGACGAGGTCATCGACCAGGACGGCCATATAGGCCTGATCGCGGCGCAGCAGAAACGGCGGCCGGCCGGAAAGCGCCAGACAGGCGTTGAGGGAGGCCCAAAGCCCCTGGGCGGCGGCCTCTTCGTAGCCGGAGGTGCCGTTTATCTGGCCGGCCAGATACAGCCCCGGCAAAGCCTTGGTTTCCAGGGTCGGGGACAGCTGCACCGGGTCGGCGTAGTCGTATTCGATGGCGTAGCCCGGGCGCACGATGACCGCATTTTCCAGTCCCGGGATGGTGGCGATCATGGCCTTCTGGGTCTCGATGGGCAGGCTGGTGGAGATGCCGTTGGGGTAGATCTCCGGGCTTTCCAGGCCTTCGGGCTCCAGAAACACATGATGGCGGTCGCGCTCGGGAAACCGGGCCACCTTGTCTTCCACCGAGGGGCAGTAGCGCGCGCCGGTTCCCTGGATGACGCCGGTGAACAGGGGCGACCGCTCGAAACCGGCCCGGATGGCCTCGTGGGTGCGGGCGTTGGTGTGGGTGAGGTAGCAGGGCACCTGGGGCAGCACCGGCCCGGGGCCGTGGAAGCTGAACCCCGGCGGTGGCGTGTCCCCGGGCTGGGGCACGGTCACGGAAAAGTCGATGCTCTTGGCCAGAAGGCGCGGCGTGGTGCCGGTCTTGAGGCGGCCAAGGGTCAGCCCATGGCGGCGCAGGCTGGCGGGCAAGCCGTCGGAGGGCGGATCGCCCAGACGGCCGCCGCGCAGCTGGGTCAGGCCGATGTGGATAAGCCCGCCCAGAAAGGTGCCGGTGGTGACGATGACGGCCCGGGCGGCAAACGTCTCGCCCGAGGCGACGCGCAGGCCGCTGACGCGCCCGGCCTCGGCCAGGATGTCCTCGGCGCTGTCCTGGCGCACGGTGAGGTTTTCCTGGGCGAAGACGTCACGCTTGACCACCCGCATGTACTGGTCGCGGTCGATCTGGGCGCGGGTGGCGCGCACGGCCGGCCCTTTGCTGGTGTTGAGCGTGCGGAACTGGATGCCGGCGGCGTCGGCCCACAGGCCCATCATGCCGCCAAGGGCGTCGATCTCGCGGACCATGTGCCCCTTGGCCAACCCGCCGATGGCCGGATTGCAGGACAAATGGCCGATGCGGTCCACGTTTTGGGTGAGAAGCAGGGTCTTGCAGCCGAGTCTGGCGGCGGCCATGGCCGCCTCGCAGCCGGCGTGTCCGGCCCCGATCACGATGATGTCGAACGTCATGGAAGTCACGCGCCTCCGGCGTAGGGAAAGGGAAAGAGCATGTAGGGGCGTTGCCCCGACGCCCCGCCGGGGGGCATAATCTCCCCCGGACCCCCTTGCAAGGGGTGGAATGGGAAAAAAATGGGGGGCATGGTCAGATCGGCGTTAACGGAAAGGGCGGCCTCAGGCGGCTTCAGGCAGCGTCGGGCTTGCGGCCCAGGCAGCACAGCCAGCCCTGGTCGGGTTCCTCGTGGACGGCGACGTCCACGAAGCCGGCGGCCTCGAACAGCTCCCGGAATCGGACCGGGGTCAAATAGGTCATGGGCACGAGTTCCAGCCATTTGCGGTTGCGGGCGTCGAAGCGCGGCGTGTCGTAGACCTCGGCCAGGAGCAGGAACCGGCCGCCCGGGCGCAGCACGCGCCGCACCTCAATCAGGTCGGCGGCCAGGTCGGGCCAGAAGTAATGCGTCTCCACGGCCGTGGCCAGATGAAAGGTGGCGCCGCGGTAGGGCAGGGCCGAAACCGAGGCTTGGCGCACTTCCATGTGGCCCGAGGCCACGGCCTTGGCGTTATGGCGTCGGGACAGGGCCACGCTTTTGGGCGAGGCGTCGATGCCGCAGATGCGCCCGCGCGGGGCCAGTTCGGCCAGCCGGGCCAGGGTGCGGCCGCCGCCGCAGCCGATGTCGAGGATGTCCTGGTCCGGGGCGACGTCCACCTGGGACAGGCCCCAGGTGGTCAGGGCGTAGTGGCTGCGGTTCATGCGCCGGCCGATGTATTCGCCAAGGATGCCGCCGGGCCGGCGGCACTGCTCCATGAGGAGCTTTTTCCAAGCGCGCTTGATATTCATCCTTCATCTCCGCCCGCCTACACAGCAATGCGTCCCCTCCGCAACCCCTTTGGGGGGTCCGGGGGCCTCAGGCCCCCGGCGGAGAGGTCCAGGAGAGGCAGAGCCTCTCCTGGCCGCCGGAGGCATCTTATGACAAACTAACTATACAACACCCTCGCCATAACTTTAGCATCGCCGATGGTTTTGGCGATGCTGGAGCGTTCGTTGGGCTGGTGGGCGTTGTGTTCCAGGGTGGCCCAGACCACGGCCGGGTAGCCACGGCGGCGCAGATAGGCGGCCACGGTGCCGCCGCCGATGCCCATGGGTTTGGGATCGGCTCCGTAGACCTGCCGGATGCCGTCCATGACCCGGGTGACGATGGTGGCGGAGACGTCGGTGGCTGGCGCGGCCTGCTCTTTTTGCACGATCTCGTAGCTGACGGTGACGCCGCAGGCTTCCTCAACTTCTTTGCCGAAGCCCGCGATGGCGGCCAGGACGTCGTCGAGGTTGTAGTGGGGCAGCACGCGGCAATCGACGTAGAAGACGTCGCGGCCGGGGATGGTGTTGATGTTTTCGACGTTGGCTTCTTTCTTGGTCGGCTCGAAGGTGGAGTTGGCGGGGTGGAACAGCGGGTCCTTGTCGCCGAACTTGTCGTAGAGCTTGGGGATCTTGAGGATAAAAAGCGAAGCGGCGGCCAGGGTGTTGACGCCTTCGGCCGGGGTGGAGGCATGGCACTGGCGGCCTTCCACGATAACCTTGAGCCAGAGCATGCTTTTTTCAGCCACTTCCACCATTTCGCTGGTGGGCAGGCCGAAGTCGGGCACGAGAAAGAGGTCGTCCTTGGAGAAAAGCCCGTCGTGGTGGGCGGCCACGTAGTCGAGGCCGTATTTGCTGCCGGTTTCCTCGTCGGCCACGAACAGCATCCCGTAGTTCATGGGCGGCAGCAGCTTTTTGGCGGCGATGGCCCGGCCGAGCAGGATGGAGCTGACCACGGCCTGCTGGTTGTCCTCGACGCCGCGCCCGTACACGAGGTCGCCGTCGACGGACAGCGTGTAGGGATCGTTTTTCCACAGGGCGCGGTCGCCGGGCGGCACGATGTCGAGGTGGGAGATGACCCAGAAGGTGCGCGAGGCGTCGGCCCCGGGCATGACCACGGCGAGGTTGGGGCGGTGGCCGCAGGGCACGCGGGGATCGGGAGCGTTTATTTCGCGGACTTCGGGGAAGCCCATGTCGGCCAGCAGGACTTTGAGGCGGTCGGCTTTTTCGCGTTCGCCGGGACCGCCGTTGTCGGGGCCCAGGGCGGGGATGGCGGTCATTTCGCGTTGCAGGTCGATGACGGCCTCGCGTTCGCCGTCGATATGGGCCAGCAAGTCGTCTAGCATAGGGGCTCCGGGCTTATGGGTGGAGAAGTCGCCAAAGCCGGCAATGTAGCCGGTCGGCGGGCGCTTGGCAAACCGGACGCAACGCAAAAAGCCGGGAGGCGCAAGACCTCCCGGCTGGGCGTGACGGAGAAAGAGCGGGGCCTAGCGACCGCGGGCGGCGCGCTTGGAGGCCTTGAGGGGGTTGATGTTGACCTTGCCGCCCTTATCGACTTCGAGCTTCATGTGGGTGGCGAAGTTGCAGACCTTCTGGGCCCACTTGCGCTCGGGCAGGGGATAGCTCTTGCAGTATTTGACCCCATCCTGCTCCATGGTGCGATCGCAGCCCTCGCACTTTTCCACGATGGGATGGCATTCGACGCCATTGACGGTGATGACCTGGGACATGGGATAACCTCCGGACCGCGCGGGATGGGGCGCGGGAATAGTTGCGGCGCAAAGCCAGCCTTTATTACGGAGCGTAGCGGGCCTGTCAAGCGACTTTTCAGGGGCTTCCGCTACCGCCCCGTCAGTCGGGCGGCCGTGTCGGCCGCGTCGCGGCGCAGCTTTTCGTAGTCAAAGGTTAAAAACGCGCCGTCGCGGTAGAGGACCCGGCCGGCGACCATGGTGAGAACCACTTCGCCGCCGCTGGCCGCGTAGACCGCGTCGGACACCGGGTCCAGGCCGGGGCGCAGGGCCGGTCGGGTCAGGTCCAGGGCGCACAGATCGGCCGGCGCGCCGGGCGTGAGGCGGCCCAGTTCGGGCCAGCCCAGGGCGGCGGCGCCGTCGCGGGTGGCCATGTCCAGGACCGCCCCGGCCTCAAGGGCCGTGGGGTCGCCGGTGCCCACCTTTTGCAGCAGGGCGGCGAAGGCCATCTCCGAAAAGAGGTTCAGCGCATTGTTGCTGGCCGGACCGTCGGTGCCCAGGCCAACCGTCACGCCGGCCTGGCGCAGGGCCTGGACGGGTGCGATGCCGCTGGCCAGCTTCATGTTGCTCTTGGGACAGTGGGACACGGCCGTGCCCGAGGCGGCCAGGAGCGCGATGTCGGCCTCGTCCAGGGCCACGCCATGGGCGAGAAGCGTGCGCGGCGAGAGCATCCCCAACTCCTGCAAATACGGAATGACCCGCTTGCCGTTGGCGTTGAGGCAATCGTCGTTTTCCCGGGCCGTCTCGGCGGCGTGGGTGGACAGGAGCAAGCTCCGGTCCCGGGCCAGGGCGGCGCAGCGCTCCAGGGTGTCGCGGCGGCAGGTGTAGACGGCGTGTGGGAACACGGCGGCGCGCAGCCGGTCATGGCCGGCGAGCTGTTCAGCCAGGGCCGCGCCTTCGGCCAGGGAGGCGTCGGCGGATTTGAAGCCGGCGCTTTCCATGTCGAACACGCCCTGGCAGATCACGGCCCGGATGCCCGCGGCTTCGGCGGCGGCGGCTGCGGCGGCGTTGTAAAAATAGGCGTCGAGAAAGCAGGTCGTGCCCGAGGCCAGCATCTCGGCGCAGGCGAGTAGCGTGCCCTGGCGCACGGCCTCGGCAGTCAGCTTGCCCTCGGCCGGCCAGATGTGCTGGCTTAGCCACACCGAGAGCGTTTCGTCGTCGCAAAGGCCCCGAAAAAGGGTCATGGCGGCGTGGCCGTGGCTGTTTATCAGCCCCGGCAGCACCATGGCTTCGCCCAGGTCAAGGGTCTCGGCCGGGGCGTAGGCGGCGGTAAGCTGCGCGCGCGGCCCCACGGCCGCGACCCGGCCGTCGGATATGGCGACGGCGGCGTCGCGCAACACCTCGCGGGCATCGTTTTGGGTGACCACAACGGCGGCCGTGACCAGGATATCGCAGGGCAGGGGGGCTTTGGCGTTTTCCATGGCCGCATCCTTTAGCCCATGGTGGCTGGCAGGCCAAGCCCGGCTTGACCGGATGGCGCAAAATTGCCTATGCGACTGCGGTTACCCGACTGTATTTCCAAGGAGAGGCCCATGGACCTGCGCACACTTATTCGCGACATCCCGGATTATCCCAAGGAAGGCATCCTCTTTTTCGACATCACGCCGCTTTTGGGCGATCCGGACGGGTTCCGCCGGGCCGTCGACCTTTTGGCCGAGCGGTTCGCCGATTCCGGAGCCACGAAAATCGTGGCCGCCGAGGCGCGCGGCTTCATTTTCGGCGCGGCGCTGGCCTACAAGATGGGCCTGGGCTTCGTGCCCGTGCGCAAGCCTGGCAAGCTGCCGTACAAGACGGTTTCCGTCTCCTATGACCTGGAATACGGCTCCGACACCCTGTGCATGCACGAGGACGCGCTTTTACGCGACGAAAAAGTGCTGGTCATCGACGACTTGCTGGCCACGGGCGGCACGCTGTCCGGCGTCATCGATCTCGTGGAGCATTTCGGCGCGGACATCGTCGGCATCGGCGTGGTCATTGAGCTGGAATTCTTAAACGGCAAGGAACAGCTGCGGTCCTACGGCTACGAGAGCATTTTGCAGATCGCCTAGGGGCGGATTTCGATCGACGCGGCGGTTGTCTGGGCAAAGCGCCCGAGGCGCTCTTCCCCGGCCCGGGAGCCTCTGGTACCCTGGCTCGTTCTTGGTTGACTATCCAGTCGGAGAAAAACGGCATGAAGATCGGCATCATCGGCGGCAGCGGCCTGGACGACCCCAATATCCTGGAAAATCCCTCCGACATCGAGGTGGACACCCCTTACGGCGCGCCAAATTCGACCCTGCGTCAGGGCCGGATCGCCGGCAAGGACGTGGTGCTTTTGGCCCGCCACGGCCGGTCCCACACGGCCACGCCCACCCACGTTAACTACCGGGCCAACATCCACGCCCTGCGTTCGGTGGGCTGCGCCGCCGTCATCTCCACCACGGCGGTGGGGTCGCTGCGGGCCGAGATCGGGCGCGGCGATCTGGTCATCCTCGACCAGTTCATCGACTTCACCCGGCGTCGGGCGCTCACCTTCCACGACCGGTTCGAGCCGCACAATCCGGCCCACACGCCCATGGCCGACCCGTTTTCCGAGCCGCTTAGAAAGCTGCTCATCGACGCCTGCCGCAAGTTCGGCTACCGCCACCACGACAAGGGCACGGTGGTCACCATCGAAGGGCCGCGTTTTTCCACCCGCGCCGAATCGAACATGTTCCGGGCCTGGGGCGCGGACGTCATCAATATGAGCGTGGCCACGGAATGCGCCCTGGCCGTGGAGGCCGGGCTGCCGTACGCGTCGGTGGCCATGAGCACGGACTACGACTGCTGGAAGACCGACGAGCCGCCCGTCTCCTGGGAGGAGATCGTGACGATCTTCAAGGAAAACGCCGAGAAGGTGACGAGCGTGCTTATTGAGGTGGTGGGGAAGATGTAGCCCGGCCGTCTGCGGGCTGACTGCTTTTTTGCGGGGCGTCCGGCGACGGACGCCCCGCTTGTTTTTCGCCGTTCCCAAATCCCCCCGTCCATGCCATAACGGCTCCAATGATCCCCCTTCCCGCGACGCGCCGCGTCGCCAAGGAGCCGTCCATGACCGAGCCGTGCCGCGCCGAAAGCCTGCCCGTTGCCCATAAAGCCTTCCACGACCGCATAAGCGCCTTCATCCCGGCCGAGCGCATCTTCCTCGGCCCGTTTCGCAACCTCGCCCTGGGCGACGACGCCAGCTTCTATCGGCTGATCCCCAAGATCGTCATCAAGGCCGTCACCGAAGCCGAGGTGGCCCGCATTCTTCGCGCCGCCGCCGCCGAACACGTGGCCGTTACCTTCCGCACCGCCGGCACCAGCCTGTCCGGCCAGGCGCTGACCGATTCCGTGCTGGTCTATCTGGCCGGCGCCTGGCGCGGGCTGCGCATCCATCCCGGCGCGGGCCACATCAGCCTGGAGCCCGGCGTCATCGGGGCCGAGGCCAACGTGCGGCTTGCCCCTTACGGCCGCAAGATCGGCCCGGACCCGGCGTCCATAAGCGCCTGCATGATCGGCGGCATCGCCGCCAACAATTCGTCGGGCATGTGCTGCGGCACGGCGGAAAACAGCTACAAGACCGTGGAATCCATGCGTCTGGTCTTCGCCGACGGCACGGCCCTGGACACCGCCGACCCGGCCTCCCGGGCCGCCTTTGCCGTGGCCCGGCCGAAACTGCTGGCCGAGCTGGCCGCCATGCGCGCCGAAATCCTGGCCGACGGGGAACTGGCCGAGCGCATCCGCCGCAAATTCAAGATCAAAAACACCACCGGCTATGGGCTAAACGCCTTTATCGACTTTGAAGACCCCTTCGACATCCTGCTGCACCTCATCATCGGCTCCGAAGGGACCTTGGCCTTTATCAGCGAGGTCACCTACCGCACCGTGGTCGAGCACCCCCACAAGGCCTCGTCGCTCATGATCTACCCGACCATCGACGCCGCCTGCCGGGCCACCATGGCCCTGAAACAAGGCCTGGTGTCGGCCGTGGAGCTCATGGACCGGGCCTCGCTGCGCTCGGTGGAGGACAAACCCGGGATGCCGGCCTATCTCAAGGAATTGTCCGAGGAGGCCGCCGCCATTTTGGTGGAAGTGCGCGCCGCCGACAAACCCGGGCTGCTGGCCGCCATCGACGGCGCGCTGTCCCGGGTGGCCGGCATCGAGCCGGTCTTTCCGCTCATCTTCATGGACGGCAAGGACGATTACGAAAAGCTGTGGAACATCCGGCGCGGACTTTTCACCTCGGTCGGCGGAGCGCGAAAGCCCGGCACGGCCGTCATCATCGAGGACGTGGTCTTTCCCATCGAGCGGCTGGCCGAGGGCACGGTGGAACTCCAGCGCCTCATGCGCGACCACGGTTTTGCCGAAGGCATCATTTTCGGCCATGCCCTGGAAGGCAATCTCCACTTCGTCTTTTGCCCGGACTTCGGCGACCCGGACGCCACGGCCCATTACCGGGCGCTGTTGGACGAAGTGGCGGCCATGGTCGTCGGCCGCTACGACGGCTCGCTCAAGGGCGAACACGGCACCGGCCGCAACATGGCCCCCTTTGTCGAGATGGAGTGGGGCCGCACCGCCTACGCCTATATGCAGCGCCTCAAGGCCGCCTTCGATCCCGAAGGCATCCTCAATCCCGGTGTGATCTTAAACGACGACAAGGAAGTGCACCTCAAGGACTTGAAACCCATGCCGGCAGTCGATCCCATCATCGACCGCTGCATCGAGTGCGGCTACTGCGAATCGGTGTGCCCCTCGCGAAACGTCACCACCACGCCGCGCCAGCGCATAGCACTCCAGCGCCACATGGCCCTGGCCAAGCAGACCGGCGACCTGGGCGAATTCAACGACTTCCACGACGCCTACGCCTACTACGGCGCGGCCACCTGCGCCGCCGACGGCCTGTGCGCCACGGTCTGTCCCGTGGCCGTGGACACCGGCTCCTTCACCAAAAGCTACCGCGGCCGGGAAGCCGGCGGCCGGGCGCGCAAGATCGGCCGGTTCGTGGCCGACCACTACGGCCTGGTGACGACCCTGGCCAGCGGCGGGCTGTGGCTGTCCCACGGCGTCCACAAGCTGCTGGGGACCAAGGCCATGACCGCCATGACCCACGGCCTGCGAAAGCTCTCGCGGGGCCTGGTTCCCTACTGGACGCCCACCGCTCCCAAGGGCGCGCCGCGCCTGGAGCTGAAAAACACCCGCCAAGGCAAGGGCCGGCGGGTGGTCTATTTCCCGAGCTGCACCACCCGGGCCATGGGTCCCTCGGCCCTGGACCCGGACCAGCGCGGGCTTTTCGCCGCCGTCATGTCCGTTTTGGCCAAGGCCGGCTACGACGTCATCTTCCCCGAGGGCTTGAAGGAATTGTGCTGCGGCCTGACGCTGGAATCCAAGGGCCTGCACGAGGACGCGGGGCGCAAATCGGCCGAGCTGGAGGCGGTGCTGCGAAAAGTGAGCGACAACGGGGCCATCCCCATCCTGTGCGACGCCAGCCCGTGCCTCTACACCATGCGCTGCAAGATGGAGCCGGGGCTTAAACTCCACGAACCCGTGGAATTCATCCACGACTTCTGCCTGCCGCATCTTGATCTGACCCCGGTTGACGCGGCCGTGGCCCTGCATGTCTCGTGCTCGTCGGTGAAAATGGGCCTGTCGGCCAAGTTCGCCGCCCTGGCCAAGTTGTGCGCCAAACAGGTGGTCATCCCGCGCAACATCCACTGCTGCGGCTTTGCCGGCGACCGGGGCTTTTTCTACCCCGAACTCAACGCCGCCGCCCTGGCCGATCTGCCCGGGCAACTGCCGGCCACGGTCACGGCCGGCTACAGCAACAGCCGTACCTGCGAAATCGGCCTGTCCTTCCACGGCGGCATCCCCTACCAGTCCATGGCCTACCTGGTGGACCAGGCCGCCCGGCCGAAGTAGGGGGAGGGGGAGATGCCTTGCGGCGGCCAGGAGAGGCGCTGCCTCTGCCTTTCCCTCTCCGCTGGGGGCCTGAGGCCCCCAGCCCCCCCGACTGGGTGATGCGGGCTGGCGGGAGTGTCGTGGCGGGCGAGAGGGTGAAAGGGGAGTGCGCGCCTGGGGCGCATGAGCGGAAATTCATGAAGCGTTAACAAAGGTCGAAACGCCGCGCCAGGGCTGGGGTTCCGGCCCTGGCACGGCCCTTGCGGGCTTGACGGGGACAGGCGGCGGGGAGAAGAATGCGCGCCGCCCGGTATTGGGCGAGGAGTCTGCCCATGCGCCTTCGCGTACTCGTTCTCACGCTGCTTGTTCTCCTTTTCGCCTGCACCCACGCCGCTGCCGCCACGCCGCCCGCCGAACCGATCCTGCGCATAGAAACCGGCATGCATACGGCGCTCATCAAGCGCATCGCCGTGGACGCGCTGGGCCGCTATCTGGCCACGGCCTCCGACGACAAGACCTGCCGCGTCTGGGACATCAAGACCGGCGAACAACTGCGCGTGCTGCGCCCGCCCATCGGCCATGAATACGAAGGCCGGCTCTACAGCGTGGCCATGAGCCCCGACGGCCGCTACGTCTTTTGCGGCGGCTGGTCCGGCTATGGCTGGGACAAGGCCCACAGCGTCTACATCTTCGACCGCGAAACCGGCCAGCTCGTGCGCCGGCTGACCGGCCTGCCAAGCGTTGTCAACCATCTGGCCGTCTCCCGCGACGGGGCCTATCTGGCCGCCGTCATGGGCGAGGACGGGCTGCGCGTCTGGCGGCTGTCCGATCTGGCGCTTATCGGCCAGGACCGCGACTATAAGGGCGAGAGCTACGGCGCGGCCTTTGACGGCAAGGGCCATCTGGCCACGGCCTGCTACGACGGCGCGGTGCGGCTCTACCGGGTGGCCGACACGGGCCTGACCCTTTTAGCCAAGACCCAGACCCAGGGCGGCGCGCGGCCCTTTTCCCTGGCCTTTTCCCCGGACGGCAGCCAGCTGGCCGTGGGCTTTACCGACACTCCGGCCGTGACGGTCCTGGACGCCGAGACCCTGGGCCTGCTTGGCGCGCCCAACCTCGCCGGAGTGGACAACGGCAACCTCGCCACCGTCGCCTTTGCCGTCGACGGGGCGCTTCTGGCCGCCGGCCGCTGGGTCACGGACCGGGGCTGCCCCATCCGCAGCTTCAAACCTTCCGATTACGTGCAATACCGCGACCTCGACACCGGCAAATCGGCCGTGGTGGCCCTGTGTCCGCTGCCCGACGGCGGCGTGGCCTACGGCACGGTGGCCCCGCGCTGGGGCGTGCTGCGCCCGGACGGCAGCTTCGGCATGACCCGCTCCCCGGCCATCCAGGACTACCGCTCCTCGGTGCGGGCCTTCTACCTCGACCGCACCGGCGAGACGGTGGGCTATGCCGTGGGCGGGCGCAAGGGCGTCTACCGCTTTGCCTTGCCCGGCCGCGATCTGCGCCATATCGACGCCGTGACCCCGGACATGGCCGCGCCGCGAACCCAGGCCGCGGGCCTGACCGTGGCCGGCTGGGAAGGCGGGCGCACGCTGACGTTAAACGGCCAGCCGCTCAAGATGAAGGATTTCGAGACGTCCTTTTCCCTGGCCATCGCCCCGGACAACCGCCGGCTGATCCTGGGCACCTCCTGGAACGTCCGGGCCTACGGAGCCGACGGCGCGCCGTTGTGGCAGACTCCGGCCCCGGACACGGTCTGGGCGGTGGGCGTCAGCGGCGACGGCCGCATGGTCGTCGCGGCCATGGGCGACGGCTCCATCCGCTGGTACCGTCTGGAGGACGGGCGCGAGCTGCTGGCCTATTTCCCCAATGCCGACGGCAAGCGCTGGGTGTTGTGGACCCCGACGGGCTACTACGACGCCTCCCCGGGCGGCGAGGACATGATCGGCTGGAACGTCAACAACGGCCCGGACCACGCGGCCGACTTCTTTCCGGCCTCGCGCTTCCGCGAAGCCTTCCACCGCCCCGACGTGGTGGACATGGTGCCGCGCGCCCTGGACGAGGACCGAGCCCTGGCCGCGGCCAACGTGGCCCGTGGGGGCGATGTGCGCGCGCCTTCGGTGCTGACTGCCCGGCCGCCGGTGGTGGAAATCCTCAGTCCGGCTCCGGGCGGGGGATTTGCCGCCCCGGACATGGCCGTCAAATACGCCGTGCGCAGTCCCGGCGGCGAGGACATCACCGCCGTGCGGGTGCTGGTGGACGGCGCGCGCGTGCTGGAGCAACGCCCCAATCTCGCCGGCCGGGGCCTAGAGCCCAGCGTGCTCACCAGCAACGTGGCCCTGCCCGAGCGCGACGTGGTGCTTTCGGTGGTGGCCGAGAACAAAAATGGCCCCTCGGCCCCGGCCACGGTGAAGCTCAAGTGGACCGGCCGCGCCGCCGCGCCGGCCGCGCCGGCCTCCAAGCTCTACGTCCTGGCCATCGGAGCCGGAGCCTATGCCGACAAGTCCCTGTCGCTCACCTATCCGGCCAAGGACGCCCAGGACTTCGCCGCCGCCATGGCCCTGCAAAAGGGCAAGCTCTACAGCGACGTGGTGGTGCGTACCCTCACCGACGAAGCCGCCACCAAGGAAGCCATCCTCAACGGCCTGGACTGGATCGAGCGCCAGACCACCCAGCACGACGTGGCCATGATCTTTTTGGCCGGCCATGGGGTCAACGACAAAAACGGCGATTATTACTTCTTGCCGACCACGGTGGAGCTGGAGAAGCTGCGGGCCTCGGGGCTGCCGTTTATGGAAGTGCAAAAGACCATCCGCAACATCGCCGGCAAGACGCTGTTTTTCGTGGACACCTGCCACAGCGGCTCCATCATGGGGGCGTCGCGTCGCGGCATGACGGACGTCAACGGCGTCATCAACGAACTCTCCAGCGCCGGCAACGGGGCCATCGTCTTTGCCGCCTCCACCGGCCGGCAATATTCCCTGGAAAAGCCGGACTGGCAAAACGGGGCCTTCACCAAGGCCCTGGTGGAAGGCGTGCTGGGCAAAGCCGACGTCAAGCGCACCGGCCGGGTGACGTTCAAGATGCTCGACCTCTACATCTCCGAGCGCGTCAAGGAACTCACCGGCGGCGAACAGACCCCGACCACCGGCGTGCCCGGCACGGTGGAGGACTTCCCCATCGCGGCCTACTAACGGAACGCGTTGATTCCCGCCCTTGCTGCCCCGCCGTCGCCGCCCGCGACGGCGGGGTTTTTTTCGTGGTTCGTCGCCACAGGGAGAAAACCGACAAACGGTCCGGTTGGCGGCTGGAGAAAGACAAGTCCGCTTGGACGATGTCGGGCGACGCCCCAGACAACGCCTCACGGCGGCGATAGCGGATTGTCGTGCTGCGCGGAGCGTCCGCTCGTTTGGCTTGGGATGCGGCAGGGAGGTCAGAGCCGTATGACGATGCCCCTGGCATGAAGGGCCAGGGCCAGCAGGAACATGACGGCCAGCATCAGCAGCCCCCAGCACAGGGAGGGAAAAGGGCCGGGCGGCAGGAAACCGAACAGGGCCAGATAAAGCGCCTTTTGCAGGTTGACGGTCTGGCCGGCGGCGTCGGCGACCCGGACATGGCGCAGGCTGGCGGCCAGAAATGAGGCCGTGACGTAGAGGAAAAGCGGGTTGCGGCCGAGGATGCCCAGCGGGCGCGCCCAGGCGGCCCTGGGACGGCCGTCGAGGACGGCGTGGGCGACAGCCAGCATAACGAGACCCAGGCCGCCGGTAACAAGCACGAAGGAACTCGTGCACAAGGATTTGTTGAAAGGAAAAACGACGTCCCAGGCCAGGCCGAGAGCGATCATGAGCAGTCCGAACAGGCCGGCGCGTCCGGGCCTGTCGCCGCCCTGGCGCAGCCAGCGGCCGGCCAGCACGCCGATAAGCCCCAGGGCGATGGCCGGGAAGGTGGACAGGATGCCCTCCGGGTCCCAACTCGTGTTGAATTTCCAGATGTGCCGGCCAAGGACGAGCTGGTCGAGCCAGCCTTGAAGGTTGGGTTCCATGCCCAGGGAGGGATGGCCGTGGCCGGGCACCGGCACGGCGGCCAGCAGCAGCCAGTAGCCAAGCAGCGTCACGGCGGCGACGACGGCAAGGGCGCGGCTGGACAACCGCGACTGGAGCCAGGCGGTGGCGAGATAGACCACGGCGATGCGTTGGAGCACGCCCGGGAGGCGCAGTTCGTCGAAGCTCAGGCGTAGGTAGGCGTTTTCCCCCAGCCCCAGGGCAAAGAGCACGGCGGCGCGCGGGAGGATTTTGCGCCAGAGGCTGAAGCGCCCCGTGGCGTCGCGGGTCTTGTCAGGGGCGATGGCCAAGGCGACGCATACGCCGACCAGGAAGAGAAACAGGGGAAAAACCACGTCGGCCAGGGTCAGCCCGTGCCACTGGGCGTGGAGCAATTGGGGATACACGAAGCGCCGGTCGCCGGGATTGTTGACCACGATCATGGCGGCAATGGCCAGGCCGCGCAGGGCGTCGACGGAAAGCAGTCTGGATATGGTGGGGGTGGGCATGGCCGACTCCTGAACGGCGGGCCGAGGCTGCTGCCGTCAGGGCCATGTTACGCCCCCAAAGCCCGAAGTGGAATGCTGGTGTGGATGGGGCCTTCAGTGGTCCTTGCCCAGGCCAAGGACGTTACGGGCTTGTCTGGAACAGGCGGGGTCAGTGTAACGTTTTTCGATGCCTATCGACTAAAAGCCCTGAGCATGGGGAGCCTCCGGGAACGGAGAGGAAGCTGCCTTGCCAGGAGGACGGGCGATATGGCCATTCGCAAAAAGGTGTTGCTGTTTAATCCGCCGCCCAATCCTGACATCGGGCCGCAGCTGCACCTTGAAAGTCTCGGCCTGGGCTATGTCGCCGCCTCCGTGCGCCGGGAGCTGGGCAGGACCCATGCGGTGACGCTTTGGGACTGCAGTCTGATCGACAAGTCCATGGCTCACGTACCCGAGGTGCTTCAGGCCATTGCGCCTGACTATGTCGGCCTGAGCCTTTCGGCCATGAACGCCGGGCAAGGCGTGGCCCTGGCCGCCCAGGTTCGCAAGCGCCATCCCCGGGCCAAGATCCTGATCGGCGGCATTCTGGCTTCTTCCCTGCCGGCTGAGGAATTGGCTTGCTACAGCCCGGACGCGATCATTCGGGGCGAAGGCGAAACGCTTGTCCCGCAGGCGTTGGCCTTGCTTGAGGACGCCGCACCTGGTCAGGTGTTGGAGCTGGTCCAGGAGCAAGCCCTTGATGTGGACGCCCTTGCCTGGCCCGCCCGGGACATGTTGCCCTGGCAGCTCAAGATGCATGCCCAGGCCAGCGTCGCCGCCTCGCGCGGTTGTCCGTACCGATGCAGTTTTTGCAGTATCCCCAAAGCCGGTCCCATCAGGAAATGGCGTCCTCGGGACATCGACGACGTGGTCGATGAGATGCGTTTTCTCTATAAGACCTACAACATCGCCCACTTCTATTTCGTTGACGACAACTTCATCCTCAATTCCAAGCCTTCCTTTCTGCGGGCCGAACGCTTCGCCAAACTTGTACGGGACAAACTGCCTTGCATCCGTTTCGGATTTATGTGCCGATCCTCAGCCATCGACAAACGACTCATCAATAGTCTGAAGTCTGCCGGCTTAGCGGGTGTTTTTCTCGGTATAGAGTCGTTTTCCCAGGCTGTCCTTGATCGCTATAACAAGAAGGAGACCGTTGAGGGGCACATACGGGCCATTGCCGTCCTTAACGATCTGGACATAACCATCAATCCGGGGTTTATTTTCTTCGATCCCTGGACCAGCGCTTCCGAGATGCGGCAGACGATAAGCGTCATGAAGGACATCGATTTTCCATCACTGCAATCCATCAATTCCAAATTGACCTGCTATCGCGGAACGGCCATCGAACAACAGCTGGAAGAACTGGAGAAGCCAGAGACACGTCTGGGTATACGCGGCTATGCCGTCAAGGAAGCGCAAACTGCAATCATTATGGAGCAATGTTGCGACATATTTCAAAATCAGCTGCTTTCTGATCCTGATTATGTCGAATATCAGCATTGTCAGTATGTGTTGGGATCGTTGCAGCCTTTTTTTCTCAATACGCCTCAGGAATCGCTCTTTGTGTTGCATTATGCGCAATGCAAGACGCTGTGGAAGGCCGGAGACATGGCCGTTTTGCAGCGGATAGACGACTATTTGCGCAGTGCGAGCGCTCCGGGAGCGTCAGCCGGCGCTGTGCTGGACGCCCACTCCCGGGAGCGCTGGCGCAAGGGCAATGCCTGCGCCAAGCTGTTTTTCACCCTGGCGCAACCGCATCTGGTTCGCGCCGTGGCCGCCGGCTGCGCCGAGGAGGCCCGGCTGGCCGTACTGGCCTTTAATGTGCCCGGCGGGCACCTCGACATGGCCGGCCTGCTCGACCAGCCCGGCGCAAACGGCGGGAGCAACGACGTCACCATCGCCCAGGCCCTGGGCTATGCCTGGGATGCCGGCTCTATGGGCGGCTATCTGCGCCGCTTGGTCCGCAACAATGACGTCCAGGCCCTTGTGGCCCTCGTGGAGTCGGCCTGCCTGACGTTCAACTTTGCCGTCATTGAAGCGGTGGAACGCTGCCTGGAGGAAGCGGGCATCCCAGCCGCCGAATCCGTGGTGGACAGCCTGGGGCAGGCTAGGCAACTGTTTCGCTCCAGCTATCCCGAGTTTGTTTTGGCCCAGGCCCAATCGTCGATGTCGGTCGCCTCAAGGGTCAGGACGACAAGACCCATGGTCAACTCCTGTCCAGCCGATTAAGCCTTTCGATCAGGCCGAAAAGACCGACGACAAGGCAGGGTGAGGACGCAACAGAGCGTATCCATCGAAAACCTCCTTCAAGGGGCTGTCGATGGCCCGGCTACAACCCTGGGACATGGGGGCGGCGTAGAACCGCGGGGCGAGGGCGTAATTTTTATTTGCGGGAGAGGGAAGAGGTCGTGGGGCAGGCCGTATTGGGACGCAAGAAATCAGCGGCGTTTGTGCGTCGCTGGATATTGTAACTAGCTTGTTTTGTTGATCAATTGGCGGAGAGGGTGGGATTCGAACCCACGTGCAGGCTATTAACCCGCAACCCGATTTCGAGTCGGGCCCGTTACGACCACTTCGGTACCTCTCCGCACAGAGAGCTGGAAGGGAGTCGGCAAATTATCCTCGGCCCGGCTGGTTGGCAAGCATTTTTTCGCGTGGGCCGCAATCACGCCTCAACCCGCTCCACCGCGCCGCTTTTCCCGGAAAAAATCCCGCAACAGTCCGCCGCATTCCCCGGCCATGATTCCGGACACGACGTCGAAGTGGTGGTTGAAAAAGGGCAGGTCCGGGCCGGGCAGCCGGGAATCGACGACCCCGGTGCGCGGGTCGGTCGCGCCATAGACGAGCAGGCCCACACGGGCGTGGATCATGGCCCCCAGGCACATGAGGCACGGCTCCAGGGTCACGGCCAGGATCGTGCCCGGCAGCCGGTAGTTGCCGACCTTGGCCGCCGCCTGGCGCAAGACCCGCATCTCGGCGTGGGCCGTGGGATCGTTTGTGGTGATGGGCGCGTTGCCGGCCCGGGCCAGCAGTTCGCCGTCGGCGGAGAGCAAAACAGCGCCCACCGGCGTCTCGCCCAGAACCGCCGCCGCCCGGGCCTCGGCCAGGGCCAGGGCCATCACCGCCTCGAAATCCGGCCAGCCCGGCGGCGGGGCGGGCAGTTCGCCACAGGCGGCGTCGAAGCGTCTGACGGGAACCAGGGCCATGGCGTTTGTCCGGCTGGCGCACTCGGCAAGGGGAGCGCGGTAATAGAGGTTCTTGTTGAGGCGGCACGGTGGCCAGAAGTACAGGGCACACGGCTTTCTTGGTCGCCGGAAGGTCCGACACCATGGACGCGGCAACGCCTTTACAGGCCGAAATCTGGACGACGCTGCGCGTTTGGCGGCGGTTGCGACCTTGGCCAACGGCGTCCTGGGATGGGCAGCGGCAAAAACGGCCCGGCGCGGGAGGTCCCCGGCCGGGCCGTAGACTGGCGGAAAAGCCCGATCAGGCCCCGGCGCGCAGATAGGCCACGGCGTTTTCGAAAAGAGCCGTGCCCAGGGTCGGTCGCGCGCCCCGGGTGTAATCGGGGTGGTTGGTCGGATGGTTGAAGGCCTCGGGATGGGGCATGAGCCCCAGGATGCGGCCCGTGGGGTCGGTCAGTCCGGCAATGGCCTGGGGAGAACCGTTGGGGTTGGCCGGATAGTCCATGGTGACCGCGCCCGTGGCCGGGTCGGCGTACTGCAGGGCCACGGCGCCGCTGGCCATAAGTTCGTCGAGGACGGCCGGCTCCATGGGCACGAGCTTGCCCTCGCCGTGGCGCACGGGCAGGTCGATGACCGAAAGGCCCTTGGTAAACACGCACGGGCTTTGCGGGTTGGCCCGCAGCGTCACCCAACGGTCCTCGAAGCGGGCCGAGTCGTTGTTGGCCAGGCTCACCTGGCGGGCGAAGTAGGCTCCGCCCAGGGCCGGCAGAAGGCCGAGCTTGACGAGGAGCTGAAAGCCGTTGCAGATGCCGAGGATAAGGCCTCCGGCGTCGAAGAAGGCGCGCAGCTGGTCAAGAAGCGGTTCGCCTGCGGCGGTCTGGGCATGTTTCCAGCGCACGGCTGCGGCCTGGGCCGCGCCAAGGTCGTCGCCGTCGAGAAACCCGCCGGGAAAAATCAAAAAATTGTAGGCGTCGATCCTTGTCCGGCCGGCCACGATGTCGGAAAAGAATACGATGTCGGTAACATCGGACCCGGCCATGCGGGCGGCATGGGCCGATTCGACCTCGCAGTTGGAGCCGAAACCGGTGATCACGAGGGTGCGCACCTGGGGCATACGGGGAAATCCTCCCAAGGGTTCCTTGAAAAATTGCTTCCGAAAGCTTACTTTGCGCGGCTGAACATACGGGGCCGCACCGGCCGCGTCAACCGCGCCCGGGCCAAAGGCCTGGCGGTGGGCGCATTCCGCCGGGGTCGCCGGGACGGACCCGTGAAACAAGGACGGCATGCCATGAAGACCAAGTTTATTTTCGTTACGGGAGGGGTGCTGTCCTCCCTGGGCAAGGGACTCGCCGCCGCCTCCATCGGCGCGCTGCTCCAGGCCCGGGGACTCAAGGTCACCATCCAGAAACTCGATCCCTACATCAACGTCGATCCCGGCACCATGAACCCGTTCCAGCACGGCGAAGTGTACGTCACCGACGACGGGGCCGAAACCGACCTCGACCTCGGGCATTACGAGCGCTACCTCGGCGTGCCCATGAGCCAGAACAACAACTTCACCTCCGGGCGCATCTATTTCAGCGTCATCCAGAAAGAGCGCCGGGGCGACTACCTGGGCGGCACCGTCCAGGTGATCCCCCACATCACCGATGAGATCAAGCGTTCCATCCTGGGCGTCGCCACTGACGAGGATGTGGCCATCATCGAAATCGGCGGCACGGTGGGCGACATCGAGGGCCAGCCCTTCCTGGAGGCCATCCGCCAGCTGCGCATGGAACTGGGCAAGGAAAACGCCCTGTACATCCACCTGACGCTGGTGCCCTACCTGCGCACGGCCGGGGAGGTCAAAACCAAGCCCACCCAGCACAGCGTCAAGGAACTGCGCTCCATCGGCATCCAGCCCGACATCATCATCTGCCGCAGCGAAGTGGATCTGGCCCGGGACATCAAGCAGAAGATCGCGCTTTTTTGCGACGTCGATGCCGACGCCGTGTTCACGGCCGTGGACGTCAAGAGCATCTACGAGCTGCCGCTGCGTCTCTATGGCGAGGGCGTGGACCAAAAAATCGCCATTTTGCTGCGTCTGCCGGCCAAAAACGCCGAACTCGAACCCTGGCGCGACCTCATGTACCGCCTGGAAAACCCGGTCGGCACTGTGTCCATCGCCATCGTCGGCAAGTACGTGGACCTCAAGGAGGCCTACAAGAGCCTTCACGAATCCCTGGTCCACGGCGGCGTCCACGCCGGGGTGTCGGTCAATTTCGTTTACGTCAACTCCGAGGAGCTGACCCGGGAAAACGTGGCCGCCACGCTTTCGGGCATTGACGGCATCCTCGTTCCCGGCGGTTTCGGCTCGCGCGGGGTGGAAGGCAAGATCGCCTCCATCGAATACGCCCGCACCAAGAAGATCCCCTTCTTCGGCATCTGCCTGGGCATGCAGTGCGCGGTCATCGAATACGCCCGCAACGTGCTGGGCCTGGACGGGGCCAACTCCGAGGAGTTCGACCTGACCACGCAACATCCGGTCATCTACCTCATGCGCGAGTGGTACGACTTCCGCACCCAGACCATCGAGCACCGCGACCCGACCAGCGACAAGGGCGGCACCATGCGCCTGGGCGCCTATCCCTGCGTGGTCGCGCCGGGCACCAAGGCGGCCGCCGCCTACGGCGCGTCGGAAATCTCCGAGCGCCACCGCCACCGCTACGAGTTCAACAAGGCCTACGCCGGCAATTTCGAGGAAGCCGGCTTGGTCTTAAGCGGCCTGTCCCCGGACGGCGAACTGGTCGAGATGGTGGAGCTGCCCGACCATCCCTGGTTCCTGGGCTGCCAGTTCCATCCCGAATTCAAGAGCAGCCCCATGCGTCCGCATCCGCTGTTCCGCGAGTTCGTGGCCGCGGCCAAGCGGCACAAGGGCTAGACGGCCCAAGCGCAAAAAGATGGCTCGGTCCGGGGAAGGCGGCTTCTCCGGACTTTTTTTGGGCCAAAGGGCTGCATGGCTTGGCAAGGCTCTAAAAACGTTTATCTTCTGGTCATGGTGCGATTTTTGGGCTAGATTGCGCCTGTCGGCGGCCAGGGTAGGGCGTTGCTTTTTCGCTTCGCGGCCGTCGTATCGCAAAGGGAGTCTATTATGTCCGAAGACGCCAAACTGGCCATTGCGCGCGCCCGGGACGTGGAGCTGCTGGTGCTCGACGTTGATGGGGTCATGACCGACGGCGGCATCTACGTCGATGCCCGGGGCGAGGTGATCAAGCGTTTCCATGTCCACGACGGGTTGGGCATCAAGGCGGCCCAGGCGGCGGGACTGGCCGTGGCGGTCATAAGCGGCCTGGACAGCCCGGCCGTGGCCGCCCGGATGCGGGAACTGGGCATCGAGGAGTACCACCCCGGCCACTACCGCAAGGTGGGTGTGCTGGAAGGCATTCTCGCCCGGGCCGGGTTGGCCCCGCATCAGGCCGCCTTTCTCGGCGACGATTGGGTGGACGCCGGCCCCATGGAGCTGGTCGGGCTGCCCATGGCCGTGGCCGACGCCCAGCCGGAGATCCTTGATCTGGCCTTGTGGGTGTCGCGGCGCGGGGGAGGGCAGGGCGCGGTGCGCGAGGCCGTGCGTTATATTTTGGCCGCCAAGGGCCGGTTGGAAGCCGCCTACCAGTGGTTCCTCGGCTGAAGGCCGATAGTGCCGATTGCCACAAGGCTTCAATTGTGGCATGGTTTTTGTTGGGCGGGGTGGCCCTCGTCCGGGCAAGGCCCACAGACAATTCCCGATAACGTCAACGACATTCGAGCACGGCGGTAAGCATGGCCCTGGAACTGCGGCAGCAACTCAAGCTTTCCCAACAGCTGGTGATGACCCCCCAGCTGCAGCAAGCCATCAAGCTCTTGCAGCTGTCGCGGCTGGAGCTGCTTGAAAGCGTGCAGCAGGAGCTTTTGGAAAATCCTCTTCTGGAGGAATCCGTCGAGGAGGACCGCCAGCCCGAACGCGTCATGGTCGAGGACAACAACGGCCCCACGGGAGCCGACGCGGCCATCGAAAAGGAACTGCTCAAAAACGCCGAGTGGGACGACTACCTTGGCGATTTCGCCAGCACGAGCAAGCAGTCCCTGTCCCGCGACCTGGAAGTGCCCGAGGAGGGCATGGCTTTCGACGCCCGTTTGGCCTCCAAGCCGTCCCTCGACGGCCACCTCGGCTGGCAGATGCACCTGTCTAATTTTACGGCCAAGGAAGTCGAGATCGGCGAGACCATCGTCGGCAGCCTCAATTCCTCGGGCTATCTGCGGGCCACGGTGGAGGAAATCGCCGGCATGGCCAACGCCGACCCGGCCCATGTCGAAAAGGTGCTCCACCGTCTCCAGCGCTTCGATCCCGTGGGCGTGGCCGCCCGCACTCCCAGCGAATGCCTGCTCATACAAATCGAGGTCTACGGCTATGACGATCCCATCCTGATCGAACTCGTTCGCGAGCATCTCGAAGACCTCGAAAAGAAGCGCTACAAGCCCCTGGCCAAGAAATTTCACCTGACCATGGAAAAGCTCAAGGAATACCTGGAGCTGATCCAGACCCTCGATCCCATGCCCGGGGCCAGCTATGGTTCGGGCGACCCGATCTACGTCAGCCCGGACGCCTTCGTCTACAAGTACGGCGAGGACTTCGTCATCCTGCTCAACGAGGAGGGGATGCCGCGCCTGGGACTCAACATGTCCTACACCGACGGCAGCCTGCCGCGAAACGACAAGGACAAGGACTACCTCCAGGATAAGATGCGTTCGGCCATGTGGCTCATGAAGAGCCTGTACCAGCGCCAGCGCACGCTTTATAAGGTTTTGGAGAGCATCGTGAAGTTTCAGCGCGGCTTTTTCGAGGACGGCGTGACCCGGCTGCGGCCGCTGATCCTCAAGGACGTGGCCGACGACATCAGCATGCATGAGTCCACCGTCAGCCGCATCACGTCCAACAAGTACGTGGCCACGCCCCACGGCATTTTCGAGCTCAAGTTCTTTTTCAACAGCGCCCTGGAGCTCGACGACGGCGGCACCGTGGGTTCCGAATCGGTCAAGGCCATGATCAAGCGGATTATTTCCGGCGAGAACGCCAAGAAGCCCATCAGCGACGAGGCCATCGCCGACATGCTCAAAGACGAGCTGCAAATCAACATCGCCCGGCGAACCGTGGCCAAGTACCGCACGGCCATGGGAATCGAGTCGTCGTCGAAGCGCAAGGCGGTTTTCTGATGCTTCGGGCCGGGATTCCGGCCCCTCACCACGCCAGCCTGGAGGATTCTATGAACATCACCTTTAATTTCAAGAATTTCGAGCCGTCTGACCATTTGCGCGATTATGCCAGGAAGCGCTTTGAAAAGCTTGGCAAGTACACCTCGTCCACCGACACCTCGGAAGTCCAGGTCAACCTGGCCGTGGAAAAGACCCGGCAGATGGCCGACGTCATCTTCCTGGCCGACAATATGCATATCTCGGCCCATGAAACCTCCGAGGACATGTACTCCACCATTGACCTGATCCTCGACAAGATCGAGGCTCAGGCCAAGAAGTTCCGCGAGAAGCAAAAGGACCGCCGCCGCCAGACCGTGGAGCAGGTCCGCATGGACGTCATCAGCATCAGCGAGGACGCCGCCGGCGGCCGCGTGCCCACCATCATCGAAACCGACGAGTACCAGCCCAAGCCCATGGCCGTGGAAGAAGCCGCCATGCAGCTTGAGGCCCTCAAGTACGAATTTTTGGTGTTCATCAACTCCGAAACCGAACGGCCCAACGTCATCTACCGCCTGCGCAACGGCGACTTCGGCCTCATCGATCCTGGAACGGGCGCTTAGATGCGGTTAGAGGACTATCTCCAGCCCGAGTTCGTCATCGGGAATCTTGCGTCGGAGTCCAAGTCCGAAGTGTTGGCCGAGCTCGTGGCCCCCATCAAGAAGCAGTGGCCCGATTTTGACGCCAAACGCGCCCATCAGGTGCTGCTCGACCGGGAAAACCTCGGCACCACGGGCATCGGCGACGGGGTGGCCATTCCCCACGGCAAGATGGAGAGCCTCGAACGCATCGTCATCGTCGTCGGGAGAAGCCTTGCGGGCGTCAGCTTCGATGCGCTGGACTTCAAGCCCTGCCGCATCTTCTTCCTGGTGCTCGCGCCCGAGCATGTCGCGGGCCTGCATTTGCGCATTCTGGCCCACATCTCGCGGCTTTTGTCCGACGAATCCTTCCGGCGGGCCTTTTTGGCCGCCGAAACCGACGAGGCCTTGCGGCAGGTGCTCGCCGCCGCCTAAGGCTGCCTGAAAAAACGTTTCCCGCGCGTTTGTCGTCACACAAACGCGCGGGAAATTTGTTAAGCCCTTGGGCCGGAAGGTGAATGCCATGGAACATGCGGCCAGGGAACTCCCCGTCGTTATCTTGACCGGCCTGTCCGGGTCCGGAAAATCCACAGCCCTTCGCGTCTTCGAGGACCTGGGTTTTTTTTGCGTGGACGGGTTGCCGGTCAGCCTCGTGCCCAAGCTCATGAGCCTTTTCGACGACAAGGGCGGCCAGCGCTACAAAGGCCTGGCCCTGGGCATGGACGTGCGCCAAGCCGACCTCGACACCGACTGGGGCGCGACCCTGGCCGAGGTGCGGCGCAAACAGGACCTCACCCAGATCATCTTTTTCGAGGCCGACAACGGCGAGATCATCCGCCGCTACGCCACTACTCGCCGCCCGCATCCTTTGGAAAGCGCCGAGAGGGGCCTTGAGCAAGCGGTCGTGGCCGAGCGCGAACGCATGCGCCCCCTTCGCGACGCCGCCGACATGGTGCTGGACACCACCCATTTCACCATCCACGATCTGCGCCGCAAGCTCCAGGAGAAATGGGCTTCCATCCGGCCCACCGCCGGAACCCTCAAGGTCCACGTCATGAGCTTCGGCTTCAAGTACGGCCCGCCCTCCGAGGCCGACATGGTTTTCGACCTGCGCTTTTTGCCCAATCCCTATTTCAACAAGGAACTGCGCGAGCGCACGGGCAAGGAAGCGGCGGTGCGCGATTACGTCCTGGCCGAGGAACCGGGCCGGGAGTTTTTGCGCCGGCTGACCGAATTTCTGCTCTATCTGCTCCCGCTGTACGCCAAGGAAGGGCGTTACCGCCTGACCCTGGCCTTTGGCTGTACCGGCGGCCGCCACCGTTCGGTGGCCGTGGCCGAGTCGGTCTTTGACACGCTCTCCAAGGCTGGCTACAATATCTCCCTTGAACATCGGCACATTGAACGCGGCTAGGCCGCAGGTCTTAAGCGCTACGGCAACGGGGGTTGCCGGCGAGAGCGGCGGGGCGGTTTACCCGGCCCAGGGGCTTTCGCTTTTGGCGATGGCGACGCCATCCCGGCTGGTCGCCTTGCCGGCCCGGCAGTCTCGTTCGCGGATGATTATCGTGTGAGATCTTGGGCTTCCGCGCGGCGTGGCCGGGACGGAAGCGGGATGCAATGCCGACGGTCTCAAACCGTCAAGACGGGGGCGACATGCTCCGGGATGCCTGTCTATGAATGCCGAGCCCCTCAAGGACGCGCCCGTTGGCGTGGTGGTCGTCACCCACACCGACTACGGGTCGCGGCTCATTGCCGCCGCCGAGTTCATCCTCGGCCCCCAGCAGCACTGCCAGGCCGTCAGCGTCGATCTGACCAAGGCCGTGGACGAATCCCTGGCCGCGCTGAAGGCCGCCATCAAGGATACCGACCAGGGCGGCGGGGTGCTGGTGCTGACCGACATGTTCGGCGGCACGCCCACCAACATGAGCCTGTCGCTTCTGGGTTCGGGCCAGCTTGAGGTCCTCACCGGCGTCAATTTGCCCATGCTCATCAAAATTTTGGGTTCGCGCACCCGTCCCCTGCAAACCCTGGCCGTGGAGGCCAAGCAGGCCGGTTGCCAGGGCATCGTCGTGGCTGGCGAGGTGCTGCGCAAAAAGGTGGCCGAGGGGTAGCCATGGCCTTCGTGCGCATCGACAACCGCCTCGTTCATGGCCAGATCATCGAGACCTGGCTGCCGTTTACCCACGCCAGCCGGATCGTGGTGGTCAACGACGACTTGGCCGCCGATCATCTCCGCCAGGAGATCATGTCCCTGGCCATCCCCGACGGCGTGGCCATTGTGTTTCTGCCCGTGGCCGATCTGGCCGGCTATTTCAGCCATGCGCCCCTGGACCTGCCCGAGGCGCTGATCCTGTTCGCCAGTTGCCGCGATGCCCAGGTCGCCTACGAATACGGGTTCGATTTCGCCAACTTGAACCTTGGCAATCTCCACTACGCCCCGGGCAAGAGGCAAGTCTGTCCCCATGTGGCCCTGTCCAAGGAAGACGAATCCTGTCTGGATTTTTTCCGGGACAAGGGCGTGCGGCTGGACTACCGTTGCGTGCCGGGCGACCCGGCCCAGCCCAGGATCTGACGCGACGGCCGACCCAATGGTAACCCACGCGAGGCCCATGCCATGACCCATCAGGCCGACATTGCGCTCCACGTCCTTGGCGTCGCTTTTTTTTTGTCCTGTGCTCCTCGTTCCGCTTTGCCGTAAACGCCGCCCTGCTGGAACGCCCCCTGGTCATCGGCCTGGCCTGGGGCCTGTGCCAGGGCGATTTGCCCGCCGCCCTTAGTCTCTGCATCTTCTACGAGCTTTTCTGGCTCGACGGCATTCCCGCCGGCACCCACATCCCGCCCAACGCCGCCGCCGCCACCCTGGCCGGATTGTCGCTTATGCACGTCTTTTCCCTGACCACCCCGGCCGAGGCCCTGTGCGTGGCCGGGGCCACCTCGGTCTTGGCCCGGCTGTTTTCCGGCCTGGAAGGGGCCCAGCGAGTGGTGGAGAACATCGTCTTTTCCCGCTACGCCGCCGCCCGCCAGCGCCAGCGCGCCCCATTTGAGCCGGGTAAGCTGGTCCGTCGGGCCTTGGTCAACACCGTGGTCATCCAGGGGCTGGTCTTTGCCGTGGCCCTGGCCGGCCTTATTGCCCTTTTTGCGGTGGCCCTGCCCATGGTGTGGCCGTATCTTGCGTCCTCCCGGGCGAGCTGGGGGCAGCTGTGGATTCTCGGCAGCCTGGGGGCGGTCTTGTCCCTGCGCTACCGTCCGGCCTACGCCGCCCTGGCCGGCGGCATGGGCCTGGCCGTGGCTTGGCGTTTTTTCTAGACTTTTTTTCACATGGCCGGCCTTGTGGTCCGGCTGGACTTTCGGGAAAAAAGACGTCGCCCCGGCCCGGTTTGGGCTTGGCAAGAGACGACTATTGGGATATTATTCACAAGTTACTCACGCGGATGCCGACCCGTCAGGGTCTTGGACAAACCCCCAGGAGGAAAAAGACATGGCTGTTTACGTCGTTGGTCACAAAAATCCGGATACCGATTCCGTCGCCGCCGCCATTGCCGTTGCCGATCTCATGAACAAGTCCCAGAGCATGGGCGCCATCGCCGCCGCTCAGGGTCCGCTCAATCCCGAAAGCGCCTTTGTGCTCGAAAAGTTCGGCGTGGCCGCTCCGGAGATCGTCACCGACGCCACCGACAAGAAGATCATCCTGGTCGACCACTCCGATCTGGCCCAGAGCCTGGAGAACCTTTCCAAGGGCGAACTCATCGGCATCTACGACCACCACAAGCTGGGCGATGTGACCACCTCCAATCCCCTGGACATCCTGGTCAAGGCCGTTGGCTGCTCCTGCACCGTGGTCAAGATGATGTACGACTGCGCCAAGGTCGAGATCTCCAAGCCCATGGCCGGCATCATGCTGTGCGCCATCCTGTCCGACACCGTCATGTTCAAGTCGCCGACCTGCACCCCGGCCGACAAGGAAGCCGTCGAGGCCCTGGCCAAGATCGCTGGCGTGGCCGACTACATGGCTCTGGGCGTCGAGATGTTCAAGATCAAGTCCGCCGTGGGCGGCACCCCGGCCAAGGACCTCGTTTTCCGCGACTACAAGGACTTCGACATGGGCGGCAAGAAGGTTGGCATCGGCCAGCTCGAAGTCGTCGACCTGTCCATCCTTGAGCCGGTCAAGGCCGACCTGTTGGCCGAGTGCAAGAAGGTCAAGGCCGAAGGCCGCCACAGCGTCTTCCTGCTTTTGACCGACATCATGAAGGAAGGTTCCGAGATGCTGATCGTCTCCGACGATCCCAGCTACGTGACCAAGGCCTTCGGCGTCGAAGTGAAAGGCGATTCCGTGTGGCTCGACGGCGTGCTGTCCCGCAAGAAGCAGGTCGTTCCGCCCTTCGAGAAGGCTTTCGCCTAGTTCTCGAGCGCGTAAACGCCAAAAAGGGAGCGGCTTCCGGGCCGCTCCCTTTTTTTGTGGGATGTTTGGCTGTCGTTGCGTCGTCGTGCTCCGGGGGGCCGTGCGTCGTGGCCGACGAGAGAGCGGTTCCCGCGTCCCCACGCCGGTCGCGGGAACATGGCGCGCCATGCTCGACCGGGCGAGGGCGGGCGCTGTTGGCAATAGCCCCGGGCGCGAATCGCCCCTTGTTAGACCCGCCCCAGGGCCTCGGCCAAGGCGGCGCAGGCGGCGTCGGCCAGGCCGCCCTCGGGCAGGGACAGCACGTTGCCCGTGGTCGCCTGCCGGGCGGCCAACCCCGGCAGGAAAGGGAAGGCGACCCGGACATCCGGCAGCGTTGGCGGCAGGGCGGCCAATGCGGCCAGCCCGGCCTGATCGACCCCGGTGACAACCAGGACTTGCCGGGTCAGCCCGAGCTGGCCGGCCATGGCCGCAACCCGTCCGGCCACGGCCAGGGACCGGGCCGAGGCTTCGCTGACCACGCACAAGGCGTCCACATCGGCCACCGTGCCCCGGCCCAGGTGCTCCACCCCGGCTTCGCAGTCGATAAGCGTCCAAACATCCCGGGCGGTCAGGACATGGGCCAGCATGGCCTGGAGCAGATGGCCGGCGGCGCAGGCGCAACCCGCGCCGCCGCCGCTGACCCCGCCCATGACCAGAAGTCGTTTGTCTCCGGGGCGCGGTCCGTACAGCGGGCCGTCGCCCACCGGGACGGCGACGCGGATGGCCTCGGGCAGATCATCGGCCCGGGGCGTCAGGTTGAGATACACGCCGTCGCCGATGCGCTCCCGCACGAGATCCTCGCGCTCGGCCAGGGAGGCGGGCAAGGCGGCCGGCTCCAGGCCGCAAGCCGCGCCCAGCGACAGGGCCGTGTCGGCGTCAATAAGCGTCACGTCCTGACCCGACCGGGCCAGCCAGTCGCCGAAAAGCGCGGCCAGGGCGGTCTTGCCGACGCCGCCCTTGCCGGCAAAGGCGATTTTTCTGACCGGTAGCCCGGGCTGGTCGTCTGAACCAAGCTGGCCCTGCGGCGAGGCGTTCCAGGAACCCAGGGACAAACGGGCTGCGGTCGGGGCGCTTACAGGATTGTCGTTCATAGCGTTAAGAAAAAACCGCGCCGTCGAAACGGTCGTTGAGTCCCAGGGCTAGGCGCTTGGCCGTGATGCGGCGGCTGATGGCCTCGGCCGCCTTGACCGGGTCGGGCTCGACCACGAAGCTGGCTCCGAAAACGCCCTCCAGGCCTTCCAGGGCCAGGCCCGTGACCAGCTCGCTGCCCAGGATGTTGGGCGGCAGGCCCAGATGGGTCATGATGCCGCTGGCCACGGCGTAAAGCCCGATGGCGGCGGCCTTTTCCGAATACCATTCCGGGGCGCTGGCGGCCACGGGCAGATCGGCGATGTCCACGCCCAGAGCGTCGGCCAACATGCCGCACAAGGCCAGAATGCGGGAGTTGTCCACGCAGCTGCCGACATGGAGCACCGGCGGCAGATCGAACCGGGAACAGAACTCGGCCAGCCCGACCCCGGCCTGCTCCAGACCTTCCGTGGTCATGAGCCCGGCCTTGCCCATGGCCACCGTGGCGCAGCCCGTGACCACCACCAGGATGTCCTGGCGGATGAGTTCTTTCGCCAGCCCGGTCAGCACGCCGTCATGGGGCAGCTTGGGGTTGTTGCAGCCGACGATGCCGACCACGCCGCGAACCAGACCGATCTTGATCGCGGCCAAAAGCGGTTCGGCCGAACCGCCCAGGGCCTCGATGACGGCTTCGTTGGAATAGCCGGTGCGCAGGCTCACCGGAGTGGTGGGAATGTCCACCCGGCCGGCGTCGCGGCGGGTAAAGGCCTCGATGGCCAGCTCGACGGCCTCACGGGCCTTGTCCCGGGCGTTTTCCAGGGTGAATTCCAGGTGCGTGCCGCCCGGAAAACGGGCTTTTTCAGATGTGGAGACAAACCGGGTGTGGTAGCACGAGGCAATCTGCACTAGGCTCGGCATGACGCACTGGTAGTCGGCAACGACCATCTCCACGGCTCCGGTGACCAGGGCCAGTTCGGTCATGAGGTGGTTGCCGGCCAGGGGCACGCCCTGGCGCATGAGCACCTCGTTGCCGGTGCAGCACAGGCCGGCCACGTTGACGCCGGCCGCGCCCGCGGCTTTGGCCTTGGCCAGCATTTCCGGGTCGCGGGCGGCGGCCAGGATCATTTCCGAGACCACCGGGCTGTGGCCGTGGACCAGGATGTTGACGCTGTCGGCGCGAAGCACGCCGAGGTTGGCCTCGACCGTGGCCGGACGCGGCGTGCCGAAAAGGACGTCGGAGAGTTCCGTGCCGATCATGGAGCCGCCCCAGCCGTCGGCCAGGGCCGTGCGGGCAGCGTGCAGGCAGATGGAGACCGGGTCGCAGTCCACGCCCATGTGGGTGCGGTGCAGCATTTCCACGCACTCGCGGTCGATGCCGCGCGGGGTGGAGCGGGTGGCGTCCCAGATGTCCCGGCGCTTTTTCGGAGCGCGGGAGAGCAGCGACAGGGCATGGCGGCGCGTGCCGAAGTCCTCGAAAAAGTGCTCGGCCAGGGCCTTGGCCTGGCTGGCCGCGTCCAGGCCAAGGGTAGCGATGCCGACTTCGGCGCACAGCCGGGCCAGTTTGTCCGTATCGCGCACGGCGTAGCCCGGAGCCGTGCCATGGCTCACGGCTTCAAGGGCTTCCAGCAGATCGCGGCCGTGGTCGGAGTGGGAGGCCGCGCCGGCGGCCACGAACCGGCCGAAATTGCGGGCCACGGTCAGGTCGCCGTCGGCTCCGCACACCCCGAGCTGACGCTTTGGGCCCTTGGGATTCACGCGGCACGGCCCCATGACGCACTTGTTGCAGGTCAGCCCCTGGTCGCAAAAGCTGCAATGCGGCGTCTGTTCGGCCAGCCGGTCCCAGACCGTGGCGATGCCTTCGTCTTTTGCCTTTACAAGCATCCGGCGGGCATCTTCCCACGGCGACAGTTCCTCGATGGTTCTCGTATCCTTGGCCATGCCATCCTCCCTTGGCGCGCGTCCGAAGGCTGGTCTCGGCGGTGCGCGCGGACGTTTGGCCCTGGTTACGGTGGGGCGGCGGGCGTGTCTGTCAGATTGCCGACAAAGGCGCTCAGAAACTACTCGTGGACCAGGGCTTCCAGGCGGGCCAGGTCGGGCAGGCAGATGACGCCCCGGGCGCGCAGCTCAATGACGCCGTCGCGTTCGAGGACGTTTAAGAGGGAAGACACGGTCTGGCGGGAGGAGCCGACGATGGTGGCCAACTGTTCGATGTTGAGCCCATGGGAAAAGCACAGAATATGCTCGGCGTCGGCGCTGACTCGTTCGGCTTCGTAGAGGAGCAACTGGATAAGGCGCTTGCGCACGTCGAGAAAGGCCAGGCCGTCAATGACCGAGAAGGCGTGGGACAAAAGATCGCCGAGCACCTTGACCATGGAGGAGGTCAGCGCCGGCATGTCGGCCAGGAAACGGCGCACGGCGGCCAGTTCGGCCACTAAAATATCCAGGTCGTCCAGGGCTTCCACCGAGGCCCGGGTGTGGGTGGTGTAGACGTCGCCCACGTCCAGGATGGCCATGGTGAATTCCTTGTCCTTGTAGGACAGGTAGACCCTGGCTCGGCCCTTGGCCACGATGAACAGGGAATTTTGGGCTTCGCGCGGGGCGTACACCTGCCGGCCCTTGGGGAAGTGCCTGGGCACGAAAGCGGCCCGCACGACGGCGAATTCGGGTTTGTCGAGGTCGCGCAGGAGATCGGAATCGGTCAGGCGCATGGGCGGGATCAGTAGGCCACGTCGCCGGCGGTCACGGCATCCCAGGCGGCGTCCACGGCGTCGGCGTCAAAGGCCGTGCCCCGATGCCGGGCCAGCTCCTCCAGGGCGGCGGCGACGCCGAGGGCCGGCCGGTAGGGGCGGTTGGAAGCCATGGCGTCCAGGACGTCGGCCACGGCCAGGATGCGGGCCGGCTGGCAAAGCGCCTCGCCGCCGAGGCCTCTGGGGTAGCCCGAACCGTCCAGGCGCTCGTGGTGGCACAGCACAATCTCGGCAACGGGCCAGGGAAAATCGATGTCCTTTAAAATTTCATAGCCCGTGGCCGCGTGTTGCTTCATGAATTCCCATTCCAAACCGATGAGCCGGCCGGGCTTGCACAGGTAGCGCACGGGAACGCTGATCTTGCCAATGTCGTGAAGCTGGCCGGCCACCTGGATGCAGTCCACGGTGTCGCGGTCAAGCCCCAGACGCTTGGCCATGGCCGTGGCCAGGCGGGCCACCGAGTCCTGATGGCCGGCGGTGTAGGGGTCGCGGAAGCGCACGGTGGTGGACAGGGATTTGACGGTCTGGTGGAAAAGGGCCTTGGTGCGTTTGAGGTTGTGGCGCAGGGCCTCCTGGGAACGCCGCCGTTCGGTGACGTCCTCCATGGAGCCTTCGTAGAGCACCACCGCGCCGTCGCCGCCACGCACGGCCCTGGCCTGGAGGGACACCCAGATGCGCGTGCCGTCGCCGCGCCGCAGTTCGGTTTCCATGGCCCGGACCACGCCGGTTTCGCTGAGGGCGGCGTGGAGGAATTGCCGGTCTTCGGGGCGGGTGAAAAGGTTGGCCGCCGCGTCGCCCAGGGCAGTTAGGGCTTCGGGGGAGGCAAAGCGCAGCATTCGGGACAAGGCGCCGTTAACCGTGACGAAGCGTCCTGCCGGCGTCATCTGGAAAAGGCCTTCCACGGCGTTTTCGAAAATGGTGCGGTATTTTTCTTCGGCCTCGGCCAAGGCCCAGCTCGTGCTTTTTTCCTCGGTGACGTCGCGCAGGAAGCCGACATAAAAAACGTCGCCTTCAGGCGAAACGGTGCGTTTGGCCGATTCTTCGATCCAAATCACGTAGCCGTCGTCGCACATGGCCTGGTAACGCCGGCCGTTGACGACGCCGGAGGCGGCAAGTTCGTCCAGCACGGACTGGCGGGCTGTGGGGTCGAGGTAGAATTGTTCCGGGCAGTCGGCCATGGCGGACAGAAAAGCGGCCGGGCCGGCATGGCCGAAAAGCGCGGCCGTGGCGTTGTTGACCTCTAGAAACTTGCCGTCCACGCCGCGCAGATACACGGCCGCGGGCACGTCGTGGAAGAGCAGGGCGCTGGCGTCGGCCATGGCCGTGTCGGCGGCGCTATTGGGCGCGGTTTCGGGCGGGGAAGGGTTCGTCATGTTCGGGTGATGAAACGTCGCACCACGGCCACCAGGCTGGTGGGTTCGAAGGGTTTGACCACCCAGCCCGAAGCGCCGGCGGCCAGGGCCTTGTCGCGCAGGTTTTTTTGGGATTCCGTGGTCAGGACTATAACCGGCATGAACCGGGTGTCGGGGCGATCCCGCAAGAGTCCAAGCAGCTCGATGCCGCCGATGTTGGGCATGTTGATGTCGGTGATGACCATGTCGAAGCCGCCGCCGACCTTGTCCAGGGCATCGGCGCCGTCCACGGCCTCGACCACGTCGAAACCGGCCTGACGCAGGGCGCTGGACACCAGGGAACGCACGCTCACCGAGTCATCCACGGTCAAAATTCGCTTTTCGGCCATTACTACTCCTTGCCGGCCCTGGCCTCAATACTTACCATAGGTGAACATATGAGGCATCGGAACCCTTGGCAAGCCTTCCCGGGCGCTCTGCGGGTGCGTTTGCGCCCGCGTGGACAGGTCGGGCGGCCTTGTGTTAGGATTTTTGCCTTATACAACCCACGGGCCGCTTGGGCCCCATCCGTCCCCTGGAGGACTCCAGTTTGAACAGCTTCGCGAAAAATCTCATGCTCTGGGCGGCCATCTCCCTGGTCATGGTCGTCCTGTTCAACTTGTTTAACCAGCCCCAGAGCCAAAGCGCCAAGCTCTCCTATTCCGAATTCATGCAGAAGGTGAATGCCGGAGACGTGGTCTCCGTCAAGATCCAGGGCAAAAAAATCACCGGCGTGGCGACGGGCGGCGGCAAGTTTTTGACGTATGCCCCCGAGGACCCGAATCTTGTCGGCTCGCTCATGGCGAAAAAGATCGAGGTCATGGCCGAACCGGACGAGGAATCGCCCTGGTACATGACGCTGCTCGTGTCTTGGTTTCCCATGCTCCTGCTGGTTGGCGTATGGATATTTTTCATGCGCCAGATGCAGGGCGGCGGCGGCCGGGCCATGAATTTCGGCCGCTCCCGGGCTCGCATGATCACCCAGGAACAGACGCGCATCACCTTTGAAGACGTGGCCGGCGTGGACGAGGCCAAGGAAGAGCTGACCGAGGTGGTGCAGTTTCTTTCCGATCCGAAGCGATTCACCCGTCTTGGCGGGCGCATCCCCAAGGGCGTGCTGCTGGTCGGCTCACCCGGCACCGGCAAGACCTTGCTGGCCCGGGCCGTGGCTGGCGAGGCGGGCGTGCCCTTTTTCTCCATTTCCGGTTCGGATTTCGTCGAGATGTTTGTCGGCGTCGGCGCGGCCCGTGTCCGGGATCTGTTCATGCAGGGCAAGAAAAACGCTCCCTGCCTGATATTCATTGACGAAATCGACGCCGTGGGCCGTCAGCGCGGCGCAGGCCTGGGCGGCGGCCACGACGAGCGCGAACAGACCCTCAACCAGCTTTTGGTCGAGATGGACGGCTTCGAATCCAACGAAGGCGTCATCCTTATTGCCGCCACTAACCGCCCCGACGTACTGGATCCGGCCTTGTTGCGGCCCGGCCGCTTCGACCGACAAGTCGTGGTGCCCACGCCTGACGTGCGCGGCCGCCGGCGCATCCTCGAAGTCCACACCCGCCGTTCGCCCCTGTCCCCGGACGTCGATCTTGAAGTCCTGGCCCGGGGCACGCCCGGCTTTTCCGGCGCGGACCTGGAAAACTTGGTCAACGAGGCCGCTCTGCAAGCCGCCAAGATCAACAAGGATCGGGTGGACATGGCCGACTTCGAGCACGCCAAGGACAAGGTGCTCATGGGCAAGGAACGCCGCAGCCTCATCCTTACCGACGACGAGAAGCGCACCACCGCCTACCACGAGGCCGGCCACGCCCTGGTCGCCAAGAAGCTGCCCGGCACCGACCCCATTCACAAAGTCTCCATCATCCCGCGCGGCATGGCCCTGGGCATCACCATGCAGCTGCCCGTTGACGACCGGCACAACTATTCCCGCGACTTCCTGCAAAACAATCTGGCTGTGCTCATGGGCGGCCGGGTGGCCGAGGAACTCGTGCTCAACCAGCTGACCACCGGCGCCGGCAACGACATCGAACGGGCCACCAACATGGCCCGCAAGATGGTCTGTTCCTGGGGCATGAGCGAGGTGCTGGGACCGCTTTCCTACGGCGAGAGCGAAAACGAGATCTTCCTTGGCAAGGATCTGGTGCACCACCGCAACTTCAGCGAGGAAACCTCGCGCCAGATTGACGCCGAGGTGCGCAAGATCGTGGAATCGGCTTACCGCCGGGCCAAAAACATCCTCGAAAACGAACCTGAAGCCCTGGAAGCCGTGGCCAAGGCGCTGTTGGAACGCGAGACCATCTCTGGAGCCGACATCGACATGCTGCTGCGGGGTGAACAACTCCCCCCGCAGGAAGCCCCGACCGGGACTCCGGCCGGGGCGGCCGGGACTTCCGCCGCCGCCTCGCCGGCGAGCGGGCCCGAAGCCGCTTCTGGAGCCGCCGCCGCCCAGGCGACGACGGCTGAGGCCGCCTCTGGGGCAGGCGACGAGTTCACCCTGGAGCCTGACGACGGCCAGCAGCCCGAGGGTTCCTCCGGCAACGCCGGGTCCGCGCAGGGCCAGGGCAAGGAACCGAAGTAGCTCACGTCAGCGGTTCGGCCGGCATGGGCCGCCCATGATGCGACAGATGCGTTCCACATCGCCCACTGGCGGCTGCGGCAAATCCAGGGAGCAGGACATGGCCTCGATCTGGCGGTTGGGCGGCGGGCGGACCCTGGACTGCTCCCGGGACCGCGTTGTCGGCATCGTCAATGCCACGCCCGACTCCTTCTACGACGGCGGCCGCCACGGGGACGTGGCGGCCGCCGTTTCCCATGGCCTGCGTCTGGCCGGGGAAGGGGCCGACATGCTCGACGTGGGCGGCGAATCCACCCGCCCCGGGGCCGCGCCCGTCACAGACGCCGAAGAAATCGACCGGGTCGTGCCGGTTGTCGCCGAACTGGCCCGCCGGCTGCCGGACCTGCCCATTGCCGTGGACACCTACCGGGCCGGCTGCGCCGCCGCCGCCCTGGCCGCCGGAGCCTGCGCGGTCAACGACGTTTCGGGGCTGGCCTTCGATCCGGCGCTGCTTGAGGTCGTAGCGCAGCGCCAGCCCGGCTACGTCCTCATGCATGCCAAAGGCCGGCCTGACGTCATGCAGCGCGACCCGCGTTACGACGATGTGGTCGGCGAAATCCTGGCCTATTTCGAACAGGGACTCACGCGCCTGATCCGGGCCGGGCTGCCCGAGGACCACGTGGTCCTTGATCCCGGCATCGGATTCGGCAAGCTCCCGGAGCACAACCTGGAAATTTTGCGCAATCTCGACCGGTTTACGGTCTTTGGCCGGCCGGTCTATCTCGGGTTGTCCAACAAATCGTTTTTCGGCGCGGTTCTCGGCCTGCCCGTGGGCGAACGCACCCTGGCCACGGCCGTGGCCTCGGCCCTGAGCGCCGGGCGCGGGGCGCGCCTGCACCGCGTCCATGACGTCGTGGCCGTCAAACAAGCCTTGGGCCTGGCCGCCGCCCTGGCCGGCTGAGCCGGCTTTCGCCGCAGGACCATACCGTCATGGGAAGCTTTTTTGACAACTTCCACCTGTCCTGGCGTGATCTTCTCGACATCGCGGCCGTCACCTTCGTCTTCTATCAGGCCTTGCTTCTTGTTCGCGGCACCCGGGCCGCCACGGTGCTCCACGGTTTTCTCTTGATCCTCGTGGTCTACTATCTTTCCGACCTGTTTAGCCTCAACACCCTGCACTGGCTTTTGACCAACTTCCTGGGCTCCATTTTCCTGGTCATCATCATCCTGTTCCAGGCCGACATCCGCAAAGGGCTGTCGTCGGTGGGGACGCGCGGGTTTTTCCGGGCCAGGCGGCGCGAGGAGGTGTCCGAGGCGGCCCTTGACGCCATTGTCCTGGCCGTGTTCCAGATGGCCCGCTCCCGCACCGGGGCGCTCATTGTGTTTGAGCGTCTGGTGCCCCTTGGCGACTACGTGCAGCGGGGAGTGGAACTCATGGCCAGACCGAGCCGCGAACTGCTCGGCACCATCTTTTTCCCGGACACGCCGCTCCATGACGGCGCGGTCATCATCCAGGGCGATACCGTGGCCGCCGCCGGCTGCATCCTGCCGCTGATCGCCGGCGTGCCCCTGGACGCGAGCCTGGGCACCCGCCACCGGGCGGCCCTGGGCATCACCGAGGAAACCGACGCCCTGGCCGTTGTGGTCTCCGAGGAACGGGGCGTGGTGTCGGTGGCCGAGGGGGGCAAGCTCATCTCCCCGGTGGACGAGCTGACGCTCAAAAACATGTTGTGGAACCTCACGGCCAAACGCCCATGAAATCCAACTGGCAATACCTGGCCCTGGCCCTGGCCTTGTCGCTTTTTTGCTGGTATCTGGTCACAGGCCGGGAGAAAGTCGATGCCTGGATGCCCATGCGGGTGGAGATGACGGGGCTGCCCGAAGATCTCTACGTCAAATCCGGCATGTTGGGGTCGGTGGACGTGCTGGTGCGCGGCCCCAGAGGGATCGCCCGCAAGCTCGACGACACCCAGCTTGTCTACAACCTCAACCTGTCCAAGATTGTTCCGGGACGCAATATCGTCCTGTTTGAGGTCAGAAATATCGTTTTGCCCAAGGTTTATGAGGCCGTGGAAATACGCCCGGCCCGGCTTGAGCTGGAGGTGGAGCGCCGCGCCGTCAAGACCGTGCCGGTCAAGGTGATGCTGCGGTCATCGCTCCCGGACGGGTATTCCATGTCGGCGGTGCGGGCCGTGCCCGACTCCGTGCGTCTGTCCGGGCCGGCCGGAAAGCTCGACAAGATCAGCGAGATCCGCACCCAGCCCATCACCGTGCCGCAGCCGATTCCGGCGCGCTACGACGAACGGGTGCCCCTGGACGTGCCTGAGGACATCGACGCCGCCCCTCCGGCCGTGCAGGTGGTCATGGGCTTTGCCGCCAAGGAGTCGGAGATTACGCTGCGCGCGCCGCTGACCATCAAAAAGCCCAAGGGCCGCGAGGCCGAAGTTTCGCCCCAGGCCGTCACGCTGCGGGTCAAGGGGCCGGCGGCCATCATCGGCGACAAGGATTTTCCGGGTTTGGTCGAGGCCGCCTTGGAACTGGCCGCCGACATCCAGCCGGGCAAGTACGAGGCCTCCTACCGTGTTAAGATGCCCCAGGGCTGCGAGCTCATCGAAGCCAAGCCCGACAAGGTTTCCCTCACCGTCAAATGAGGCCGGCGTGAACCGGCCGAATCAAGGAATGGACAACAAGCTTTTTGGCACCGACGGACTGCGCGGACGGGTCAACGCCTATCCCATGACCCCGGACGTGGTCATGCGCCTGGCTCTCTCGGCCGGCCTGCACTTTCGAAACGGCGGCCGCCGCCACAAGGTGCTCATCGGCAAGGACACGCGACGTTCCGGCTACATCTACGAATACGCCCTGTCCTCCGGGTTTTGCGCCGCCGGCATGGACGTTTTTTTGACCGGACCGCTGCCGACGCCGGCCATCTCGTTTCTCACCCGCGACATGCGGGCCGACGTGGGCGTGGTGATCTCGGCGTCGCACAACCCGGCCTGCGACAACGGCATCAAGTTTTTTGACCACATGGGCTTCAAGCTCCCCGACGCCGTGGAAGCCGAGATCGCCGCCCGGGTCCAGGGCTACGCCCAGGACTGGAAGCTGCCGGAACCCGAAGCCGTAGGCCGGGCTTTCAAGCTCGAGGACAGCACCGGCCGCTACAACGTGTTTCTCAAGAACTCCATCCCTCTGGACATCAATTTCGAGGGCCTGAAAATCGTCCTGGACTGCGCCCACGGCGCGGCCTACCGGGTGGCCCCCCAGGTTTTTGAGGAGCTTGGCGCCGAAGTCATCAAGATCGGGGTCGATCCAAACGGCTCCAACATCAATCACCGGGTCGGATCGCTTTTCCCCCAGCAGGTGGCCCGCATGGTCACCGAGGCCGAGGCCGACATCGGCATCGCCCTGGACGGCGACGCCGACCGGGTCATCGTGGCCGACGAAAAGGGGAGAATCCTCGACGGCGACCAGATCATGGCCATCTGCGCCCTGGATCTTCTGGAGCGCGGAGCCTTGCCGGGCAAGCTGCTCGTGGCCACGGTCATGAGCAACATGGCCCTTGAAGTGTTCATGAAGGACCACGGCGGCCGACTGCTGCGTACCCCCGTGGGCGACCGCTACGTGGTCGAGGCCATGCGTGCCGAAGGGGCGGTGTTTGGCGGCGAGCAGTCGGGACATCTTATTTTCCTGAATCATAGCACCACCGGCGACGGCACTCTGGCTGCCTTGCAGCTCATGAAGATCATGGTCCGCAAGGGCAAGCCGCTTTCGGAACTGGCCACGCTTTTGGCCCCGTTTCCGCAAAAGCTCGTTAATGTGTCCGTGGCCCGGAAAACGCCCTTCAGCCAGACGCCGGCCATTGAGGCTGCGGTCAAGGACGCCGAGGCGGCCCTTGCCGGACGCGGACGGGTGCTGTTGCGCTATTCCGGCACCGAATCCCTGGCCCGGGTCATGGTCGAGGCCGAGGACGCGGCCCTGGTTGAGTCGTTGTGCGGCTCTCTGGCCGAGGTGGTGGCCCAGGCCCTGGCTTAAGCCGAGGAGCCCTGGAACTCCCTTTTGGGGCTGGACTTGTTTATCTAAAGGAATTAACTTCGCGAGGCGATGCCGGCCGCCCCGAAAGGGGAGGGCGCGGTCTCGGCGGAGAGGTCATCATCCGGAGGGCCGGCGCGTTTGCGCGGGCCGCCGCCTCCGAGAAAATACCCGGGCAGTGCGCGCATTCAAGGAGAAGAGCATGGAAATCAAGAAGGTGGTCATTCCCGTCGCCGGATGGGGTACGCGGTCCTTGCCGGCCACGAAGAACATCCCCAAGGAAATGCTGCCCGTCTACAACAAACCCGTCGTGCAGTACGTGGTCGAGGAAGCGCAAGCCTCGGGCCTTCAGGACGTGGTGTTCGTCACCAACCGCAACAAGACCATCATCGAAGACCACTTCGACTACAACCTCACGTTAGAGGATCTGCTCACCCGCACCAACAAGACCGAAATGCTCAAGATGGTCCGGGAAGTGGCGGAGATGGTCAACATCATTTCCGTTCGTCAGAAAAAGCAGCTGGGCCTTGGCCACGCCGTGTTGTGCGCCCGTGAAGTCTGCAAGAACGATCCCTTTGCCGTCATGGTCGGCGACGACCTCATGTTCAGCATGGAACCCGGCATCAAGCAGCTCTTGACCGTGGCCATGACCGAGCACATGCCGGTTATCGGCGTCATGGAAGTGCCGCCGCACATGGTTTCCCGCTACGGCATCATCGACGGCGAGGAATTCGCCCCGGGCATGTACCGGGTGCGCGACCTGGTGGAAAAGCCCAAGGTCAACGAAGCCCCGTCGCGGCTGGCCATCGTCGGCCGCTATGTGCTGTTCCCGGACATCTTCTACCACCTGGAGAAGGTCACCCCGGGACATGGCGGCGAGATCCAGCTCACAGACGCCCTCAAGGGCTTGGCCGGCAACAACCGTTTGCTCGCCGTCAAGATTCAGGGCCAGCGCTTCGACGCCGGCGACTGGGTCGATTACCTCACCGCCAACATCTACTTCGCCCTGCACGACGAGGTGCTGCGCGAGTCCCTGGTGCCTCGCCTGCGTGAGCTTTTGCCGTTTGGCAACTAGGCCCGCCGCCCTTGTCCGCACCTTTTTGTCGCCCGGGGGCGTAAGCCTCCCGGGCGATTTTGTTGCCATGCCATGAACGACGCCCTGGCCGTCGCCCTGACCACCCCGCCTTTTGGCGTGTTGACCTATGCCGTGCCGGACGGATTCGCCTTGGCCGACTTTCCGGTGGGCCTGCGCCTGCTGATTCCAGTTGGCAGGACGCTGCGCGTGGGCGTGGTGGCTGGTTGCGGCGTCGCCGCGCCTCCGGGCGTGACCCTGCGCCCGGCCCTGTGGCCCCTGGAGCGCGCGCCGCTTTGCGACGCCGGCTACCTGGAGCTGGCCGCTTCCCTGGCCAGCCGGCATATGGCCACGGTTGGCCGCATCCTCGGGGCCATCCTGCCGCGCGGGCTGCGCTCGGCCAAGGTGGTCTTCACCTGCCGCGCCGCCGGTCTGCCCAAGGCCCTGACCGCGACCGCCTTGTGGCGCAAGTCCCCTGACCAACGTTTGGAACTCGTCCCGGCCTGGCGGGATGGGACCATGGCCTGCCGTCTGGAAGCCGGGCAGAGCGATCCGCTGTGCTCTCTCGCCGCCTCCCCGCCCTGGCCGGTGCGGCCTGGAGCGGCCAAGCAGGTGGCGGTTCTGGACGCGCTTTGCGACGTCGGCCCCATGGCCCTGTCCGAACTCAAAACCCGGCTCGGCCCGGGCACGCTGCCCCTGGTGCGCCGGCTGGCGGAACTGGGGCTGGTGCGCATCGACGAACTCGAAACAGCGGCCCAGGCTCAGCCGACCGCAACGTCCGCCGCCGTTGCCTTGCCGCCGCTCACCGACGAACAAGCCGTCGCCATGGACAGCCTGCTGCCCGCCCTGGACAGCCCCGACGGCGCGGCCCGGCTGGTCTATGGGGTCACCGGCAGCGGCAAGACGCGCCTCTATATGGAACTTGTGCGCCGTACCCTGGAACGGGGCCGCCAGGTCTTGCTTTTGGCCCCGGAAGTGGCTTTGGCGGAAAAGCTCCACCGGGCAGCCTGTCGGGCCTTTCCAGAAGTCGGGCCGGTTTTTTACCACGGCTACCAGTCGCCGGCCCTGCGCGAGGCGCTTTTCTGGCGTTGCGGCGGCGGGTCGCCGCCTGCCGTCGTGGCCGGCACGCGTTCGGCCCTGCTGCTGCCGCTGCGCGACCTTGGGCTGATTGTCCTCGACGAGGAGCACGACGGGGCCTTCAAGCAGGAGGACCGGCTGCCCTATCAGGCCAAGGAAGTGGGGTTTTTCCGGGCCAGGCAGTCCGGGGCGCTTTTCGTCCTGGGTTCGGCCACCCCGGACGTCAAGACGTTCCATGCAGCCCAGTCCGGCCATGTGCCCATGGTGCGCCTGGAGCGCCGGGTGGGCGGGGGCGGCATGCCGCAGGTGGAGCTCGTGGACATGCGCGGCGCGGCCAAGCTCACCGGTTCGGCGGTCCACCGCGAAACCGGCGACCGGGTCGGCGTGCTCACCGACGCAAGCGCCGCCGCCCTGGCCGAAACCGTGGCCGAGGGCGGCCAGGCCATGATTCTGCTCAACCGCCGGGGCTATGCGCCGCTGCTTTTTTGCCTCGACTGCGAAACCCCGGTGCGCTGTCCCCACTGCGACCTGTCGCTCACCTTCCATAAGGACCGGGAGCGGCTGGTGTGCCACTACTGCGGCCATGCAAGGCCCCATCCCTCGCCTTGTCCGGGCTGCGGCGGCACGAGCTTTTTGCCCATGGGCGTGGGCGCGGAGATGCTTGAGGAACAGCTGGCCGGCGTGCTGCCGGCCGATGCGGCAGTGGCCCGCCTTGACCGTGACGTAGCCCGTCGTCCCGAGGAGGCCCGGGCCGTGCTGGCCGATTTCGCCGCCGGCCGGTCCCGGGTGCTGGTCGGCACCCAGATGCTCTCCAAAGGCCATCATTTCCCGGACGTCACCCTCGTCATCGCCGCCGACGCCGACCTGGGCCGCAACCTGCCGGATTACCGGGCCTCGGAGCGGGCCTTTCAGCTGCTCACCCAGGTAGCCGGGCGGGCCGGCCGGGGCGAGCGGCCGGGCAGGGTGCTCATCCAGACCCGCATGCCCGATGACCCGTTTTTCAGCTTCGTCCTTCGCGGCGATTACGAAGGGTTTTATGAAGAGGAGCTTTCCCGCCGTCGCCGGTTGTGTTATCCGCCATTTGTACGCCTGGGACTGGTGCGCCTGAGTTTTCCCCGGGAATACGAGGAGGGCTACGCCCTGGCCGCCGCGGCCGGCGAGGCCATGCGCCGGGCGGCGGCCACCGTCGGAGCGCGACTGCTGGGGCCGGCGCCCGCGCCCTTGGCCCTGGTCGCCGGCCGGCGGCGGTTGCACTGCCTCATCAAATCGCCGGATTGGCCCGGGGTGCGCCAGGTGTTCGCCGCCGGGGCCAAAACCCTGGAGAAGGCGGACAAGGTGCGCTGCAACCTGGACCTGGACCCGGTGGACATGCTGTGAACCGATAGCCTTGGAGGCCATGGCCGATGGAAGCTTTTGTCAACGACGACGCCAAGTTGCTGCGGGAAGTCGAGCAAGCCCTGTCCCATCGGCGCAAGGACGGCCTCGACGGCTTGGTCGGCAATCTGGCCGCCGTGGTCATCAACGTGGCCGAGGCCGACCTCGTGCCGGCGGCCGAGGAACTCCTTGGCGGCACGAGCCTGCGCTTCGAGGCCGCCCTGGACCATCCCTTGAGCCCTGGCGGCGGCCCGGCAATCCTGCTGCGCGACCTCGAAGGCGCGGATTTTCTGCTCAAAAGCCGACCGGCCGGCCAACCTAATCCCTTTGTCGCTTACAACGGCGGCCACAAAACCGCCGGAGCCGCTCCCGGCCGTCTGGAAACCTTTGTTTTCGACTGCCCCGACCTGGCCCGTTACGTGTCCATCCAGCGTGGCCGGGGAGTCGCCTTCGCCACCCCCGAGCCCGTGGTCACCGATGTCTTTTCCTACATCGAGACCAAACCTTCGGCCCATACCGGCAACGCCCTGGGGTTTATCCAGTGGAACGGCCGTCCCGGAGCCTACATCCATGGCCGGTCCAACCTCTTGCCTTTGGCTCCGGTTGGTCCGGACGCCGCCGCGCGTCCCTATCTCGCCCGCATCGGCGGCCTGGACCATGTGGCCACGCGGGTGCGGGCCGCCCACCGCGACGCGGCCATCGTGGAGTTTCTGGAACTGACCAACTACCGCTTCGATTTCGCGGTTTACGTCGAATCGCTCAATTCCATCACCAACGTGGCCCGGCTTCGCGACGGCGACTACGCCCAGGTGTTCACCTCGGGCATTGCTTCGCCGGACACCGGGGGAGACGGCGGCCCCACCGAGGCGTTTATCGCCAACTACGGCCTGCGGCCTCACCACATGGCCTTTACGGCCGACGGCATCGAAGCCGTGGTGGCCGGCCTTGCCGCCCACGGCATGGGCTTTCTCTCGGAGCTTGTCGGCTCCCGGGAGGAAGGCCTCAAGCAGATTTTTTCCGCCATGTCGCCGCGCACTATGCTGGTCAACGAGTACATCGAACGCTATGACGGTTTTGACGGATTTTTCACCAAAAGCAACGTGACCCGGCTCACCAAGGCCACGGAAAACCAATAACCGGAACGGGTCGATCGCCCTTACGGCCAACGTGCGCGGCGATCCGTCCCCCGGAGCGGAAATCCATGCCGATTCCCGAGCCCACAAGCCGCCTGTCCCGCTGGCTTGGCCCGATGCCGATCCGTGTTGCCCTTCTTTACGCCCTCTTTGGGCTGGTCTGGATTCTAGGCTCGGACAATCTGGCCGACGCTTTGTTTCGGCACGATCCGGACATCCTGTTGCGGGTATCTTCCCTCAAGGGATTCTTCTTTGTGGGCCTGACCTCGGTGCTGCTTTACACCCTGCTGCGCCGCTACGACGACGCCTATCGCCACAAGGAACAGGAACTGCGAGACAGCGAGGAACGCCACCGGCTGGTGGTCGAGTACGCCCCGGACGCCATCCTCATCCACGACGGGGTGCGGTTTCTGTATGCCAACCCGGAAGCGGCCAAGCTGTTTGGCGCGCCGTCGCCCCAAGCCATAGAGGGCCGGGAGATCATGGATTTCGTGGACGGGGAGGTTCAGACTTCGGTCCGTGAACGCATCCGGCAGAACATTATTGAACGCGTGCCGGCTTTGCTGCGGGAACAGCGTTATCGCCGCCTCGACGGCGGCATGATCGAAGCGGAAGTGGCGGCCGTGCCCTTCGACATCAACGGCGGCCCCGGCGCGCTGGTTTTCATGCGGGATGTGGGGCCGCGCAAGGCCGCGGAGCGCAGCTTGCGCCGCAGCGAGCGCCAGTATCGACTCTTGGCCGACAATGCCCATGACCTCATCAACATTTTTGACGAAAACCTGGACCTCACCTACGTCAGCCCCTCCGTGACGCGGCTGTTGGGATTTTCCGTTGCCGAGGCCCTGGCTCGGCCCCTGGACGTCGGCCTGACGCCGGATTCGGTTCGCCGTGTCGCCGAGATTATTCGCCTGGATCCGACAAAGTCCGTGGACAGCAACTTCGTGCGTAAGCTTGAAATCGAAGCCTATCGCCGGGATGGCTCCACAGTGTGGCTGGAGTCCATGATTCGCGGCGTTTTCGACCAATCAGGCGCATTTCGCGGTTATATCGCCGTTTCGCGCGACATCAGCGACCGCAAACGGGCCGAGACGGAGCTGGAACTCTCCAGACAATTCAGCACGCTTATTCTGGAAGCCATTCCCGATCCGGTGTTCGTCAAGGACAGCGCCCACCGTTTCGTTCTGGCCAACGAGGCGCTGTGCGCCATGCTCGGGCAGCCGGCCGAGGCGCTCATTGGCAAGAGCGACGAGGATTTCGTGCCCATGGAGCAGGCGGCGGTCTTTGTCGAGCGCGACAACATCGTTTTGGAGACCGGCCAACCCGATCTGTACGAGGAGTACCTGACCGACGCCACGGGACAGGTACGGACCCTGCTGACGCGCAAGGGACTTTTTATCGACCACCGGGGCCAGCGCTTCATTGTCGGCGTCATCCGCGACATGACGGCGGAAAGAATCCGGGAACGGGAACTGCGCGACTCCCTGGCCGAAAAGGAAGTGCTGCTCAAGGAAGTGCATCACCGAGTCAAAAACAATCTGCAAATCATTTCCAGTCTGCTGTTTTTGCAAAAAGACGCGATGAGCGACCCTGTTTTGCAGGGCGCGCTGGAAGAAAGCCGCAACCGCATCGCGTCCATGGCCCTCATTCATGAGGAACTTTACCGTTCGGGCGATCTGGCCCGGGTGGACATCAAGGAGTATCTGGAGAGGCTGGCTCCCAAGGTGGTCCATGCGTTGCGAGGAGCCAAAAGCGTCGGGTTTGCCCTCAGCTTGGCCGATTGCCGGGTATCCGTGGACAAGGCCATTCCCATTGGGCTTATCGTCAACGAGTTGCTCACCAACGCGGTCAAACACGGACTGGCCAGCCGGGATACCGGGGCCATCGGGGTACGGCTGGAACGCGACGGCGGTCTGGCCCATATCACTGTCGAAGACGATGGCGCGGGCTTGCCGTCGGGCTTTCATCCCGACGCCACCCGGACCCTGGGGATGCAGCTCGTGGTGCAGCTCACCCGCCAGTTGCGGGGAACCCTGTCGTTTGGAAGCAGCGGCGAGGGGGCTTTTTTCCGTTTGAGCTTTGCTCCCGAGGACAGCCCTGCCTAGACGCAGAGTCTTCTTTCTCCGATCAGGAACAGGGCGCGTCCAAGCCGGCCTTAGCCAGTTCCTCGTATTTGCGGCGCAGATCGTTTAGGGCTGTTGCCCGTTGGGCGGCGGCCATGGCCGCGTAGCGTCCGGCGTGCTTGGCGGCGAGTTTTCGCCAGTTGGCCTGTCCGCCGGCCAACTGGTCCGGGCGCGGCCGGACCAGGGCCGGAGCCGGACGGCGGTGGGCCACGGCCAGATGGCCTTGGTAGACCGGCGGCGTGCCAGCCAAGGCCAGTCGCCAGTCATGGTCCACGTCGTCGTACTGCGACGGGCTGAAACGGATGTCGAAGCCGCCGGCTCCAAGCAAGCGCTCCCGATGAAAGAGATGGCAGCAGCCCATGACGGTCAGACACGGCCGCATGTGGGCAAATCCTCCGAAATCAAACCCCTGGGCATGAAGGCCCGAGAGCTGCGGCTCCTCCTGGCCCTGCTCGGGGGGCAGGAGCATGACATCGACGCCCTGGGCAATGGCCGGGTTGGCGGCGTCCAGAACCCGGCAGCCCCACACGCCGGCCTCGGGATAGGCCTCGGCGGCGGCGGCCAGCCGGGCGATCCAATCAGCCGGCAGGTCCACGTCGTCGTCGAGGTAGGCGACATGGGCGGCCCGGCCCAGACGATCATCACTGGCCAGCCAGTTGCGGGCGGCCGGCGCGCCGACGTTGACCGGCAGCCGGATGGCGGCCAGGCGGCCGGTCCCGACCCGGTCGGCCCAGGCGGCGACCACGTCGGGCGTGGCGTCGCCGGAGGCGTTGTCGAGCAGCAGCGTGCGCACGGTCCCGTCCACCCGGGAAAAGTCCGAGGCAAAAAGGCTGGCCAGGGTCTTGTCGAGATCGTCGGCCTTGTTGCAGGTGTAAAGGGCCACGCACAGGTCGCCGGCCAGCCGTCCCAGGGCGTGGCGGCGGTCCGAGGTCAGATCGTATAAGGCCAGACCGGCCGAGACGTGCTCAGGGAAGTCCCGAAGAAGCGCGGCCAGGGCTTTTGCGGCCACGTCCTCCCGGCCGGCGGCCAGGGCGGCCAGGGGACGACGAAACAGGCCCGCCGGCCAGGGGGCCAGGGCCTGGGCCATGTCGTAGGCGGTCAGGGCGGCCGGAGCGTCGCCGCGAAGCAGGGCCAGATCGCCCGCGACCTTGTGTCCCAGGGGCGTCAGATCGCCGGCCAGGGCCAGTTCGGCCAGGGCGGCCCCCCGGTCGAAGTCCCGGCCTAAAATGGCCCGATGCAGGGCGATGTGGAGCCAGAACAGGGCGGCCCGACCGTTTCGGATCTCGTTTTCCAAATAGGCCTCAATGCGCCCCGTGTTGCCCCCGGCCAAGAGGCGTTCATAGTAGGCAACGCTCTCGGGCGGCCTGAACCGGGCGGCCAGGGCTTCGACCAGAGCGGCGAAGCCTGCATTGATCCGGCCCGGCGGCGCGGCGCGAAGGGCCTGGGCCAGGGTGGCGGCCGTCGGGCCGTAAAGCGGGTCTTCCTCCAAGGCGGCGGCCAGCAGCTGGCGGCGAAGGCGCGGCCAGTCGGCGCTGTCCGGCGTTTCTTCCCCGGCCGTCCGGGCCATGGCGGCCGCCCGCAGCAGGTGGTCGCGGCCAAGGGTTCCGGCCAGAAGCAAATCGGCCAGCGGCAGCGGGAAACCGGGTGTGTCCAACCAGAGCGGAATCATCATGGGCCCCCCTGGGCAATGTCCCGCCACAGCTCGCCGTAGACGGCGGCCTGGGCGCTGAGCAAATGGCCGTGGTCAAGAGTTTCCCGGGCCTGAAGAGCCATGCGGCGGCGCAAACCGGCGTCCCCGGCCAGCCGGGCCACGGCCTGGACCCAATCTCTCGGGTCCGGGCCGACCAGGAGTCCGGTGCGCCCATCCTCCACCACCTCGTGGTAAGGCGGCAGATCGGCGCACACGCTCACTGCCCCGGCGGCGGTGTATTCCTGCCATTTGACCGCGCTTTTGACTCGATTAAAGGGCGTGTCGGCCAGGGGAGCCAGGCCAATGGACAGCCCCAGTCGGGGCAGACGGGCGGCGTAGGCGGCGTAATCGGCGGCAAAGGGGATGGCGGTGGCCCCGGTCGGAAAGCCCGGTGGCGTCGGGCAGCCGAAGCAAACGAACCGGCCGGTGAAATCGGGTTGTCGGGCAAGTTCGCCAAGGGCCGGGGCAAGACGGGCCAGATCGGCGGCATGGGATGGCGTGCCGGCAAAGCCTATGGCGGCAACGGGACGCGTTGGCGGCGCGGCAAGGCTCCATAGGGCGTCGGGCAGGAAGTTGGGCAGCACCCGCACCTGCCTGGCGCGACCGGCGTACACGGCGGCCAGGGCCGGGGTGCTCACCGTGACGCAGGCCGCCCGGGCGATGGTGTCGCGGACGAAAGGCAAAAGCGGGGCCAGATGCGGGAAAAAAGCGTGGTCCGGCGGCGTGGCCTCGAAATCGTCGTCGGTGTCGTACACAACGGGCTTGCCGCTGGCGAAGGCCGCCTCAAGCAGGGAAGCCGTAGCCGGTCCGGGAAAAAAACGCTGGATGAGGATGAGGTCGGCCGACTCGACAACGGCCGGACTGACAACATGGCCAGCTCCTTGGGCGGCGACTCCTGGGAGCAACCGTACGGCCGGCCCCAGGCACCGGGCCGGTTCGTAAACCCGCAGCCGGGCGCAGGCGGCAAAGGGATCATCGAAACCGTAGTAGGCGATGACGAGGGGCGAGGACGGCATGGGCGGCGCGGGGCGCTTGCCCGGAACGGGTCTCCGGGCAAGCGCCAGAGGGAGGCCTTAGGCCCGAAGAGCCTTGGGGCCTTTTTGCGGCGAGCGGAAGACGATCTCGGCCCGGGCCGTGTGTGGGTCGTTGTATGACACGGTGATATCCACGGATTCCTTGAAGAACTCGGCGGCGCCGCGCAAGATGCCCTCGTAGTATTCCGGGTAGCCGCGCTTGGACATATACGTCATGATCAGACGGTTGCCCTTGTCTTCGTAGGTGAAGCGGGGGGGCATGAGTCCGGGCATGTCCTTGGTGAGCCGGGCGTGGGTGTCGTTCATGGTCAGATAGAATTCCTTGAGGGTGTCGCCCTTGAAGTAGCGCGGGTAGTGCTTGTGGAAGCCCTTGATGGTGTAGCGGCCAAGAACCAGGAAAACGTCCTTGACGGTCTTGCCGGCTTTCTGGGCGGCCAGTTCGGCCATCTGGCGCAGCACTTGGTCGGGGTAGTTCTGGGTGGGCAAGAAGGTGGGGTGGCCCATGTCTTCCTGCATAGCTTCATAGACGGCTTCGCCGTACTGGTCCTTGATAAATCCCTGCATGAGCTTGGGCAGGATGCCCTTCATGTTGCCGCTGGATTCCCGGAGATGGACGGCGTTTGATTGTCGCTGGGCAAAGGTCGTGGCCAGGGTGAGCAGGGAATTGGCCAGCTCGGCCAGCTCGCGGGTGGCCTGGGCGGTCTGGCCCGCGCCTTCGTCGGCCTCGGCGGCTACATGGGCGATGACCTCGATGTTGCGGTTGATCTCTTCGGCGGCGGCGGATTGCTGTTCGGCGGCCGTGGCGATCTGGCTGACCTGCCCGTTGACCTCGCGGATGCGGGCCATGATGCGTTCCAGGGATTCGCCGGCTTTGTGGGTGGCTTCGGTGCTGGCCGCCACCCGGGCTTCGGTCTCCTGCATGGAGGCCACGGCGTGCTGGGAGCCGTCCTGGATTTCGCGGATGGATTTTTCCACTTCCTTGGTGGCGGTCATGGTCTTTTCGGCCAGTTTCCGCACTTCGTCGGCGACCACGGCGAAGCCCCGGCCGGCGTCGCCGGCCCGTGCCGCCTCAATGGCGGCGTTGAGCGCCAAGAGGTTGGTCTGATCGGCGATGTCGTTGATGACGCTGATGATGCGGCCGATCTCGGCGGCCTGGCCGTCCAGGGAGGTGAGCACCTGGCCGAGCTTGCCGGCGGATTCGGCCACGGCCTTGATGCCGGACACGGCTTCCCGGACTTCCACCGAGCCGGACTCAGCGGCCGTATTGGCGCTTTCGGCGGCATCGGAAGTCTGGGCGGCGTTTTTGGCCACTTCCATGACCGTGGCCGTCATTTCTTCCATGGCCGTGGCCACGGCGTCGGACTGGCCTTTCTGTTGTTGGGCGCCCCGGGCCTGTTCGTCGGAAGAGGCGGACAGCTCTTCGGAAGCCGAGGCCACGCGTTGGGCCAATTCGTTGATGTCGCCGCCAAGGTTGCGCAGTTCGGCCTGGGCGTGCTCCAGTTCTTCCTGCTTGGCCCTAAGCGGCGTCAGGTCGGTCATCGTGGCCACCGCGCCGAGCAGGTCGCCGCGCAGGCCGTGAAAGCAGGCGACAAAGAAAAAGCAAGGCAGAATGCGGCCGTCCCACAGGGTCAGGTCGCGTTCAGTCTGCAACGCCTTGCCTTCGCTTAAGCATTTCTCCGTAAGCGAGATGCCGGTTTTGTTATAGACGGCCTGGCTGACGGTTTTGCCCACGACATCCTTTTTGGGCTTGCGCAACATGTCGCACAAACTCTGGCTGCAATGGGTGATGATGCCGTCCTTGTTGGTGATGAAAAACGGCGTACTGACGGCATTTATTGCTCCGCGGTAGTACTCGCGCCGCAACATGTTGCAGGAAAGGGCCTGGGCGGCCTGTTCGCCAAGCGGTCCGAGTGCTTTCCAGGAATTGACGTCGTCTATATGAAATGCGGCTGGATCGTTGTTGATCGTCAACAACCCCTGATGCAGCATCCGTATGGGAGCGTTGACCCTGGAAGCGAGGATAACGGAGGCGATGCAGCCGACAATGGCTATCGGGATGGCGATATATAAACTGGGGAAGAAGGCGACAACAACGAGGCAAACACTGAGAACAAAGCCCAGCAGCAGGGTTGGCGCGCCGGGCGACGGCGTGGCGCTGTGGTCGTTCATGGGTGCTCCTGATTTCAATTTGTGTCCATACAATACCATTCGAGGCGAAAGGTCAATGCTGTTTAAGGTGTTAAGATGGCTTATTCAGTTGCTTTATTAGTATTTGAAGGTCGTAGCCGGCAAAACGGCAGGCAGGCGGCCCGAGAAGCGGAAGGGGGCAAAAAGGCCCTGATACAGCGCCTCCAGGCTGGCCGGAGCTTCGCCGTAGGTGGCCAGCCGCGCTCCGGACTGTGGGGCCAGGGCCAGGTCGTAGGGCGACTGGGCCGCTACCAGCACGAATTCGGGGCCGGCCTTGGCGGCCAGCTCCCGGGCCAGCCGTTCCTGGCCCGGCCGACGGCGCAGGTCCGTGGCCAAAAAGACGACGCTGCCGGCTCCAGCCGCTTTGTCAAGGGCCTGGGCGATGGCCGTGTCGTCGGGATCGGCCGGTAAAAAGAGCGTGCGCGGGCCGGGCCAGGCGGCGATGGTCGCTTCGGCCTCGGCGTCCACGGCCTCGCGGCCAAGGCGCGGCCGGATGACCAGAGCAGTCTCGGCGGGCAGGGGCAAGGCAGGGCTGGTCGGCCCCAGAGCCGTGAGGCTGCGTCTGGCGATGCGCCGGGCCAGGGCGGCGTCTTCGGGGCGGCCGGCCATGCTGGCCGGGTCGGGAGCGGGATTGGTCAGGGCGGCGGCGTCCAAAAGGCCGTAGCGTTCCTTGAGGCGAAGGACGCGCCTCACGGCGGCGTTGAGCCGGGCCATGGGCACGCGGCCCGAACGCACGGCCTCGGCGACGGCGTCCATGGCGGCCAGACGTTCGGCCGGCGAGCGGCCGGCGTCGGCGCCGATGAGGAGCACGTCGGCCCCGGCGGCCAAGGCCCGCACCGAGGCTTCGGGGATGCCGTAGGTGTCGGCCACGGCACCCATGCCCAGGGAATCCGTGAAGATGACGCCGTCAAAACCCATGCGGCCGCGTAGCGTTCCTTCCAGAACCCGGCGCGACAGGGTGGCCGGCAGGTCGGGTTCGCCGTCCAGTGCCGGGACGACCATGTGGGCGGTCATGACCGCCGGCGCGCCAGCGGCGAAGGCGGCCCGGAAAGGCGGAAAATCAAGCTTGTCCAGGGCGGCGGCGTCATGGTCCGAGCGCGGCAGGCCGACGTGGGAATCGATGGTCGTGTCGCCGTGGCCGGGGAAATGCTTGGGTGTGCAGATCATGCCGGCGGCGACGTAGCCGGCCGTGGCCGCTCCCGTGAAACGGGCCACGTCGGCCGGCGCGGAGCCAAAGGACCGGATGCCGATGACCGGGTTGGCCGGATTGACGTTGACGTCGGCCACGGGCGCGAAATTGACGTTGATGCCCACGGCCCGCAATTCCCGGGCCGTGGCCGAGGCGGCCAGCCGGGCCAGATCGGCCCGGCCCGTCGCGGCCTGGGCCATCTGGCTGGGAAAAAGGGTAAACCCTTTTCGCAGCCGGGCCACGGGCGCGCCTTCCTGGTCCACGCCGATCAACAGGCCCAGGCCATGCCTGGTGGCGGCGGACACCGCCTGGAGGCCGGCGTTGAGGGCGGCCAGCTGGCCAGGAGATTCGATGTTGCCCGGGACGCTGTAGAGGATGACGCCGCCGAGATGGCGCTGCCGGATAAGGCCGGCGATGTCGTCGGAGACGGTCGGCCCGGCGAACCAGACCATGAACACCTGGCCGACTTTTTCCTCCAGGGTCATCTCCGCGGCCAGTCGGGCGGCCCGGGACGCGGCCGAGGCCTCGACCGGGGTTGCGGCGCAAGCAAGGAGAATGGACAGCAGCCAGACGAAAATGCGGCAAAGACCCATAGGAAGGCTCCTGGGGTGGAGTTTTGCTCCGGGGTGGCCCGGGGGAATTGTCATTCGATGGCCGGCGCGCGTTTTTCCCGATACATGGCGGCGTCGGCGGCCCGCACGAGGTCGTCGATGTCCTGGCCCGGGACATGCAAGGCCACGCCGATGGACACGGACAGGCCCGGCAGGCCGCGCTCGGCGGCCACCTCGGCCACGCAGTCCCGGATGCGTTCGGCCATGACGGCGGCCTCGTCGGCTCCGGCGTCGGGCATGACCACCACGAATTCGTCGCCGCCAAGCCGGGCCAGCAGGTCATAGACCCGGACCCGGGCGGCCATGGCCCGGGCCACGTCGCCAAGGACCAAGTCGCCGGCCTCGTGGCCGAAGGTGTCGTTGACGGCCTTGAACCGGTCGAGGTCGCAAAAGAGCAGGGCCACCGGCGCTTCCCGGCGTGCGGACAGGCTGAGTAGCGCCGGCCCGTGGCGACGCAGGAAGGCCCGGTTGGGGATGCCGGTCAGTTCGTCGGACTCGCGCTGCCGGGCCAATTCCTCATGGATCTTGACGTGGAGCAGATCGCCGGCCAAAACCTCGCAGAAATGCTCCAGGAAATCCGTCCCTTTCGACGGCGTGTAGCGCGAGGGATCGACGTCGGCCATGGCCAGGACGCCGATGCGGCGCTTGGGCTGATACTTGTCGGCCAAGGGCGCGATGAAGCACGAGCCGTCCCGGAGTTTGGGCTGATCGGCCAGAATGGCCGGATCGAAAAAGAAATCCGGCCGGGGCAGGGCGGCCAGGGGGCCGACGTAGACCCGGCGGGGATCGGTTCCCCGGGGCAGGGCGTTTACGGCCGCGCCCAGGGCCTTGGCCGTCGGGCAGGGGAATCCCGGAGGCACGTAGGCGGCGAATTGTTCCCGGGAAAGCAGGCAGGTCAGGGCCGCGACCCCCATGGTACGGGACAATTCCGCCAGCATGTCGGGCAGATCGGCCATGCGTCGCAGCCGCCGCGACAGGAGCATGGCCGAGCGGAAAGTGGCGAAGGCCTGGTCGTTGGCCCGAAAGATTTCCTGCATCCGCACGACCCGGGCGCCCTGTCGGCGGACCTGGCCGCGCAGTTCTCCGATCTCGGCGGTCTGGCTTTCCCGGCAAGCGGCGGCCTCGGCCAGGGTCTCGATGAGACGGCGAAATTCGTCGCGCCGGCCTTCGGGAAGGAAACGCTCCAGTTCCAGGGCCTTGGCGGCGACGGCGGTATCGTCGATGGGGGTGCTCATGGGTGTGTTGGGGCCGGCCGGCCAGGCCATGCTGCCTGGCTTTGCTGGTAGCACCTTCAAGCCGGGGCAACAAGTCGGCCGCGTCCGTCGCGGCAATTTGTCCGAAACGCCAAGGTCCGTCATGGAGCCGGCATGAACATCGTGTTGCAAAACCTCACCCGCTTTGGCGATTTGCTCCAATCCCAGCCGGCCGTCAGCGAACTTGCCGCCGCCGGCAATGTCGTCTCCCTGGCCTGTCTGGAAAATTTTGCCGGCGCGGCCGGGTTGCTGGCTGACGTCTCGGAAGTTTTTCCCCTGCCCGGGGCGAAATTTCTCGCCAGCCTTGATCTCGATTGGAAGCTGGCCCTGGCGACGGTGGCCGACTTCGCGGATACGGTGGCGACCCGAGCCCGGCCGGACTGCGTGGTCAACCTGACGGCGGCCCTGCCGGCCAGGCTCATGGCCCGGCGACTGTGCGGCGAGGCCGTGCGCGGTTTTACCCTGGACCCTTTCGGCTATCGCCACGAATCCAACCTGTGGGCCGCGTTTCTGGAGGCGTCATCGACCCGGCGCGAGCTGTGTCCATTTAATATCGTGGACGTTTTCCGCAAGGCCGCAGGCGTGGGCCAGGGGCCGGGACGTTTTGCCCTGCGCCGGCCGGACGCGGCGGCGGCCGAGGAAGCGGCGGCGCTTTTCGCCGGGGCCGGGCCTGGCGACGAGGTGTTGGTCGTGGGGTTCCAGCTCGGGGCCAGCGCGTCGGCCCGGCAGTGGCCGGTGGAGCGTTTTGCCCGGCTGGCGGCACGGCTCCACGAAAAGCGCGGCATTTTGGCCGTGGTCGTGGGCGCGGCCTCGGAAAAACCCCTGGCGGCCCGTTTTCGCGAGATATTCGATGGCCCCTGCCTGGACTTGTCCGGGGCAACCTCGCTGCCGACGCTGGCGGCGGTGGTGGCCCGGCTGGGGCTGCTTGTCACCAACGACACCGGCACGCTCCACCTGGCCGCCGGCCTGGGCGTGCCCAGCGTGACCCTGTTTTTGGCCACGGCCCAGCCCTTCGATACCGGCCCCTATTTGGAGGGCTGTCTGTGTCTGGAGCCGGACATGCCGTGCCATCCCTGCTCGTTTCGTCAGGCTTGCCCCCGCGGCCACGCCTGCCTGGACGCCATTGATCCCGAGGCCGTGGCCGAGGCCGTCCTCGCCTGGGTCCGGGACGGGCGTTTCCCGGCCGGGGTCTATCCCGGCGCCCGGGCCTGGCTGTCCGCGCGGGATGCCGAGGGGTTCATGGACCTCGTTTCGCTCTCCGGCCACGAAACCACTCCCCGGGCCGTGTGGCTGCGTTGTCAGCGGCATGTCCTTCGTCAATTCCTTGACGATGTTCCCCCTGTTCCGCCGGCCAGGCCGCTGCTGCCGCTGCCCGAGGTCGAGCGCCAGGAATTGTCGCGGCTGTTGGCGCAATCCATCGATCTGCTGCGCCTGGTCGAGGGCCAAGCCGGGCTGGCCATGCGCAATCCGGCCATGAAGAAGCGCTTTCTTGCCAGCTACAACCGCCTGGCCGGCCTGTGGTCGGCTTCGCCTTACCTGGCGACCCTGGCCCAGCTGTGGCAACGCCAGGCCCAGGAGGAAGCCGTGGACATCGACGGGCTTGTGGCGCGCATTCGCCGCTACGGAGCCTGCGCGGCGGCTTTTGCGGCCATCCTTCGGGGCTGACTCCTTTTGGCACGGTTGTTGTAAGAAATGGGGCGGGAAGGAAATCCTTACCCTTCGACAACAACTCCAGAGGGAGGCGCGACATGATCAGTGTGGATGGCCGGTCAACCGGCATGGAGATCAAGCAGTTTCACAATCTTGAGGAAATCCTTCTGCGCATCATGGAGACCGACGAGCTTGAAGGCCGGGTCGTCACGGACGTGTTCGTCAACAATGAAAGTTTTTCCGAGATTTACCCGCACCAGGCTGAGGACATCGAGATCGACGAGATCGAATCCGTCGAAGTCCGCAGCATGCCCGTGGCCGACATGGCCCTGGAAATCACCCGGGAGATGAGCAAAGTCGTCCAACTCATGGACCACGGCGCGCGCCGAGTGGCCGAGCTGTTCCGTCAGGCCGACGACGCCGAAGCCCTGGAAGTCTACCAGGACCTCATGGATGTCACCCGCGACTTCCTCAACATGATCGGCGTGCTGCGCGGCGAGGCCCTGAGAACGGCTGATCCCGCCTTCAACGCCGTCGCCGACGAGGTGTCCAACCTGTTTTCCGAAATGCTCGAAGTACTGGAAAACGAAGACTGGATTTTGCTCGCCGACCTGCTGGAATACGAATTCATTCCGGCCATGGCCCGGTTCAAGGGCGTCATCGGCGAACTGCTGACCGGTTTCGAGCGCACCGTGAAGGAATAACGCCATGTCCGACAAGCTTGAATTCCTTGAAGCGGCCCTGGCCACCGGTGAACGCGAACTGCACCATCTTCTGGCCGGCGAAATTGAAGAAGCCGAGCTTTTGGCCAAGGATCGCGGCCGGCTGCTGGAGATGGCCTGGCGCTGCGCCGATCCGGAGAGCATTGGCCTGCTTCGGGACAAGCTGCTCAAGCTTCGCAACCTGCAAGGCCAGCTCACCGTGGAAGCCCGTCGACTCCACGCCGAACTCCAAACCGACCTGCAGCGGGCCAAGCAGGAGAACCAGCGGCTTTCGGGCTACCGCACCACCGTGCGGCCCAATCCCGCCGTGCGACGCTATCTGGACAAAGCCGGCTGAGGCGCCCCTCTGGCATCATGAGCCGGGCCGTCGCGGTCCGGCTTTTTTTTTGCGCGAAGGGCTTGGCCGGCGGACTTGGCCTTTGCACAGGATGCCGAGAGGGGGAGGCGTGTCGAGCAGCCGGGCCTGATGCCGGCCCACCCCAGCCGTGGGGTTGTAAAGCCAGCCGCATTGCCGGTCCCTCGGCAACAGTTCCAGGGCGCGCGCCCCACGATTCAAAAGAACAATTCTGGCGAACAGGCCGCCAAAGGTTTGACGAGCGCGCAAAGTTGTGTTTTATTTCTTTGAAATAATTGAATAAATATCTTGGCAGGCTCTTTGCTAAGAAAAAGCCGGAACAGACAGGAAGGCGGCCGCGAAATGCCCGCCGCAACGTGACGACAAGGAGGACGGCATGCTTTCCCTCTTCACCGGCTCAGACAAGAAAATCCGTGAACGCCATGAAGAACTCAAGAAGGGCGCGCGGCTCAAAAACGCCAAGGAACTCTTTTTCAGCGGCAAGTTTCCGGTGGTAACCACCCCCGGACTTGAAGGCCGCAAGATCCGGCGGGTTCTTGGCCTGGTCAGCGGCCGGGGCTTCGACTCCGAGTGCGCTTTCTATGGCCTCACGGCCAGCGCCCTGGACATCGGGGCCGACGCCATCATCGGCTACCAGGAAAACGTGGCTTTCCATCCCGACGGCTCACGCTATTTTTCCTGCTACGGCACGGCCGTGATCCTCGAAAAGCTGCCCTCGGTCAAAACCGAGGCCAAACCCCAAACCGTCAAGTCGTTCATGCACTGAAATCCGGCAGTCCGCCGGGACGCAAGGAGCCAACCATGAACCGCGCCATCGCCACCCTGCTCGCGGCTTTTGCCGCGCTGGCCCCGCCTGCCCTGGCCGCAGCCCAGGAGTACACCCAGGGGACGAGCTACGTCGAACCCCGGGGCGGCGTCTACGCAACCACCAACCCCAACGTCAACGTGGTCGGCACCTACGGCGGCGCGGCCGGCCATTACGTCGCCGACGGCGTGGCCATTGAGGCCGAGGGCCTGGGCTACGCCGTGGATCAGACCACCAAGACGCCGACGCCGCTCGGCATGGCTTCCAGACAGGAAACCACCAACGCCGCCGGCGTCGCGGCCATGGCCCGCTGGAACTTCGTGCGCACGCCCAAGGGGACGCTTTTCGTCGGCGCGGGCGGCGGCGGCGTTTTCTCCGACAAGGAGCTGCCCTACAACGGGTCCAAGCAGGCCGGAACCGGCCAGGCCGACCTCGGCGCGTCCGTGGCCCTGGGCAAGAACGTCAGCCTCAAGGCTGCCGGACGTTACCAGCACTTGGGCGCGTTTTCCGACAACGGCGTCAACAGCGTCGGCGGCAACATCGGCCTCAAGATCAGCTTTTAGGCCGATCTTCCTTGTCGCCTGGAGCAGAAGAAGGCTTGCCGGGGCGCGGACCGCACCCCGTGTCGATGCCTCAGCCCCGGATGCCGAGCCTGGGAAAGACGAAGCGGACCACCACGAACCAGCCGACGAGCACGGCGCAAAAGATCAGGATATCGTTCATGGCCCGTAGATAACACAGGCCACGCGGCGGCGGAAGGGCCGCCGCGCCTTTTTTGGCCTCCCCACGTTTCTTGCAAGGACGTGCCTATTCTGCTAACAGTTCGGGATAACGAGCAAACAACGGCCGATACAGCCGGAATCCCAACACCTTTCCCAGCGTCAGGACCCAAGCGGAGCCGCCGTGGAATTTGAGCAGCACCTGGCAGCCATCGTGAACACCATGAGTGAGGGGTTGCTCCTTGTCGGGGCCGACGGCGGCATCGTCATGATCAACGAAGCCCTGTCCCGGATGACCGGCTATGCCCGGGACGAGCTCCTGGGCCATGCCTGCAGCGTGCTCGACTGCGACGGCTGCCAGCGCGAGCGCGGCCAGGGCGGCGCGGCCTGGTGCCGCCTTTTTGCCGAAAAAACCACCCGGGCCAAACATTGCACCATCCGGCGCAAGGACGGCTCGTATCTGCCGGTGCTCAAAAACCAGACGCTGCTGCGCGACGCCGCGGGCAAACCGCTTTTTGCCGTGGAGACCCTCACCGACCTTTCCGAGGTCGTGGTTCTGGACCGCAAGGTGGAGGAACTCACCCGCCTGCTTTCGGCCGAGGAGGGCTTTCACGGCCTGATCGGTCAGTCCGAGGCCATGCGCCGGGTGTTTGATCTCCTGGAGCGGGCCGCCGGCAGCGACGCGCCGGTGCTTTTGACCGGCGAATCCGGCACCGGCAAGGAACTGGCCGCCCGGGCCATCCACGAGATCGGCCGGCGGCGGCGGGGGCCTTTCGTGCAGTTCAATTGCGGCGCGCTGGCCGAATCGCTTTTGGAAAGCGAACTCTTCGGCCATGCCAAGGGGGCGTTCACCGGCGCGACGCGCCACCGCCAAGGCCGGTTCGAGGCCGCCGCCGGCGGCGACATCTTCTTGGACGAAATTGGCGACGCCCCGGCTTCCATCCAGGTCAAGCTGTTGCGCGTGCTTGAATCCAAGACCTTCGAGCGGGTGGGCGAGAGCCGGCCGGTGCGGGCCGACGTGCGCGTCATCTCGGCCACTAATCGCGATTTGGCCCGGCTCGTGGCCGAGGGGCGCTTTCGAGAAGATCTGTTTTTCCGGGTCAACGTCATCCCCATCACCTTGCCGCCCCTGCGCGACAGGTTGGACGATCTGGCCCCCCTGGCCGAACATTTCCTGTGCCGTCTGGCCCATCAGGCCGGCCGGCCGGTTCCCTCCATCGCCCCCGAAGCCATGCGCCTCTTGGCCGCCCATCCCTGGCCGGGCAATGTGCGCGAACTCAAAAGCGCCCTGGAATACGCCTTTGTCGTCACCGACGCCGGGCCGGTGGAGCCAAGGCACCTGCCGCCGTCACTCATTGCTGCGGCCGCTCCTGCCGCCCTGCGCGAGGTCTGCCGGGCGGCTGCGCCTGTCGAGACCGGCCGCGACGCGCTGGTGGACGCCCTGCGCCGGGCCGGCGGCAACCGTTCCGAGGCCGCACGACTGCTTGGCGTCAGCCGGGGCACCATCCTCAACCGCATGCGCCGCTACGGCGTGGATTCCAAACATGTCCTGGATTATTAAACGGCTGGCTCCTGGCGGGGCGGCCATATGGGCCTTCCTCATATTCTTGCCGGTCTTGTCCGACGCTGCCCCGGTGCTGCCTGTTGTGGTCAAGGCCCGGCTGCCCCATGATCCGAGCGCCTTCACCCAGGGCCTTGTCTACCGTGACGGCGTGTTTTACGAGAGCACCGGACTCTACGGCCGTTCCAGCCTGCGCCGGGTCGATCCGGCCACGGGACAGGTCCTTGCCCGGCGCGAACTGCCTCGCGAGCTTTTCGGCGAGGGCTTGGCTCTGAGCGGCGGTTCCCTGTACCAACTCACCTGGCGGGAAGGGCGAGTGCTTCTGGCCGATCCCTCCGATCTCTCGCCTCGGGGCGAGCTGGCCCTGCCCACCGAAGGCTGGGGGGCCTGCGCCCTGGACGGCCGGCTCGTGGTCAGCGACGGCTCGGACCAGCTGTTTTTTTACGATCCCAAGACCATGGCCGCCCTGGGATCGGTCGCCGTCACCGACGATGGCCGGCCCGTTTCCCGGCTCAACGAACTGGAAACCGTGGCCGGCCGCATCTGGGCCAACGTCTGGGGCGACAACCGTATCGCCGTCATCGATCCGGCCACGGGGCGGGTCGCGGCCTGGTTGGACTGCTCGGGGCTGCGTCCGGGAACGGTGGCCGTGGATTTCGTGAACGTGCTTAACGGCATTGCCCACGATCCGGCCACGGGCCGGGTCTGGGTCACGGGTAAGCGTTGGCCCGAACTGTATGAAATCGCCGTGCCGGGACTGCCCACGGGCGGGGCTCCCCTGTCGGGGCTTGGCGGCGGAGCAAAACCATGACCATGGCGGAAAAGGCGTATGCCAAGGCAGGCAGGATGAAGCAGAAGTGCAGGATGTGCCGGTACTGGAAGGGACCCATTCCCCCCGAACACCGCTATTGTCCGCCCGAGGAGATGCAGGGCGGAGAGTGGGGCTATTGCAAGCGCCATGCGCCGTCTCCGGCCACGGTGCCGGTGGAGCAGGCCCGGGGCAAGAGCTATGTGGCCATGTGGCCGGAGACCCAGGCCGAGGATCTGTGCGGGGACTTTCTGCTCATCCCGCTGCACAAGGAGTAGGCTTCAAGCCGCCCGGGCGGGAGCCGGACGGGCGAGGAGCCACAACCCGAAAACAATGACCGGAAGGCTCAACAGCTGCCCCATGGTCAGCCAGCCGAAGGCCAGGTAGCCAAGCTGGGGATCGGGTAGGCGCACGAACTCCACGGCGAAGCGGAACAGGCCGTAACACACGCAAAACACGCCGCTGACCGCGCCGGATTGGCGCTTTTTGCCGGAGTAGAACCAGACGATGAGGAACAGGGCCGCGCCTTCCAGCAGCGCTTCGTAGAGCTGGGAGGGATGGCGCGGCACGCCCCCGGCCCGAGGATCGGGGAATACCACACCCCAGGGCAGGTCAGTGGCCTTGCCCCACAGTTCGCCGTTGATGAAATTGCCGATGCGGCCGGCAAAAATGCCGAAAGGGGCCAGGGGTGCGGTGAAGTCGGCCACGCCCCAAAAACCCTTGCCGGTTTTCCGGCCGAAAAACCACACCACCGCCAGCACGCCGAGAAAGCCGCCGTGAAAGGACATTCCCCCTTGCCAGACCTGGACCAGGCTCAGGGGATTGGCTAGGAAAGCCGGCAGATCGTAGAACAGCATGTAGCCCAGCCGACCGCCCACGACCACGCCAAGAACCATGTAGGTGACGAGATCGTCCACTTGAAGCGGCGTCCAGCCCGATCCCGGGCGCGAGGCCCGATAACGCCCGAGCAGCCAGGCCGCGGCGAAGCCGATCAAGTACATGAGGCCGTACCAGCGGACGGATAGGGGGCCGAGGTTGACGGCCACGGGATCGAACTGGGGATGCACGAACATGGGGATGGCTCCGGTTATGCTGGCCGCCGGCCGGGCTTGGGACTGGGCGCGGAGGGGATGTTAGGCTGTTTCGGGGGCGCGATGTTGACGCTTATGGCGTCAAGCGGCGTGGACGTGGCTTTCGGGCGGCAATCTCGCGCAAGGGGCCGCCGGGGGAGACGAAACGGCCGTCTTTAGCGCCCGGCTCCCATTTCCAACAGCAGGGCCTTGGCTTTTTCGTAGCCCGGATTGATTTCCAGGGCTTTTTTCAGATAATCAACGGCCGGGTCTTTCTTGCCGTAGCGACGGTAGACGGTAGCGATGTTGTAGCACACGGCTTCGCCGTTTTTCCAGATTTCCGGATTGAGCGACAAGGCCCGGTCCAGGAACTGGTAGGCTTCGATGTACTGGCGGCCCTCGGTGTAAGCCATCGAGATGTTGTAATAAAGCCCCGGGTCATCGGGGGAAATCTTGAGGGCCTTGCGGTATTCCGTAATGGCTTCCTGCCACTTGCCCTGGCGTCGCAGCATCAGCCCCAGGCGGTTGAAGGTCTCGATGTCCGAACGGTCGAGCATGTTCTTGCGGGTATTAAGCGATTGGCGCAGGTACTGCTCGGACAGTTCGGGAGCGGATTCCATGCAGCGAGCGGCGATGGACTGGGTGACCCGGCTGACGGCGTCCAGGGCTTCCTTGGTGGCGATGCGCACGGCCATGTCAAAGGCCGCCTTGGCTTTTTCGGGTTCGCCGAGCTTGACGTAGCCCGCGCCGATATCGACCTTGCGCTCGACATTGAGCGGCGAGAGCTTGTCCAGACGTTCCAGGAACTTGAGTTCCTCGGTGGTGTTGCCTTCCTCGTGGTGGAGTTCGGCGATCTTCTTGAGGGGATCAAGAAACAGGCGCGCGCCCTTTTCGGCCTGGGTGTAGGCCCGAAGGGCCTCGTCCTTCTTGCCAAGCGCCCGCAACGCGTCGCCCATGAGGAGCAGGCCCGAAGGGCTGTTGGCCTTGGCTTCAAGCACCTGCTTGGCGATCTTGGCCGCTTCCAGGGCGTCGCCCATTTCCAGGCATTGCCGGCCCTGGTCCATGAGTTCGCCGATCTGGCCCCGGGGTTTGACCGTGAAAGCGATTTTTTCAATGAGCGTATCGGCTGAAATGGGCTTGGTGATGATGTTATCCGCGCCAAGTTCATGAAGCAGGACCAGCTTGTCCCGCTCGACCTCGGTGGTCAGGACCACGACGTAGAGGTCGCTGGAGTAATCGTTTTTCAGGTAGCGGATGACGTCGGACGTGTTGCGGCCGTTTAATTCACGTTCGATGAAGACGACGACTTTGTGGTTTTTAGCGCGCAGCTGTTTGATATATTTGGGAATTTGTTCGGTGACGGCAATGTTGTGGACGCACTCGTCTTTGATGGTGAGATGGCGAAGCAGGGTGCTGCGCAGATTTTTGTTGAAGACGGCATCGGTGCTGACAACGAGAAACACGCCATTTTGCAGGGCGATAAATTCACGTACGTCATCGTCATACTGCTTGTTTTTCATGCATTGCTCATAAAAAAGTGGACGCGTCGCGCCACAAAAAAGAAAAGCTGGATCAGGCTCAATGCCCGTCTTTAGCGCCCCCATCCGGCGTGAGAAGTGCCTCGAAAGCGGTCTGGGCTTCGGGCGCCATGGAAAAACTGTGTTCCTCCCCCGGAAAATCCGAATTTCTAACCGCCTCGGCGTAGCCCGTCAACGCCGCTACGGCCTGTTCGCCCAATTCGCCGAATTGCTTGACGAAACGCGGACGGATACGGTCGTAAAGTCCCAGCACGTCATGGAAGACCAGCACTTGTCCGTCGCAGTCCGGCCCGGCGCCGATGCCAATGGTGGGGATGGGCACGACCCGGGTCACGGCGGCGGCCACGGGCGCGGGGATGCACTCCAGCACAACGGCGAAGCAGCCGGCCTCGGCCAGGGCCATGGCGTCGGCGAGCAGTTCGGCTGCGGCCTGGGCCGTCTTGGACTGGACCTTGAATCCGCCAAGGGCGGCCACATGCTGGGGGGTCAGGCCCACATGCCCCAGCACCGGGATGCCAGCGGCGACCATGGCCCGCACCTGGGGCGCAATCGCGCGCCCGCCCTCGACCTTGACTGCGCCGGCCCGGCCTTCCTTGAGAAAGCGCCCGGCATTGGTCACGGCCATCTCCACAGACGCTTGGTACGACATAAAGGGCATGTCCGCCACCACCAGGGCGCTCCCGGCCCCTCGGGCCACGGCCCGGACGTGGTGGAGCATCTCTTCCATGGTGACCGAGAGCGTGTCGTCGTGGCCAAGGACCACCATGGCCAGGGAATCGCCCACAAGAATCACGTCCACGCCGGCCGCTTCGGCCAGCCGGGCCGAGGTGAAATCATAGGCGGCCAGCATGACGATCTTGCGAACGCCCTTGGCGGCGGCGACATCGGGGGCGGTGGTGCGCGGCATGGTGAAACTCCTTGGTTCTTGCGCCGAAACCCGGATTGGCCTATGTGCCTCGGCCATGCGCGACTGCATCACCGAGCGCCGGGTTAGGCGCATTGAGGAAGTCCTGGCCAGGCGTCAGACCGATCTGGCCCTGGTCATCAACAACATTCACGATCCCCACAACGTGTCGGCGATCCTTCGAAGCTGCGACGCGTTTGGCATCCACCGGGTGCATCTGCTCTACACCGACACGGCCTTTCCGGCGTTGGGCAAAAAGTCCTCGGGGTCGGCCAAAAAGTGGGTGGAGACCGTGCGCCACAAGGACGCCGCCTCCCTGGCCGCAGTGCTCAAAGGCCAAGGCTTTCGGCTTGTGGCCACGAGCTTCACCGAGACGGCCGTGCCCTTGCAGAAGTGGGATCTCACCACGAAAACGGCCATCATTTTGGGCAACGAGCACAGCGGGGTGGACGAGGATCTGGCCCCCCACGTGGACGGAGCGCTCTATATCCCCATGATGGGCATGGTGCAAAGCCTAAACGTGTCCGTGGCTGCGGCGGTCATTCTCTACGAGGGCTTCCGGCAGCTCGAAGCCGCCGGCCGCTACGGCGCGCCCTGCATCGAATCCGAGGAAATGGCCCGCCTGGTCAAGCTGTGGTGCAGCAAATAAGCTGACGCCGCCGCCGTCCCCTGAGTCGGTCGAACGCCGGTCTCCGCCATCCAGACCGGTCGGCCGCCATGGCCTTCCCATGTCGTCTGGCGGACTGTCCGGACGTTTTAGTCCGCCGAAAGCTTGGCGCGCATGGCGGCCAGCACCGTCTCCAGGTTCCGGGCCAGGACGTCCAGGGCCTCGGCGGCACGAGGCTGGTCTCCGGCCCTGGCGGCCCGTTCCAGCTCATGGCTGGCGTCGCGCAGGGCCGGGGCGCACATGGTGGCGGCCGCGCCTTTCAGCGAATGGGCCAGGAAGGCCAGATGGGGCAAGTCTTTTTCGTCCAGGGCGCTTTGCATGGCGGCCAAATTGCCGGGCTGTTCGGCCACGAAGGCCCCGAAAAGCTTCATGAGAAAGCCGGTGTTGCCCCGGGCCTTGGCCAGAAGCTCGGTCCAGTCGAGGATCTGGCCGGCCGGTTGGGCCGGGGCGTCCTGGGGCTGTTCGGATGCCGGCGCGGCTCCGGTGACCCGGCCAAGGGCCGCTTCCAGGTCGGCGGGGCTGACGGGCTTGCTTAAGTACTCGTTCATGCCGGCCCGCAGAAACGTCTCCCGGTCGCCCTTGAGGGCATGGGCGGTCAGGGCCACGATGGGGATGGCCGGATCGAAGTCGCCGCTTGCATCGCTCCTGATGGCCCGGGTGGCCTCGATGCCGTCCATTTCGGGCATCTGGATGTCCATGAGCACGGCATCGAAGCGTTTTTTGCGCAGCGCCTCCAACGCCCGCCGGCCGGTGTGGGCCACCACCACCTCGTGGCCGTCCATTTCCAGCAGTTCCTGCACGTAAATCTGATTGATGGGATTGTCCTCGGCCAAAAGGACCGTCAGTGGCCGGGCCGTGGCCGGCGCGGCCGGTTCCCGGGCCGGGCGCAGGGATTCCAGGCTGACGGGCAGGCTGAAATCGGCCTCGATGGTGAAAACGCTCCCTTTGCCTTCCTCGCTGGCGACGTTGTAGGAACCCTGCATCATTTCCACGAGCTGGCGCACGATGGCCAGCCCCAGCCCCGCCCCCTGGTAGCGGCGGGCGGGCGACACGTCGGCCTGGGTGAAGCTGTCGAAAATCGCCTTGATCTTGTCGCCGGGGATGCCGATGCCGGTGTCGCGCACCTCGAAGCGCAGCCGGGCCTGATCATTGGCCTGGCCGCCCCCGATGCGGGCCACGGCCAGGATCACGCTGCCGGCGTCGGTGAATTTGACCGCGTTGCCAACGAGGTTGATGAGCACCTGGCGCAGCCGGCTGGGGTCGCCGACCAGGGTCTGGGGCACGGCCCCGATGCTGCGGTAGGTGAGCGACAAGCCTTTTTTGGCGGCCAGGGGGCGAAAGACGCTGATGACCTCTTCCACGGTCTCGCGCAGGGAAAAAGGCGTGCGGGCCAGTTCGAAGGCCCCGGTCTCAATGCGGGCGTAGTCCACGATATCGTTGAGGACGGTTAAAAGAGACTGGGCCGAATGGCGAGCCATCTCCAGATATTCCCGCTGCTTGGGCGAGAGTTCCGTGGCCATGGCCAACTCGGTCATGCCCAGGATGCCGATCATGGGCGTGCGAATCTCGTGGGTGATGTTGGCCAGGAAATGGCTTTTGGCCCGCTCTCCAGCCTTGGCCGCCTCGCGGGCTTCGTCGAGCTTGACCTTGGCGGTGCGCAGGGGGGTGAGGTCGCGCAGCAACACCCGGCGCAGGCAAAGGCCGTGTTCGGTCAAGTTTTCCCAGCGCACCAGGGCCGGGCGGCCTGTGGCGGGCAGACAGATTTCCCGGGCTGCCTGGTCATTGAGGGCAAGGCCCAGGGGCAGGCCGGTGAGCTGGGGGGCCGGCAGGCCGTAAAAAATCGAAGCCAGGGCCGTGGCGTGCAGGATGATGCCGTCGCGGTCCACCAGCAACAAGGCGTCGCCGGTGAGGGTTTCCAGAGCGTCGGTTTCGTGGATGAGGCTTTCAAGCATGGCGGCGGTCACCCCTTGATGCAGGCCAGGGGACGAAGCCTGGCGGTTTTGACGGCCAGGCCCAGGGCCTGGGCGGCGGCGGCGGCCGCATCGATATCCTTGTAGGCTCCCGGAGCCTCTTCGCCAATCCCCTTGAAGCTTTTGGCCCGAAGGACCACGCCGACGCGCTCAAGTTCGGCCAGCACCTTCCGGGACGGAAAGCTCTTGGCGGCCTGCTTGCGCCCCATGGCCCGGCCGGCCCCGTGGCAGGCCGAGGCGAAGGACAATTCCCCCGCCCTGGCTCCCCCGGCCAGCACGTAGGAGGCCGTGCCCATGCTGCCGCCGATGATGACCGGCTGGCCGACGTTGCGGCAAAAATCGGGCAGGTCCGCTTGTCCCGGGCCGTAGGCCCGGGTCGCGCCCTTGCGGTGGACGTAGAGCGTGCGGGGCCGGCCGCTTACGGCGTGGCGCTCGGCCTTGCAGGTGTTGTGGGAGACGTCGAACAACAGCGGCAGTCGGCAGCCGGGAAACAGTTCGCCAAAGACCTCGCGCACGAGGTGGGTGATGACCTGCCGGCCGGCCAGGGCGCAGTTGACGGCGGCGCGCATGGCTCCGAGATAGGCTTGGCCTTCGGCCGAAGCTATCGGGGCGCAGGCCAGGTCCGGGTCGGGCAGGGCGATGCCGTGGCCGGGCGCGGCCCGGCGCATGGCGGCCATGTGGTCGGTTGCGACCTGATGTCCCAGGCCCCGGGAACCGCAGTGGATCGAGACCACGACCTGGCCCGGGCGCAGGCCATACGCATCGGCCGAGGCCCGGTCGAGGATGTCTTCCACCCACTGCACTTCGAGATAATGGTTGCCCGAACCCAGGCTGCCGAGTTCGTCGCGCTGGCGATCCTTGGCCATGGCCGAGACCTGCCCCGGGTCGGCCCCGGCCATGGTCCCGCCTTCCTCGCAGCGGGTCAAGTCGGCCGCCTCGCCGTAGCCCTGGCCAACGGCCCAGGCCCCGCCGCCGCGCAGCATCCGGTCCATGTCCTTGTCGGAGAGACGCAGCGCGCCGCCCTGGCCCACGCCGCAGGGCACGCGGGCAAAAAGCGCGTCGGCGATCCGGTCGCGCGCCGGGGCGACATCCTCCACCGAGAGATCGGTCAGCAGGGTGCGCACGCCGCAGGCGATGTCGAAGCCCACGCCGCCGGCCGAGACCACGCCGCCGGCCTCGGGATCGAAGGCGGCCACGCAGCCGATGGGAAAGCCGAAGCCGGGATGGGCGTCGGGCAGGGCGACCACCGGTCCGACCACGCCGGGCAGGCTGGCGACGTTGGCGAGCTGCCTGATAACGTCGGCCTCCAGGGCCTTGGCCGCCGCCTTGTCGCCGTAAAAGACGGCCGGAACCCGCATGGTTCCGGTTTGGGGCAGCTCCCAGGTAAAGGTGTTAATGGGGATCAGGCGTGCCATGCAAGTGTCCTTGGCCGGGCCGGTGTCGGCGCGTCGGCCGCAAGTGACCGAGTGTAGGACATGAGCACGGGTTTTTGTCAAGGCGCGTCGGAAGCGGGCAGGGTCCGGGCGGACAGCTTGCCAGGGGGGCGTTGCGGTTCAGGCGAATAAAAAAGCGCCGCTTCCGGCGAGAAGCGGCGCTTTTGTCAGCAATTGCGGCGGTTAGATGCTGTAGAGCTTTTCGCCGGGAATGATGGTGATGTTGTTTTTCTGCAACAGCTCGATGGCCTGATCAGTGCGGTCGAAGCGGAAGATGATGACCGCCGAGCGCTCGCACTGGTGCACGAAGGCGTACATATATTCCACGTTGACCCCGCCCGAGCACAAAAGGCTCAGGATGGCGTGCAGGCCGCCGGGCTTGTCCGAAACCTCCACGGCCACCACGGCGTTTCTGCCCACGGTGAAGCCGTTTTCCTTGAGCGCCGCCTTGGCTTTTTCGTGGTCGCTGACGATGAGGCGCAGGATGCCGAAGTCCGAGGTGTCGGCCAGGGACAGGGCGCGGATGCTGATGCCGGCCTCGGCCAGGACCCGGGTCACTTCTTCCAGGCGGCCGGCCCGGTTCTCCAGGAAAATGGAAATCTGTTCGGCTTTCATGGCGATGGTTCCCTCCGGATGACGGGCCTTTGCCCTTATTCGTGTCGTGTCCTCGACGGGCGGTCAAACCAACTGGCGACGTCCTCGCCTTGGCGGCGAATGGCCCCGCCGATTGCCCGAATGTCGCCGGGCGCTACTTGCCCTCGTTGCGCAGGTCGAGGATGCGCTTGGCCTTGCCTTCGGAGCGCTGGATGCCCCGCGGCTCGACCAGCTTGACCTGGGTGGTCACACCCAGGAATTCCTTGATGTTCTTCTGGATCTTGTTTTCCAGGCGCTGCAGGCCCTTGATCTCGTCGGAGAAGATCTTCTCGTCGACCTCGACCTGTACGGAGAGCGTATCAAGATTGCCCTCACGGCGCACCACCAGCTGGTAATGCGGGGTGAGGCCCTCGGTTTCGAGCAGGATGCTCTCGATCTGGGAGGGGAACACGTTGACCCCGCGAATGATGAGCATGTCGTCGCTGCGGCCCTGGACGCGCTGCATCCGGGCAAAAGTGCGGCCGCACTTGCAGGGGGTCTTGACCAGCCGGGTGATGTCGCGGGTGCGGTAGCGGATGAGCGGCTGGGCTTCCTTGGTCAGCGTGGTGATGACCAGTTCGCCGGCCTCGCCCGGCCCAACCGGCTCCTTGGTCACGGGGTCGATGACCTCGCACAGGAAATGGTCTTCCTGGAGGTGGGCCCCGTTTTGGGCCTCGATGCACTCGATGCCCACGCCCGGTCCCATGATCTCGGACAGGCCGTAGATGTCGATGGCCTTGATGCCCATTTTTTGTTCGATGTCACGGCGCATCTCGTCGGTCCAGGGCTCGGCTCCGAACACGCCCACGCGCAGGGGCAGCTCCTTGAAATCGATGCCGGATTCCAGGGCGGCCTCGTAGAGCACCAGGCTGTAGGAGGGCGTGCAGCACAGGACCGTGGCCCCGAAGTCGCGCAGCAGCATGACCTGGCGGCGGGTGCTGCCGCCGGACATGGGGATGGTGGTGGCGCCCAGGCGTTCGGCTCCGTAGTGGGCGCCGAGTCCACCGGTGAAAAGGCCGTAGCCGTAGGCCACGTGGATGATATCGCGGCGCGATGCCCCGGCGGCCATGAACGAACGGGCCATCATGGTGGCCCAGTTGTTCACGTCGCGCTGGGTGTAGCCGACAACGGTGGCCCGGCCGGTGGTGCCGGAAGAGGCGTGGATGCGCACCACGTTGTCCTTGGGCACGGCAAAAAGCCCGAAGGGATAGTGGTTGCGCATGTCCTGCTTTTCGGTAAACGGCAGGTAGCGCAGGTCGGCCAGGCTTTTCACGTCGCCGGGCTTGATGCCGGCTTCGTCAAAGGCCCGGCGGTAGAAGGCGACGTTGGCGTAGACCCGCTCGCACAGGCTTTGCAGCCGTTTGAGCTGCAGGGCTTCGAGTTCCTCGCGGGGCAGGGTTTCGGTATCCATGTCGAAAATCATGGGCGTCCTCCAAATGGCGTCGTCAGCGCATCCAAAAGGGATTCCTGCCGAAAGCGGCAGGCCGCGTCAAGAGAGGGCCGGGAAAAAGCCGGACGCTCCATTTGCGGGCCGGCGGCAAATCGCATAAGGAGTAGGGGTTGCCCGCCACGGCGGGCTTCAGTCATTTTTCTGGAGAACCAATGTCCGTCAAATCCGCTGATGCCAACATCGCTCCCGCCGCCAAGGCCGCCCAGGTCGCTGCCTGGCTCTACGAAAAGAAAGCCAAGGAAATACAGGCTGTAGACGTTACAGGCCTGAGCCCCATCTGCGAGGCCATGGTCATGGCCTCGGCCGGCAGCGCCCGGCAGGCCCAGGCCCTGGCCGACCACGTCCTGGCCCGTTGCGGCGAGTTCGGCTATTCTTACCTCGGCCAGGAAGGCTACCGCCTCGGCCAGTGGGTGCTGCTCGACCTCAACGACGTGCTGGTCAACATTTTCATGGGCGACCAGCGTTCCTTCTACAATCTCGAAGGCCTGTGGTCCGAGGGCAAGCCCATCGCCCTGCGTCTGGCCCCGGCGGCCAAGGCTGCGGCCCCCGGCACAGCCGACGCCGCGGATACCGCCGCTACCGATGACGCAGACGACGATCCCGAGAACGACGCATGAAGCCAACGCCCACCCTGCTGTTGATCCTCGACGGCTGGGGCATTGCCCCGGCCGGTCCCGGCAATGCCGTGACCGAGGCCGGCACGCCCGCCCTTGACCGTCTGCTGTCCGACAATCCGTCCACGACCCTGGCCTGCTGTGGCCGGGCCGTGGGCCTGCCGTCCGGGTTCATGGGCAACTCCGAGGTCGGCCACATGAACATCGGGGCCGGCCGGGTGGTTTATCAGGACATGACCCGCATCGACATGGCCGTGGAGGACGGGTCGCTGGCCGCCAATCCGGTCCTGGCCGAGCTGGCCCGGGCGTCGCTGGCCGCCGGTGGGCGCGTCCACCTCATGGGGCTTATCTCCGATGGCGGGGTGCACAGCCACATCAGCCACGCCAAGGCCCTGGCCGCCGCCTTCGCGGCGCTCGGGCAGCGCGACATCTTCTTTCATGCCCTGCTCGACGGCCGCGACACGCCGCCCGAAAGCGGGGCCGGCTACGTGGCCGACTTGCAGGCCTCCCTGGAGAGCCTGGGCGCTGGCCGCGTCGCCTCGCTCATCGGCCGCTTCTACGCCATGGACCGCGACAACCGTTGGGAGCGGGTGGCGCAAGCCTACGCCGCCCTGACCGAGGGGGTAGGCGAGCCGTTTACCGACCCGGTTGAGGCCGTCAAGACCGCCTACGCCGCCGGGGAGACCGACGAATTCGTCAAGCCGCGCGTCCTGGCCGGAGGCGAGGGGGTCATCCGCGACGGCGACGCCGTGTTTTTCTTCAATTTCCGGGCCGACCGGGCGCGCGAGATCACCAAGGCCCTGGCCTTCGCCGATTTCGACGCCTTTCCCCGGGGCCGCGTGCCCGCGTTGTCGGGCTATGCCACCATGACCGAGTACGACGGCTCGTTTGGCCTGCCGGCGGCCTTTGCGCCGGTGGCCGTCACCGACGTCCTGGGCGAGGTCTATTCCCGGGCCGGCCTGACCCAGCTGCGGCTGGCCGAGACGGAAAAATACGCCCACGTCACCTATTTCTTCAACTGCGGCCGCGAGGAGCCTTTCCCCGGCGAGGAGCGTGTGCTGGTGCCTTCACCCCGGGACGTGGCCACCTACGACCTCAAGCCCGAGATGAGCGCCGCCGCCGTCACCGACGCCTTTCTGGCCTCCATGGACAAAGGGCACAGCCTGTCGGTGGTCAACCTCGCCAACTGCGACATGGTGGGGCACACCGGCATCCTGGAAGCGGCCAAGACGGCCGTGCGCACGGTGGACGCCTGCGTGGCCCGCATCATCGCGGCCACCACGGCCGCCGGCTGGCGGGTGCTGGTCACCGCCGACCACGGCAACGCCGAGGAAATGATCGCGCCCACAGGCGGCCCCATGACCGCCCATACGCTGAATCCCGTGCGGCTCATTCTGGTTGATCCGGCGCGCAAGGGCGTAACGCTCTCGCCGGGCAAGCTCGGCGACATCGCGCCGACCATTTTGCATCTGGCTGGGCTGCCCGTGCCCGAGGCCATGACCGGACAATGTCTGATCGCCGGGGAGGGGGCATGAGCAGCGAATCGCGCAAGCCGCTGACCCCGGCCAAGCCTGTCGGGGTGGAGCTGGTGTTTCTCTATCCCTGCCCGTTTTGCCGGCGCGAGGTGCCGGTGGTGGCTCCGGTCAAGCCGGCCATGATCGCCTGCGACGCCTGCCGAGGCCGGTTTCCCATCGTGCCCGTGGACGAGCGTTCGGTGCGCTACGTCAAGATCGCCATGGCCGGCGGCAAGGCGGCCATCGACCCGGATTTCATCTGACGCTTGGCGCGTCGGAGGCGTTCCATGACCTATGTCGTTGTCGCGGCGCTTTTGGGCCTGCTCGTTTTCGTTCATGAACTCGGCCATTTCCTGGCCGCCAAAGCGGTCGGCATCCCGGTGGCCCGGTTTTCCCTGGGCATCGGGCCGGTGCTGGTCAGCCGCACCGTGGGCGGGGTGCGCTATTGCCTCAGCGCCGTCCCCTTTGGCGGCTATGTCCTGCCGGACCTGCGCGACGAGGCGGCCTATCTGGCCCTGCCCCTGGGCAAACGGCTGATCTTCTCCCTGGCCGGCCCCCTGGCCAACATCCTTTTTGCCCTGGCCGTCTATGCCGCCCTGACCCTGGCCGCGCCCGGGGCGCTTGGCTGGGCCGCCCTGGCCGTCAAGCCCCTGGCCCTGTGCTGGAAGACCCTGGCCGGCATGGTGGCCGGCCTGGGCGCGCTTTTTTCCCGGCCAGAGCAGTTAAGCGGCGTGGTCGGCATTGTGGCTGAGGGTTCGCGTTTCGCCGGCTCCGACCTCACTCGCCACGCCATCCTTGCCGCCCATCTTTCGCTTTCCCTGGCCGTGTTCAACCTGCTGCCGCTGCCGCCCCTGGACGGCGGCAAGATGGTCTTCGACACCCTGGCCCGTCTGTGGTCTGGGCTTTCGCGCCTGTACATCCCCGTGGCCGTGGGCGGCTGGTTGGCGCTCATCGGCCTTATGGGCTACGCCACGGTCCAGGACGTCTGGAAGTATTGTCTCTAATCGCGCGACGCGCCTCGAACTGCCCCGATTTTCCATCCAATCGTCGCCCGCTGTGGACCAAAACGCCGTCTTCGGGCACGATGCTCGGGCCACGCCCCAAGGAGGACCCCCCATGGCCGTCAGTCCCCTCGCCGGCAAGCCGGCGCCGCGTTCGCTTCTCGTCAACGTGCCGCGTCTGGTCGCCGCCTATTATGCCGTCAAGCCCGATCCGGCCGATCCCTTGTGCCGCGTTGCCTTTGGCACCTCCGGCCATCGGGGCACGTCGTTTAACGGTTCCTTCAACGAAGACCACATCCTGGCCACGACCCAGGCCATCTGCGACCACCGGGCCGCCCAAAAGATCACCGGGCCGCTGTATCTGGGCATGGACACCCACGCCCTGTCCGAGCCGGCCTGGATCAGCGCCCTGGAAGTGCTGGCCGCCAACGGCGTCGCCGTGCGCGTCCAGGCCGGCCGGGGCTACACCCCGACCCCGGTCATCTCCCACGCCATCTTGACCTTCAATCGCCATCACCGGGGCGTGTTGGCCGACGGCATCGTCATCACGCCGTCCCACAATCCTCCCGAGGACGGCGGCTTCAAGTACAATCCGCCCTCGGGCGGCCCGGCCGACACCGACATCACCAAGGCCATGCAGGACGCCGCCAACGCCTACCTGGAAAAAAAGCTGGCCGGCGTGCGGCGCATGACCCTGGCTTCGGCCCTGGCCGCCGAGACCACCGAGCAGTACGACTATATTGCCCCTTACGTGGCCGATTTGGCCAACATCTGCGACATGGGGGCCATCCGCGAGGCCGGGCTGCGCCTGGGCGTCGATCCCTTGGGCGGTTCGGGCGTGGCCTACTGGGAGCCCATGGCCGAGCGCTATGGCCTGAACCTGTCGCTGATCAGCGACGTGGTGGACCCGACCTTTTCGTTTATGACCGTGGACAAGGACGGCAAGATCCGCATGGACTGCTCCTCGCCCTACGCCATGGCCCGGCTCATTGAGCACAAGGGTTCCTACGACATCGCCTTTGGCAACGACCCGGACTACGACCGCCACGGCATCGTGACCAAGGGCGCGGGGTTGTTAAATCCCAACAACTACCTGGCCGTGGCCATCAGCTACCTTTTCGCCACGCGCCCGGGCTGGCGGGCCGACGCGGCCGTGGGCAAGACCGTGGTGTCCAGCGCCATGATCGACCGGGTGGCGGCGGGGCTTGGCCGCAGGCTGTGCGAGGTGCCGGTGGGCTTTAAATGGTTCGTTCCCGGGCTTATTGACGGCTCCTTCGGCTTTGGCGGCGAGGAGAGCGCCGGCGCGGCCTATCTGCGCTTTGACGGCACGGTCTGGACCACGGACAAGGACGGCATCATCATGGATCTGCTTGCCGCCGAGATCACGGCCAAGACCGGCAAGGACCCGGCCGAGCACTATGCCGAGCTGGCCAAACGCTACGGCGAGCCCATCTACGAGCGCATGGACGCTGCGGCCACCAAGGCGCAAAAAGCGGCCCTGTCCAAGCTCTCGCCCGAGCTGGTGGCGGCTTCGTCCCTGGCCGGCGAGGCGATAACGGCCAAGCTGACCAACGCCCCGGGCAACGGCGCGGCCATCGGCGGGCTGAAGGTGGTGACGGAAAACGGCTGGTTCGCGGCCCGGCCCTCGGGCACCGAGGACGTCTATAAAATCTACGCCGAGAGCTTCCGGGGGCGCGACCACCTCAAGGCCCTGCAAGCCGAGGCCAAGGAGATCGTGGACGCGGCCTTTGCCGCCGCCGGCGTATAATGCTCCCCGGCGTCCCCGGCGTTCCTGACGCCCTCGACGCCGACGCCCGCCGGCTTTTGGCCGCCTTGGCGGCCGAACCGGACGCGCCGTTCCCGGACCGGGTGTTGCCCGGCGAAACGGCCCTGGGGCTGGGCTACGGGCCGGGAATGGCCTGGAAGCTGCTGTGCCGGCTCTGTGCAGCCGGATACTACGAATACGACATCTCGGCCTACAGCGGCCGGCTCACCGAAGCCGGCCGGCGGGCTGCCAAAAGGAATGCAATCTTATGAAACTTGCCCAGCATTGTCTTTCCGCCGTTCCCCTGGCCCTGGCCGGCTACGCCGCCTCGGGCGGCCGTTTTTCCGGCGCGATCATGGCCGGCCTGTCGAGCGTGCTCATCGACTGCGACCACGTGCTGGACTACCTGCTCTATAAAAAACGCTGGGGTGGCATGAAGGACTTTTTCGCCAGTTGCGAAGAGGGCCGGCTGCCCAGGCTTTATCTGGTGCTGCACTCCTTCGAGTTCGTCATCTTCCTGTGGCTGCTGGTCGGTTTCGGCATCGCCGCGCCCTGGGGCGTGGGGCTGACCATCGGCGTGACCGGCCATCTGCTGTTGGATTGGGTGGGCAACCGCCATGTCGTCAAGCAGTCGTTTTACTGGATGTCCTTCCGGGCCATGCACCGTTTCGACGGCAACGAACTGTACGTCACGCCGCCGGTTGCGCTGGAAGACCCGGCCGAGGAAAGCGCCCGGGCCTAAGGCGCGAGACATCAACTTTTCTTGGCCCGCCGCACGGCTTGGCACAGCGACTTGGCCGGAGCGTAGACTTCGATGCGGGCGTCGGGGTCGAGGGTCAGCCCCATGGAATCGATGAGATAGTCCCGGGGCGAGACGCCCAGCGGTTCCAGGGCCGTGGTCCGTTCCAGGTGGAAAAACTCCCCCCAGCTCGTGGCGTAGAGGGTGTCGATGCTCACCGTCGCGCGTTCCTCCCGCGGGGCCATCATGTTGACCACCAGCAGGGCGGTCGTGACCTTTTCCGGCGACAGCCCCCAGGACAGGGGCGGGTTGAAGGTCGCCCGGGCCGGGAACAGGTCATGGACGGCGGTCAGGAGCCCCACGCAGTCGGGCAGGGTGAGCGGGGCCGGCAACAGCGTCGCCTGGACATGCAGGCCCGGCCGGTAGAGTTCGTTGGCCACAAGCCAGGCGGCCAGCCGCACCACGGAGAGTTCCTGGCGCAAGGTCTCCTTTTGCCGGGATTTGCGCGTCCCGCCGCGCACGGCCGGCTCTCCCTTAGCCACCAGCCCCGCTTCGCGGCTCTTGCCGTCTTCCAGTCCGATCTCCAGCGAATCGAAAAGATGCCGACCGGGCCGCAAAAACGGCAGCCGCATGACCTTGCCCACCCGCTTGGCGAAGCTGGCCGCGATGCGCCGCGACAGCATGGCCTGGTCGCGCTCGGTCAGTCCGCCGGCCGCGCCGAGTTCGGCGCTGCGGTTTTTGAGGCGTTCGTAGGCTTTGAGGAAATAATTGGAAATGGCGTCGCAAAGAACCATGCCCTGGGCAAAGCCGGTTTCGGCATCGGCCCCGGCCTTTTTGGGCAGCGGCGGGCAGGAGCCGGTCGCCGGCGGGGCGTAGGGAAAGAAGTGATCGAGGATGGCCTCGCCGGTACGGCTGGCGTATTCGTCGCAGGGGTCGAAGCCGGTTTTTTGCAAAAAGGCCTGTCGCAGCAACTCCATGGCTCCGGCCTGGCCGCTTTCTTCGTAGTGGCGGCTGACTTCCTTAAACAGCAGGGCATACGGATCGCAGCGCCACAGGCCTCCCTGGCTGGCCAGGATGGAAGCTTTCAGCGTCTCGCACAGCAGGTTCGGCCGCCCGGGATGGGCGGCGTACTTCTCCAGTAACCCGAACTTGATGATGGATTTGAACGGACTCGTTAGGGATTTGACGATCATCCACAGCGACGCGCCAAAATATTCGTCCCCGGCGATGGCCCGTACGCAGCCGAAGTCCAGGCAGTCGGCGGCCACATCGGCGGCGGTGCGGCCAAGGGCGGCCATGGCCTTGGCGTAGCCTTCCTCGGCGATGTCCGGCGGCAGGCACCACCAAGCCGGCTTCTTGCCAGCCACAACCAGGGCCGTACGGTAGAATTCCTCCTTGAGCAGGCAGCCCTGGGCCGAGCCGTAGCCTTCGTCGGCGGAGTAGCCGAAAATGTTGTCGCGGATGTCGGACACGCTCATGAGGAAAAAGTGGATTTCGAGATGGTGGTCGCGGTCGGCCTGCCGGCTGACGGCGTCGAGCTTGTCCTGGAAAGCGGCCAGATCCGGTCGGGCGGCGTCGGCTTCGGCCAGCACGATCCAGACGTCGAGGTCGGAGTCGTCGGTCTGGGCCACGGTGCCGACGCTGCCGATGGTATAGACGGCCTCGACCCGGATGGCGTCGTTGGGGAGGGTGGTTGCTTCGGCGACGCGGTCGCCGAAATGGGAGGCAGCCAGGCGGGCGGCGGCGAGGGTGGGAAGCTGCCCGGCGATGCGGGCCGCCGGGGCCGGGCGCAGGCCGTTGTCGTCGCGCACCAGCGGTGCCTGGACTAGGGTCGGCAGCACTTCCAGGAAGGCCGCCCCGTCCTCGCCGAGCCGCCGTCTGGCCCAGGCCAGGCGGCGTTTGTTGTTGGCGAGCATGGCCAGGCGGCGGCGGCGGTAGTCGCGGCCGGCCAGCACGATGTCGCACACCGCCGCAATCAGACGCAGCCCCGGGCCGTCGGCCAGGGCCGAAGGAAGCGGCTGGCCGGCCTCGGCCGCTTCGAGGATGGCGGCGGCTTCGTCCCGGGCCACCGCGCCCAGGATGTCGGGTTCGTCGGTGGGGCCTATAAAACGCGATTTGGCGAAATAGCAGCCCTCGGTGCGCACACTTTGAAATCGGATGCGGACAAACGTCGCCATCTCGAACAGGCAGTCGGAAAAAACCACGCCCTGGCAGGCGCAGTCGTGGACCACCGCCCGCACCAGGCTGGCAGCACGCAACCGGCAACGGGTCAGGGTCAACCCGGCCAGGGTCGCGCCGATGAAATCGCAGGCCAGGGCGTCCAGGCCCGTCATGGCCACGTCCTCGCCAGCCAGTCCGCCAAAGGCGCAAAGCCGCATGTCGCAGTCGATAAAGCGCACCTTGCCCAGCACAGCTTCGGAGAAACGGCAGTTGAGGAACCGGCAGCCGGCAAAAGTCACGTTTTCCAGGCGAGCGCCTTCGAAATTGACGTCGGCGAACTGGGTTGCGCTAAAAATGGTTCCGGTCATGACCGCGCCCATGAGGCTGACGGCTTTGAGGGAACATCGGGCCACTTCGACGTCGGCCAGGACCGCGCCGTCCAGGGCGGTCCACATGATCTGGCGTTTTTCCAGGCGCGCGCCCGGCGTGGCCAGTTCCCGACGCAGGTTGTCGGCCGGTTCGCCGGAAGTCCCGGACGGCTGGGCGACCAGGGTCTTGACGCGGCTCCAAAGGCCTTTGCCGGTTTGGCCGGCGGCCGTGGCCGGTCCCGGTAGAGGGGAACGCACGGGGAGAGGGCGGGCGGCGGCCCGGGCGCGGGCGGCCAGATCGGCGGCCAGAACCTCAACAAGCGCCTGGTCGGCCGCGCCGGCCTTGGCCAGCCCCCGGGCGGCGGCCTGGGCCGGCCCGGGCAGGGCGGCGGCCAGCACGGCGTACACGGCGCAGACCATGGCCCGGCGGCTCTGGGGCGGCAGGGCGCGCAGCGCCTGGCCGTAGGCGGCGTGGGATAATCCGGCCAGGCAGGGAGCCAGTTCGGCCACACGCCCGGGTTCGGCGACGGCCAGGGCGGCCAGGGCCTGGGCTGCTTGGGTCTCGTCGCAGCGGGCCAGGGCACACAGGGCGGCGGCGGTGAGCGAGGGTTCCGGAGATTCGACAAGTGCCCGGGCCGGGGCGGCCACGACGGCCTGGTCGAGTCCCGGCGTCTCGGCCAGGGCGCGGCAGATGATCTCGGCCGAGACTTCGTCCAGATCGCCAAGGCGTGCCGCGAGCTTTTCCACCAGCCCCGGCTCACGCAGCCGGCCGGCCACCCGGGCCATGTACCGGATCTGTTCGGCCGAAAGGTCCATTTGCAGCAGCCGGGCCAGCCACATGCCCAGGCGTCCCCGGATGAGCGCGTTTCGCAGGGGCAGGGCCGGGTATTCGTGGCGGTTGGCCAAGAGGTCGAGGAGAATGAGCAGCTCGTCGGGGATGCGCTCCACCACGTCCTCGAGGATTTCCAGGCACAAAGCGGCGGTTTTGGGGCGCTCGGCTCGGGGACGGCGGAAAAAAGCGTTGGCGAAAAGGAGTTTTTCCTCGTCGCGAAGGTTTGCCAGCAGGGAGACGGCCAGTTCCTCGGGCAGGGTTTCCAGGTGGGTGACGGCCAGCACCTCGCCCTCGACGCCCAGGCGAAAGAGCAGGGGAAAGGCCTGTCTGGCGAAATTTTCATCGCCGGCGTCGAGCAGCGCCGCCAGGAGAAAAGCCACCTCGGAGGCTTCGGCGGCCGTGCTCGGATCGTCCACGCCTCCCCGGTCGATAAAGGCCAGGGCTTGCCGGGCCAGGGGCAACAGCGCGCCGAGGTCGGAACCCGGCGGCTGGGACAGGCCCGTGCGCAGGGTCCGCATGATGGCCCGGGCCGGCGAGCCCGGCCGGCTCACGACCGGCTCCGGTGGCGGGAAAAGCGCGGCCTAGGCCCGGGGCGCGGCGTCCACATAGAAGGAAACCTGCTTGCCGGGGTTTAAGTACTGGAGCACATCCGGGGCAAGGTCTTCGGGGCGCAGGGCCTTGGCCACGGTCAGCTCGGTCTCGATGGTCAGATCGATGATGAGGGCTTCGCGCTTGGGAATGTCGGGGTGGTAGACCTTGACGCTTGGGCGCAGCGAATCGCGGATATTGGCCGAAACCACCATGCCCTGCATGGTGTTGGACAGCTCGACCAGGGAACCCGGCGGGTAGACGCCGAGCTTGCGGATGAACATGGTCACGGCCTTGGGGTCCAGGGGGCCGCGTTTTTTGTAGAGAGCCTTCATGGCTTCGTGGGGCGTGCGGACAGGGGCGCCGTCCTTGCTGTTGCACAACCGGTCGTAGACATTGGCCACGGCGGCGATGCGCGCCCCGAGCACCATGGCCGGGCCTTGGATGCGTCCCGGAAAGCCCGTGCCGTCGAGGAGTTCGTGGTGCTGGAGCACCAGCATCTGGGCGGCGGGCGGAAACCCGGGCACGGCGGCCAGCATTTTGGCCCCGATTTTGGGGTGCTCCATGTAGTATTCCTTGAGCACCTTGTTCATGGTGATCATGTTGCCCTTGGAAAACCGCTGAATGGGAATGCGTCCCTTGCCCACGTCGTGGAAGAGCGAACCAATGCCCACTTCCTCGATGGCCGCTTTGTCGAGCCCCATTTCCTTGGCCAGCATCATGGACAGCACGGCCACGTTGAGGGCGTGGTAGTGCTTTGCCTCGTCGCGCATTTTGGCCGTCATGACGTTTATGAGCACGTCAAGGTCCGAGAGAAACGTCTCGGCCATGGGGCCAACCACTTCGCCGGCCGCTTCCAGAACCTCGGCGTTGGGAGAACTGACCTTTTTGAGCGCCTCGACCACCTTGTCCATGGCCTTTTCGTAGCGCTTCTCGCAGGCGGCGAAGCGCTCCAGGCGGTCCTTGTTGCGTTCGATGGTTTCGCGCTTGAGGCTGGAGAGTTCGGCCGAGACCGGGGTGCGGGCGGCGGACCAGGGGCCTTTTTGGCGTTTGCCGGCCAGACCGTCGAGTTCTTCCAGGGAGATGGGCAGGCGGTCGGACTTGTCGGGAATGCAATAGACGTGGGCCAGCCCCAGGGCCATGACCTTGGCCACGTCGGCGTCGGTGCGCAGCTTGAAGCCTTTGGGCGGAAAGGGGTGGGCCAGTCCGGGCTCGTCGATGCGGATGAAAAGCCCGGGGCACAGTTGTTCCACCAGTATGGGGTATTCGTCTATCTGCATGGTTGGTCCCGCCACACGCCGTCGTCAGGGCGGCTCGGCCCTGGCGGCTTCGCGCCGGCATCACAGGCTATACGCGCGGGGAAAAAAAACTGTCAACTCGGCGACTTTGGCTCTCGGGCCGCGACGCTTGCCGAAAGGCCCTCAGGCCGGCTATGGAATGGCGAGAACCAAAGAAAAACCCCATGCAACAGCCCCCTTCTTCACAAGCCAGGCCCCGGTCGGGCCACAAGCCCGTCAAGGGCGTGTTTTCCATTGAATCCCAGAAGTTTTTGGGCATCGGCGGCATCGGCCGGGCCGGGCAGCGCCTGTTTTTCTACGCCGAGCAACCCGCCGATTCGGACCAGGTGTTCATGCAGCGTTTAAGCCGCGATTTCATTCCCACCGGAACCCGGCGGGCCATCAGCCGCGAGCAGCTCTTCACCCAGTATCAGCCCGAACCCTCAATCTATCTCAACAAGGTCGTTCCGGTCATGCGCCGTCTGGAGGAGGCGGTCAGCGCGGCCGACGGCCACCGGGAACGCCAGGAGCTTTTCGCCGCCGAGTTCGAATACAAGGGCGTGCTGCAACTGGACGAAGAACATGTCCGGGCGGCCTTTGGCTTGGGGCTAACCTATCTGGAGCGTCAGGAGAAGCATAATGCCGACGTGGTCTTCCATAAGATCATGCGCATTGATGCGGCCTTTACGCCCGAACACAAACACCTGTTCAACGAATTCGGCATCCAGATGCGCAAGCTTGGCATGTACGACGAGGCCATGCGCTATTACAGCCAGGCCTACCGCCTGTGTGACACCGACGAACATTTGCTCTACAACATGGCCCGTACGCTATTTGAGAAAGGGCGCGTGAAAAGCTGCCGGGCCATGCTGGGACAAGCCCTTCGGCTCAATCCCGAATTCCCGGAGGGGCGGGCCTTTCTGGCCTACCTTGAATCCCTGGCCCGAGGCGAGGCCGCCACGGAACCGCCGCTTTCCGCCGCTACCTTGGAAAAACCTCCCGGCGTCTTGGACGAACCGCCGCCGGCCCAGGGCCATTGACAGGGCGTCGGCGCCTTTGCAAAGACGATGCGTTTGCGCGTTCACCAACGGCTGATCCTGGACGCCATCGCGTCTGATCGTACAAAGGAGCATGGCCATGGGCAACGTCAAGGTCGGCGTCAAGCTGTTTTCATTGGTGTGCGTCACCGCGCTGCTCACCCTGGTCGTCGGGGTTCTCGGCTATCAGGGGCTGGTCGGTCTCGGATCGGCCTTGTCCCAGGTGACGGGCGACGTCCTGCCGTGCGTGGCCGGCCTGGGCATGGTCAAGGAAGGCCTGATCGCCGCCCAGTCGGCCGAGCGCACCATCCTCGTGCCGGAACTGGCCAATTCCAAGGAATTCGAGCGCCAGCGCGAGAATCTTCGGGCCGGCCTGGCCCTGGCCGACGCCGGGCGCGAGATTGTTGATCGAATCCCTCTGAACGAGGAAGAGGCGGCCCAGTGGAAGGCCTTCAACGAGGCCCTGGCTGGCTGGCGCAAGACCAATGCCCAAGTCCTTGAACTGGTCGCCGCAGGCAAGCGCAGCAACGCGCTCACGCTCTCCATCGGCATGTCCCAGCTCTCCCAGAAAAAGGCCATGGAGGCGCTGGGGTTTCTCCTCGAACGCAGCCGCGGCCAGGCCGACGCCCTGGCCGTGTCCTCCCTGGAAGACGTCCACCGGCGCACCATGTTCCTGACGGCGGCCGTGGCCGCCTGCCTGCTGCTTTCCGCCGCCCTGGGCATCGTCATCACGCTGTCCATCACCCGGCCTCTGGGCAAGGGCGTGGCCTTTGCCAAGGCCGTGGCCGACGGCGATCTCGAAGCCGACCTGGACGTGTCCGGCCGCGACGAAATTGCCGCGCTGGCGGCATCCATGCGTCGGATGCTCGCCGCCCTGCGTGATAACATCGCCGCCGCAACGGCTCGGGGCGAGGAGGCGGCCGGCGAGGCAGCCAAGGCTTGCCAAGCCATGGAAGAAGCCGACGGCCTGCGTCTGGCCGCCGAAAACGCCCGCCGCGACGGCATGCACCAGGCCGCCCAGCGCCTGTCCGAGGTGGCAGGAACCCTGTCCGCCGCCGCCGCCTCCTTGTCGGGGCATGTGGACCGGGCCACCCACGGCGCGCGCGAGCAGTCCTCGCGTCTGGCCGAGGCCGCCGCCTCCATGGGCGAGATGAGCGCCACCGTGCTCGACGTGGCCCAAAGCGCGGCCACGGCCGACGTCACCGCCGCCTCGGCCCGGGACAAGGCCAGCGCCGGCTCCGACGTGGTGCGCCGGGCCATGGCCGGCATTGGCACGGCCCGGGACAAGGCCCAAACCCTGGCCCGGGACATGGACGCCCTGGGCGGCCAGGCCGAGGGCATCGGCCGGGTGCTGGGCGTTATTGCCGACATCGCCGACCAGACCAATCTCCTGGCGCTCAATGCCGCCATTGAGGCGGCCCGGGCCGGCGAAGCCGGGCGCGGCTTTGCCGTGGTGGCCGACGAGGTCCGAAAGCTGGCCGAAAAAACCATGGCCGCCACGGCCGAGGTCGGCCAGGCCGTGCGCGACATCCAGGCCGGGGCGCGCCGCAGCGTGTCCGGCGTGGGCGAGGCCGTGGCCGCCATCGAATCGGCCAACCAGTTGGCCGGTGAGTCCGGCCAGGCCCTGTCCGCCATCGTGGGCCTCGTGGAAACGGCTTCGGATCAGGTGCGCTCCATCGCCGCCGCCTCCCAGCAGCAGTCAGCGGCCTCGGATTCCATTGAAGCGGCCGTGGCCGCTGTGGGAACGGTCTCCCAGGATACGGCCGAGGCCATGGAGCAGGCGGCCCAGGCCCTGGCCGATCTGTCCGAGCAGGCCAGGGTCATCGAGGCGCTTATTGAGGAGTTGCGGGGCGAGGCAACCTTGGCGGCCCTGCCGTCCTGATCGGCCGAGCCGCCTTGACCCGGCCGGGCAAAGCGCCTACACATGGGCGTTTCCGTTTCGGGTATGCGGCGCCATCATGACGCCATCCGGGAAGCTCCCCGGGAAACGCTCCAGCACGAGGGTTGGATCATGGGTGTTCGGACTGATTTCATCTGGATGGACGGCGCGATGGTGCCCTGGGACCAGGCCAACGTGCATGTCCTGACCCATACGCTGCATTACGGCGTGGGCGTGTTCGAGGGCATCCGGGCCTACGAATGCACTGACGGCTCGTCGGCCGTTTTTCGCCTGAACGAGCATATCGAGCGTCTGCTCGGCTCGGCCAAGGTCATGGGCATGAAGGTGCCCTTCAGCCACGAACAGCTGGCCGAGGCCTGCGTCGAGACGCTTAGGGCCAATAAAATGACCGCCGGCTACATCCGGCCGCTGATTTTCATCGGCTCCGGCGAGGCCATGGGCGTCAACCCCGGCCCCAACCCGGTGCGCGTGGCCATCGCCGTGTGGCCCTGGGGCGCCTATCTCGGCGCCGAGGCCCTGGAGCGCGGCATCCGTATCTGCACGTCGAGCTACACTCGCCATCACGTTAACGTCATGATGACCAAGGCCAAGGTGGCCGGCAACTACGTCAACTCCGTGCTGGCCAAGACCGAAGCCCTGGCCGACGGCTACGACGAGGCCCTGCTGCTTGATCCCACCGGCTACGTGGCCGAAGGTTCAGGCGAAAACGTCTTCATCGTCAAGAAAGGCGTCATCAAGACCCCGCCCTTGACCTCCATCCTGGCCGGCATCACCCGGGACAGCCTCATCACCCTGGCCAAGGAACTCGGCTATGAGGTGGTGGAGCAGCTTTTCACCCGCGACGAAGTCTACATGGCCGACGAGGCCTTTTTCTCCGGTACCGCCGCCGAGCTGACCCCCATCCGCGAACTCGACCGCCGGGTCATCGGCGAAGGCCATGCCGGACCGGTGGCCAAGGCCCTGCAGGCCGCCTTCTTCAAGGTGGTCAAGGGCGAAACCCCGGCCTACGCCAACTGGCTGCGCCGTTACAGCCTGTAACCGTTACCGGGCGGCTGCGACCGTAGTGCAGCCGCCCGGACCGCCTCGATGAGCACAATAAGCCTTACCGCCAAATACCGGCCCCAGCGTTTCGCCGACGTGGCCGGGCAGGACGCCGTCAAGCGCATCCTGTCCCGGGCCGCGGCCGAGGACCGCATCGCGCCGGCCTATCTTTTCAGCGGCACACGCGGCGTGGGCAAGACCACCCTGGCCCGGGTGCTGGCCAAGGCGCTTAACTGCGAGACCGCGCCCACGGGCGAACCCTGCAACGTCTGCTCCCAATGCCGTCAGATCACGGCCGGGGTCTCGCCCGACGTCATCGAGATCGACGCCGCCACCCACGGCAAGGTTGACGACGCCCGGCGCCTGAAGGAAGACGTGGGCTACGCGCCGCTTAACAGCCGCTACAAGGTCTTCATCATCGACGAAGCCCACATGCTGACCACGGCGGCTTTCAACGCGCTGCTCAAAACCCTGGAAGAGCCGCCCGGACGCGTCACCTTCATCCTGGCCACCACCGAGCCCCACAAGTTTCCGGCCACCATCATCAGCCGTTGCCAGCACTATCTGTTCAAGCGCCTGGCCCAGAGCGAGTTGGAAGCCCACCTGTCCAGCGTGCTCACGCGCGAGGCCGTGCCCTACGAGGCCAAGGCCGTGAGCCTCATTGCCCGGCGCGGGGCCGGCAGCGTGCGCGATTCCATGTCGCTCCTGGCCCAGGTTTTGGCCCTGGGCGGGGCCGAACTCACCGAAGCCGACGCCCGTGGCGTCCTTGGGCTGGCCGGCCAGGAAGTGTTTTTCGGGCTCATCGAAGCCATCCGGGCCGAGGATGGGCCGGTGGTGGTGGAGCTTTTGCGCCAGGTTCTGGACAAGGGCCTGGACATCGGTTTTTTCCTGCGCGAGCTGGCTTCCATGTGGCGCAACCTCTTTCTCCTGCGCCAAGCCGGCGAGCGGGCCTTGCCCGTGGTCGACCTACCGGCCGAGGAGGCCGGCGAATGGCTGGTCTGGTCCGGGCGCATCGAGGCCGCCCACATCCATGCCTGCTGGCAGATGACCCTGGAAGGCCAGCGTCGGGTGCAGACGAGCCTGGAGCCGGCCTTGGCTTTGGAGCTGCTGCTGCTCAACATGGCCTATCTGCCGCGCCTGCTGCCGCTGCAAAATCTCGCTTCCTGCGCCGCGCCGGCGGCCTCTGGTCCCGGTGGTTCGGGCGGCTCGGGCGTCCCGTCCGGTCGCCCCGGCGGGCAGGGCGGCGGATCGGCCCCGCGCCAGCCCCAGGGGCCGCGCTCCGGCGGCTACCGGCCTCAGCCCCTGGCCGACCAGGTCACGCCCTACGGCCAGCCCGAGATCGGCTCTGGTCGGGATCAGGGCGGTTACGGCCGGCCGGCCGCCGGTCCCGGTGACGCGCCGCCCACCCAGTCCGCCGCGCCTCGGGGTTATCCGCCCCAGGCCGCGCCGCCGACATCCCGGCCTGAAGCGCCCACGGCCTATGCCGCCTCCGGTCCGGCCAACGGCTCGGCTCCCTCGGCCCAGGCTCCGACCGCCGTACCGGCCGCCGCCGGCTATTCCCCGTCAGGAGCGGTCCAGGCCCCATCTTTTGCCGCTCCAGGGCAGGCCCCCGGTCCGACCGACCACGGGGCCGCGCCGCGCCCGCCCCAGGCCGCGCCGGCCGGTCCTCGCACCTGGGACGGTTTTTTGCGCCAGGCCGGCCGGGGCAGCGACATGGTGGCCCTCAAGCACGCCCAGGGCGCGTTTTCGCCCGATCCGGCCCCGGGCGAACTGGTCATCAGCTGCGCCAACGCCTTTCACCGCGGCCGTCTGGCCCATCCCGACAAGCTGCGCCAGCTCACCGAAGCCGCCGAAGCCTATTTCGGCCCCGGCGTGACCGTGCGTCTGACCGAGGGCGAGGCGGCCAGCGACCGCATGTCGCCCCATGACCTGCGGGACTACGTCGACAACCACCCGGAAGTGCGCCAGGCCGTCACGGCCTTTGACGCCGAAATCATCGAACGAAAGCCCCGCTAGAGGAGGTAGCCCATGAAAGGAATGAACGAACTGGTGCGCCAAGCCCAGGTCATGCAGAAAAAGATGGCCAAGCTCCAGGAAGACCTGCAGGAGCGCACCGTGGAAGGCACGGCCGGCGGCGGCATGGTCGTGGCCGTGGTGTCCGGTTCCAACGAACTGAAGTCCCTGACCATCGACAAGACGGCCGTGGACCCCAATGACGTGGAAATGCTCCAGGACCTGGTCCTGTCCGCCGTCAACGACGGCATCAAGAAGGCCAAGGCCATGATGGAAGCCGAAATGGGGCAGATCACCGGCGGCATCAAGGTTCCCGGCCTGTTCTAACCGACAGGCGGCGGGAAGGGGCGATGCCTTGTCCCGCCGCCCGCGCCCCTAGGCGGAATCCCGAACATGGCATCCCAGACGACCTTGCCCGTTCCCCTGGCCGAACTGGTGGACCAGCTGGCCAAATTGCCCGGCCTTGGCCCCAAGTCGGCGCTTAAGGTGGCCATGACGCTGCTCGAATGGCCGCGCCCCCGGGCCGACGGCCTGGGCGAGGCCATCCTGCGCCTGCGCGAACGGCTGTGCCTGTGCGTTCACTGCGCCTCGCTGTCCGAGACGCCGGTGTGCCCGGTGTGCGCCGATCCGACCCGAAACGGCGAACAGCTCTGTCTCGTGGCCCAGTGGGACGCCATCATGCAGATGGAAGAGACCGGCCTCTACGCCGGCCGCTATCTGGTCCTGGGCGGTCTGCTGGATCCGCTCGAAGGCGTGTCGCCCGGTCAACTGCGCCTGGACGTGCTGCGGGCCAAGCTGGCCGAGGGCGCGGTCACGGAATGCATCCTGGCTCTTGGTGCAACCCTGGCCGCCGAAACCACCGCTTCCCACATCAAAAATTTGCTGGAGCGGGAGTTTCCGGCCGTGCGCCTGACGCGGCTGGCCCAGGGCATCCCCCTTGGAGCCGAGGTCAAGTACGTGGACAAGGAAACCCTGTCCCAGTCCCTGCGTTACCGGCAGGACCTCTAAACCTCGGACGCCGCCGCAAACGCCATGGCAGTCGAGCTTACGGTCGAAATCGAGACCGTCACCTTTTTCAACGAGGAAAACGGCTACCTCATCGCCCGGGTCGGCTCCAAGGCCGAACCGGGACCGTTTTCCATTGTCGGGCGCATGCAAAAGGTCACGCCCGGGGAACTCTTGCGGGTCACTGGCGAATTCGCCACCCATCCCAAGTATGGCCGCCAGTTCCAGGTGACCACCGCCGTGCGCGAGATGCCGGCTACCTTAAACGGCATCCGCCGCTACCTGGCCTCGGGCCAGATCAAGGGCGTGGGCGGCATTTTGGCCTCGCGCCTGGTGGACGCCTTTGGCGAGAAGGTCCTCGACATCCTGGACAAAGAGCCGGACAAGCTGCTTTCCGTGGAAGGCGTGGGCAAGAAAAAGCTGGCCGAGATCAAGGCCTCCTGGGACGCCCAAAACGAGATCCGCTCGCTGATGCTTTTTCTCCAGACCCACGAGATCGCCACCACCCACGCCGCCAAGATCCAGCGGCTTTACGGCAACGCCGCCGAGGCCCGCATCCGGGCCAATCCCTACGAACTGGCCTATGAAATTCGCGGCATCGCTTTCAAGACCGCCGACGCCATGGCCCTGCGCCTGGGGTTTGCCCCGGACAGCCCCGAACGCGTCCAGGCCGCCCTGGCCTACGTGCTGTTTTCCATGGGCGAGCAGGGACATCTGTTTGCGCCCAAGGACGTGCTGTTCGAGAAAACCGCCGCCCTGGTCGGCGACGTGGCTTCCGAGCGCCTGGAGGAGGGCCTTGGCGGGCTGGAGGAACTCAAGCGCGTCAAGGTCGAGCCCCTGCCCGAGCAGGGCATCGAGGCCGCCGTCTATCTGCGTCATTTCTACGCCTTGGAGACCGAAATCGCCCGGCGCATCCACGATCTGGCCGGGCATCCCGGCGCCCAGCTGCGCGGCAAGGTGGAAAAGCTCCTGCCGGCCCTGGAGTCCGAGGCCCGCATCCAGCTTTCCCCCGAACAACGGCAAGCCGTCATCGACGCCTGCGACAACAAGGTCTTCGTCATCACCGGCGGACCCGGCACCGGCAAGACCACCATCACCCGCATGGTGGTGGCCGCCCTTGACAAGCTGTCGTTAAAAGTCAAACTTGCCGCGCCCACGGGCCGGGCGGCCAAACGGCTTTCCGAAGCGACCGGCCACCCGGCCGCCACGCTTCACCGGCTGCTCCAGTCCACGCCCGACGGCTCGTTTGCCGTGTGCGAGGACAACAAGCTCAAGGCCGACGCGCTTTTGGTCGACGAGGTCAGCATGCTCGACGCCAGGCTTTGCGGGCACATGCTGCGGGCCTTGCCGTTTACCTCGCGGCTTATCCTCGTCGGCGACGCCGACCAGTTGCCGTCGGTGGGGGCGGGCAACGTCCTGGAGGACGTGCTGGGCAGCCAGTCCGTGGGCAGCGCGCGGCTGACGCACATTTTTCGCCAGGCCCGGGAAAGCATGATCGTGGTCAACGCCCACCGGGTCAACAACGGCCAGTTTCCCCAGGCGGCCGAGAAAAAGCCGCCCGAGGCCGATTTTTTTTGGGTCGAGCAGGACGATCCGGCCGCCGTGCGCGATCTGATCGCTACGCTTGTGGCCGAGCGCATCCCCCAGGTCTATGGCCTTGATCCCATGCGCGACGTCCAGGTGCTCTCGCCCATGCACAAGGGCGAGGCCGGCACCCAGGCGCTCAATGAGGCGCTGCGGGCACGGCTTAATCCCTCGGGGCCGACGGTCATTCGGGGCAACGCGATGTTTCGCCTGGGCGACCGGGTGTTGCAGACGAAAAATAATTACGAAAAGGACGTCTTCAACGGCGACCTGGGACACGTCACGGCCGCCGATCCCGAAGAGGGTTCGCTCGTCGTCACCTTCGACGGACGCGACGTCCCCTATGACCGCACTGAGCTGGACGAGCTGGCTCCGGCCTACGCCGTGAGCATCCACAAATCCCAGGGCAGTGAATATCCGGCCGTGGTGGCCCCGTTTTTGACCCAGCATTACGTGATGTTGCGCCGCAACCTGATCTACACCGCGCTGACCCGGGCCAGGAAACTGGCCGTGCTCGTGGGCAGCCGCCGGGCCCTGACCCTGGGCCTCAAAAACGCCGGCGGCGAGCGGCGCTACACGCACCTCAATTACCGCCTGCGAGAGCTTTTCAATGTCTGATCGCCCAAACGCCGGGACGGCCCCGGCTCCATGGAGGAATGGCCCGCGATGCTTGTAAAGAAAGCCGCCAGCTTGATTGTGCGCCTGGCCCTGGTGGGAGGTTGTCTGGTCTACGCCTTCTGGGGACTCAATTTTTCGGAAATCTGGGACGCCATAGTCCGTTTTGACGACGTTGCTCTGTTCTGGACGGTGCTCTTTTCCTTTGTGGGCTACGGCGTCATGGCCTTTCGCCTCAATTTTCTGTCGGGCTTTTGCGCCGGCAACTGGGTGTGTTTCAAAGCCTTTCTCATGTCCATGGCCGTCAACAACATCGTGCCGGCCAAGCTCGGCGAATTGGCCAAGGCCTTTTACCTGCGCCGGGAATGCCGGTTTTCGCTCTCGCGCAGCATCACCATGGTCTTTTGGGAGCGCTTTTTCGATTTAAACGCCATCCTGGCCATGGGCTTGGTCGTTGCCTTCCACTTCAACCTCAAGATGGCTTTCGTGCCCCTGGCCGCGGCCGTGGGCGGCATCTGGGTCGGACTCTGGGTGGTGCGCCAGTATCCGGATTTTGTCGGCCGGATCATTGAAAAAATGCCGTCCAACCGGTTGGCCGAGTTCTTGGCCGAGCTTAAGCTTCAGGTGCTGCATGGCGTGACCCCCAGCTTCATGACCGTGCTGGGGCTTTATACCCTGGTCTGCTGGGTTCTCTACGCCGGTTCCACCTTTTTGGTGCTTTTATGGGTGGCCGACTTGCCCTTGACCGTTGGGCAGGCGGCGGCGGTGTTCGTCATTTCGTCCCTTGGCATGGCCATGCCGTCCTCGCCCGGAGCGCTGGGCGTTTTCGAGGCGGCGGTGGTTTTTTCCCTGGGCCTTTTCGGCGTGGACCGAGCCCAAGGTCTGGCCACCGGATTGGTGCTCCACATGGTGCAGTACATTCCGGTCACTGTGGCCGGTCTGCTTGTGCTGGCCAAAAGCGGGCTGAAGCTCAGCAAGATCCGGGAGAGCGACGAAGCGCTGGACGCTGTGCCCGAGGCCGGGAAATAGCGAGTAAGCCAAGGAGGCGATATGGCCCATCCCTGCGCGCTGACCATCGCCGGTTCCGACTCCGGCGGCGGAGCCGGCATCCAGGCCGACCTCAAGACCTTCATGATGCAGGGTTGTTACGGCCTGTCCGTCATCACCGCCCTGACCGCCCAGAACACGTGCGCCGTTTCGGCCATCGAAGCGCCGACGCCGGGATTTGTGGCCGAGCAACTGCGGGCCGTGCGGGCCGATTTTCCCATTCGGGCGGCCAAGACCGGAATGCTCTTTTCCGAGGCCATTATCGCGGCCGTGGCCGAAGGGTTGGCCGACAAGGATTTTCCTTTGGTGGTCGATCCGGTCTGCGTGGCCCAATCCGGGGCGCGGTTACTCATGCCCGAGGCCGTGGAAGCTATTTTGACCCGCATGTTGCCCCTGGCCGATCTGCTGACGCCCAACCGCCTGGAGGCCGAACTGCTGGCCGGCCTGCCCATCGGCGGCAAGGCCGACGCCGACGAGGTCATCCGGCGTCTTCTGGCCCGGGGGGCCAAGGCGGTGCTGCTCAAGGGCGGCCATTTCGAGATCGGACAGACCTCGGACAGCCTGGTGACGGACCGTCTGGTTCTGGCCGACGGCCGGGAATGGGTGTTGTCGCGGCCCTTTGTCGCCACCCGCAACACCCACGGCACGGGCTGCACGCTTTCGGCGGCCATCGCCGGCCATCTGGCCCTGGGCAAGGCCTTGCCTGAGGCGGTGGAGGCGGCCCGGGACTATTTGCACCTGGCCTTGGAGACGGCCTGGGACTTGGGCGACGGCGACGGGCCGGTCAACCATCTGGCCCCCTACGAGCGTTGTTTGCCGCCATCGGCCCAGAAAGCGTCGTAACCATCCATCGAGACGGAATTTTCTGTTCATGACGCCTGGACGATTGTCTTGAGGCGATCTTTCGCGTAAGGAAAAACGCCCCGCGCGGGCACATGTGCGAGAGTGGCGGAACTGGGAGACGCACCAGACTTAGGATCTGGCGGCTTAGGCTATGGGGGTTCGAGCCCCCCCTCTCGCACCAAACTGATTTTATAGCTTTTATTCTCCGAGCACTCGTCTTTTGGGCGGGTGCTCTTTGTTTACCCCCTCCCTTTTACCCCCCATTTACCCCCCCAAAACAGGTCAGGCGAGGTTCGGCCAGGTGCTGCTTTTCAGGAGCTGTTGTCGTGCGCGGCCTGATTTTCGTCTCCTTTGAGGCCACTGCACAATTCTTTGAGGTCCCTGAATTCCGTCTTTCTGGTCTTTTTCGAGGGTAAGATCGGCAGTTTTACGTGATTTTCCGCCGGACTCAGGCTGTTTTCCACCTTCTTCGGCAGCTTTCGCCGCCAAAGGAGGCACTTATACTCAACAGGCTGCCTTTAGTACGGCTTTTTTCAGGTTGAAAGCCATGGCGTTGAGGAGAAACTCCAGCTCGACCTTGGCTCGTCCGAGGTACCTCGTGCGGTGAAATCCATAGCCGCGCTTGAGGGTGCCGAAAGCTCGCTCAACTTTCGCGCGGACGCTGCTGATTTGACGGTTGGCGTTTTTTTTCGAGGGAGTCAGCTCCCGGTTGCGAGCGGCCTTGTGCATGATGCCGTCGGCAAGGCCTCGAACCTGAAGCACATAGCGATTGAGTTGGCTGCTGTATCCCTTGTCCGCGAAAATACTCTCGCCGGCTTTCGCGTCGACCTCATCCAGGACGGCGACAAATTCTTCTGTGTCGGACCGGTTTGCCGGCGTGGCATGGCCGCCGAGGACAAAACCGTCCCGAGTATCCGTGGCGGCGTGGATTTTGTACCCGTAATACGCGCGATTACCCTTGCGTAGCCAGGCCGCCTCAGCGTCATCGGAGTAGCTGATCGTCACATCGGTCCCGCCCTCGTTGTCTTCCTGGCGATCCTGCGGGAGCACGTCGAGCACCTTGAACGGCCGGCGCGCGGACGAAACGACGCTGGCATCGACGATGGCTCCTTCCCGGACGAGGAGGCCATCATCCGGCTCATCGGGGCCATCTTGCTGGAGCAAAACGACGAGTGGCAGTTGCAAAGCCGCTACATGCAGGTCGAGGCCATGGCCGAACTCAACACCCAACCCAACGAGGCGCAGCCAGCCCAAATCCCACCCAGGGCAGCCTAACCGATTGCCACCTCAAGCACACCGGAATTTACACCACGTTGACGGACGTGACCTGTCGCTGAGGTTGTACCAACGCTGGAGGAGCAGGATTTTGAACATGGGAAGCGGCGGATAGGCCGGATTGCCAACGGCGTTGGCCACCCGTTTGAGCGTTTTGCGCAAAAGCTTTTCCAGCGGGTTCCAGTCGATGAGGCGATCAATCTCGTCGAGAAAGCACTCTTTGCGCTTGCGACGGGCAACAACGTAGTCAGCAATGCCGGGCTTGGAAGAAGTGCGTTCGCTCATGCTCGCCTCCATCGAATTCGATGGGGAAAATATACACTAAATACATATTTTTACAAGACTTTATTGAAACTTGCTGTGCACTGGTCTCTTAGCATGAAAAATAAATGACAAAGCCCCCGCCAAAAGGCGAGGGCTTTGTCAGCAGTCTGACGAGCAAGGGGCGACTCCGTTGGAGTCGCCCCTTGCTCGTGCGTCTGGTGCAGGACAGACATGGAAGCGGCTTTGCCGCCTGGGCGACTGTCGCGTCCACGAAAAGCGCCTATGACGTTCCGTGGAAACAGGCTAAAGCCATGAGTATTTATTCGTCCGTCTTCAGGGTTAAAACCTCCGGCTTTCAGCCGGGCAGCTTTCAGCTAGCGGTTGGATTTTCCTGGACGCAATAGCACTGTAGCTACGACGGTCTTTTACGGCCTTCATCGGAGTTGCAAATAGATCGATTGAATAGCCGCGATGCCGCTGGACTTTCAGTCCGCAGGCCTTAAACCCACCAGCTTCAGCTGGTGGTTGTTTAGTAAAAACTATCGTCATATTAAAGGACGAGACACTAAAAACGCCCCGGTCGCATGACTGAGTGGGAAGAACGCTGCAGGGGCCGATGTCTTGCATTTGCATCATGTCGTGCCCGGGCGTCTTGATAGAGAAAGTCGTTGGCAAACGATTACGAGACTTTCGTAAGTCGAGAAAATGCGTCGAGAGCAATGGGTCAAGTCGCCGTCCACGCTTTTTAGGCAGGTTGTTCGTGATTTCCAAGAGACATTTGGCTAGGCGACCGAGGTTGTTGGCGGGGTGCCGGATCGTCCAGGGAGCGGGTCGAAGCCGACCATGCTCCGCACGTCCTGGGGCGTTTTGCCGGCCTGGCGCAGGGCGCGCAGGGTGAGGGCCTTGTCGCGCTTGGCGTAGCGGCGGCCCGAGGCGTCGCGCATAAGCGTGTGGTGGCGATAGCGGGGCGTGGGCAGGCTGAGCAGTGCCTGGAGCAGGCGGTGGACGTCGGTGGCCGCGAACAGATCCTCGCCGCGTGTGACCAGACTGACGCCTTGCTGAGCGTCGTCCACGACGACGCTCAAGTGGTAGCTCGTGGGCACGTCCTTGCGGGCCAGGACCACGTCGCCGAAGCGGGCCGGATCGGCCCGGACTTCACCCCGTCTGGCGTCGTGCCAGACGAGGTCGCCGGCCTGGGCGCAGGCCCGGGCCATGTCGAGCCGCCAGACGCAGGGACGGTCTGCCGCCAGGGCCGCGCGCGCGGTCTCGGCGAGATGGCGGCAGGCGCCCGGATAGACCGGCCCCTCCACGTCGTTCTCCTGAGGCGCGGCCAGGGCCTGGATTTCGCTGCGGGTGCAAAAGCAGGGATAGACGAGGCCCATGGCCTGCAACCGGCCCAGGGCCGCCGTGTAGTCCGCCATGTGTTGGGACTGGAAACGTACCGGTTCCTCCCAGGTCAGCCCCAACCAGCGGAGGTCTTCCATCAGGGCCAAGGAGAATTCCGGCTTGCAGCGCCCGGGATCGATGTCCTCAATGCGCAGCAAGAACCGTCCGCCGGCCTTGCTGGCCGCTTCATGGGCGGCCAGGGCCGAATAGGCGTGGCCCAGGTGGAGCAGGCCGGTGGGGCTTGGCGCGAAGCGGGTGACGATCATGGATGTGGTTGGTTTGTTGCGGTGGTGTCGGACGCAGCAGGGAGTTGTAGCGGTTTAGGGTTTCGGGAGGGCTACCCAAGCCGGCGGTAGGTGTCAACGGACTCGCCTCGGGAAACCGCCAAAAGCTTCCGAACAGCTAGAGCTGAACAATTCAAGGCATAGCGCGCCGCGTTCCGCGCAGGCGCTCACCCGCTATGGCTGGCGACCGGGCGTTGGCCAAAACTCAGAAAGCCGGCCCTTGGGGACCGGCTTTCTGGCTGAAATTTCTGACTTTTTGAACCGTAACGGACGGTGTCGAGGGGGTGGATGGTGGAGGCGGGGGGAATCGAACCCCCGTCCGAGAATGCTCCACTCCAGGCGTCTACAGGCTTAGACCGAAAAACAATCTCGCCTCGGGCAGGCCTTTCGGCCGGGCCGCCTCCGGCCAGTCCGTCTATTGTCTCGTGCTTACCCCAACGGACGAGGGTTCGCGCCAGCCTGATGGGGTTTGGCGTTCCGGTCCAGCATATCAGGCGTCAACTGATGGAACGCTGACTGTCAATTAAGCAGCCAGAGCGTAGTCGTAATCGTTGGCAGTTAACCAGTTGCCGCGTGTTTTACGAGGCCTCGCGGCACCTCGACCTGCAACCAGGGCTTCACTATCCCCGTCGAAACCAGGGCGCCCCCTTCGAGACATCAAGATAACACATTTTTCCCAAAGCGCAAGGGGGAGAAGTCTCGCTTCCCCGAGCCGCGAACAGCGTTGGGAGTCGTTGGGACAAAACCGAGCCGGACAGCGCCCCGCGACTCCAGGCGCGGCCTGCCGCCGGGAATGCCGTGTTAGTTGAGCCGTATCTTGGGATCGTAGCCGCGTTCCTTCATACAGGCGTCGGCGTCCTGATCCACCACCGTCAGCGGCCGGTCGGGGAAGGGCGGCGTGTTCACGTCCAGCGAGGCCTTGCTGTAGCAGTCGGTATAATCGTCTTCCACGGCGGTCAGCTCGGCTCCCGGCTTGGCATAGGGCGGGCGGGTGCAGCCGGCGGCCAGGGCCAGGGCCAAAAGCAGCAGGGGGATTGTACGGCGCATGGGCAAACTCCTTGGCGTCGTTGTCGGCGGATAAAGCCGCAACGACGATAATGCGTCATGGTATCGCAGCAAACAAGGCCGGATTGCTCCGACGCGTTTTGTCCTTTTATCCCGTGCAGCCGACTGCGAAAAGCTTTTTTTCGCGGGGTGCATGACCAGCGCGCCGCCATGCCGGCGCACGGCGCCCTTTGCGTCTCGGGCTCTGTCCGGGGCCGCGACGACGTGTCCCCCTGAAACGCCTGAAAAGCGCTGTTCCCGGTGTGCGGTCAGTGCAGGCAGACACGTGCGCCAAGAGAAGCCGCAACGTCATGGGGACGCCGGGGCAAGGGCAAGGTGCAAAGGAAAACCGCGCCCTGGCCCGGCTGGCTATCGATGACCAGATCCCCGCCATGTCCACGAGCAATGGTGCGGGCTATGCACAGCCCAAGGCCAATGCTTTTTTCGTCGCCCGTAGGCCTGGCCTGGCCCCGGCCAAAGGGTTCGAAAATCCGCTCGCGATCCTCCGCAGCCACTCCGACTCCCTGGTCGGCCACGGAAATGGCGACATGGCCGTCGCCGCAGGTTCCGGCGATCCGTACCGTCGTGCCCGGCGGGGCGTACTTGACGGCGTTGCTGATGAGGTTGGTCAGCAATTGCTCCATGCGGATGGCGTCAAAAGCCAGTTCGGGCAGATCGGGCGGAAGACTGCAGGCAAGGCGCATGTTCTTGGCGGCGGCCAGGGGCGTGAGGCGCTGGGCTACGGCGCGAATGCCGGCGGCCAAGTCGCTCGGGGCTAGGTTGAGCGAAAACCGGCCGGCTTCGATGTTGGCGATATCAAGCAGATCGTCAAGAATGCGCAGCATGGACTTGCCGGCGTGGTCGATGACCGACAGGGCTTCGGCCTGTTCCGGACTCAGGTTGGCGCCTTCGTCGCGAAGCAGGTCCGCGCTGTAGAGCACATGACCTATGGGCGTGCGCAGATCGTGGGCGGCCATGCCCAGGAAACGGTTCTTTTGGGCGTTGATCGTTTCCAGACGGGCGTTGGACCGCTGCAGTTCCCGGGTGCGCGCGGCAAGCTCCTGGTTGGTTTCGAGCAGGGTGTTGCGCAGCATTTCCGTTTCCTGGGAATCCTGAGCCCCAAGGCACAAGATGTTGTGGCCGAGATCGATGAAGGAGAATCGGAAAGTCTGGGGGGCGCCGTCGCGGGTATGCAGGGTGAGCAGATGGGGACCGGGGCGAAGCAGCAAGTCGTAAAGTCCCGGCACGGCAGTGAAATCCAGCAGCAGATCCTGAAAGGCCTTGCCGACAACGGGGCCGGGCACGATTCGCATGGCGGTTTCGCCGGCTTCCACGACACGACCGTCCCTGTTCAGGACGTAATACAAGGCCGGCCCCGAAAGGAGCAGGCGATGGAAGGCGTGCTCAAAGAAATTATGGTCAGGCGTCGGCATGTTGGCGAAGATAGTTTTCCAGCATTTCGATGTTGCTGATCACCGGTACGCTGGCAAGTTCGCCCAAGTCAAGGCTGTTTCCGGTGACGCCCTGGCCGCCGACCACGCACAGCATGCTTGGACGATGCGCCAGCGCTTCGCGGATAAGCCGCTTGGCCTGGTCGGCATTGCTGGACAGGCTGACGGAAAGCCCGAGCAACTCGGGTTGTAGCGTGAGGAGCAAGTCAAGTAGGGCGTCTTTGGGAGTGTCAGCTCCAAGATAATGGCTGTCCCAACCGCGAAGTTCCAAAATATCGGCGATCATGCGGCTACCTATTTGATGTCTTTCGCCAGTGACGCACGCCACAACGGCGCGCCGGCCATGTTTGGGCAGTGCGGCGGCCCGAGGGTAGGTTTGGGCGAGCAGTGTTTCCGTTATGGCTGTGGCGATATGCTCCACGGCGACGGATATCTTATTTTCTTCCCAGAGCCTTCCAACTTTGTACAAAGAACGCTGAAAGAGATGGGTGTAGATATCCGCAATGGGCATACCTTTGTCAATGAGGATTTCAACAATCGATAGGCAATGACGTTTATTCCCGTTGATTAAGTTGGATACATAGCTGTCAAACGTTGATGATGGGATCAGGCAAAGTGGATCTTGCATAGTTGCGTTACCTACCGGTTGTTTGTTCATAAAATCACGAACAAAACGTCTTTCGATTTTTCAGAAGCCTGGGTCATGTGAGGAATTTCCCGATATCATGTTGTTGCCAAGTCAATGTCGTTTAGTTATAACCCAAAATACACTGTTGCAATATGTTCGTCACAGTGCTTGGCGCTCCGTAAGCGCGCCAGGGCGTCTGTGTTGTTTGCCGATAGCCTGACTTCCGGGAGGAGAGAATGAGCCGCTTAAGCCTAAAGTCCTTGCTGTTGACCCTTGGCGTGGCCAGCGTCATCGGGGCAAGTTTGACCTTGATGCTTCTCTATATGCAGCAAGACAGGATGCTGGGTTATCTTAAAAATGTCAGCACTGTCGATGGCCCCCTGTTGTATCATCTTCAGGACGTTTACGCCCAGGGACTGCAAACCGAGCAGGCTACCCGAAACGTGCTGCTCAATCCCAGCGACAAGACGGCCCGGGACAACTACGCCAATGCCGACAAGCAATTTCGCGAGGCCCTGGCTTCGGCGACGGCCTTGGCCACCGGCCGTATCGCCGAGGACTTGCGTGAGATCGGCCCGCGTTGGGAGATCAGCCATGAACTGAAAAAACGCCTCATGGACATAGCTGCAACCAATCCGGCCGAGGCCGTGCGGTTGCTCAATGCCGAGGAAACGCCGCAGTGGCGGGCGCTGAAAAAGATCATGTTGGACGCCGTCGCCATTCAACGAGAGACCAACAAGGCCAATCTCGACGCCATCCAGGAAGGCGAGGCCACGGTTTTTCGCATGTTCCTTGGCATGGCCGTGCTTTCAGTGGTCCTGTTGTTGGCTCTTATCACCGGACTCATCCGGGGCGTCACCAGCGGCGCGACGGCTCTTGTCGATTATGCCGGGGCCATCGCCCAGGGCCATTTCGGCTCCAACCTGCGCACGGGGCTGCCCAAGGAATTTGAAGCCATCGGCCGGTCGCTGCGCGAGATGGTCCACCACCTGGAGAACTCCCTGGGTTACTATCAAGGCATTGTGGCCGGCATGGCCACTCCGTTTGTGGTGGTGGACGAGGCCGAGGACTTGCGCCTGACCAACGACGACCTCATGCGCCTTATCGAGCACTCCGGGCGTCCCGAGGACTATTACGGCCAGAACGTGGCCGGCTTTTTTTATGGCGATCCCGGCCGCAAGACCGTGCTCGGCCAGTGCATGACCGAAAAGCGTGGCATCCGCAAGGAAGTCGATCTGGTTTCGCGCAAGGGCAATGTCCGCAATGTGCTCATTGACGCCACGCCGCTTTTTAACGCCATCAACGGCAAGATGATGGGTTCGCTTTGCGTCTATTCCGACTATACCGATCTGCGCCGCAGCGAGGCCCTCATGCGGGAACAGACCGAGCGGATGTTGGCTACGGCCCGGGAAGCCAAGGCCATCGCCGACGCCCTGGCCGGGGAAACCGAGGCCCTGGCGCATCAGGTCGATACTGTGGAACACGGGGCCGTGGAGCAAAAGGAGCGCATCGGCGAAACCGCCCTGGCCATGGACGCCATGAACACCGCCGTCATGGAAGTCGCCCGCAACGCCGCCGCTGCCGCCACCCTGGCCGACGACGCCCGGAAAAAAGCCACGGCCGGGGCCGGCATGGTTTCCGACGTGGCCGCGGTCATCGGCAACGTCAATCAGCTGGCCGAGGAACTGCGCCGCGACATGAACGATCTTGGCGACCAGGCCGAAGGCATTGGCAAGATCATGGGCGTTATCGCCGACATCGCCGATCAGACCAACCTGCTGGCGCTCAATGCCGCCATCGAGGCGGCCCGGGCCGGAGACGCCGGACGCGGCTTTGCCGTGGTGGCCGATGAGGTCCGCAAGCTGGCCGAAAAGACCATGACCGCCACCAAGGATGTGGCCGGCTTTATCACAACTATGCAACAAAGTGTGCGCCGCAACAGCGCCAAGACCGACGAGACCACCCGGGCCATCGCCGCCGGCACGGACAAGGCCCATGCCTCCGGGGTCATGCTGGAAGAGATCGTCGGCATCGTTTCGCGCACCTCGGATCAGATCCGCTCCATGGCCGCCGCCGCCGAAGAGCAGTCGGCCACCACCGAGCAGATGCGCCAGACCGCCGAGGAAATCAGCCGCATCTCCCACGGCACATCCGACGCCATGGCCGCCTCGGCCCGGGCTGTCACCGCTCTGGCCGGCCAGGCTCGGGAGCTGGAAATCGTCATCTCGGGCCTGGAGACCGGCCAGGCCGCGCTGCCGGCCTAGGCAGTTGTCCGCCGCCATCTCTGAACGCAAAAGGCGTCTGCTCCCGGTCGGGGCAGACGCCTTTTGCGTTCTTGTCGGCCTTGGGCTGTGAGCGATTCGGTCTTAGGCCAGCAGGCCCACGAAGCGGCCCGTTACCTGGCGCAGCCGGCGGCTCAACACCCGTCCAATGTAGAAGAGCGTCTTGATGGCGAGCTGGGGTTCGATTGCGGCCAGCTCGTCAAAGCTTTCCCGGGTGAGGATGAGCAGGCGCACGTCGGTCTTGGCCACCACCGTGGCCGAGCGGGGTTCGCTGTCGAAAAAGGCGATTTCACCGATGACGGCGTCGCGGGTCAGGTCAATGATGTGGCGTTCACAGCCCCCGGCCTCTTCCTTTTGGATGGTGACCACGCCTTTCTCAATGAACGCCAGGGAAGTGGCCTTGCGGCCTTCCTGAATGATCGTCGTGCCGGCCGGGAAGCTCTTGACCTGCATGTAGCCGGCGATACGGCGCACTTCTTCCCAGCCCAGGGCAGCGCCGAGTTTAAGTCCGTCGAGCAGGGCGGCGATGTCGTCGATATCGCTGTCTTCCATGGCGGGGCCTCCTTGGGGCTTGGCTGGTCTGTCTCCCTTGCCGGACAGGCCTCGAATTTCTTATAGGATTTGTCCCCAAAGGAAAAGGAGGCCGCCATGTTCGTCGTACTGCTGCGCTATTGCCAGCCCCTTGAAGTCATTGACGGGCTACTCAATGCCCACAGGCTCTATCTGGACGAAAACTATGCCCGGGGCGTGTTTCTGGCCTCGGGGCGTCAGTTGCCGCGCACGGGTGGGGTGATCCTGGCCCGGGCAGCCGGCCGGGAAGCCTTGGAGGCGATCCTTGCCGAAGATCCCTTTGCCAAGGCCGGCGCGGCCAGCTACGAGGTCATCGAATTCCTGCCGGGCAAGGTTGCCCCAGGGCTCGAAGGGTTACTGGTTTAGCGCCCGTTTTTTGTTTTGTTTTTATATATTATTTAAAGATGTCCTATTTTTTGCCGATAGGAAGCATGGCATCGGTTTGCATCCTCGTTGCCGCTCGTTTCCCCAAAGGAGCAAATATGGACACTCTGCTCGGTGCAGCAAGCGCAATGGCAAGCGATCCGACAAAAGCCTACCAAGAAGCCAGAAAGCTGTCGCAGACAGCGGTTTCCCTGGGCGCGGTCGCCATGGTGGGAAAAACAGACAGCGAAAAAGCAAAAGACGCAGACACGGTTGAAATTTCCGAAGCAGCTCGTAACAAGCAGCGGCAACAAGTCGAAACGGCCTCTGGCGGCGACCTAGCAAACCAGGTCCAGGCAACAGACGAAGGCGCAAAAGAGGAAGAGACGACGAGCACGCGAGAGATGTTATTGAAACAAATTCAAAAAGTAAAAGAGCAACTCAACGAAGCAAATTCGCGCTTGGCTGCTGCAACGGCAAAGCAGAAAAGCTCAAGCAGCGGCGAGGAGAAAGAGGCTGCGCAGGAAACCAAGACAGACACTGATGGCAAAGACGCCTCCGGGTCTGAGATTGCCGATAGCTCGCAAGATCCTGAAGTAAAAATCATCACGTCTGAAATAAACCAACTCACAGCGACGTTGGTAACGCTCAACGCCCAATTGATGAAAGAAGAACAGAAAGGCGCTGCGGCTGGTACCACGGGGAGCGCCGGCATCAATGAAGGTTCAGGGCTGAGCGGCGGACTTGGCGAACGCCTGCCGGTTGGCGGCTGACCCTTCGGTTCTCGTCGTGTGGGTCTGTTGAGAATCGTGAATTTATAATAATAGATGTCCGAAAATCTTGGCGTTCTCATTGGGGCGGGCGACAGGAGCGGCCGGGGTATGGAGCCCGGCTGAAAAGTGTCTCTGCGCCCGCCGCGAGTTACCAGGAGAGCGTCTGGGTGTTGTCCGCAAACAGCGCCGCGCCGGTCGTGTCCGGGTTGGTGAGTTTTAAGCCGTCCAGGAATTCGTTCTCCGCCACGCCGTACTTCTGGCTGCACATGGGGCAGACCAGCACCGTGCCGCCCTTGGCCACGATTTGCCGGAGCAGCGCCTGCTGTTCGGCGAAGGCCTCGCCTTGCTTCTTGCTGGCGATACGCACCGCCTTGTCGTTGAGGTAAACGGTCAGGGGATGGCCGCGCTGCAACTGGTTTTGGCCAAAGCTGATGGCCATCAGCGAACGGTGGCCGTCGTCGCTGGTCAGGTTGATGAACAGCGGGTCGGAAGCGCCGGCCTGACAGGCGGTCGCCAGGGCCAGCAGGCAAAAGAGCAGGCAGACGGCAATTGGCGTAACGCGTTTCATGGAGTCCCTCCTGGGAGTTTCTCCAGCAATACCCCGGTGCGGTGATTTTGCGCAACGGCTTTGTGTCTTGCCGTCTCCGGGAGCAGGCCAAGGGGCGGGAATATCGCAAAAAGCAAGGCCCCGGACTTTCGCCCGGGGCCTATCAACTATTGGTAGCGAGGGAGGGAATTGAACCCCCGACACTGCGGATATGAGCCGCATGCTCTAACCATCTGAGCTACCTCGCCAAACCGTCATGCAGCGCAGAAGCGGGTATGTAGCGGAACCGGCTTTCCTTGGCAAGCATTTTTTTGCGGTCCGGCTCATTTCGGCCAGAAGAAAAACACCGCCCCGGCCAGGGCCAGCCGGTACCAGGCAAAAGGGCGCAGCGTAATCCGCTGGACCAGCACGATAAACGCCTTCACCGCAATAAGGGCCGAAACAAAGGACACCACGAAGCCGATGCCGAGCACGCCCAGGTCGTCGGCGGAAAAGAGATGGGCGCTCTTGTAGAAATCATACAGCGTGGCCGCGAACATGAGCGGCACCGCGCCGATAAACGAATACTCCGCCGCCAGGCTGCGCTTGGCCCCAAGGAGCATCCCACCCATGATGGTGGCCGCCGAGCGCGAAAATCCCGGCCATAGCGACAGGCACTGGAAGCAGCCGATGCCAAGGGCCAGGCCCGGCGTCATCTCGTCCAGGCTGTAGTAGCGGTCGCGGGTCTTTCGCCGCTCCACCCAGAAGATCATGAGCGCGCCAACGGCCAAGGCCAAGGCGACGCTCGTAGGGTTGAAAAGATGCGCCTTGACGGTCTTGCGGGCGATGAGCCCGAGCAGTCCCATGGGCAGCGACGTCAGAAAAAGCAGCCAAAGGCCGCGAATCCCGGAAAAAGCGTGCAGGGGTTTGGGCGACACCAGCCACCAGAAGCGCCGCCAATAGAGGCATACCACGGCCAAAATGGCCCCGAGCTGGATGATGACATCGAAACTGTCGGCTTTTTCCCCCGTAAACCCAATCAGGTGGCCGACCAGGATCAGGTGGCCGGTGGAGGATACGGGCAAAAATTCGGTAACGCCCTCGACAATGCCGAGGATCACGGCGGCCAGGGATTCGGTCATGGGAAGGGTGTCTCCTCAAGGCGGGATATGGGGCCGGGTCTATCCAAAGGCCGGGCAAGTTGCAAGCCGGCCCAGGCTCGTGTATGCACTGGACCCGAGCAAGGAGGCGAGATGGCCACGATCATGCCCCAGGGCGAACTGCTGCGGCGCGCCGTCACATGGATCGACGAGCAGCGCGAACTGACCGGCAAGCCGGTTGGCGCGCTCATTGACGCGGCGGCCATGCAGTTCAACCTGAGCCCCAAGGACGCCACGTTTTTAAGCGGTTTTTTCAAGGAGCGGGAGGAGCCCCGGCCGTAAGCGCGGCCTCGGCGAACACCCGGCAAAGCGCCTCCCGGCCAAGACCGGTTTTGCCGGAGAACACCACGGGCGGGAAGGCGGGTTGCGCAAGCTCCCGCCACTCTTTTTTCCGGGCTTCCCGGTCGCGCTGGGGCACTTTTTCCGCCTTGGTCAGGGCCACCAGCACCGGAATGCGCCGGGAGCGCAGCCAGGAAACCAGTTCCATGTCCAGGCGCTGGGGCGGCAGGCGGCAGTCAATAAGCGCCGTCACGGCCCGTAGGGTTTTAGTGGTGGCCAGATAGGCCTCGATGAGTTTGGCCCATTTGTCCCGCTCCTCTTTGGAGCAGCGGGCGTAGCCGTAGCCGGGCAGGTCCACCAGGCAATAGCCCTGGGTTTCGGCCATGTAGAAATTGAGGCTTCGGGTCTTGCCCGGGGTGGCGCTGGTCTTGGCCAGGGATTTTCGCCCGGCCAGACAGTTGATCAGCGTGGATTTGCCGACGTTGGACCGGCCGGCCAGAGCGATCTGGGGCGCGTCCAGGGTCGGCAGCTGGTTGGAAAGGTAGGCCGTGGACAAAAGCGTCAGGCCCAGGTCCGTCTGTATGCGATCATTGGCGTTCATGGCTGGGTTGTGACCGGCCAGGAAGCGTCCGTCAAGGCCAGGAGTCCGGGCAAGCCAAAGGAAGAAGCCATGCGCAAGGTCAAAATACTGGTTTTAAACGGCCCCAACCTCGGTTTTATCGGCGTACGCCAGCCGGAAATCTACGGCAGCCGCACTATCGAGGATCTGTCGCAGCTGGTGGCCGATATCCTTGGTCCCCAGGCCGAGCGGCTGGAGCTGCAATTCCATCAGGCCAACAGCGAAGGGCATTGCATCGACCGGCTGGAGCAGGCCTGGAAGGACGGCCTGGATGGCATTGTGCTCAACGCCGGAGCCTACACCCACACCAGCCTGGCCCTGGCCGACTGCCTGGCCTGGATCGGCATCCCCTGCGTCGAGGTGCATATATCCAACATTTTTGCCCGCACCGACGAGCCGCTGCGGCACAAAAGCCTCATCGGCAAGAATTGCATCGGCTGCATCGCCGGCTTTGGCGTCACCAGCTACGCCCTGGCCGTGGTCGCCCTGTGGCGGCAAATAACCGAGAATCCCAATTATATCTAAGGAGATACAATGCTTTCCACGACCGACTTCCGTCGCGGCCTCAAGATCGAAATGGACGGCGTGCCCTACGAAATCGTGGACTTCCTCCACGTCAAGCCCGGCAAGGGCGGCGCGTTCATCCGCACCAAGCTTAAGAATATGATCAACGGCCGCGTGGTGGAAAACACCTTCCGTTCGGGCGAAAAGATGGTCAAGCCCGATCTCGAATCCAAGGATATGCAGTACCTCTACCGCGAGGCCGAGGACTTCGTCTTCATGGACATGGAGAGCTACGAGCAGATGCACGCCGGCGCGGCCCAGCTTGGCGAGAAGGGCGGCTACCTCAAAGACGGCATGGAACTGAAGATGCTGCTCTACAAGGGCCAGCCCCTGGACATCGACCTGCCGGCCTCGGTGGTGCTCCAGGTTGCCGAGACCGAACCCGGGGTCAAGGGCGACACCGTCAGCGGCGCCACCAAGCCGGCCCAACTCGAAACCGGCATCACCGTCAACGTGCCGCTTTTTGTGAACATCGGCGATAAAATCAAAGTGGACACCCGTTCGGGCGACTACATTGGCCGGGAATAAAGACGTCAAGGCCGGGGACGGCAGCTTTCGCCTCACCAGGGAACTGGCGGGGCTGGGGGCACTGTTCCTGGCCGCCTTCACGGCGGTTGCCCTGTATTCTTACAATGCGGGCGACCCGGGCTTCAACCAGTCCGTCTCGGCCCGCCACGGCGTGGCCAACAAGGCCGGGCTGGTCGGGGCCTATTGGGGCGGACTGCTTGCCGAGACGTTGGGCGTCTGGGGCTTTCTGGTCCCCATCGGCATGGTTTGGCTCGGCGCGCGTGGCTTGGCCCCGCGCCTGGCTCTGCCCCTGCGCCGCCGCTTCGGACTCGCCATCTTCGCCGGAGTCCTGTTGATCTTTTTCGCCTCTCCCGTCGGCAGCCCGACGGTTGGCCAAGTCCATGGCTCGGGCCAGCTGGGGGCCTTGCTCTACGGATTCCTCGACCGCTACTTGAGCGTTTTCGGCGTTGTCTCGCTGCTCCTTTTTGGCTGCATCGCCGGGGCGCAGCTGACCTTTGGCCTGACCCTCGACAATTTTTGGCGGCCCCTGGCCGCCGCCCTTGGCGAACAGTTCGGCCGCCTGGGCGAGGCCTGGGATGCCTGGCGCGTGCGCCGGGCCATGGCCCGCGAGGCCGCCGCCGAGGCTGCTGTTGAAGCCGCCCCGGCCGACAAGCCCGCCCGCCCGGCCAAGCCGGCCAAGGCCGAAAAACCGGCAAAGCCCAAGCCCGCCGCCGAGCCGGCTCCCGATGACGCGTCCGAGGAGGCCGTGGACCGGTTCCTGGACGCCGTGGTGGAGCAGGTGACCGGCGCGCCGCCCGCCAAGGAGCCGGCCAAAGCGGTCGCCGAACCGGCCCCGGTCGTGCCGCCTGTCCCGTCTCCGGCCAAGGCTTCCGAGCCGGCCGAGCCGCTTTTCGCGCCCACGACCCCGCCGCCGGCCATGACCGCCAAGCAGGCCAAGAGCGCCGGCCGGGCCGCCGCTTCGGCCGCCCACGAGCTGCCGCCTTTGGCCCTGCTCTCCACGCCCTCGGCCGTGGAGGCCATGCCGGTCGATCCGGAAATTTGCCGCGCCCAGGCGGCCAGCCTCATCAGCTGCTTAAACGACTTCGGCATCCAGGGCGAGGTCATGCGGGTGGCGCCAGGCCCCGTGGTCACCATGTTCGAGGTCAAGCCCGCTCCGGGCGTCAAAATCAGCCGCATTGTCGGGCTGTCCGTGGACCTCGCCCTGGCCATGAAGGCCCTGGCCGTGCGCATTGATCCGATACCCGGCAAGGACACCGTGGGCGTGGAGATTCCCAACGCCAAGCGCCAGACCGTCTACTTTCGCGACGTCCTGGACGCCGACGCCTTCCGGGCCTCGGAATCGCGCCTGACCCTGGCCATCGGCAAGGACATCCAGGGCCGGCCCCATGTGGCCGATCTGGCCCGGATGCCGCATCTGCTCGTGGCCGGCGCCACCGGCAGCGGCAAGAGCGTGTGCATCAACGGCATCCTGCTCTCCATCCTCTATAAGGCCACGCCCGACGAGGTGAAACTGCTGCTCGTCGATCCCAAGCGCATCGAGCTTTCGGTCTACAACGATCTGCCCCATCTGGTGCATCCGGTGGTCACCGAGACGGCCATGGCCAAGTCGGCCCTGGACTGGGCCGTGGCCGAGATGGACCGGCGCTACGAGGCCATGGCGCTGCTCGGCGTTCGCAACATCGCCGGCTACAACGAAAAGCTCGCCAAACTCGGCGACGCCCGCGACCCGGAGCTCATTGACCTGGAACCGCTGCCCTATCTCGTCATCGTTATCGACGAGCTGGCCGATCTCATGATGACGGCGGCCAAGGAAGTGGAAGTGAGCATCGTGCGCCTGGCCCAGCTGGCCCGGGCCGCCGGCATCCACCTCATCCTGGCCACCCAGCGGCCCAGCGTCGACGTGGTCACGGGGCTTATCAAGGCCAACTTCCCCACCCGCATCTCGTTTCAGGTGACCAGCAAGCACGACTCGCGCACCATCCTCGACGCCGTGGGCGCGGAGTATTTGCTTGGCCGGGGCGACATGCTGTTTAAGCCCAGCGGCGGCAAGACCGTGCGCATGCACGGAGCCTTTGTCTCGGACGAGGAGACGGCTGCGGTGGTGGAGTTCTGGAAGAGCCGGGCCAAGCCCAGCTACAAGCTCGATTTCGCCGAATGGCAAAAGGGCGGCGACGGCGGCGGGGGCGGCGACTTCATCGGCGAAGGCGGCGACGAGGTCACTTCCGATGCCGTCTATCCGCAAGCCGTGGACTTTGTCATGGAGCAGGGCAAGGCTTCCATTTCGCTTATTCAGCGGCGCTTCCGCATCGGCTTCAACCGGGCCGCCCGGTTCATCGAGCAGATGGAGCGCGACGGGCTGCTCGGCCCCCAGGAAGGCAGCAAGCCCCGTTCGGTCATCAAAACCAAGGAATAACAGGCGCTCCCGTCGGCCGTGCGCCGGCGGGCCGCCAGGCAGCGTTCCCCACGTCCAACCTGTTCCACGCCCGGTCCGTCAGACGCGGTAAAAGACCGTTTCACGCGCCGGCATCCGCCGCCAAGGCCCGTCCGGGCGGCAAAGCGAGCAACGCCATGCGGCATATTCTCCTTATCCTCACCTTGATCCTGGGCCTGGCCCAGACGGCCCAGGCCGCCCAGACCGCCGACCCGGCCCAGCTGGCCGGGCGTATCCAGAAGAAATACGCGGCCCTGACCGCCTTTTCCGCCGAGTTCAGCCAGGCCATCCGCAATGCGGCCAGCGGCGAAACCGAGCAACGCTCGGGGTCTTTTGTCTTTAAAAAGCCGACGCTGGTGCGCTGGGAGACGGTGAAGCCCGAAAAGGAGTTGCTCATTGTCGGCAAGGACGCCGTGTGGGACTATTTCGAGGAAGACAAGGAAGCCTACCGCTACGCCGTGGAGGAGATCATCAACTCCAAGACCATGCTGCGGTTTCTGACCGGCAAGGCCAATCTGACCGAGGATTTCGTGGTCTCGGCGGCCAAGGACGAAGCCGGCCCCAATGAGGCGGCGCTGCTGCTTGTCCCCCGCGAACCCGAGCCCGGGCTGGTCATGGCCAAGGTCTGGGTGGACACCACCACCGACATGATCGTGCGGATCTATATTCAGGATTTCTACGCCAACACCAACGATTTGAAGCTGGACAGGATCGTGGCTGATCCCAAATTGTCGGACAGCCTGTTCGCCTTCACCCCGCCCAAGGACGCCAAGGTGCATGACAACGCGCCGCTCAAGGGGCGGGAGTTAAAGCCCTAGCCCTGGCGCGTCAAAATCAATTCCACTTCATCCAGCGACAGCCCCGTGGCCTTGGCCAGGGCCTGGGGCGACTGGCCCCGGCGCGCGCCGTTGACGATGACTTGGCGCAGGAAATCCGGGGAGCGGGTGAATTCCTCGGCCTTGCGCACGAGCTTTTCCAGCTGTCGGCTGCGCTCTTCCAGCTTCTGGTCCAGATCGGTCAGCTCGGCTTGCCGCCGCTGGAAACTCCCCACCAGCTCCTGTTCGAGCTTGGCGTTGAAGTCGAGCTTTTTGAGCAGCGCGTCCTGGTTTTTTTGCAGCCGGGCCAGCAACTCTTCGGACCGGCGCAGGCGCGAGAAAAAGAGCACGACTAAAAGCAGCAAGGCCAGTTCGCTGACCGTGAGAAAGATGACCAGGGTGGAAAAGCCGTTCATGGGTGGTGGGGTCCGGGGCAAAACGTTAGGAAAAAGACTTTCTCGCAGTGGGTTGTCCGGTTGGGGCGTCGGCCTCACGCTGGCCGGTCAGCCTGTCGGCCGGCGCCCGGGACCAGTACGCCATGTCGTGACCAGGCATCGCCCCTAGGCGCGCCTTACACCTTCATATTGATGATGTGGCCGGCAAAGGGCGTGGGGTTGCTGGCCTGGGTCGCTTTCTCGTCCGGCTCGGGCTGGGCCGCCTTGGCCCGGCGCTGGCGCGGCTGGCCGGCCCCCCGCCGCTTATCCTCGTCGCGCACGGAATCCATTTCGTCCTGCTTCTCAATGCGCTGGGTCTGCTTGCTCTGCTCGGCCAGGGCTTGCTGAGTCAGGGCCTGGGAAGCCGCGAGCTGGGCCTCGGGGCTCACCAGTTCGGCGTGGGCCACGTTTTGCACATAGGGCATGGCTTGAATGACGTTGGTCAGATCGATGGGCATCTCATTTCACCAGATAGTCCTCGATAATCAGGTTATCCAGGGCTTGGGGGCCGATGAACTGGTTGATGACCGACAGCACGTCCTTTTTGAGGGCCTCGGTGCTGTTCTTGTCCGTCAAGAACTCCAGGCTCTTGTTTTTGAGATAATAATACACGGCGTCGCGCACCACAATGCGGTTGCGCTTGAATTCGAGCTCGGCGGCGTGTTCGGTGGTGGCCGCCGAGAAACGGATGGACAGAAAACGGCTGCGGCCGGCCTTGTCCGGCAGTTCGACCAGGAAAGGGTCCATGGTCAGGACGATTTCCGGCTTGGGCGCGGGCGGTTCCGGCGGCGGGGGCGGCGGAGGCGGTGGGGGCAGTTCTTCCTCGTGGGGCGCTTCCACAGGCGGCGGGGGAGGCGGCGCGGCCGGTTTTTTGAGCAACAGGAAATAGGCCGCCGCGCCGCCGCCCAGGAGCAACACAATAAGCCCGATAAGGATAAAGAGTTTTTTCTTGCTTTTGGGTTTGGACGGCTCTTCCGAGACTGCGGCATCGCCCGGACCGGCTTCTTCGGCGGGCGGCGGCGTCTCTTCGGGTTCGTCTTCGAGGAATGGGGCGTCGTCAAGGTCGAGATCGACCTTTTGCAACGCCTTGGGGAGATCGTCGGAGAGTTCCGAGTCGTCCAGTTTGGCTTTTATGGGCGCGTCGAGGCTGTCGTCGTCAACCATGGTCGGGCCTCGTCAACCGAACGGCGGGAAGGGGACGCCGCATGGCGTCGTCACGGCCCTGACGGGCACGGGCGCGGGCGGCACGCCGGGGAGCAGGCGTGGCGGCGGCCGTCTGCCCGGAGCAAACGGCCGCCCTGATGGCCGGAAAGGCTATTTGTCGAATATCTTGTCGATCTTCTGGCCGAGGGTCTCGGCGGTGAAGGGCTTGACGATGTAGTTGGACACCTTGGCCTGGACAGCCTCGATGATGTTCTCCTGCTGGGCTTCGGCCGTGACCATGAGGAAGGGGAGGTTGGCGAACTCTTCGCTGCCCCGCACCTTGCGCAACAGTTCGATGCCGGGCATCTTGGGCATGTTCCAGTCGGAGATGATGAAGTCGATCTTGTCCTTGTTGAGCGTTTCCCAGGCCGTGCTGCCGTCGTCGGCCTCCAGGATGTTGTTGAAGCCCAACTGGCGCAGGATGTTTTTGATGATTCGGCGCATGGTGGAGAAGTCGTCTACGACCAGAATGCGCATTTCCTTATTGGCGGCCATGGCTCGTCTCCTTGTCTCGCTCGCTTCACTCGTCGCCTTGGAGCATCCGCTTGCTCCGGCCCTTGGCCGGTTGGACGCGGCCGCCTCGGCGTGCCCAGGGTGTCGTCAATGCTGCTCAATGTTGTACTGGGACTTGAACTTCTGCCGCAGTCGGGCCAGGGCCTGGGAATGCAGCTGGGAGACGCGGCCTTCGGTGATGCCCATGACTTCCGAAGTCTCCCGCATGTTCAATTCCTCACCGTAATAGAGTGATAATACCAGCTTTTCCCGGGGAGTCAAATCATCGATGAGCGATGCAAGCTTGTCGACGAGTTCCTTGAATTCCGCCGATTTATACGGTTCGTTTTCAAGCTGGTTCTTCTGGTATGAGGAGATGTTCTCGGTGATGGCGTCAAGGCTCAGGCACAGCTGGTTTTGCAGCGCTTCCAGGCCCATGGACACTTCGCGCTCGGTCAGCCCCGTGGCCTCGGCTAGTTGTTCCAGGCTGGCCGGCCCGCCGGAATCGTTTTCGATGCGCCGGCTGGCTTCTTCCAGGGTGCGCACCCGCTGGCGCTGGCCCCTTGAGAACCAGTCCATGCGCCGCAGATCGTCGAGCATGGCCCCTTTGATGCGCGACTCGGCATAGGTCTCGAACTTGATGCCGAGTTCGGGCCGAAACCGGCCCAGCGCTTCCAGCAGGCCCATGGCCCCGGCGCTGATGAGTTCGTTGAGCTCCACCGACGGCGGCAGCTTGGCCCGCAGGCGGCTGGCCACGATTTTGATCTTGGGCGAGTAATGGCGCACGATCTCCTGCCGATCGCGCGCATCAAAATCATCCCATCGAAACGCCCCGGACTCGAGCTTAAGCCAGGGGCTGTTCCTGGAAGAGGAGCTTTTTCCAGAAGAATTTGATGTTTCCATCGAGCTTGGCATCCACTTCCCAGGAGTCGATCACATGAGCCAGATCCATAACCTTTTTGGCGGCCGGCGAGTCCGGGGTCAAGTGGCAAAATGGTTTTTGCCGGATGACCGCGTTTTTGACGGCCGCATCGACGGGCACATACCCCGTGAAGTCCAGGGAGATGCCCGAAAGAAAATGGTCGCAGGCGGCGTAGAGCTTGGCAAAAACCGCCTTGGCCGCCTTGACGCTCGGGGCCATGTTCACCACGACCCGGAAGCGGTGCACGTCGTGGTTTAAGTGCATGACCTTGATAAGGGCGTAAGCGTCGGTCAGCGAGGTCGGCTCGGTGGTCAGCACCAGCAGACGCTCGCGGGCGGCCAGATTGAAATATATGACATTATCATTGATTCCCGCGCCCGTGTCCACAATCAAATAATTGATCTTGCCTTCAAGGTAGTCCATGGCCTCCAGCAGGTCGAGCTTTTGCCCGGTGGACAGGGCCAGCATGTCGCTTACCCCCGAGGACGCCGGCAGGATGGAAAAGCCAAAGGGCGTCTCCACAAGCACTTGGCGCAGTTCCACGCCTTCGTGGAAAAGGTGGAACAGGTTCATCTTGGGGGCCAGCCCCAAAAGAATGTCCACGTTGGCCAGCCCCAGATCGGCGTCGAGCAGCACCACCTTGCGGCCCATCTTGGACAGACAGTAGGCCAGATTGACGGACAGGTTGGTTTTGCCCACGCCGCCCTTGCCCGAGGTCACGGATAGGACAAGGGGCAGTTCCGGGCCGGGGCCGGCGGGCGGGCGGGCGGAGGATATGCGGTCAGACATGGGTCGTCCTCAGGCTGCGGCGTCGGCGTCCGGGTATTGGCCGGGCAGCTGGCGTTTGAACAGCAGTTTCCAGAGCGCCTTGCCCGAGGCCGCCGCCATGCCGCTGGTCAGTTCCGGCCCATAGGTCAGGGCCGAGACCGGCAGGCCGGAGGCGTGGGCCATATTGACAAGGCTTCCGTAGTTACAGGCTTCGTCGAGCTTCGTCCAGATGATGCTGGCAAGATGCTCGCAGCGCGCCAGGCGAAGATAGTGCTCGGACTGGGCGCTGGAATAGGTGGGAGACAGCACCAGATGGGCGGCCAGCTGGTCGCGTCCGGCCAGACCCCACTGGGCCAGCCAGGTTTCGGGGCCGCCGCCGTGAGTGAGGCTTGGCGTGTCGATAAAGACCGCCTCGCCCTTGGCCGCGCCGTCCAGGAACCGGCCAAAGGCTTCCGGGCCGTCGGCTTCGGCGTAGGTCAGGCCGGACAGCTCGGCGTAGTGGCGCAGCATCAGCCGGCCCTTGCCGCGTCCGGCGTCGGCGTTGACCACGGTCACCGGGCCGTCCTTGGCCCGCCGTTTGGCGTCCAGGGCCAGACGCAGCAGGATGGTGGTCTTGCCCACGCCGCTTGGGCCAATGAACATATGGGCGGTGGCCGGCCACAGCGCCGGCGTCAGCGGTTTGACGGCGACCAGGCGCGACAGGGCCGGAATAACGGCGTCTTCGCCGCGTTCCACGATGGAGCGGTACAGCGCCAAAATGGTGGCTTCGTCCACGCCTTCGCGCTCCAGGTATTCCAGGGCCAGGCGCTGGCGCGGGGTCAGGGAGGACAGGTCCAGGCGGGGGCGCATAAGCGCCAGCAGGTGGCCCTTGATCTCAGTCCATTCCCGGTTCCAGTCGGCCGGCTGCGGGGAGGTCGGCATGGTGGCGGCTGCGGTTTTGAACGCGGCCTTGGCGCCGGGCTTGGGGGCGACGCCGTTGCCGGGACGTCCCTTGGGCGCGGCAGCTTTGGCCGGCACGGCCGGAGCCTTGCGCGGCGGCGTTTCCTTGTCCGGATATTCCAGGGCGGCCATGACCTCGCACAGGGACTTGCCGTCCTCGCGTACGCTCTGGGTGCCAAGGATCACGGCGTCCTTGCCGAGTTCCTGGCGGATCATGGCGAGGGCGGCCGCCATGTTTTCGCCGCGAAAGGTCTTAACCCGCATTGGTCAGTCCTATGTTGGCAATGGATTGCAGCTTGATCTCGGCCGGAATCTCGGCCTGGGAGATGACCGGCAGATTGGGGATGAAGCGGGACAGCAGCTGGGCCAGATGCGGCCGCACCAGGGGCGAGGTGAGAAGCACCGGCTGACCGTCGCCAAGCATGGCCTTGTCCATGGCCTTCTGGATGGCCTGGATGATGCGCTGGGCCAAGCCCGGCTCCATGGCCAGGTAGGCCCCGTGGTCGGTCTGGCGCACGCTTTCCTGCACCGCGCCTTCGACCTTGGGGGCCAGCGTCATGATGGGCAAGGCCCCTTCGCCGGTGAGATAGGGCTTCACGATGGTGCGGCCCATGCGGGAGCGGACGTATTCCGTGAGCTGGTCCGGGTCTTTGACCGAGCCGGCGTAGTCGGCCATGGTTTCGGCCACGGTCAGCAGGTCGCGGATGGACACGCCTTCGCGTACGAGGTTTTGCAGCACCTTTTGCACGCCGCCAAGGTTCATGGCTCCGGGCACCAGTTCTTCCACGACTTTCGGCGCGCGCTTGGACAGGGTTTCGAGCAGGGTTTGCACTTCCTGGCGGCCCAGGAACTCGTGCAGGTGGCGCTTGAAGACCTCCGTCAAATGGGTGGCGATGACCGTGGCCGGATCGACCACGGTGTAGCCGGCCAGCATGGCTTCTTCCTTGTGGAGTTCGGGCACCCACAGGGCCGGCAGGTTGAAGGCCGGTTCCCGTGTTTCCACGCCCTGGATGCGGTGCTTGGCGTCGCCCGGGTCCATGGCCAGGTAGTGGTCGATGAGGATCTCGGCCGAGGCCACCTCGTTGCCCTTGATGAGCACCACGTACTGGCCGGGGCGCAGCTGGAGATTGTCGCGCAGGTGCAGCGAGGGGATGACCACGCCCATATCCAGGGCGAACTGGCGGCGGATGGAGCGGATGCGGGCCAGCAGATTGCCGTTTTGCTCCTCGTCGACCAGGGGGATGAGCCCGTACCCGACTTCGAGTTCCAGGGCGTCCAGCGGCAGCAGGGTCTGTACTTCTTCCGGAGTTTCGAGTTCCGGGGCCGGCTTTTTCTCCTGTTCGGCGGCCTGTCCCTGGAGCATCTCCTGCTGCTGGCCGGACAGCCGGGCCACCACGAAGAGCAGGACGGCCATGGCCAAGAAGGGGAAGGTCGGCAACCCGGGCACGATGGCGAACAGGAACAGCATCCCTGAAACCAGCCGCAGGGCGCGCGGGTGGAAGGTCAGCTGGGCCATGAATTCTTCGCCCATCTTGGCTTCGGCGGCGGCCCGGGAGACGATGAGGCCGGCCGAGGTGGAGATGATGATGGACGGGATGATGGAGACCAGACCGTCGCCGATGGTTAAAAGGGTGTAGGTCTGGGCGGCGTCCTTCCAGTTCATGCCCTTTTGCATCACGCCGATGAAAAAGCCGCCGAAGATGTTGATGGCCGTAATGATGATGGTGGCGGTGACGTCTCCGGAGACGAACTTGCCCGCGCCGTCCATGGCGCCATAGAAGTCGGCCTCCTTGCGGATGGCGTCGCGGCGTTCGGTGGCCTGCTTTTCGTTGATAAGGCCAGCGTTGAGGTCGGCTTCAATGGCCATCTGCTTGCCGGGCATGGCGTCGAGGGTGAACCGGGCGGCCACCTCGGCGATGCGGGTGGTGCCGGCCACGATGACCTTTTTATTGATGGCGAAAAGGACCAAAAAGATGACGCAGCCGACCACGTAGTTGCCGCCGACCACGAACTGGCCAAAGGCCTGGATGACGTGTCCGGCCGCCGAGGGACCTTCGTCGCCGTGCAGCAGGATGAGGCGGGTTGAGGCCACGTTCATGGACAGGCGCAGCAGGGTGGTGACCAGGAGCAGGGTCGGGTAGATGGAAAATTCCAGCGGCGAGCCCATGAACATGCTCGTGACCAGAACCACCAGGCTTATGGAGATGGAGAAGGTGAGCATGAGGTCGATAAAGGCCGGCGGGATAGGGACCAGCATGACGAACAAAATGACCACCACGCCGGCGGCCAACATGATGTCGCCTTGCTTGGTGAACCGTTCGTAATTGAACTGGACCGGTGTTTGGGCAGCTTTCGCCATGATTTTGACACCCTTTTCGGCCCGCCGCCGCCTCAGCGAGGACGGTTGAAACGCCGGAACTTGTCGAGTTGGGCCAGGATCGAGGCGACCGCCTGGTAGAGATCCTCGGGGATGACCTGGCCGATTTCCACGTTCTTATACAAGGCCTGTGCCAAGGGCTTGTTCTCGCGGATGGGCACCTTGTGCTCCTTGGCGATGTCCTTGATCTTCTCGGCCATGAAGTCGGCCCCCTTGGCCAGGAGCATGGGGGCGGGCGATTCCATGGGGTTGTAGCGCAGGGCGCAAGCAATATGGGTCGGGTTGGTGATGACAACGTCAGCCTTTGGCACGTCCTGAAGCATTCGACGCTGCATGACTTCCATCATCTTGCGCTTTTGTTGCTGTTTGACATGAGGGTCGCCAAAAGATTGCTTGTACTCGTCCTTGACTTCATCTTTGGTCATTTTCAGGTTTTCGGCATAATCCCAGCGCGTGTACCAGACATCCAGAATGGCGATGACAAACATGGGCAACAAGGTGTAAAGCACCATGTCAAAGCCATTATCCAAAAGAAACAGCGCAATGTTGTCTACGCTCTGATAGAACAGCGGCAGGAATTCGTTGAACCGCTTGCGAAGGATCAGATACGGCACCAAGGAAATGGCGAAGGCCATGGCCGTTTGTTTGGCCAGATTCACGATGGTTTGGGTGCTGATGAGCATCCGTTGGAGACCTTGCAGGGGATTAAGGATGTTGCTGAAGTCTGGTTCGAATATCTTGGGTCGCCAAACCTCGCCGACCTGGAGGCGCTGGGTGACGAAGGCGACCACGGCCATGACCAGGAGCAGGGGCAGGAGCATGATGGCCAGCTTGGCCGAAAGGCTCCACATCAGCGCCGCTACGTCGTCGGTCGTGCCGCCAAAGTCCAGGCGGCCGCCCAGAAAGGTGCGGTAGATCTCCTGCATCTGTTCGTTGATGGTTCCTATGGTGAAGCGCACGGTGAGAAGGCCGGCCACGAGGACGGTGAGCTTGGGCAGTTCCTGACTGCGCGGCACCGACCCCTTTTCACGGGCTTTGCTTTCCCGTTTTGGGGTGGCTTTTTCTGTTTTACTGGGATCTCTGGCCATGGCGGCCCCTTTGCGGCGTCAGCTTGAGGCCTTGAGCACCAGCCGGAACATGGGTTCGAGGTCGAGCAGGAAATTCTCGATGACAACGGTCATGGCCGCGAAGACCATGGTCATGAACAAAAAACCCACGCTGACTTTGAGGGGAAAGCCGATAAAAAGCACGTTCATCTGGGGCGCGGCCCGGGCCACCAGGGCCAGGGCCAGATCGACGAGAAAGATGGAGGCCAGGATGGGCGCGGCAATCTTGATGGCCATGACGAACAGCTGACCAGTGAAGACAATGAGGTGTTCGCCCACGGCGGCGTTGATGAGCAGCCCTCCCGGCGGCACCATTTCGAAGCTCTGGGCCAGGGCGGAGAGCAGAAAGAGATGACCGTTCAAGCACAAAAAGAGCATGGTGGCCACCTGGCTCATGAGGTGCCCCAGACCCGATTCCGATGCGCCGGTCATGGGATCGACGCTGTTCATGAGGGAAAAACCCATGGAGAAGCCCATGATGGCGCCGGCGGCCTGGGCGGCGGAAAACAGCAGGCGCACCAGAATGTCGAGTATAAGCCCGATGAGCACTTCGCCGAGAAACATGAGCCCGATGGTCCAGGGGCTGGCTGGCAAAGCCGTGCCGACAAAAGCCAGGCGCGGCCACAGGGCCATGGACAACACCAGGCAAAACGAGGCCTTGACGACGTTGGGAATGAGCGTGGCCCCGTAAAAGGGCAGCATGAAGACCACGACGCTTAAGCGCATGAAGGTCAGCAGAAAACTGAAGACCGTGGCCGGGTTGAAATGGAACAGGTCCATGGCGGGGGGTTAGCAAAAGCCGGACCAAGTTCCGGCCGCTACTCCAGGATGTAGCGCATGGGGTTGACCGGCACGCCGTAGAGACGGGTTTCGTAGTGCAGATGCGGCCCGCTGGCCTGGCCGGAGTCGCCCACATGGCCGATGATTTGCCCCTTGGCCACGGCCTGGCCCTTGGTCACGAGCACGTCGCGCATATGGCCGAAAGAGGCGGACAGGCCGCCTTGATGGTCGATGACCACGGTAAAGCCGCCATCGTCGGTCTCGCCGGCGAAGGCGACCGTGCCCTCGCCCGGGGCCTTTACTTCCGTGCCCACGGGAGCGGCGATGTCCATGCCTTTGTGGAATTCCTTCTTGCCGGTAAAGGGCGACACCCGTTCGCCAAAAGGGGCGGCGATCCAGCCGGCCACGGGCCAACTGGTCGGCAGGGCGGTCAGGCGCACGCCAGCGGTTTCGACCAGGGTCGCCAGTTCCTGCTGCCGGGCCAGTTCCAGGGCGGTCTGATCGCGCAGCTCGCCCAGGAACTGGTGGAGTTTTCGGCCAAGCATTTCCTGGCGGTACAGTGGCAGGTACTTCTTGTCGAAGTCCTTTACCTCGCCCTCCGGCGACACGTCCCGGGGCTCCTGATCGAGGTTGACCATGCGCCGCAGTTTGGCGTCGAACCCGCGGATGCGGGCCAGGTCGGTCTCCAGGGCCTTGACCTTGTCGGACAGGCTGACGAGCTGGGCGTTCTGGTCCTGGCCCCGGGCCTCCCATTCGGCCAGCTCGCGCTCCATCCGTTTATAATTATAATAATATTTCACAAGATAAACGTCGCCGGCCACCAACGCCGCCAGGGCCAGGAGCATCAGCGCGAAAAGCCAGCCCCGAAAGCGCAGCTTGCGATATGCGCCGTGGTGGTCACGGAAGATGACGAGCTGGTAATGGCGAAACATGCTGCCTGCTACGCCTCGCCGGCCGCGTCCGGGGCCGTTTCAGGGTCGGGCAGGGCGTCCTTGCCGAGTTGCCAACGGCCCAGAGCATGATGGAGGTTAACCCCGCGCTTCTTGCCGCCGGCGCAGATGGTGCGGACCCAGGTCTCGGCCTCGTGGCGCATGGATTTGCCGGCCATGGGGCAGGGGTTGGCAAAAACCGGCAGTTCCCAGGCCTTGGCCGCCCGGACGATGGTGGGCTTGTCCACGAGGAGCAGCGGCCGGATGACCGTCAGGCGGCCGCCGAAAAACGATTCCCGGCCGGACAGGCCGTCCACCCGGCCGTTCTGGAAGAGATTGAGGAAAAACGTTGCGGCCAGGTCGTCGGCGTTGTGGCCGAAAGCCAGATGGCTCAGGTTGTAGCGGGCGCACAGATCGAACAGCCGTTTGCGGCGCAGCCAGGCGCAGTAGAAACACGGTGAATTCTTCTTGTTTTCCTCGGAAAAGGCGCGCGGGCCAAAGTCCGTGACTTCAATGTGGGCGGGAACGCCCAGGTCGGCGCACAATTCGGCAAGGGGGGCATGGTTGTGCGGGTCGAAGCCGGGGTTTACGTGCAGCAGCAGCAGTTCCACGGGAAAAGGGACGATGCGCCGGCGGATGGCCATGACGGCCAGCATGACCAGGCTGTCGACGCCGCCGGACACGGCCAGACCCACCCGGGCTCGGGGAGCAAGCTGGCCGGTCTGCATCATGAGCTTGCCGGCTTTGGCCACGCAGACGCGCTGGGCGTAGCCAAGATCGCGGGTGCGCAGGGAATGGGCGGATCGAGTCATGCAACTCCTGCTTACAACGTGTTTTCCATGAGGATGTCGCGGACCTCGGCGATCTGCTCAAGGATGGCGACCATGACGTTTTCCATCTGTTGCGGCGAGACATCCAGGCGGGCGAAGGCGGCTTCGGACGGCGCGTATTGCAAGCCGTCGATGCCCATGCCGATGCCGGTCATTTTGGCGATGACGTCGCCCACATGCACAAGATCCAGGGCGAGATCGGGTTCGGGACTCTCGTCGGGGCGCAGGCGATAGCGCACCACATTGACGATGGGCGTGGGGATGCCCCACTTTTCGAGCAACAGCGCGCCGAGTTCGGCATGGTTGATGCCAAGGATGAGCTCCTCGGCCTGCTCGAAGGAAATTTGCTGTTCGTGGGCCAGGGTCAGGATGGGCGCGGCATCGACTTCCAGAAAAGAACCCATGATGGTCTTGCCGATATTGACGAGCAGGCCGGCGGTAAACGTATAGGGCGGGGCACCTACGCCCAGTTCGCGGGCCAGGGTCTCGGAGGCCACGGCCACGGCCACGGAATGTTCCAGGAGTTCCCCGGGACGCAGACCGTAGCCCTTGATGGCGTAGCGGGCCATGGGAGCCACGCCCGAGGCGATGACAAGTTGGTAGAGACGCCCAAGGCCCAGGCGCATGAGCGCTTCCTTGACCGTGGAGACCTTGGCGCCGCCGCCGAAAAATGAGGAATTGGCCATGCGCAGGACATTGACCGTCAGCCCCGGGTCGAATTCGATGATCTTGGCCAACTGGCGCAGGTCGGCGTCGGGGTTGCCGATGTAGGCCAAGACCTTTTGCACCGGCATGGGCATGTTGGGGATGGCCATGGCCTTTTGAAGGATTTCCTCGCGACGGCTCATAATTCCCAGGACCTCCCGCACGATGAGATCACGATCCGGCCCGTGTCCGCGAAAAGGCGCATGGTTCGCGGAATGGTGCCGCCCACGTCCTCGGCCGAAAGGCGCATGTCGTTGACCTGCAACAGCTTTTTAAGCGCCGCTACATTGCTGGCCCCGGTGTCGAACTGGTTGGAGATGTGCATCATGCGGCCGCAGCCGGCGGCTTTGAGCACCAGGTTGTCCCGGGTCGCGCCGCGCCCGTACATGGCCCGTATCATCTGGGGTACGCCGGTGTTGACGTACATGAAGGGATTTTTGATCGGCGCCTTGACGTCCCTGGCCAAGGGCAGCAGGCAATGGATGAGCCCGGCCACGCCGGCGACGGGATCGTAGGCGGCAAGGCCCAGGCACGACCCAAGGGCATGGGTGACGAGGACGTCCCTGGCGCGGTTGGTGACCTTCATGTCGGAGATGTTGACGACAATCTCCATAAATGCTGTTCGGCGACGGTTCCTGAAGGAAGTTTGGGTGTCGGGGCAGGGCGCTGTCGTCAACTAGCCGGAATCGACGCCAAGGACAAGGCCGGGGGAGATCAGGCGCCCGAGGCCGCTGGTTCCGGTTCTTCCAGGCGGGACATGAGGTGGCTGGGAAAGCGCGGAATGGTCAAGACGAACCTGGCTCCGCCGACATGGCCGGAGTCCAGGACCAGGCTACCGTTGTGTTCAAGCACGATCTCCTGGGCCAGGGTCAGGCCCATGCCGGCCTTGTCGGGCCGGCCGGAATAGAACGGGTCGAAAACATGGGGCGCGTCGGCCGGCCTGATCCCGGGGCCGTCGTCGGTGACGGCCAGCTCCAGGCGTTCGCCCTCGGCGGCGGCCGTCAGATCGATGGTCACGGGACCGGGGGCGGCGCATTCCAGGCTGTTGCGGAAGAGTTCGGCCAGGGCGCCGGCGATCTGGTCCCGGTCGACCACGAGCTGGACTTCCGGCAGGTCGAAACGCCAGACGGCGCCGGCCGCCTGGCCGGACGCAAGGGTCTGGGCCAGCTTCATGGCCTGGTCCGCCACCTCGGCCAGCCGGACCGGCTGGGGCCGCGCCGGACCCAGGGCGGCAAACCGGCCCACGGTGCGCACCAGGGTCTCCAGGCGTTTGGCCTCGTCGAGAATGATGCCCGGGTAGGATGAGTCTATGCCCAGGCTTGCGAGCTGGCGGGCCAGGCGCGAGGCGAAGCCGCCGATGGCGAAGGCCGGGTTGCGGATTTGATGGGCCACCGAGGCGGCCAGCTTGTTGAGTCCCCGGATTTTTTCCTGCTGGATCCGGTTGACCTCCTTGAGCATGTCGGTTTCGCGGCGCTGCATTCGGGAGAGTTCCGTGAGGTCGTGCAAAATGACCACCACGCCGGCAGTGTTGCTGCCTCCGGACAGATAGGAACTGGTGATGGAGAGTTCAAGCAGTCTGCCGTCCGGAGCGGCGTAAGGCACCACCCGGCACAGGCCCACCAGCTCATTTTGAATGACGTCCATGACGATTTGATTGAATCGGGCGTTGGCCTCGTTTTCAAAAAACAAATCGCCCCAGCCGCGTCCGAGCAACTGTTGCCTGGAGTATCCCAAAATGGTTGCCGCAGCCGGATTGACCGTGGTGAAAGCCCCGGCATGGTCCACGATGAGCAGGCCCACCGGCAGGCTTTCGACAACGTTTTGGGCAATGATGTCGCTAAAGTGCGTCATAATCTTTGGTAAAGGTTGATCGTGGCCCATGATGGCAGAGGATGCTGCCCATTTCAAGTGATTCCACGGATGATGCGCAACGTCGTGATTTCCCCGGGGCAACCGGTGGACACAGACGCGGGAAGCGCATACTTCTCACGAGTCAAAACCACGCTCCCGCCAAGTGGGGAGCCATGACGGGGGCGCTATTTCATGTCCATAGAATTCATGAAGGAATTGATTGCCCAGTACGGGTATTTGGCGCTTTTCATAGGCACCTTTTTGGAGGGCGAAACCATCCTCCTTCTGGCCGGGTTCGCTGCCCAATCCCCGGAATTCAATCTTGATTTGCGCCTGGTGATCTTGTGCGCCTTTTGCGGCAGCTTGGCCGGCGACCAGACCGCCTTTTTCATCGGCCGTCACTACGGGCGAAAACTCGTTGCTCGCAGTGAGAAATGGCGCGCCAGGGCCGACCGGGTCCATGCCATGCTCAATAAATACCATGAAGTGCTTATCCTGACCTTCCGCTTTTTTTATGGCCTGCGCAACCTTACGCCCTTCGTCCTCGGCACGGCCGAGATTTCCGTACTCAAGTTCTTCTTGCTCAATACCATCGGCGCGGCCATTTGGGCCGTCGCCTTCGCGCTCATCGGCTACGGCTTCGGCAGTTTGTTGGAAAATGTCCTGACCCGGGTGCTTGACAACGTGCATCACGCTCAATTGGCCATACTGGGCGTTGTCGCTTTGGTCGCCTGCGGCATTTGGCTGCGCAAGGCCTTGCGTCGTCGTCGCGGCGGCGTGTGACAAGAACGCTTTGCTCTTTCCCGAAAAACGTGGCAGTTTTCTCCTAGATGAGGACTCCCCGCACGGGAGAGGCTGCCGGTCCGGCGGCGCCGCATAGGCGCTGGCGGGTCAGGGCGTCGTAAAAAACCGGGACAAGGGTAGGCACATGGCCGATACGATCCAGCTCGCCGACGCCAAGGGCATGTTGCGGCAGTGCCGTGTCAGCTTGGACAGAGCCGGTCATGGCTTAAGCAGCGCCGTCAAGGCCCGGGAACAGGATTTTCTGGATCTCGGCGAGGCCTTGTACGGGCTGCAGGGCAGTTGCGAGAGCATTGCCCAAAACGCCCAGGAACTGGTGTCGTGCAGCTCGGCCCAGGACATGCACGACCGGCTGCGCGCTCTGTCCGCCGAACTGGAGAGCTTGACCAACGAGGCCGCCCGGGCCGCCGGCCGCCAGAGCCTGGACGAGATTGATGCCGTGGTGGTCATCGTCGATGAACTCTCCGCCATTTTGTCGGAATTCTCCAAGATAGTTAAACACTTGAGTATGCTTGGCATCGCCACGCGCATTGAGAGCGCCCGGCTTGGAGCCGATGGCCGGGGGTTCACCACCCTGGCCGACGACGTGGAAAAGCTTGCCAACCAGATCGTCAGCCACTGCGCCGGCATCGCCGGGCGCATCGAAACCCTGCGCGGACACGTCGGCTCGGCCCGGCAGCGCAACATGACCATCCTCGGCACCCAGGAACAGTGCCACGAGGTCATCGTGCGGGAGCTTGGGGCTAACATCAAGGCTCTGGCCGAGATGGCCTCCTGTTCCGTTGACATTTCCCAGGAGCTCACGCGCAGCGCCGGCGACATTGCCGCCGACCTCGGTCAGGCCGTGCGTTCCATGCAATTTCACGACATCGTGCGTCAGCAGGTCGAGCATGCCGAGCAGGCCATCGGGGAAACCGCGGCCATGCTCGCCGCCGAGGTCGATACGACGGCCGACTCGTCGACCCTGGAGGAACTGGCCGCTTTCACCGCCGATGTCCTGACCTTGCAGTCCTCCCAGATCCAAAGCGCCGACAACCATTTTATCCGGGCCGCCGACACCCTGCGCGGTTCGCTGGAGTCCATCGCCGGACGCATCCGGGCCATGGGCGATTCCATCACCGGCCTGGCCGGCGGCGAGATCGACGACACGCCGCTTTCCCGTCTGGAGGCCGGAGTGGCCACGGTCAAGACCGAACTGGGTGATTTCGCCGCTGAAGGCGAGGCTCTGGGCAACAACATGGACGCCGTGGCCGAGACGGTCTCGGGCATGAGCGGGGCCATCGAGGCCATCGAAGAAGTGGGGGCGGAGATCGAACTCATCGCCATAAACGCCAGCATCAAGGCCGCCCATACCGGCACGGCCGGCGCGGCCCTGGGCGTGTTGGCCCTGGCCATCCAACGCCTGTCCGCCGACGCCCGCCGACAAACCGACGCCGTGGCCCGTATTCTGGGAAATATTGCCAGTGCTTCGAAGGGCTTGCAGGAAAACGCCAGCCGGTATAACGATCAGTCCGAAGCGTGGCGGGTGGTGGGAGAACTCGACGCCGTGCTGGCTGAAACCACGAGGTCCGCCGCGCGTTGCCAGGAGCTTTTCACGGTGCTGCGCAATTCCAGCCGGGATTGGGGCGGCCGGGCCGACGAACTCTCGCGGCGCATCGTCTTCGACCGGGAGATCGGCCGTTCCTTGTCCGAGGTCCGGCGCGCTCTGGATGGCCAGATCGCCGTCGCCAGAAAGATTGCCCCGGGCGGCGGCAAGGGGCGTAGCGCCCGGCTGCGCCAGCTCTATGACCGCTATACCATGGAAGCCGAACGCGACGTGCATGAGGCCGCTTTCGGCGCATCGTCAAAAGCCAAGGCCTTGTCAGGCCGGGCAGCCGTCGCTGCCGCGCCGGCGCACGAGGCTGCCTCGGATTTCGGCGACAATGTGGAGTTGTTTTAAGGGGCCGGCTGGAGCAAGAGTCAGGAGCCGCCAGGCCGACGGCCTGCCGCGCGCGGCGAGGCATGCCCCGGCCTGTCGGGGAACAGGAGAGACGAGCACGCCATGATGTCCCAGGACGACGTCCACCGTCTGGCCTATCTTGAGGAGGCCAAGGAACTCCTGGCCGACCTGGAGGCGTCGCTTTTGGAGTTGGAGCGCACGCCCGGCGACACCGACCTGCTCCACAAAATTTTCCGGGCCATGCACACCATCAAGGGTTCCGGCGCGATGTTCGGTTTCGATGACATCGCCACCTTCACCCATGATGTGGAAACCGTTTTCGACAAGGTGCGAAACGGCCTGCTCGGCGTCAGCAGGGAACTGCTCGACTTGTCCTTTCACGCCTGCGACCATATTCGGGCGCTGCTTGAACCCGACAATGCCGGCGATGCCGGGCTGACCGCCGCCGGTCGTACGTTGCTGGAAGGCTTTCGCCGCTACGCTGGCGAGGAAGCCGCCCCGGCCGCTGCGGCTTCGGCCGTTTCCCAGGAGGCGTCGCCGGGGGTCGCCCGTATCTACCGTCTGCGTATCCGCCCCCAGGGCGACATTCTGGTGACGGGCAACAATCCCTTGCACCTTCTGGAAGACGTCTGTTCCCTGGGCGAATGCCGGATGTTTGCCCATGTCGAGGCCGTGGGTCCCCTGGACGACCTCGACCCGGAAGCCTGTCTGGTCTGGTGGGACTGCGTGCTGCGTTCGCCGGCCTCTCGCCAGGAGCTGGCCGACGTGTTTCTTTTCGTCGAAGACGAGTGTGACCTGACCATTGATCTCCTGGACGACGGCTGCGCCATGGACGGGGAGGGCATCCACAAACTGCTGGGCCAGATTTTGGTCGAACGCGGCGACATCACCCCGGCCGACCTGGAAAATGCCCTGTCCGCCCAGAAGCGTCTGGGAGACATCCTGGCCGACCAGGGCTTGGTGCAGCCAAGCCAGGTGGCCTCGGCCCTGGCCGAACAGACAGCTGTGCGCGACCTGGGCCAGAAACAGGCCGAGCGCCAGGAAAAGACCTCCAGCATCCGGGTGGCCGCCGACAAACTCGATTTCCTGGTCGATCTGGTGGGCGAGCTGGTCATTGTCCAGGCCCAGATCCGCCAGGCCGTGGACGAGCGCGGCGACCCGCATCTGCGGGGGCTGGCCGAGCACCTGGAACGCTTAAGCGAAAGCCTGCGCGATTCCACCTTGTCCATCCGCATGTTGCCCATCGGGGCTACCTTCGCCAAGTTTCGCCGGCTGGTGCGCGATCTGTCCACAGAACTCGGCAAGGACATCGAACTCGTGACCAGCGGCGAGGAAACCGAACTCGACAAGACCGTCATTGAACGCTTGAGCGATCCGCTGGTGCATCTGCTGCGCAACAGCATTGATCATGGCATCGAATCCCCGGCCCAGCGCCAGGCCGTGGGCAAGCCGGCCGCCGGCCGCATCAGCCTGGCCGCCGCCCATGTCGGCGGCGAGGTCTGCATCACCGTCGGCGACGACGGCGGCGGCCTCGACCCGGCCGCCATCCGGGCCAAGGCCGAACAACGGGGACTCATCAGTCCGGGCGCTGAGTTGACGCTCAAGGAACTCTACCACCTCATTTTTCAGCCCGGTTTTTCCACGGCCAAGGCCGTCACCAGCGTCTCCGGCCGGGGCGTGGGCATGGACGTGGTCAAACGGGCCATCGACGCCCTGCGCGGCAGCGTGGAGATCGACTCCGAGCGCGGCAAGGGCACGTCCATCACCGTGCGTTTGCCGCTGACCCTGGCCATTATCGACGGGCTGCAGGTCCAGGCCGGCGGCGAATACTATGTCGTGCCCCTGGGGCATGTGGAAGAGTGCGTGGAGCTGGCCCGGGACGAAGACGGGCAGCGTCGGCGCATCGTCAATCTGCGCGGCGAGGTCGCCCCGGTCCTGAGCCTTCGCGAGGCCTTCGGCCTGGGCGGGCAGCCGCCGGCCATCGAACCCATCGTGGTTGCCCGGGTGGACGGCGAGCGCATCGGCATCGCCGTGGATCGGGTCGTGGGCGAGCACCAGACCGTCATCAAGACCCTGGGCCGTCTCTACCGCGACGTGGACGCGTTTTCCGGGGCCACCATCCGAGGCGACGGCTCCATGGCGCTTATTATCGACGTGGCCGCCCTGGTACGCCGGGAGGCCCTGTTCGAGGCCGGCCGCACCTGATCCTGGCCTTTCCGGAAAACCGATTGCAACGCGCCGCAAGCGGGCTTGCCCGCCAGCGTCGGCGTACAGGCGACAACGCCGCGAGAGCGGGAGGACGACATGGCCGAGGCCGTCAGCAGCAACGACAACCAGTATCTCACCTTCACCCTGGAACGGGAACTGTTCGCCCTGGACATCGCCTCGGTGCGCGAAGTGCTCGAACTGGTCAACATCACCCGGGTGCCCCGCACTCCGGATGCTATTCGCGGCGTCATCAATCTGCGAGGCCGGGCCGTGCCGGTGGTGGACCTCAAGCAAAAGTTCGGCATGGGCAGCACGGCCCGCACGGTCAACACCTGCATCATCATCGTCGAGGTGGACATCGAAGGCGAACCCACGGTGCTCGGGGCCCTGGCCGATTCCGTCCAGGAGGTCTACGAGATGGAGTCCTCCCAGATCGAGCCGCCGCCCCGCATGGGCACGCCCATCCGGGCCGACTACATCCGTGGCATGGGCAAGTCCGGTGAACAGTTCATCATCATCCTCGACATCAACAAGGTCTTCAGCTCCATGGAGCTGGCCGGACTGGCCCAGGCCCTGGGCGAGGCCGGAGCCGAGGCAGGGGAGGACTGATTTTCATGGTTTTGGATGTCGCACCCGGACGCGCCTCTGGTCTGGTCTCCATGTCCGATAAGGAGTTCAAGCGGTTAAGCGACTTCATCCATGCCGAAGTCGGCATCAAACTGCCCTTGTCCAAGAAAGTGATGGTGGAGGCCCGACTACAAAAGCGGCTGCGTATGCTCGGCAAGGCCGGCTACCGCGACTACTTCGAATTTCTTTTCAGCGCCGAGGGCCTCGACGAGGAACTCGTCCACCTCATCGACGTCATCACCACCAACACCACGGAATTTTTCCGCGAACCGCGCCATTTCGAGATCATGACCGAGCAGACCCTACCCATGTGGCGCAGCCAGCACGGCACGGGGCGACCGTTTCGGCTCTGGAGCGCCGGTTGTTCCACCGGCGAGGAACCCTATACCCTGTGCATCGTGCTGTCGGAATTCGCCAGCCGCTTTGCCGGGTTCCGCTTCAGCGTCATGGCCACGGACATTTCTACCCGGGTGCTGGCCATGGCCCAAAGCGGCATCTATCCCGAGGAGCGTCTGGCCAAGATGTCCATGGATCTCAAACGCCGGTATTTTCTGCGGAGCAAGGACAAAGCCAAACGGCTTGTGCGCGTGGCCCCGGAACTGCGGCGCATCGTGGACTACCGGCGGCTCAACTTCATGGATTCCTTTGCCTTCCCCGAGCTCATGGACACGATCTTTTGCCGCAACGTCATGATCTATTTCGACCGGGCCACTCAGGAGCGTCTGCTCCAGAAGTTTTGCACCCAACTATTGCCCGGCGGCTTTTTGTTCATTGGCCATTCCGAGAGCCTCACCGGCATGGACTTGCCCTTGCGCCAGCACGCTCCTACGGTATACAAAAAGATATAAGGTTACCTGATCGGAATACGAGGTTTTTGTGAGTAAGACCATCAAGGTCCTGGTGGTGGACGATTCCGCCCTGGTGCGCCAGACCCTGACCGATATCCTGGCTTCGGACCCCGACATCGAGGTCATCGGCTCGGCCAGCGATCCCTATGCCGCGGTTAAACGCATGGAGACGCAAGCCCCGGACGTCATCACCCTGGACATCGAAATGCCGCGCATGGACGGGCTGACCTTCCTGCGAAAGATCATGACCCAGCACCCCATTCCGGTGGTCATCTGTTCGACGCTCACCGAATCCGGCTCGGAAACCACGCTGCGGGCCATGGAATACGGGGCCGTGGACATCATTCTCAAACCCAAGCTCGGCACCCGGCAGTTCCTGGAGGAGTCGCGCATCCGGGTCATCGACGCGGTCAAGGCCGCTGCTCGGGCCAAGATCAAGAAAATGGCCGCCGCAGGGCCCATGAAGGTCACGCCCAAGCTGTCCGCCGACGCCGTGCTGCCCGGGCCTACCGGCAAGGCCATGTTCCAGACCACCGAACGGGTGGTGGCCGTGGGCGCGTCCACCGGCGGCACCGAGGCCCTGCGCGAATTTCTCGAAGCCATGCCCCAGGACTGCCCGGGCATCGTCATTGTCCAGCACATGCCCGAACAGTTCACCGCCGCCTTTGCCAAGCGCCTGGACGGCATCTGCCGCATCACCGTCAAGGAAGCCGCCGATGGCGACACCATTTTGCGCGGCCAGGCGCTTATCGCTCCGGGCAACCGCCATATGCTGCTTAAGCGCAGCGGCGCGCGCTACTATGTCGAGGTCAAGGACGGCCCGCTGGTGCGCCGCCACCGGCCAAGCGTGGACGTGCTTTTCCGTTCCGCCGCCCGCTATGCCGGAAAGAACGCTGTGGGCGTCATCATGACCGGCATGGGCGACGACGGCGCGGCCGGAATGCTGGAGATGCACGAAACCGGGGCCTACACCATCGCCCAGGACGAAGCCTCCTGCGTGGTCTTCGGCATGCCCCAGGAAGCCATCAAGCTCGGCGGCGCGGACAAAATCATGCCCCTTGGGGCCATCGCCTTTGAAGTGGTGCGCTACTGCTCCCATTAGGAGCCGGTCCGCAAGCTGTTTGCCGACGCCCGACCCGGCCACGAATTTGTCGTTGGGACTGTGCCGTGCGCCCGGGAAGAGTCGCTCTGTAGAGCGCTGTAAGGAAGGTCGCTGTATGTCCATGGGCGACGAGATCGAAACCAAGTTCGCCGTCAAATCCTTCGAACCCGTGCGCGCGGTCCTGGCCGAAGCCGGGGGGGTACTCTTGTCGCGCCGCTTCGAGGAGAACGTGGTCCTGGACGACGCGGCCGGTTCCCTGCGCTCTCGCGACGTGTTGCTGCGTATCCGCCGCGACGCCGCCAACAAGGTCACCGTCAAGACGCCTGTCGAGGCCCCGGGCCGGCCCGGACTCAAGGTGCGCCGGGAGATCGAGACCGAGGTGGCCGATCCGGCCGCCCTGGAAGCCGCCTTTGCCGTCCTGGGCTATCTGCCCTTTTTGCGCTACGAAAAGGTCCGCGAAACTTGGCAGGCCGGGGCCTGCCTCGTGTGCCTCGACGAACTGCCCTTTGGCCTTTACCTGGAGATCGAAGGCCCGGCCGAGTCCATCGCCCCCCTGGCCGGCCGGCTGGGGCTGTCCATGGAGCTGGCGCTCACCGAAACCTACCACGAACTCCACCAGCAATATCGCCGCCGCCGCAATCTGCCGCCGGAAACGAGTTTTGTCTTCGCCCCCGACGCCCGCCGCCGCCTGCTGGCCGAACTCGCCGCCGCCACCTAAAAGCCCCAACGATTTCAATTTGATGCAAACGCGGTTGTCAGTGGCCGCGTTTTTCCCTAGATTCTATCATGGAGAAAGGGCCGGCAATCGCTGGCTCCGTGCCCCTCGACAGCCGCCGTTGGCGACTTATCTATCGCCGAGGTGGGAAATTCGGGGAAGTGTTCCCGACGGTCCAACCACTTGGAAGAGGTACCGGCAAGCTCATGAGCCATCCCATGGAAGACGAACAGTCCGGCGTTGGCCTCAGCGTCGAGGACGAGGTCCGCGAACCCAGGCAGTTCAAAGTCATGCTGCACAACGACGATTACACCACCATGGAGTTCGTGGTGCTGGTGCTCGTCAGCGTGTTTCGCAAGAACGAAAACGAAGCCACGCAGATCATGCTCAATGTCCACAACAATGGCGTAGGGGTGTGCGGCATCTATACGGCCGAGGTGGCCGAACTCAAGGTTTCTTTGGTCCACCGGTTGGCCAAGGAGAACGGCTACCCCCTGCGTTGCAGCATGGAAGAGGTCTGAATGCTCAGCAAAAAGCTCGAACAGGTGTTGACCAGCGCCGTCAAAGAGGTCAAGCGTCGCCACCATGAATACCTCACCCTGGAGCATTTGCTCTATGCCATGCTCCTGGAAGAGACCGGCCGGAACATCCTGGTCCATTGCGGCGCCAACGTCGTCCGTCTCAAGCACCAGCTTGAACGTTTTTTCACCGATCACATGGAAACCCTGCCCCAGGAGACCAACGCCGAGGTAGTGCAGACCCTTGGCGTCCAGCGTGTCCTGCAGCGGGCCATCATGCAGATGCAGTCCTCGGGCAAGACGCAAGTCGAAGTCGGCGACGTCCTGGCCGCCACCTTTGACGAGGAAGACTCCTATGCCGTGTACTACTTGAAGTCCCACGGCATCTCGCGGCTCGACGTGCTGGAGTACATCTCCCACGGCGGCGGCAAGGAGGCGGCTCCCGAAGGCGCCGGCTCGGGCGAGGAGCGCGACGGCAAGGCCGGCGGCTCGGCCCTGGAGCAGTACACCGTCGATCTCGTGGCCAAGGCCCGCAAGGGCGAGATCGATCCGCTCATCGGCCGCGACAACGAGCTGACCCGCACCATCCACGTGCTGCTGCGCCGGCGCAAGAACAACCCCATCTTCGTGGGCGATCCCGGCGTGGGAAAGACCGCCCTGGCCGAGGGCCTGGCCCTGCGCATCGTGGGGGGCGACGTGCCCGAAGGCTTCCAGGACACGCTCATCTACGCCCTGGACATGGGCGCGCTCCTGGCCGGCACCAAGTACCGGGGCGATTTCGAACAGCGCCTCAAGAGCGTCCTGGCCGAGTTGGAGCAAAAGCCCGGGGCCATCCTGTTCGTGGACGAGATCCACACCATCGTCGGCGCGGGAGCCACCAGCGGCGGCACCTTGGACGCGTCCAACATCCTGAAGCCCGTCCTGGGGTCCGGGAAGCTGCGTTGCATCGGCTCCACCACCTATGAGGAATACAAGAACCATTTCGAAAAGGACCGGGCCCTGTCCCGCCGGTTCCAGAAGATCGACGTGGGCGAACCCACCGTGGAAGAAGCCGTCGAAATCCTGAAGGGACTTCGCACCTACTACGAAGCCCATCACGGCGTGCGCTATACCCCGGCGGCCATCCGCTCGGCCGTGGAACTGTCCTCGCGCCACATCAACGACCGCTTTCTGCCGGACAAGGCCATTGACGTCATCGACGAAGCCGGAGCCGTGCGCAAGCTGGCCGGCACCACCGCCAAGGGAGCCATCGGCGTGGCCGAGGTGGAGCGCGTCGTGGCCGCCATGGCCAAGATTCCGGCCGCCCGGGTCACGTCCTCGGACAAGGTGCGCCTGGAAAACCTCGAAGGCGAACTCAAAAACCTGGTCTTCGGCCAAAACGACGCCGTGGACGCCATCGCCAAGGCCATTCTGCGCTCGCGGGCGGGCCTGGCCAACGCCGGCAAGCCCACCGGCTCGTTCCTGCTGGCCGGTCCCACCGGCGTGGGCAAGACCGAGCTGGCCAAGCAGCTGGCCGCCGTGCTCGGCGTCCATTTCCTGCGCTTCGACATGAGCGAATACATGGAAAAGCACGCCGTGGCCCGGCTCATCGGCGCGCCTCCGGGCTACGTCGGCTTCGAGCAGGGTGGGATGCTCACCGACGCCATCCGCAAGCACCCCTACGCCGTGCTGCTCCTCGACGAAATCGAGAAAGCGCACCCCGACATGTTCAACATCCTGCTCCAGGTCATGGACTACGCCACGCTTACCGACAACAACGGCCGCAAGGCGGACTTCGGCCACGTGATCCTGCTCATGACCACCAACGCCGGAGCGCGCGAGATGTCGTCGAAAAACATCGGCTTCGGCGGTTCCAAGGCCAGCGACGCGGCGGACAAGGGCAAAAAGGCCATCGAACGGCTGTTCAGCCCCGAATTCCGCAACCGCCTCGACGGCATCATCGGCTTCAAGTCCCTGACCCCCGACGTCATGGACCGCATCGTGAGCAAGTACATCCGCGAACTGAACACGCAGATGGCCGAAAAGCGCGTGTTCGTGCGCCTGACCCCCCTGGCCGTGGCCAAGCTGGCCGAAAAGGGCTTCGACGCCGACTACGGCGCGCGGCCCCTGGCCCGGGTCATCCAGGTCGAGATCAAGGATACCCTGGCCCAGGAAATGCTCTTCGGCAAACTGCAAAAGGGCGGCGAGGCCACCATCGACGCCGCCCCCGAAGGCGCGCCGGAACTGTTCAGCTTCACCTTCACCAGCCGCGCCCCGAAAAAGCCCATCGCCGAAGCGGCGGATGCGGAATAGGGGCGAGGTGAGGAAGAGAAGTGAAGAGCTGAAGAGGGAAGAGGGAGAAGAGAAGAGGAAGATGCCTCCGGCGTCCGGGGGCCTGAGGCCCCCGGACCCCCCGAAAGGGTTAGTGGGGGGCGAGAGGTGAAGCGGCTTCGTTGGAAAGGCGAAGCTTGAGTAAGAAAGCTGATGCCGGGACCGTCCATGGGCGGTCCCGGTTTTTTTATGGAGGGGGGAGGGGGCCGGGCGCGCGGCGTTGGGGAGTGCTGGGTAGGCGGCGTTGTCCCGCTCGGCGTCAAATGGGTAGCGCTGCCGGGGCGTCGAGCGCGCTAAACCTGCTGGCTTGTCGAGCGCCAAATGCCTGGGCAATCGGCCCGACGCGGCTTCAGGACGCCGCCCGGCCTTGCCCCGGTCCGGGTTGCGGCATATGGAAACCCATGCCTGTTTTTGCCCTCATCGACGAACCGGTGTTCCCCAGCCCCCACTTGGCCGAACCGGGCGGGCTTTTGGCCGTCGGCGGCGACCTGAGCGTGTCGCGGCTGCTGGCCGCCTACCGGCGCGGCATCTTCCCCTGGTACGACGACGAAAGCCCCATCCTGTGGTGGTCGCCGGACCCGCGCCCCATCCTCGTGCCCGGCCATGTGCGGGTGTCCAAACGCCTGGAGCGCACCATCCGTTCGGGCAAGTTCACCGTCACCCTGGACACGGATTTCGCCGGCGTCATTCGCGGCTGTGCCGCCGTCCCCCGCGACGCCGACAACGGCACCTGGATCGTGCCGGACATGATCGAAGGCTACGAACGCCTCCACGCCGCCGGCCACGCCCACAGCGTGGAAGCCTGGCAAAACGGCGAATTCGTGGGCGGGGCTTACGGCGTGGCCATCGGCAAGGCCTTTTTCGGCGAATCCATGTTTCACCGTGTCACCGACGCCTCGAAAGTGGCCTTCGTGACGCTGTGCCGCTTCCTGGATCGCCACGAATTCCGCTTCATCGACTGCCAGCAAGCCACCGGCCATCTGCTGCGCTTCGGCGCGGTGCAAGTACGCAGGAACGAGTTTTTGCGGCGGCTGGAAGCCGCCCGGGAAGAGGAGGGTATGGTGGGGAAGTGGGAGTTGCCTGGGGCGACTAGGTGTGCGTCTCCCCAACCAACTTCCGAATCTTCCCCTTCTGCAAAGCAATAATCGCCTTCAACCGCGCATATTCGGCCTTGTAGTAGGCCAAGGCCTCTTCGGTGCTGGCGAAATCGCCCGGACCGTCGAAGTCCTGGCGCGTGGAGCGGACTTGTTTGACCGGCTGTTGACTTGATGCGTCTGTCGTGAGCGTTCCCATCCTGTGCGCGTTGCGGCCATTGATGGCGCGCCCGCACGGATGACAGTATCCGCTTCTCGCAGCATGAGGCAATATTATGTTATTATAAACCGGAAGCGATCTGCTCAAGAGCTTCGCTGGCCAGGGCGTTGAGGCTTTTGCCTTGGGCGGCAGCGATCATGGCCGCTTTGGCGTGCAACTCCGGCGAGACTCGCAGCATGATCTTGCCTGAGTAGGGCTTTTTCGGCTCAAGCCCGGCCTTGGCGCAGTTCGCAAGATAGTCATCCACGGCTTCGCGGAAGCCGTCGCGCATCTGCTGCACGGTTTCGCCGTGAAACCCGACGATGGCGCTGATGCCGGCGATGTGTCCGACAAAGCAGTCGTCCTCGTCGCTGTATTCAATGCGCGCGGCGTAGCCCTTGTAGGTCATGGGCTTCATATCTTGACTCCTTGGCGGTAACGTACCCCCTACGCCCGTTCCTTCCGATCCACCCACTTGGGCACGATCACCGGCTCAAACCCCCGCATGGCGGTGAGCGCCTCTTCGGGCGTGGGGGCCGAGAGCACCAGCCCTTTTTGCTGCTCCTTGAGGAAGCCTTCGCCGGCCATGCGGTCGACGAAACGCAGCAGCGGCTCGTAGTACTCCTGGACGTTGAGCAGGCAGCACGGCTTTTGGTGCAGCCCGAGCTGGGCCCAGGTGATGATCTCGCAGAACTCTTCCAGGGTGCCCATGCCGCCGGGCAGGGCGATGAAGCCGTCGGCCAGCTCGGCCATGCGCGCCTTGCGCTCGTGCATGGACGACACCACGAACAGTTCGGTCAGGCGCGGATAGGCCAGCTCCTTGCGGCGCAGGAAATCCGGCAACACGCCAATGGCCTTGCCGCCGGCGGCGAGCGTCGCGTCGGCCACCGCGCCCATAAGCCCCACGCAGGCCCCGCCGTAGACCAGGGTGATGCCCTCGGCCGCCAGGAGCTTGCCCAGACGGTCGGCGACATCGACATAGATGGGGTCGGCCCCGGACGACGAACCGCAAAAAACGCATACGCTTTGCATCGAAAAACTCCAGGAAAAGGGGCCGCCCGGGCGGCCCCTTGAAACGACTTCAGGAAGTCGAAACCGTTGAAAGAACTAGTCCAAGCCTTCGATGATGGGCTTGTGCTGGCTCAGGTCATAGAAGCCGCGCACGGGGAAGGGCAGCGAATAGTTGGGGATCTTGTCGAAGTGGATAAACCCGATGTCCTTGCCTTCGGCCAGTTCGGACAGGGCGACCAGGCCCAGGGGGATGGGGATGTTCAGCGCGCAGCCATGCACTTCCGACACCTTGTCCTGGTAGCGGGTCTTGATATACTCGATGAGCGCGTCGCGCTCTTCCTCGGTGAAGGCTTCAAGCAGCACCCGGCGGCTGCTCTCGAAGCTGACGGGCAGGTCCGGATCGACCGGATCGCCGAGGAGCACGTTCCAGTCGTAGATTTCAACCTCTTCCGCGTCCCACTCGGGGCGGAACAGATGGACGGTGACGTCCTTGCGGCCCTTGAAGGTTTTGATGACAATGGACACGGTCCAGGCCCGGTCCACGGGCAGATGGAAGTCCGCCGGAACGACATCGATTTCCATGAGGCGTCTCCTTGCAGGGATGGGCTGTCCCCGGACCGGCGGACGGCCGCCGACCCGGACGCCGCGAGGGTTTTCGCTTGGATTGGGTCGACAGGGGATATAAAAGAAAACGCCATGCATTTCCAGCTTGAATCCGAATACCTCCCGCGCGGCGACCAGCCCCAGGCCATCGACGAACTGGCCCGCAACCTTGACCAAGGCGTGCCGAGCCAGACGTTGCTTGGGGCCACCGGCACGGGCAAGACCTTCACCATGGCCCAGGTGGTGGCCAGGCTCAACCGCCCGGCCCTGGTCATGGCCCCCAACAAGACCCTGGCCGCCCAGCTCTACAGCGAATTCAAGGGGCTTTTTCCCCATAACGCCGTGGAATACTTCGTCAGCTACTACGACTATTACCAGCCCGAAGCCTATCTGCCGCGCACGGACACCTACATCGAGAAAGACTCGTCGATAAACGACGACATCGACAAGCTGCGCCACGCCGCCACCCATTCGCTGCTGACCCGCCGCGACGTGCTCATCGTCGCCTCCGTGTCCTGCATCTACGGCCTGGGTTCGCGCGACTACTACGAGCGCATGGTGTTGACCCTGACGGTGGGTGAAAAGATCGGCATGGAGAAGGTGCTGGCCCGGCTGGTGGAGATCCAGTACGAGCGCAACGACTACGATTTTCACCGGGGCGTGTTCCGGGTGCGCGGCGACGTCATCGAGATCATCCCGGCTTATGCCCGGGAACGGGCGTTGCGCCTGGAATTTTTCGACGACGAGTTGGAAGCCATCCAGGAGACCGATCCGCTCACCGGTGAAGTGCTCGGGACCATGGACAAGGCCATCATCTTCCCGGCCAGCCACTACGTGTCCGACCGCGACAACCTGAACCGCGCCGTGTCCGACATCCGCGAGGAACTGCGCCTGCGCCTGACCGAACTGCGCGGGCGAAACGACCTGCTCGCCGCCCAGCGACTGGAAATGCGCACCATGCAGGACCTCGAAATGATCGAGGAGCTGGGCTACTGCAACGGCATCGAAAACTATTCGCGCCACCTCGACGGCCGGCAGGCCGGCGATCCACCGTATACGCTGCTGGACTACTTCCCCAGGGATTTCATCCTCTTCGTGGACGAATCCCACATCACCGTGCCGCAAATCGGCGGCATGTACGCCGGCGACCGTTCGCGCAAGCAGACGCTGGTGGACTACGGCTTCCGCCTGCCCTCGGCTCTGGACAACCGGCCGCTCAATTTCGAGGAGTTCCTGGGCCGCATCGGCCAGGCCGTCTATGTCTCGGCCACGCCCGGCGATTGGGAGTTGACCCGCTCCGAAGGTGTTGTCGTGGAGCAGATCATCCGTCCCACGGGCCTGCTCGATCCGGTGGTGGAGGTGCGGCCCACCAAGGGGCAGATGGACGATCTCATGGCCGAATGCCGGACCCGCATGGCGGCTGGCGAGCGGGTGCTGGTCACCACCCTGACCAAGCGCATGGCCGAAGAGCTCAACGAATACTTTAACTCCATGGGCGTCACCTCGCGCTATCTCCACTCCGACATCGACACCCTGGAGCGGGTGGCCATCATCAAGGCCCTGCGCCAGGGCGAATTCTCGGTGCTTGTCGGCATCAACCTGCTGCGCGAGGGCCTGGACATCCCGGAAGTGTCCCTGGTCGCCATCCTCGACGCCGACAAGGAAGGCTTTTTGCGCTCCGCGCGGTCGCTCATCCAGACCTTTGGCCGGGCGGCCCGCAACGTCGGCGGCCGGGTCATCCTCTATGCCGACAACATGACCCGCTCCATGAGCACGGCCATGGACGAGACCGCCCGCCGCCGCGAGAAGCAGGAGGCCTCCAACCGCGAAACGGGGCAGACGCCCCGCAGCGTGGTCAAGGCCATGGACAGCGTGCTGGACTCCCTGTACGCCAAGGGCGACGCAAAAACCGGGTCCTGGAGTGCTTCCGGCGGCGGCTACGCCACGGCCGGCGGGGGGCTTGGGGCCGGCGCGGCCGTACATGAGGAAGCCGAGGCCTACGGCGGCATGTCGAAAAAAGCCATGGAACGAAAACTCAAGCAGGTGGAGCGCGAGATGCGCGAGGCGGCCAAGGCCCTGGAATTCGAAAAAGCGGCCCAGTTCCGCGACCAGGCCGCGACCCTGCGCCAGCGCCTGCTGGAAATGGGCTAGCTCGTGGCCGTCCGCAAGACCTTGCGGCTGCGTAGCCGCGTTGCCCGCCTAAATAACCGCCTGGGGCATTGGGGACCGCTTATCGGCGGTTTCGTGGCCCTGGCCCTGGTCTTCGTCTTTGGCGTTGTCGGCTACATGCGGGTGGAGGACTGGAGCTTATTCGACAGCCTCTACCAAGTGGTCATCACCCTTTCCACGGTGGGTTTCCAGGAAGTCTATCCCCTGTCGCGAAACGGGCGCATCCTGACCATGGTGCTCATCGTCTCCGGCGTGGGCGCGTTCGCCTATCTGGTCGGCTCCTTCACCCAGGTGCTGGTGGAAGGCCGCTTGCAACAGTATCTCGGGAGACGGCGTATGCAGAAAATCATCGACGGCTACAGGGACCACGTCATCATCTGCGGTTACGGCCGCATCGGCTCCATCGTGGCCCGGGAGATCCTGGCCGAGGACGTGCCCGTGGTCATCGTGGAGAGCAATCCCGAGGTCATCCGGCTCCTCGACGAACACGGCGTGCCCTATGTGGCCGGCGACGCCACCGCCGACGAGGTGCTGCTGGCTGCCGGTCTGGAGCGGGCCAAGACCCTGGTGGCCGCCCTGACCCAGGAGGCGGCCAACGTGTACGTGACACTGACCGCCCGCCAGCTCAACCCGAATATCCGCATCGTGGCCCGGGCCGACGCCCAGGGCCATACCCAGCGCCTGCAACGGGCCGGGGCCGATCAGGTGCTGGTGCCCCACCTCTACGGCGGCGTGCGCATGGCCCAGTCCGTGCTGCGCCCGACCGTGGTCAACTTCCTGGAACTCACTGGCCGCACAGGCCCCGCCGGCCTGCAAATGGAAGAGCTGCAAGTCACCGACCATTCCGAGGTCGTGGGCAAAAATCTCATCGACTCCCTGATCCGCCAGCGCTTCAACCTCATCATCGTGGCCATCAAGAAGGCCGGCGGCGAGATGATCTTCAATCCCCAGCCTCAAGCCGTGCTGGAGTCCGGGGACACCATGATTCTGGTTGGCCGTAGCGACGGCCTGGACGGGCTGCGGGCCATCCTTTGAGCGCGCCCGACTTCGAAGTCGTGGTGGCCCGCTATCGGGAAGACGTGGCCTGGACGGCCGGCCTGGGTCTGGCCGTGACGATCTACGACAAGTCCGGAGTGCCGGGCGAGCTGTCCCTGCCCAACATCGGCCGGGAGAGCCACACGTATCTCAGCCACATCGTCGGGCGCTATGACAGCCTGGCCGGCCATACGGCCTTTGTCCAGGCCGCGCCTTTCGAGCACATGCCGCCCGGCGCGACGCCCGAGAGCTTTGCCGACCGGGTGCGCCAAAACGCCCGCCTGGGCCTGCACTTTTCGGGATTTGCCGCCTTCAAGCTCAAGTGTGACCGGCTGGGCCGGCCCCACGATCTGGCCGATCCGGCCCGCCACGGCCATCGGCCAGGCTTCGGCCGGGACATCCCGGTGGGCGAGGTCTATGCCAAGCTGTTTTCCGGCCCGGTCCCGGAGCAATTTCTGGTTCCGGCCCCAGCCGGCATGTTTTTCGTGTCCCGGCAGCGCATTCTGGCCCGGCCGTTGGCCTTTTACCGCCGCGCCCTGGACATCGTCGCCGCCGACCCCGACGACGCCGGAAACACCGGCCATGCCTTCGAACGGCTGTGGCAGGTTATTTTCAACGGCGACGCCGGGCTTAACCGATTGGAAGATTGTGACCGATAAGGGTGATTGCCGTGAGCACCATTGATCCCGCCGTGCGTCTGCGCGAACTGCGCGACCTGATCCACGAATACGACTACCGCTACTACGTCCTGGACGACCCCACGGTGGAGGACGCGGCCTACGACGCCCTGTATAGGGAACTGAAGGCGTTGGAAGAAGCCCATCCCGAGCTGGCGGATCCCAATTCGCCCACGCGCCGGGTGGGCGGGGCGGTGCTGGACGGCTTCGCCTCCCGGCCCCATCGGCTGCGCATGTACAGCCTGGACAATGCCATGGTGGAGGAGGAATGGCGGGACTTCGTGACCCGGGCGGCCAACAAGCTGGAGCGCGACGGCGTGGCCTTCGACGCCCCGACGTTTTGGGTTGATCCCAAGTTTGACGGGCTGGCCCTGGAGATCATTTACGAAAACGGCGTCTATGCCGGGGCGCTCACACGCGGCGACGGCGAGGTGGGCGAGGATGTGACGGAAAACGTGCGCACGGTGCGCAACGTCCCCCTGGACCTGCGTCCCCATGCCGCTCGGGCCGGGCTGCCCGTGCCGCGCTTGCTGGAGGTGCGCGGCGAGGTGGTCATGACCCGGCAGGATTTCTACGAACTCAACGAACGCCAGCGGGAGCAGGGGGGCAAGGTCTTTGCCAATCCCCGCAACGCCGCCGCCGGCTCGGTGCGCCAGCTTGATTCGCGCATCTCGGCCACCCGGCCCCTGACGTTTTTCACCTACGCCGTGGGCAGCCAGGACTGGGGCGACGGTCTGGCCGGACCGGGCTGGGCCACACACGGCGCGGTCATGGCCGGACTTAAGGCCCTGGGCCTGCCCTTGGCCGGCCAGGGCAAGGTGGTGGCGGCCGACGAGGTCTATCCCTATTTCGAGGCCATGGGCCGACAGCGCCAGGAGTTGCCCTTCGAGATCGACGGGGTGGTGGTCAAGGTGGACAGCCTGGCCTTGCAGGAGGCCTTGGGCTTTACCGACCGCGCTCCGCGCTTTGCCGTGGCGCTCAAATTTCCGGCCCACGAGGCCGAGACCGTGCTCAAACATATTGACGTTCAGGTGGGCCGCACCGGCGTGCTGACGCCTGTCGCCATCCTGGAGCCGGTCAGTCTGGCCGGGGTGACGGTGGCCCGGGCCACGCTGCACAACGAGGACGAGATCAAGGCCAAGGACCTGCGGCCGGGCGATACGGTGGTGGTGCGCCGGGCCGGCGACGTCATCCCGGAAGTGGTGCGGGTGGTGGAGGACAAGCGTCCGGCCGAGGCCGCGCCTTACGACTTCCCCCATGTCTGCCCGTCGTGCGGATCGGACGCCGTTCGGGGCGAGGGCGAGGCGGCCTGGCGCTGCGTCAACCTGGCTTGCCCGGCCATGCTGCGCCGGGGCATCAGCTATTTCGTGTCCAAGTCCGGCCTGGACATCGAGGGCCTGGGGGCCAAGTGGGTGTCGGCGCTCATCGACAAGGGCATGGTCAAAAGCCCGGCCGATCTGTTCGACCTGACCGAGGCGGACCTGCTCCCCTTAGAGCGCATGGCCGAGAAGTCGGCCGCCAATTTCGTGGCCGCCGTGGCCGCAGCCAGGCAATCGGCCAGCCTGGTCAGGCTCATCGCGGCCCTGGGCATCCGGCAGGTGGGCACGCGCACGGCCCGGACCCTGGCCGGGCATTTCCACGACCTGGACGCCCTGGGCGCGGCCACGGCCGAGGAACTCACGGCCCTGCCCGACATCGGCCCGGAAGTGGCCGGCTCCATTCGGGAATTTTTTGCCAACGAAGCCAACCGGGAACTGCTGGCCCGGTTCAAGGGGATCGGCTTGTGGCCGGTGGGCGAGGCCAAGCCGGACAGGCCGGCCGTCCAGACGGCGCTGACCGGCAAGCGGTTTCTTTTTACCGGCGCGCTGCCGGACCTGACCCGCGAGGCGGCCCAAAAGCTGGTGGAGGCGGCCGGCGGCGTCGTGGTCGGCTCGGTGTCCAAGAAACTCGACTATCTGGTGGCCGGGGCCGATCCCGGCTCCAAGCTGGCCAAAGCGCAAGCCCTGGGCATCACGATCCTGTCGCCCGAGGCCTTTGCCGCCCTGCTCGGCGGCCTGACCCGGGAGACCGCCACCCGCAAATCCCTCCTCGACGTCTAACCCCCGGCCCTCTTTCGTTCCCCAGATGGGGTTTCCAAAGGGGCTCAGCCCCTTTGGCCGCCGGAGGCACTCTTCTCCATGTCCATGTCCACGATCACCTTCATGGCCCCAGGCCGACTCGCGTGGTCCAGGGCGGCCTGGAACGCGGCCAGGGGGTAGGTGGCTTCGGCCAGGGGCGTCACATCCACCAACCCGTCGCGGAGATAGGCCAGGGCCAGGGCCGTGTCGCCGCAGCGCGAGCCGACCAGACTGATTTCGTCCACCACCACCCGGGCCATGTTAAGGCTTGTGGGCGCGAAGGTGGTGGTCTTGAGCACGACGGTTCCTTCGGGGCGCGTGAGGTCCAGGGCGGTTTCCAGCCCTTGCGGCCGGCCGGTGGCCTCGATGACCACGTCGAAGCGGCCGTATTCCTGGAGTAAATCTTGGACTAGCGCCTCGGCCGTGCCGCCCTGGCGCGTGGTCACGCCCTGGGTGGCGGCGATGGCAAGTTTTGCGGCGTGTTTGCCGCCAAGGACGAGGCCGGGCACGAGATGGCGTAGGGCGCAAGCGGTGAGGATGCCGAGCTTGCCGTCGCCAAGGACCAGCGCCTTGGTCCGGGCCGTCAGATGCAGCTGCTGGCCGGGTTCCAGGGCGGCGGCCAGGGGTTCGGCGAAAACGGCCTCCAGGTCGCCGACAGTGTCGGGCACGACATGGATGGCCCGGGTCGGCACGGTCAGGTATTCGGCGAAGGCGCCGTCCTTGCCGGCGATGCCGAGGGTCGTACGGTCCGGGCAGTGGCGGGGATCGCCCCTGCGGCAGCGGGGACAGACGCCGCAGCCGAGGTTGATGTCGGCCACGACCCGCCGGCCGACCAGTTCCGGCCGGCCCGGCGCGGCCGCCACCTCGCCCACGAACTCATGTCCGGGCACGCCGGCAAAGCCCATGTAGCCGCGCAAGAGTTCAAGGTCGGTGTTGCATACTCCGGCCAGCCGCACCCGGATAAGCGCCTCGTCCGGACCTGGTTCGGGTCGGGGACGCTCCGTCAGCCGCGCCGCGCCGTTTTCGAAAATAACCGCTTGCATGAACGCTCCTTGCCGAGGTTGTTTGCCGGCAGGCTACCCCAGGCCGGTCCCGGCTGCAAATCCCGGCGCGTCGCCGCCCCCGGTCCTGTTCGACTTTTCGCCGGACCGCCTGTATCAGGGAACCATGACCGAAAACGAAGCCATACTGATCGAGGAAGGGGCCTATACGGCCGTTGTGGATGCCGCCGGAACCCGTTTGGACGCTTTCTGGAGCGCCAGGCTGGCGGTCGAAGACATTTCCCGGGCCAAGGTCCGGGCCGCCATCGAGGCCGGGCTGGCCCTGGTCGATGGGGAAATCTGCCGCAAACCGGGCCTCAAGCTGCGGGGCGGCGAGGCGTTGACCCTGCGCCTGCCCGAGACGCCAAGCGAAGCCAAGGCCGAGGACGGCGACCTCAAGTTGCTCTATCTGGACGGGGACGTGCTGGTGCTCAACAAACCGGCCGGGCTGACCATCCATCCGGCCCCGAGCCAGCCGGAAGGCACCCTGGTCAACCGGCTGCTGCACCATTTCCCGGACATGCGGGCCATGGCCGGCGACCGGCCGGGCATCGTCCACCGCCTGGACAAGGACACCTCCGGTTTGCTCCTGGTCGCCTTGACCGAATCGGCCCGGTTGGCCCTGGCCGCTGATTTCGCCGAGCGGCGCGTGGCCAAGACCTATCTGGCCCTGGTCCATGGCCGTCCGGAGCGGTCCGACGGGGTCATCGAATTGCCCATCGGCCGCGATCCCAAGCATCCCACCAAAATGGCCGTGGTGGCCAAGGGCGGGCGCGAGGCCAAGAGTATCTGGAAACTGACCTGGACCGCGCCCGACGGTACGGCCAGCCTGCTTGAAGTGGCCATCGCCACCGGCCGCACCCATCAGATCCGCGTCCATCTGGCCGCCATGGGCCATCCCATTGTCGGCGACGCGGTGTACGGCGCGCGCCAGCACTCGGACTGGACCCGGCGCGGCGGGGCCATGGCCCGGCTGGCCAAACGCCAGATGCTCCACGCCTGGAAGCTGTCCTTCAGCCATCCGGGCACGGACGAGGAATTGTCTTTTTGCCAGCCGCCGCCGGCCGATTTCTGGCGACTCCTGCTCATGCTCGGCCGGCGCTGCCAGCGGGTGGGGCTGGTCGGGATGCCGGGCTGCGGCAAGTCGTCGCTTTTGGCCCATTTCGCCGAGGCCGGCCATCCGACCTTTTCCGCCGACGCAGCCGTGACCGCCCTGTACGCTCCCGGCGGCCACGGCGCGGACATGCTGGCCCGGCGCTTCGGCCCCGAGGCCCAGGCGGCCGACGGGGCCGTGGACAAGGCCTGGCTGCTGTCGCGCATGGAAGCCAGCGATCGTTTCCGGCGCGAGGTGTGCGATCTGGTGCATCCCCTGGTCAAGGGCGAGCTGGTGGGCTTTTTGGCCGCCCATGCCGCCGCCCGGGCGGTCTTCGCCGAAGTGCCGCTGTTGTTTGAAGCCGGCTGGCTGCCGGGCGAGGTCGTGGACTTGGTCGTTGGGGTGCGCTGCGACCCGGCCGTGCGTCTGGCCCGGCTGGCCGAGAAGCGGGGCTGGTCCGAGGAGCTTGTGGCCCGCATGGATGGCTGGCAGTGGCCGCAGGATCGCAAGCTGGCCAAGTGCCGGTTCGTGGTGGACAACGCCGGCACGCCCGAGGACTTAGCCGGGGCCGCCCGGAGGCTTTTGGTCGGATTGGCGGGCCTGCGCCGCCAGGACGCCCGGAACCGGCTGGCTACGCTCGTGGCCGCCGGCTACGCTCCGTCCCGGGCGGAGGACGAGGACGCGCCGTGATTCCCCTTCGAGACAACGTGCCGAGCACCAAGCCGCCCCTGGTCACCTGGACGCTCATTGGCCTGTGTACGGTGGTGTTTCTCTACCAGCAGCTCCTGGCTGATCGCGTGCTGTTTGAATTCGTGCACATCCACGGTGTGGTCCCGGCCCGCTTCACCCATCCGAGCTACGCCGCCCACGTGGGCTATCCCGAGGGCGGCTGGCTGTCGTTTCTCACCTACATGTTTCTGCACGGAGGGTGGCTGCATTACCTGCTCAACATGTGGGTGCTGTGGATATTTGCCGACAACGTGGAGGAAGCGCTGGGATCGCTGCGTTTTCTGCTCTTCTATATCCTGTGCGGCGTGGCGGCGGCGGCGGTGCACGTGGCCTTCAACTGGAGCGCGCCCGTGCCGGTCATTGGCGCGTCCGGGGCCATCGCCGGGGTCATGGGCGGGTATTTCCGGCTGTTTCCCAAGGCGCGTGTGACGACGCTTATTCCCATCATCGTCATACCCTGGATCGTGGACCTGCCGGCGGTGGTGTTTCTGGGCGTATGGTTTCTCGTGCAGCTCTTGTCGGGGTTGGCCGGCACGGCGGTTGAAGGGCAGGCGGCGGCGGTGGCCTTCTGGGCCCATGTGGGCGGCTTTGCCGCCGGACTGGCTCTGGTGCGGTGGCTTTTGCCGCCGGGCTGCCAGTTCTGCTTCGATCCCTCGGCCAAGCGCTATGATCGGGAGTAGCCGGGCGGGTAGTCGGGCCGCTAAAGGTCCTGGATGACCCAGACGACCCGGCCGATGACCAGGTAGTCGGGGCCGCCCTGGGCCAAAAACCGCTCGGCATGGCGGGACGACGCGGAAACAAGCCGCAGCCGCTTTCCGGCAATATCCGGTTCCAGCCGTTTGATGACCAAACCTTCCCCAGAAATATCCAAGGCGTAAATCTCGCCGCTTCGCGCCGTGACGTCGTCGCGGTCCAGGCCGACATAGGCCTGTCGCCGGATCACGGGTTCCATGCCGTCGTCCTCCATTTGCACGACCAGCAGGTGCGGCCGGAAGAGCGTCTCAGCAATTTCTATGGAAGCGATGGCGGTTGGCGTCCAGGCCCCGGTCTTGGGGTCCAGGCTGTTCATGGCGTAGACCGCAATGTGGCGGGAGAGATTGGTCCGGGGCGATAGGCGGTCTGGCAACGACTTAGGCATTGGGCTTTTTCCTGCATGACTCTTGCCGGTACGAACCCGGCACGGATCATTGAGGGATACGACGTCTATACCTGTTTGTAAATTAATATATTGGCAAATAATTGAAATTGGTCGCCCGAAAGTGCGCGCGGCATAGGCGCGCACAAGGGGTGTTGGAGGGGCTAGAGTTCCTGAATGACCCAGGCGGCCTTGCCGATGGAGGTCAGGCCGGGGTTGTCCAGGGGGAGGCTTAAGGACTTGTGGAGCGGGTTGTCCGCGCTAAGCTCCAGGCGCTGGTTTTCCAGATCGCGGTTGACGCGTTTGATGACCAGGCCTTCGCCCGGGATGTCCAGGGCGTAGATTTCCCCGCTGCGCAGACGCAAATCGTCGCAGTCGATGCCGATGTAGGCGCCGCGGCGCACAGTCGGCTCCATGCTGGCGTTGTCCATGCGCACCACGAGAAGATTTGGCCGGCGCAAGGCTTCAAACAAGGGAAGGGTTTCCAGAGGTTCGCGAATCCAGGCCTGGGTCTGGGTATCGGTGGGACTCATGGCGTAGACCGTGACGCGGCTTGGGGGCGCAACATAGGCCACGGCGGTTTCCCTGACGCAATCGGCGGCCCCGCCGCTTTCCCGGCGCACGGCCGGGAGCTGCCCGTACAGTATCCAGTCCGGTTCGAGAAAGAACATCCTGTAAAGGGTGACCAGCCAGCCGTCCGGAATGGTGTTCTTTTTTTTGGCGTCGGAGATGCTGGACTGCTTGATGCCCAAAATAGCGGCAATCTCCGTTTGTGTTTTGGCCTTGGTGGCGGCCTGAATTCTGGCGTAGGCGTCCTCGAAATTGTCCGGCTTCACGCAACCTCCTAAAGGGTTGGCGTAAACATTAATCTATAATAAAAAGTAGTTCATAAGTTGCCGGGAAATTTACATGTCCGTGGGGCGGCCGTCAATGGCTGGTCGCAGGGGCTTGCGGCGCACTGGAAAAGCGGGGATGTAAAAAAGGCGCTACGCCTGAAGCGGCGTGCGCCTTTTCTTGTAACAGTCGGCAAGCGTGCCGGGCCGCGTTTGAGCGATTTTACATCGCTGCTGCGGCACCAACGCTACCCTGGCATGCGGCCTCTCGGCAAGCCACGATGAACTGCTTGGCTTGGCTTCGTATGGAGATCGGACTGGCGTCTTGTTCCATTCAGAGACATCTGCATGTCCTCAGCAAACGACTTGGCGACAAAGCTGTTGTCACCCGTTCTCGCAGCCTTTTACAAGGGAGGGTCAGACGGCCTGCATTACCCAGATGACCCGACCAACGATACGTTCGGCGGCGTTATCAGCCGGCAACATCTGGTCGGTGAATTTGGGGTTTTCGGAACGCAACACAAGGCGGGCATTTTCTGCGTCATGAAGCACTTTCTTGATGATCAAGCCTTCAACGGGCATGTCCAGGGCGTAAAGCGCGCCGGAGCGCACGGTTTTTTTGTCCTTATCGATACCGACATACGCGCCGCGCTGAATGACAGGTTCCATGTCGTTTTCATCCATGCGGACAACCAGCAAGCCCTGGCGATGCAGCTGTTCAGGGACACTTAAGAATTCCACGGGTCGTTCTTGCCAGACGCCGGGTTGATCCGTGTTGTCCGGGGCCATGGAATAGACCGGCATCTGATGATGCTTGGCTTTGCGGCCATAGGCTTCGGCAGGTTCCTTGACGGGGAAAGCCCCGCCACGCTGTTCACCCAGGAACTGCGGCATTTCGCCGTCCAATATCCAGTTTGGATTGAGATTGTATATCTGGTACAGCTTTATCAACCAGCTGTCTGGAATGGATTGACGTCTTTTCGCATCGGAAATGCTGGATTGGCGGATGTCCAGCATCTTGGCGATTTCCACCTGAGTGCGCATGCCTGTCGCTTTCTTAATGCGATCAAAGGCCTCGTCAAAGCGATTTATCATGTCCTGAAGCGTTTTCTCGTTATCCATCTCGCCTCCATTGCGATAGAGTAAAAAGAGGCACCCTTTATGAACTGCACGGGGATACCCAAATTGCAAGATTCGAACGCTGATCTTGCCTTAAAGTGTTTTTGTAAAGTTTAAAACCGAAAACAGTTCGATAGAAACGGTAATACTCTTATGTTGTTTCAAAGTTTGTATGCAATGCGAACTATTTTGACAGAGGTTAATGTAATATGCTATTTGCTTTTCATAATGCGCAGGTGTTTTTTAAAAAAATAGGCTTATTGCAAGAGGCTGTCAAGGACTTGGCGGCAACGTAGCAGAATCGTACTGAATACTGACTGACGTTATTCGCTGTTGTATATTTTTGAGAGTGTGGCCTGTGGTGACGCTGTTTCCCTGGCTGTTGCCCGTCAGTCATGACAAGAGTATACTGCACCTTCTATCTTTATATTTTTTTTAACCTTTTTGGGCAGTCAGCGCGTCTTGCGGGCTCGCGGCAATACCCCGGCTGCAGTCTTGACGGGACAACCCCCTGAATGGAGGTAAGAGGAATCTCGGCCATTCAGGCACGCGGCTGTGCCTACCCGGCAAGACTCTTGTTGTCAATTATTTATACCAAAATGATCTATAATTTAATCTGATGAAAGGATGTAAAATTATTTATTTTGCTAATTGTTAGCCCGCAACTGCCTTAAGCCAAAGGCCGCTTGGCCCAGACTGACGCAACCGTCATTGGCCGGCATACGTCGATGCACCAGAGGTTGCAGACCGACGTCCCGAAGCGCCTCGGGAAGACGCAAGGCCAGGGTTCGGTTCTGCATGACGCCGCCGCCCAGGGCCACGGCGCGAATGCCCGTCTCCCGGGCCATGGCCGTCGCCAGCCGCGTCAGCCCGGCCACAAGTCCCAGGTGAAAACGCCGGGCGATGCCTCCGGCCGCCACGCCTTGGGCCGCGTCGGTCGCGGCCTGGGCAAAAAGGGTGAGCGTGTCGAGGACGGCCGGCGTCCGGTCGGCCAGGAGCGGGCAATGGTAGGGCCTGTTCTCGGCCATGTCCTGGGCGCGCTCCAGCAGGATCGCCGCCTGACCCTCATAGGTCGTTTCCAGGCACAGGCCGGATACAGCGGCCACGGCGTCAAAGAGCCGGCCGCAGCTGGTGGTCATTGGACAGTTGAGGTTTTTGGCCAGCATCTGCCCGACCAGGCGCGAAGCCGGGCCATGGTCCGCCATCCAGGGCCGGATCAGGCCGTCTTCGGCGGTTTCCCCCAGAGCGTGCAGGCATGCCTGGGCAATGCGCCAGGGCTGGCGCACGGCCGCGTCGCCACCGGGCAGGGCCATGGGCGCGAAGTGGCCCAGGCGCTGGTGGGTCAGGCTCGTTGGATCGACGAGCAGGCATTCGCCGCCCCACAGCGTGCCGTCCTCGCCCAGGCCCACGCCGTCCAGGGCCAGACCAAGGACTGGTTCGTCCCATTGATGCTCGGCCAGCACGGCGTGGATGTGGGCCACGTGGTGCTGCAGCCGAAGGATCGGCCAGCGGCCCTGTTCCAGGGCCAGGGCCGTGCTCGGATAGTCAGGGTGGAGATCGGCCACGCACAGCCTGGGCGTCACACCGAGCACACCGAGAAGATGCTCCAGGGTTTCCTCGTAAAACCGCAGGGCGGCCAGATTTTCCAGATCGCCGATGTGCTGGCTGACAAAGGCCTGGTCGCCCTTGGTCAGGCAGACCGTGGCCTTGAGCATGGGGCCAAGGCCTACCACCTCCGGGCCGCCGCGGGAAAGCCGGATGGGCGAAGGGACATAGCCCCTGGCCCGGCGCAAAAACAGGGTCGGCGCGCCGGCCGCCTCGGCCTCGGCCGCTTCCAGGGGGCGGACCACGGAATCGTCGGTGCGAATGAGGATATCGCGGTTGTGGAGCAGCCAGATGTCGGCCAGGGGGGCAAGGCGGGCAAGGGCCTCGCGGTTGCCCAGGCAAATGGGATCGCCCCCGGCGTTGCCCGAGGTCATGACCAGGGCGGCCGGTCGGTCGGAGCCGACAACGGCGGCGAAATCGGCCAGCAGAATATGATGGAGCGGCGTGTAGGGGAGCATGACGCCGATTTCGGCCACGTCCGGGGCGACGTTCGGGGCCAGCGCGCTGCCGGCTCGGGCCGGCAGCAGGCAGATGGGCCGGGCCGTGCCGCCAAGGAGTTCGGCGGCGGTCGGGCCGACCTCGCCGAGAAGGGCGGCGGTTTCCAGGTCCGGGACCATGACGGCCAGGGCCTTGCTCGGCCGGCCTTTGCGTCGGCGCAACTCGGCCACGGCGTCAACGTTGGCGGCGTCGCAAACCAGATGGAAGCCGCCCAGGCCCTTGACCGCCGCAATCTGGCCGGCGGCCAGCCGGGCGGCCAGCTCGGCGACGGCGGCCGTTGCGCGTTCAAGGACCACGCCTGTCCCGTCGGCCAGCCACAGGGACGGGCCGCAGATCGGGCAGGCGTTGGGCTGGGCGTGGAAGCGCCGGTCGCCCGGGTGGGCGTACTCGACGGTGCAGTCCGGGCACAGGGGAAAGCAGGCCATGGAGGTGGTTTCCCGGTCGTAGGGCACGCGCCGGGTGATGGTGTAACGGGGGCCGCAGTTGGTGCAGTTGGTGAAGGGATAGCGGTGGCGACGGTTGCCGGGGTCGGCCATGTCGGCCAGGCAATCGGGGCAGGTGGCGACGTCGGGGCTTATGAGCACGTCGTGGCCGCTGCCCGGGGCGCTGGCAAGGATACGGAAGCCGGCCTCGCCGGTGGGCGTGGCAGGGGTCGCCGAAAAGGCCAGCAGCCGGGCCAGGGGCGGCAGCTCGGCCGGCAGGCGGCGTCCGAAAGCCGCCACCGCCGCCGCCGGGCCTTCTGTCTCGATGACCACGCCTTCTGGAGTGTTTTGCACCCAGCCCGAGAGCCCCAGTTCCTGGGCCAGACGGTAGACAAAGGGGCGAAAGCCCACCCCCTGGACCTGCCCGGCCGCCACATGGCGGCAACGCCTGACCTCCGCCATGGCCGCCATAGGTCAACGACCGCCCCGCAGGGTGATCATCAGGCTTTTGAGCCGGCCGCGCACGAAGCGTTTGGCCTCGAAGGCCAGGGGGGCCAGTTCGGGCTTCACCACAAAGCCCTCGAAGCGAAAATCGTTGGGTGACAGCACAGGGAAATGGAGTTCGGCCGGATCGGTTCCGGGAAGCCCTCGCGCCATGGCCGCGCGCCACAGCGGGATGCGCTGGGGTGAAAGCCCCAGGGCGGCATAGATGGCCGTGTCCAGGGCCACGGGATTGGCGCTCGCGCCAAGAAGGCCCAGGTCGAAGGGTTCGCCGCCCACCGGCCCGGCCTTGTGCATGGCCGTGACGCCGTCAAGGATCGAGGTGGACGGCGGCAGGGCGGCGACAACATCCAGAATCATGGCGGCGAAGCGGTCATAGTCCTTGCCCAGGGTCTGATGGGCCAAGGATTTGCGAAATCCGCAGACGCAGCCGAAGAAATTTTTGACGCAAAGGGTCATGCCCATCTGGTCGTGGCACTTGAGCCGGGCCAGATTGACGATGTGGTCGGCCTGCTCGGCCACGCGCGACAGGCCGATGTGGCCGCCGCCGGAAAGAGCCAGCCGCCGAGGCCGATCCAGACTGCGGATGGTCACGGGCAGCCCGGCCAGGGCTTCCTCGAAGCCGGCCAGCCTGGCCACGATGCGCCCGGTGCCGAAAGCCGGGGAGTCGGCCACGACCACGCGCGCGCCGCGTTCGACAAGGGCCAGGCACACGGCCCGGACCACGGCCGGATGCGAGCAGGACAGGGCCGGGTTTCGCGGCGCGACCAGATTGGGCTTGACCAGCGCCGTATGCCCCGGTCCGACCGGACAACCGGCGGCCGCAAGCAGGGCGGCCGCCTTGGCCGGCAGTTCAGGGTCGCCGTACCCGGCGACGCGGTCGAGATAAACGCTTTGGGTCATGGTTTGCGGCCTCCGGCTCGGGGAACACGGCAGCCATTACCGCGCCGGCCGGCCGGAGGCAACCCGGAGGCGGCAAGCCGACGCGGCGCGCCTTGCAAAAACGCAGGCCGATGCTATTTTGCCGGCACGGGAGGAGATGTATCATGGAAAATCGCGCCCCCAACCGGCTGAGCCGAGAGAAAAGCCCTTACCTCTTGCAACATGCCCACAACCCCGTGGACTGGTTCCCCTGGGGCGAGGAAGCCTTTGCCAAGGCCCGGGCCGAGGACAAGCCCGTGCTGTTGTCCATCGGCTATTCCACCTGCCATTGGTGCCATGTCATGGAGCGCGAATCCTTCGAGGACGAGGACATCGCGGCCCTCATGAACGCCGTGGTGGTGTCGGTCAAGGTGGACCGCGAGGAACGGCCGGACCTCGACGCCCTCTACATGAGCGTGTGCCATGCCCTGACTGGTCGGGGCGGCTGGCCGCTGACCGTGTTTCTCACCCCGGACAAGGAACCCTTTTTCGCCGGCACCTATTTCCCCAAGGAATCCGCCTACGGCCGAACCGGCCTGCGCGAACTGCTCCAGCGCGTGCACATGTCCTGGAAGGGCAACCGGCAGGCCGTGGTCAATAACGCCGGCCAGATCATGGACGCCGTGCGCGAACAGCTGGCGGCCGCAGCCGGCGCGGCCTCGGCCGAACCCGGCGAGGCTGTTCTCGATGCTGCCCGAACGCAGTTGGCCGGCATCTTCGATGCCCGAAACGGCGGCTTCGGCGGCGCGCCCAAATTCCCTTCGCCCCACAATCTGCTTTTTTTGCTGCGCGAATACCGCCGCACCGGCGACGCTTCGTGCCGGGACATGGCTTGCCGCACCCTGGCCGCCATGCGCCGGGGCGGCGTCTACGATCAGGTGGGCTTTGGCCTGCACCGCTACGCCACCGACGCGCACTGGTTTTTGCCCCATTTCGAGAAGATGCTCTACGACCAAGCCCTGACCGTCATGGCTTGTGTGGAGGCCTATCAGGCGTCGGGCGACGCCGCGCACAAAACCATGGCCCTGGAGATTCTCGAATACGTCCGGCGCGACCTGACCAGCCCGGATGGCCTGTTCTACAGCGCCGAGGACGCCGACAGCGAAGGCGTCGAGGGCAAATTCTACGTCTGGTCGGCGGCCGAGCTGCGCCGACTGCTTGGCGGCGAGGCCGCCCTGGCCATGGCGGCCATGGGCGCGACCGAGGAGGGCAACGCCCACGACGAAGCGACCGGCGAAACCACCGGCGCCAACATCCTCCATCTGCCCCGGCCCCTGGACGAGACGGCCGCCAAACTTGGCATCACGGCCGAAATCCTGGCCGAGCGTCTGGAAGCCTGCCGGCACGTTCTTCTGGCCGAGCGGGAAAAACGCGTGCGTCCCCTTTGCGACGACAAGGTGCTCACCGACAACAACGGGCTCATGCTGGCCGCCCTGGCCAAGGCCGCCCGGGCCTTTGACGACGAGGAACTGGCCGAGCGGGCCGTGACCGCCGCCGAGGCCTTGCTTGCCCGGCTGGCGTTGCAAAACGGCCGGCTGCTCCACCGCCTGCGAGACGGCGAGGCGGCCATCGACGGCCTTCTCGACGACTACGTCTTTGTGGCCTGGGGACTGGTGGAACTCTACCAAACCGTTTTTGACACGGCCTATCTGCGCCGGGCCGTGGAACTCATGAAAGCCGTGGCTAAGCATTTCGCCGATCCGAACGAGGGCGGCTATTTTCTCGCCCCGGACGATGGCGAACAGTTGCTTGTGCGTCAGAAGATCTTTTTCGACGCGGCCGTGCCCTCCGGCAACAGCGTGGCCTATTTCGTGCTGACGACCCTTTTCCGCCTGACCGGCGATCCGGCTTTCAAGGAACAGGCCACGGCCCTGGCCCGGGCCATGGCCCCGCGTCTGGCCGATCATGCCGCCGGGTACGCCTTTTTCCTGTGCGGCCTGTCCCAGGTGCTCGGCCAGGCCTCGGAAGTGACCCTGGCCGGCGATCCGGCCGGCCCCGACACCCAGGCCCTGGCCCGGGCCATCTTTCAGCGCTACCTGCCCGAGGTGGCGGTGGTGCTGCGCCCCGACGGCGACGAGCCGGACATTGCCGCCCTGGCCCCGTTCACCCGTTACCAGCTCCCCTTGGACGGCCGGGCCGCCGCCCATGTCTGCCGGGCCGGTTCCTGCCAACCGCCCACGGCGGAGGTGGAAACCATGCTCAAGCTCCTTGGAGCGTAGCCAGATGGGGAATGGCCAGGGAGGCCTTCGACCTTGGCCCCGCCTACGCAATCGGCCCTGACGGACAGGTGAAGTCGTGAAAGTCGCGTGTTGCAGCTGGTTTTTACTTGAGGGCTTTCGCGGTATGGGCTGCGAAGTGATCCCGTTTGCCCTGGATGCCGCCAGGACGCTTGACGAACAGATGGAGTCGCTAGGCGTTGATCCGGACGTCGTTTTGATCGAGTTTTTCGGCCGGTCGGAGCTGCCCAGGGATTTGCATAAGTGCCGCCACAGGCTGGCGGCCTACTGTATCGACAGTCCGCTCAACGAGTTCTGGTTTTTGCCCCTGTCCAAGCTGTTTGACCATGTCTACGTCGACCAACTGTCGTCGGTGGCCAAGTTCCGTCGCCATGGCGTGGAGGCCGCCTGGCTGCCCTTGTGCGTCTTTGACGGTGATTTCCGGGAGCCGCCGGTAGCCAAGGAGCATTTTCTGACCTTTGTCGGACGGCTGACGCCCGAGCGCGTCAAGCGAAACAACTTGATCCGCCACGTTGGGGAACAGTACCCCTTGCATCTGGTCCAGGATGTGCCGCGCCCGGCCATGTTGGACCTCTTCGCGGCTTCCCGGGCGGTCCTAAACGAAAACTTTTTTTCCGGTCTCAATCTGCGATTCCTGCAGGCCCTGGCCTCGGGTTCCCTGCTTCTGACCGAGCGGGGCGGCTGCGGCGTGGGCCGCTTTTTCCGGGAAGGCGAGCACTATCTTGGCTACTCTCCAGACGATTTGCTGCCGACCCTGGAAAAAATTCAACAGGCCCCTGAGGCCTTTGCCGACGTGGCCGCGCACGGGCAGGAGGTGTGCCGCCGCAAGCACACCAGCCGCCAACGGGCCGCCGCCGTGCTGGATGATTTGGCCCGAGACCACGTCATGGTCAACCTCCCGGACCGCGTTGCCCAAACCGGCGAGGCCTTGGCCCGATACAACCTGACCCGGCGCTTTGGCGGCTCCCTCGCTCCCAGCCGCCATCTTCTCGAAGAGGTTAGTTCGGGCAATGACGAGGCGGCCTTGGAGGCCTGCCGCCTTCTTGGCGTCATGCATCTGCGCCTGGGGCAACGGGAGGCCGGCGTCCATTATCTGGAAAAGGGGGCGGCCTCGGATTCCCTTGCAGGACTGCGGGCCACCTTGCATCTCTTGCTGGCCTTTGTGGAGCAGGAGCGGTTTTTCATCCATCTTGCCGCGCTGACGGCCAAACTCGTGCGCCTGGGATTGGGCAAGACGGCTTATCTCAAGCGAATCAAGGAATTGCGCCAGTCCACGGACCGGTTGCACGACTGCTGCCTGCTCGGCTATGAACTGCTCTTTGACGCCAGGGAGTACTGCGCCCTGGGCTTTGCCAAAAAACGCCCGGAACAATTTCCGGATTATGCCATGGAGTATGCCGTGTTGGCTTTTGGCACGAAGCTGACGTCGCAATCCCTGGCAGCTGTCATCCGTTGTTTAAATAAGGCCGGCGTCGGCCCTGAGGCTCTGCCGGCCCTGCGTCAGGCCATCGCCGCCGGGATCGCCACGGACGAGCAGATCGCCCTGTCCGCTGCGTTGGCCGTGGAGTATTACGACTTTTCCTATGCCCGCACGGCCTTGGCTGCCCTGAAACGGGCGCTGCGCAACCCAGGCGGCTGAACTACATCCACTTGGTCTTGTCGAACACCCCGCGCTGCACGATCTCGCGGGTCTTGTAGCCGTCGAAGTCGAAATCGCCGGGCAGATGGCCCGGATGGCGACGCGATCCCCGGCCAAGGCCGCTTAGAATGACCAAGGCCGCCACGGCCAGCAGACACCAGGCCAGCACGGTCATGGCTGTCCTCCTTGCGCCCCGAGGCTGGCGCGACCCTTGGCCGCGCCCCGGTCAAAGGCCTGGCGCATGGCCGCGCAACCCTGTCCCGGCCCGTTGACGGCGATTTCCGGCCGGCCTTCGAGTCGGGCCGTGACCCGGCCGAAGCTTTCCAGCACGGCCGCGACGCCAAGAGAGGCTTCGGCCACCGTGGGGCCGATGACCACGTCCAGGCGCGCCGGGCCGCGTTCCAGGGCTTCCAGCAGACAGTCGCCGAGATTGGCCGCTCCGGCCTCACCCAGCGTTCCCTCCACGCTCACGCGGCACACGTCGTCGTCTGGGGCCAGCAGACGTACGGCGCTGCCCTCGGACGGAGCCAGGTAGATGTCGAGATCCTCCTGCCCGGCCTCGGGCAAACGGGCCGAAATGCGCCAGCGGCCAGGGCCAAGCCGGGTCACGGACAGCCCCGGCGCAGCGTTGGCGCGCCTTGGAGCGCAGGTGCGCTCCCGATGTTGGTCAAGGGGCTTGTCGGACTCCATTTCGGGCAATGGGGCGCACGGACGCGGCGAGAGCGCCGCGTCGTTTGTCAGGGCGGGATACGCCATGCCTACCTCCTTCCGGCAAACCGGCTTGGCGGCATCCTATGTCGGCCGGCTCTCGGCGAAATCGGATGTTGTCCCGATTTTTGGCAGGACTTTGACTCGGTTTTTTGGGAAAACATCCCGAAAAACCGGGAGAGGCTCCCGAGAGGGCGGGGGCTGGGCTGACAAGGCCGAGGGAAAGGGCTATGCCGGGCAGGGTGCACTTGCCCGCGACAGGTCCTGCCAGACAAGTTCGCCACATCGCTCATCAGAAATAGCCATGCACGCCAACGCCACGTCTCCCCCTGACGCCGCCGAACACGCCAAGACCTTGGCCGCCCTGCGGGAACGGGTCAAGGAACTCGACTGCCTCTACGAGATCACCCGCCTGTCCCAGCGCCAGGAACTGGCCCTTTCCGGCATCCTGGCCGGGGCGTGTTTCGTGGCCGCCCGGGCTTGGCAGTATCCCGAGACGGCTTGCGTGCGCCTAAGCCTTGGCGGCCAGACTTTTGCCACGCCCAACTGGCGGCGTCCGGCGGCCCGGCAGGAAAGCGCCATCGTTATCGGCGGCGAGACCGTGGGGCGCATCGAGGTCGGCTATCTGGACAAGCGCCCGCCGGCCGATGAGGGGCCCTTTTTGCGCGAGGAACGCCATCTCCTTGACGCCCTGGCCGAACATCTCGGCCGCATCATCGCCTCGCGCCGGGCCGAGGAACGGCTGCGCCGGCTCTCCCGGGAGCTCATCAAAGCTCAGGAAACCGAGCGCCAGCGCATCGCCCGGGAACTCCACGACGACGTGGGCCAGCATCTGTCCCTGGCCCGCATGGGGCTGGAGCGGCTGCTTGCCGCCAAGGAGCCGCAGCCCGACGCCGCCTCCGGGGATGTCCTGCGCGACAGCTCGGCCCGGTTGGGCGCGGCCATCGCCAGCCTGCGCAACCTGGCCGGCGACCTGCTGCCGCCGGTCCTGGACCGGCTGGGGCTGGCCGAGGCCGCCGCCGCGCTGTGCCGCGACACCGCCGCCCGCACGGGACTTGCCGTGGATTTTTCCGCTGACGGCCTGGAGCGCCTGACCGTGGGCTTCGACACCTCCCTGGCCATCTACCGGGTGCTCCAGGAAGCCCTGGCCAACGCCTGCCGTCATGGACGGGGAACGCGAATCGTGGCCCGTCTGGTCGCCTCCCACCCGCTGCTGCTGCTGCGGGTCGCCGACGACGGCCAGGGCTTTGATCCCGAGGCCCGGTTGCCCGAGGCGCTGGGCGAAAAGCGCATGGGCCTTTGGAGCATGGGCGAGCGGGTGCGCCTGCTCGGCGGTCGGTTGACCATCCGCTCCCGGCCGGGCCACGGCACCCGCATCAAGGCCGAGATTCCCTTGGCCGAGGAAAGCTCATGAGCACGAAGCGGACGCGCATCGCCATTGCCGACGACCACGGCCTGATGCGCCAGGGGTTGGCCGCCATTTTGGCCGCCGACCCCCGGTTCGAGGTGGTCGGCGAGGCGTCCGACGCAGCCGGCGCGGTTGCCCTGGCCCGCGATCTCGCCCCGGACGTGCTGCTCCTGGACGTGGGCCTGGCCGGCGGCAGCGGGGTGGACGTGGCCGGGCGCGTGGCCGGACTGGCCCCGGAATGCCGGGTGGTGATGGTCACCATGCACGCCCGCCTGGATCTGGTGGCCGCCTGTTTCCGGGCCGGGGCCGTGGGCTATGTGGTCAAGGATTCCGCCGCCACGAGCCTGGTCGCGGCCATTGAGGCCGTGCTTCGCGGCGAGCGCTACCTCGACGCGGCCATCACGCCGCAAGTACTTCTGCGCCTGGACGAATACGCCGCACGCAAGACTGGTCCCCGCGATCCTGCCTATGACAACCTCACCCGCCGGGAACAGCAGATCCTGCGGCTTTTAGCCGAAGGCCGGGCCGTGGCCGCCATCGCGGCCGAGCTGTTTATTTCCAAAAAGACCGTGGAAAACCACCGGGCCAACATCTGCGGCAAGCTGGGGCTGGCCAATCTGGCCGAACTCGTGCGCTACGCCGCCCGCTTGGGGATTATTGATCTTGACGACGATTTGTCGTGACCTTGTCGCAAGGTCCGAAGTCCGGCCGGAAAAGCCCTTGGTTCTTTCAGAGCGATGCGGTAGGGTATGGGAAACCCGGGGGAGAGGCCATGTCTGACAATGCACGCGCCATGGTTTGGGCATCGTTTATGGGCGACGCGTTGGCCCTGGGGCCGCACTGGGAATACGACACCATGGCCCTGGCCGACCGGTTCGGCCAAGTTGCCGGCTATCTCGATCCCCCGGCCGATGGCTATCACGACGGCAAAAAGGCCGGCGAACTGACCCATTACGGTGACCAGACCCTGGCGCTGCTCGACTCCCTGGCCGCTTGCGGCGGGTTTGATCTGGACGATTTTGCCGTTCGCTGGCGAAAGCTCTTTGACGGCTACGCCGGCTATATCGACGGCGCCACCCGTATGACGCTCAAGATTTTCGACTTTGGCGAAGGTCCGGCCAATTCCGGGTCCAATTCCAACGACCTGGCCGGGGCGGCCCGCATCGCCCCCCTGGTCTTCGCCCTGGCCCACGATCTGCCCGCCTTGGTGGACGCCGCCCGCAGCCAGGCCAAGATGACCCACAACCACGCCCGGGTCATCGAGGCGGCCGAGTTTTTTGCCCGGGCCGCCAGGGCCGTGCTGGGCGGCAAGACCCCGGTGGACGCCCTGCGCCTGGCTGCCGAGGCCGGCTACGCCAGCGCTCCCATCGGCCAATGGCTGGCCGCCGGCCTTGATACCGCCGAGGACGACACCGTGGACGCCATCGCCGCCCTGGGCCAGACCTGCCATATCGACGAGGCCATGCCCGCCGTCATCCATCTCGTGGCCCGCTACCCTTATGATCTCTCCGGCTGCCTGCGTCAAAACGTCATGGCCGGCGGTGACAGCGCGGCCCGGGGGCTGCTCGCCGGGATGCTCGTCGGCGCGGCAACGGGCCTGGACGGGCTGCCCGAGCCCTGGCTGGCCGGTTTGGCCGCCAGGGAGCGCATCGAAGCCGATCTTCAGGCACTGGACGTCCGAACCTAGTCCAGCGGCCGCTTGCGTGGCCGGCTTGGCTCCCGATCCGCGGGATATGCCCTGTGCTTCGCCAGCCGCCAGACATGCCCGGTTTTTTGTACGGCCGGCACGGACCGTCAGGGACCGTCCTGGAACGCCGGCCGGCATTTTACACCGCCTCGGCTTTGCGCTATAGGCCATGCCATCGTGCCAAACCCGCCCAGCCATCCACGGGCGCAACCGGCGGCTACCCTGCCGTCAGGGGGGAGGACATGGACACCTGCAAGGCGTATTTGCCGGAACTGGTGCAGTCGCGCATCGACGATCTGGTCAACGTCCAGGGACTGGAAGGCGAACTGGCTATTCATCTCAAGGAACTCCAGGACAGCTTGGCTGCCCTGGAGGCCCTGGCCCGCGAGGACGCCAGCGAGGCGGCGCGCGGCCTGGTCGAGGATATGGAGCGGCTCATTGACCGCGTCCGCCGGGAGTATGTTTCCCTGGCCTACCGCCAGGGGTTGGTGGACGGCGCGGGTTTTCGCCGCATGGTAGCCGGCCAGGGTGTTGTTCCCGAAATTTGACGCCAGTTTCCTGCTGCTGCCGGGGCCGGTCCCTGGCGGCCGGGGACTCCCATCGGCAAAGCCCCGTAATCTCTTGCGGCCTTTTCCTTCCGTGCATCGGCTTGTTGCCGATCCTTCAGTCGCCGCCTTGCGCATGGCTTTCCAGGCTCCTTCTGCTTGAGGCTGGGAAAGGGCGAAAGACGGATTTGCGCTTGATCGTCGGCCTGCCGAGCTGGATGGTCTCATGGTTGCCATCACGGTGGAAAAAGGCAATGATGCCTTGGCGGTTAGGCTTTCGGCGGAGTTTTTGCCGGTGCCGAGGCCTGATTCCCAAGGCCGCACTCGCCTGTGAGATGGTATGCCGGACAAGGATATCAAGGAAATCGCCCACTGCGTCTACATGATTGATCTCGTGCTGCGGGAGATCATGCATTCCCAAAGCATCACGAAGAAAGACTTTGCCACGCAGTGCATCATCGACAGCTTCGTGCGCATCCTGCGTGAAGAGGGCTATTCCGTGACCCCGGCCCGACTGCGTAAGATGCTCGCCTACGCCCATTGATCCACGCCGCGTCCCGCGGCGCACGACCAGGAGTTCACCCCCGTGATCGAATCCGCCAAGCCGGCCTGGAGGCTCGGGCCGGTCCATGACCCCATTGACCGCGACGTTTCCAAGCGCATCGAGGTGCTGCGCATCATTCTCATCGGCCTTATTGTCCTGGCCCACGGCGCGCGCGGCATCACCGTGCGCATTGCCGGCGAGACTGGCCCCTTGGCCACGCTGATGCTCGAAGTCCTTAACGGCCATGTGGATTTCGTGGCCGTGCCGCTGTTTTTCGCCATCTCCGGCTTTTTGTTTCTGCGCAAGTTCGACCTGTCCCTGGCCGCCTACGGCGACATGTTGCGCAAGAAATTCGTTTCGGTGCTCGTGCCCTATATCCTGTTTAACGCCGGCCTGGCCGCCTGGTTCTATTTTGTCGGCAGCATCGAGATGATGGGCTCGTGGAATTTCCTGGTCGGCGAAGGACTTTTCACCAAGACTTTTGGCCTTGGCACCACGCCCATCAACTATCCGTTGTGGTTTTTGCGCGACTTGCTTGTCGTCTTCCTGGTCTCGCCGGTCTTTCTGGTCTTTTTCAAGGAAGCTCCCGGCGTGGGCCTCATCGCCTTTTTTCTCCTCTGGACCGGCCTGTCCGAAGGGCCGTATTCCTATGCCGGCGACATGTTCGCCTTCTATCTCGGCGGGTTGGCTGCCCGCATCCGGTTGCCCCTTGCCGGCGTCTCCTGGTGGCAGCGGACGGCGAGTTGGGCTTTTGGCCTGCTGACCGTTGTGCTGGTTTGCTGGACGCCCCTGGGCTTTACCGACGAGGGCGTGCGCCAATTTTGCTTCAAGGCCAACCTGGTCCTGGGCATCGCCGCGTTTTGGCGGGCCTCGGCCTTTTCCCTGATCCGCGACAGCAAGCTGCTGTCCCGCATGGGCCGGCACAGCTTTTTCGTCTATCTGGCCCATGAGCCGACCATGTCCGTGCTGCAAACGAAGCTTCTGGCCGTCTGGCGGCCGGTCGGCGACGCGCAGCAGGTGGTCTTCTATTTCGGCAGCGGGTTTGTCGTCATTTTCGGACTGTGGCTTGTGGCCGAGGCGCTCTCCAAGCTTGTTCCCCGTTTCTACGGCTTCGCCGTGGGCGCTCGGGCGGTCACTCCACGTCGAGCCTGAGCGGCTGCCTTGACGGCTTTGGCCGGCGTAGAGGAAACGCCGGGCTGCGTGCGCGGCAGAGCGGCATGGTGGCGCGTTTAGGGACGGGGCTTGCCTGGGGCACGGGAAATCTGATAAAAAGGATTAAATGCTTTTCCTGTTTTGTCGTAAAACAGGATTATTTTCTCCTCAAAACGATCGTGCCTGGCATAAATATTCATGAATTCAGCTGATTGTTGTATGGTCGAAAACGGCATGTTTCCTGCTTCGACTAAGCAGGGAGGAACGGCAATTTATGTTGCGTATTTTGCTTGCCGAAGACGACGTCAATCACGCCACCCTGGCCTGCCAGACCCTTGAAGACGAAGGCCACCGCATCACCCTGGCCGACAACGGCAAAAGCGCCCTGGAAGCGGTCATCCGGGAACGCTTCGATCTGGTGCTTCTCGACATGCGCCTGCCCGAAATCGACGGCCGTGAGTTCATCGGCCGGGTGCGCATGGCCGACGAATCTGTCAATGCCATTCCCATCGTGGTGTTGACGGGCTACGGTGTGCGCCAGCACATCGATTTCTTCAAACGCCACGGCGTGCGCCATTATCTGGCCAAGCCCTACGACTGCGACGAGCTGGCGGCCATCATCCGCGCCTACGACGCCCACTGATCCCCGCTCGGTCCACCGGCTGGACCCTTTCCGACTCCATGAGTGGACTTTGCCGGGGTTTTTCCGTAGACCCCAGGCGGAGCAACGCCAAATAAGGCGCAAAAAGCGAGGGAATCATGCTTCGCATCGAAGACTTGCACGTCAAAATCGGCGAGCGCGAGGTGCTTTCCGGCATCAACCTGCACATTGCCGACAACGAAACCTTCATCCTGTTTGGCCCCAACGGCTCGGGCAAGACCACCTTGCTCATGACGCTCATGGGCTTTGGCAACTACGAAATCACCAAAGGGCGCATCCTCTTTCGCGGCCACGACATCACCCACGCCCCCATCTACGAGCGGGCGCGGTTGGGCGTGGGCATGTCGTTTCAGCGTCCGCCCACCATCCACGGTTTAAAGACCCGCCATCTGGTGCGCATGTGCTCGCGCCAGGGCGAGATCGACGTGGACGCCTTGGCCCGCAAGGTCAACATGGACGAGTTCCTGGAGCGCGACGTCAACGCCGGTTTCTCCGGCGGCGAGATCAAACGCTCGGAACTGCTCCAGCTCATGGCCCAGAAGCCCTATCTGCTCCTGTTCGACGAGCCGGAATCCGGCGTCGACCTGGAGAACATGAAGCTCATCGGCCATACCGTGCGCGAAGTCCTGACCGCCGGTCTGGAACCTCGGGCCGGGGCCAGCATGAAGCAGCAGCGGGCGCTGCGGCGTCCGGTCTCGGGGCTGATCATCACCCATACCGGCTACATCCTCGAATATTTGAACGCCGACAGAGGGCAGGTGCTGTATAACGGCCACCTGTGCTGCGAGGCCAACCCCCGCGACATCCTGGACCACATCAGCCAGCACGGCTACCAGGAATGCGTCCGCTGCCTCAACTAGTGTCGCGTCCCTTAAAAAATACGCCAGTATTTTTTAAGAAAAATTAAGGGTTTTAGTTTGTTGGCCGCGAAGCGCCCGAGGCGCGTTTCGTGGCCGCGACACGAGCCCAAGGAAGCCATGCCATGGAAAAGATCGAACTCAAGGATTTCCGGTTTTCCGGCTCGACCCTTGGCGAAATCGCTGATCTGCGCACTCTCGACGCCGCCGACAAGGCCGAGATGCTCATGTCCGGCATCGACGTGGAAGAGCGCGAGCGCGCCGGCTCCTATCTTCAGGTGGACCACGGCCGGGTGCATTGCAAAAGCCTGCAAAAGGGCGTGGAAGTCCTGGACATCAAGGACGCTCTGGCCAAGTACGACGGCCTGCCGCAATATTACTGGACCCAGGTGGACAAGGACAAGGACGAGTTCACCCGGTCGGCGGCCGAGAATCTCCACGGAGGCTACTTCGTGCGCACCGAAAAGGGCGCCAAGGTGGCCGAGCCGGTGCAGTCGTGCCTGTTCCTCAAAGGCGACATGATCGGCCAGAACGTCCACAACGTCATCATCGTCGAGGACGATTCCGAACTGCACATCATCACCGGCTGCTCGGTGGCCCACGGCTCCAAGGGCGCGGCCCACCTGGGCATTACCGAGATTTTCGTCGGCAAGAACGCCAAGCTCACCTTCACCATGATCCACAACTGGGCCGAGTCCACGGTGGTGCGGCCACGCACCGGCGGCACGGTGGAAGAGGGGGGCGTTTTCATCAACAACTACGTGCTGCTTAAGCCCGTCAAGGATCTCCAGTCCTACCCGGTCATCCGTTTGAATGGCCAAGGGGCGGTGGCGCGGTTTAATTCCGTCATCGTCGCGCCCAAGGGCTCCCATGTGGACACCGGCAGCCGCATCGAACTCAACGCCCCGGACACCAAGGGCGAGATCATCTCCCGCACCATCGCTTCGGGCGGCACCATCATCGCCCGCGGATTTATCGGCGGCAATTCCGTGCCGGCCAAGGGCCATCTGGAGTGCAAGGGGCTTATTCTCGGCGGCGGCGTCATCCACGCCATCCCGGAACTGCTCGGCTCGGTGGACGGCGTGGAGTTGTCCCATGAGGCGGCGGTGGGCAAGATCGCCCAGGAAGAGATCGAATACCTGATGGCCCGGGGACTCGACGAGGAGGAGGCCACCTCCACCATCGTCCGGGGCTTCCTCAACGTGGACATCATGGGCTTGCCCAAGGAATTGCAGGACGTCATCGAGGCCACCATCAGCGAATCCGAAAAGGACATGTTCTAAACGGAGTTCGACCATACGAGGGACGTGCGCAATTCACCTTGCCGGGGTCCGGGGGGATGATCCCCCCGGTGGGGCCAGGGCAAAGCCCTGGCCGCCGGAGGCGTCCTTCTACGGCGAATGCTGATGTCTCGCATACGCACGCCAACCGCCGCGACCGGACAGGTCGCGGCGGTTTTTTGCTTGCCAAGGCCGGGCCGCTTGTCGTAATCCCCGGACCGGTCGGCAGTTCACCCAGGCGTCGCCGCCCCGCAAGGGGAGCTAAACCTGCCGCGTTTCTCCATTCCGCACCGACACCTTATCCCGTGCCGCGTCGGAAGCCGGCGACCACCGACATCCTCCTTCCCGGACAGGCACGCTTGCAAGGATAAGCGATGTCACGAGAGTCTTTTCCCTTTTCCGTGGACGACATTTCCGCCTTGGCCAAGGCCCTGCGCGGCGGCCTCGCCGACGCCGAGGGCACGCCCGGCCATGTCGAGATGCTCAACATCCTGGCCCGGGCAGCCGGCTGCCGCAATTTCCAGCACTTCCGGGCCAACGCCAAGGCGCAAACCCGCCTCGACGCGCCTGCCGCCCCGGCCGTACCGGCGCAGCCCGTGGATTACGCCCGGCTGCGCCGGCTCCTGCGCCACTTCGACGCTGCCGGCCGCCTGGTGCGCTGGCCCTCCAAGTGGAGCGAACAGCAAGTGATCTTGTGGTTGCTCTGGTCGCGCCTGCCAGCCCGGCAGATCATGACGGAAAAGGCGGTCAACGCCTGCCTGGAGGCCTGCCACACCTTTGGCGACGCCGCGCTGTTGCGACGGATGCTGTGCGACGGCGGCTTGCTGGCCCGTACCCCGGATTGCCGGGAGTACCGGCGGGTGGAAGCCCGGCCCGAGGCCACCGGCCGGGAGCTCATCCGCCGCCTGGGCCGGGTGGGTGAAGCCGGGGAGACGCCACGATGAACGCCGGATTGTCCCCCTGCCGCATTGAGACGTCTCTTGGTCCGGTGGAGTACGCCGCTTACGGCGACGGCCCACCGCTGTTGTGTCTGCACGGAGCCATGGGCGGCTTCGACCAAAGCGCGATCCTGGGCCGGTTGCTGGCGCCCGAGGGCTGGCGAGTTCTGGCCGTATCGCGTCCGGGCTACCTGGGCACGCCCCTGGGCGTCCGGGAGGCGCCCGAAGCCCAGGCCGACCTGTGCGCCGCCCTCCTTACCCAGCTGGCTGTTGGGCCTGCGGCGGTCATGACCGTCTCGGGCGGCGGCCCCTGCGCCCTGCATCTGGCGCTTCGCCATCCGCGCCTGACACGCGGTTTGATGCTGGTTTCCACCTGCTCCGGGCGCATCACGGAACGCTTGCCCCTGGCCTGGCACATACTGCGTCTGGCGGCCCGGTTCCCCCGGCTGGGGTCGCTCATGCGCCCGAAAGCCGCCTCTCCCGAACAAGCGGTCAAGCGCGGCTTTCGCGATCCGGCCTCGCATCGGGCCGTCATGAACGATCCCGAGGCCTTGGCCCTTTTCGCGGAACTCTCGGCCCAGACGCGGTCTCGCCTGGGGGAGCGGCTGGCCGGGACCGTCAACGACGTGGACGTGACCCGCAGCCGCGACTATCCCCTGGAGGACATCGCCGTGCCGACCCTGGTCGTTCACGGCACGGCCGATCCCCATGTGCCCTTTGCCGCCCATGGCAAGCAACTGGCCGAGCGCATCCCCGGGGCGCGGCTGGTCGCCCTGGCCGGCGGTGAACACGCCGCCATCTTCAGCCACAGAGGGCAGGCCCAGCAGGCCGTGGCCGCCTTCCTGTCCGGCTTCCCCGACGCTTGAGGCCGGCCCATCCATGGCGCGTTCAGCCGTTGCCGATAACGCAAAAACCCGCCCGGGCTTGAAGCTCGGGCGGGTTTTTGATGGATGGGCGCCAGGCTTCTTCGACGAAACCGTGGCGTGGATATTACGAAGATTGGCCGCGACGTCGGGCAGGGCGGTCGCGGCGCGGCGCAGGCTGGCCGTCACGGCGCGGTCCTGTCCCGGTCTTGCCGCCGCTGGCCTTGGTTTCCGGCCGTTTGCCGCTGGCCTGGGGAGGACGGGCCGGACGCGGCGGGCGCGTCGTATCGCCCCCGGCTGCCTGCCAGGGCGGTGGCGGGGGTGACGCGACGTCAGGTGCATCTAAAGCCACCGATTGGCGCAGGGCGGCCAGTTCGGTCGGAGCCAGTTCGCGGCAGGCCCCCGGCGACAAGTCGCCCAGCGCCACCGGCCCTTGGCTGACCCGGGCCAGGCGCAGCACGGTCAGGCCCAAATCACGGCACATGCGCCGGATCTGGCGATTGACGCCTTGATGCAGCTCCATTTCAAGAATCGATCGGTCCTGGGCCGGCCCCTCGACGAGGCGGGCGGCCACCGGAGCCAGGCGCTCGCCCTCGGCCAGGCGCATGCCCCGGGCCATGATGCCAAGCATGTCCGGCGTCACCCGGCCGCGCACGGTGACCCTATAGCGCTTGGGCACGTGCCAGCGCGGATGGGTCAGGCGCAGGGCCAGCTCGCCGTCGGTGGTGAGCAAAAGCAAGCCTTCGGAAAAATAGTCCAGCCGCCCCACCGGAAACAGGCGCTTGCCGCGCCAGGGCTCGGGCAGGCCGTCAAAGACCGTGGGCCGGCCTTCGGGATCGCTGGCCGTGGTCACCACGCCGGGCTTTTTATGCAGCGCCAGGGTCACCGGCATTTCCACAGCCAGATTGACCGGCGCGCCGTCCACGGCCAGGGCGTCGCGGGCAGGGTCGATGCGAAGCCCGGCCTCGGTGACCACGGCCCCGTTGACCGTGACCCGTCCGGCGGCGATGAGGTCGTCGGCGTGACGCCGGGAGCACACGCCGGCCGAGGCCAAGGCCTTGTTGATGCGCGTGAGGCGCGAATCCGTTGTGTCCATGGCGTCAGGCCGGCAGTTCGAGGGTAAAGCGCGTGCCGTCCTCGGCCGTGGAAGTGAAGCTGATCTCGCCGCCCAGGCACTGGCGGGCAAAAAGGCGCATGCTGTAGGTCCCAAGCCCACGGCCTTCGCCCTTGGTGGAGAACCCCTTCTCGAACAGGCGCAGTTGCACCTCTTCGGGCATCATGCCGGGGTTGGCGACCCACAGCCGCACAGCGCACTGGTCGGTTTCCTCAGCGCCAAGGGTCACGGATTGCCCGGGGCCGGCCGCTTCAAGGGCGTTTTTGACCATATTGACCATGATGCGCTGGATGATGCGCAGATCCGAGGAGAAAATCCTCGCTGCGGCCTGGGGCGCGACGTCGATGCGGCGTTTGCCGCCGTGGTTGAAGGACTGGCAGTAGGAGGCCAGGTAGTTGAGAATGTCGATGGTATAAAGGCGCGTGTAGTTTTGCCGGTATTCCTTGGCCTCGACAGCCAGAAAGTCGCGTTGGGTATCGACGATGTCTTGCAAATCGTCAATGGAGCGGCGCAGCAGTTCCAATTCCCGCAGATAGTTGTTGGGCAGTTCCAGGGACAGCAGGTCGCTTATGCCCTTGATGCCGGTGACGGCGTTGATGATGTCGTGGAAAAAGATGCGTTCAAAACCGCGCAGGGCTTTTTCATGGGCAATGTCCAGGGCGGAGTTGAGCACCAGCTGGTGGCCTTCAATCTCCATGGGCACGGCCCATACTTGCAGGTTGAGCGCGTCCAGCGTTGAGGCCGCAACCCGGTTGATGGCGCATTCCTGGGTGCCGCATTCGCCTTCAAGGCTTTTGACGATGGCCTGGGCCGCGCCGCAGTACTGGCAAAACCGGGTGGTGCCGCAACCGCCGATGTTGTCGTCCACATGTTCGCAGCCCAGGGCTTCGCCAATGCGTTGGCCGATGACGTGGCAGGCGTCATCCTGGTTGGCCAAGGCCAGGAATTTGGCGTTGGCGTAGACGATCTGTCGGGTGTCGTTGACAATGACCACCGCCAAGGGGATGGCCGCCAGGGTCAGGGCCGAAGGAGAATGGGCGATATCCCGGGCAATAGCATCAATGGCCGGCTGTTCGAGGCGTTCGGCCGGCAGAAAAAACGTGGGCAGGGGCGCGTCCGACATGGGTACATCCTGAAAGTCTGACGCGTGCCGGTCCCGCTGGCGAGGCTTCGCCAAGGATGGGCGGCCTTGCGGCGCGCAAGCGGGCCGCCCCGGGCAGGCGGCCCAAGGGATTACGGCGCGTCAGATTTGCACAATTTTATCGGCCAGATCGAGACTTGTGACGACATCGAGCATGTTGGTGGTCTGGCCGACCTCTTTCTTGTCCAAAATGCCGTAAAAGTCCAGGCAGGTGCCGCACACCAGAATGGACACGCCGGCCTGTTCCAGGGCTTTGAGTTTATCGATGACCGGGCTGCCGGCCACGGCCAGGCGCACGCCGCCGTTGACCAGGACAATGCGCCACAGGCGTTCGCCCAGCTCCGGCAGGGTGCCGACAAAATTAACCATGAGTTTGGCCCCAAGGGTGTCGTCGCCCCGGCCGATGACGTCGGCGGTGATGAAAACGACAGTGCGGCTGCCGGTTTCGGCCTTGGCGGACAGCGACTCATTGGGCGTGGCGACGGGAGCGGCTCCGGCCGTGGCGGTCAGGGTGAAAACGCCGCCTCCGGCCTCGGCCACGGCGACGGCGTAGCCGCGCATGGTCAGAAACCGGCTGACGTTTTCCCGGGCGGCTTCATTGTCCACGGTGACGGCCAGGGTATCGGGGGCGTCAGATTCGATGCATTCCTTGCAGCGAAGGACCGGGCCGGGACAGGCTAGGCCACGGCAATCAAGGGTAGTGGGCATGGGGGACGCTCCTTGCGATTTGCCGCAAGGTAGCCGAAAGCCCCATGCTTCGGTCAAATCGAATGATATGATGCATTCGCCGTCTGTCGATCACGCCAACCGATGCAAGATCGACATCCCCTCGTTCCCCCTTTCCAATCGGGGGGGCCGGGGGCCTCAGGCCCCCGGACCCCGGAGGCATCTTCGCCTTTGTCACCCTTAAAACGGACTGGTGAACCCGAACGTCTGGGCCAGCCATTCCATGTAGGCCCGGGCCGAGGCGCTGGCCTGGCCGCCCTTGAAGGCCTGCCGGGCCAGGTCTTCGGCCTGGGAGAGCAGCCCGGCCATGCACAGGATGTAGACCCGGGCCGGGGCCAGGTTGCTGGGGTAGCCGAGATCCTGGGCGCGCTTGAGCTTGGCTTCGGCCAGCAGGTAGTTGCGGTCGGCCAGGGCTTTGACGCCGAGTTGGAATTCGGTCTCGGCCGAGGGCGGCATGCCGGCGGCCATGGCCTTTTCCACGATGTCCACTTTTTTGGGGTCGGACTTCATGAGCCACAGCGGCAGCACGGTGAGGTCCGTACCCGCCAGCACGTAGTTGACGGCCGGCAGTGGCGGCGGCGGCGGGATCATGTTGTTGAGGTAGGTGTTGATGATTTGCTGGGTTTCGAACCAGGCTTCGGCTTCGGCCTTGACGGACTGGGGCAGGAGCAGTTCGGCCTGCTTGGAGGCCGCGAAGCGTTCCTTGGAGGCGTTGGCGTCCATGAGCGCGTTGTGGGCGGCCACGTCGCGCTGCTGTGCCTGGGGCGACTCGGGGTAGCCGGTGAGGCGCTTGGGGTAGTTGTCGGTCAGCGGCTTGGCGTCGCCGAGGTAGTTGGCCATATCCTGGCCGTCGAGCATGAAAAGTGCGCCGAGTTGGGCCGGCTCTTCCACGGCGATCTGGCGCAGGCCTTCGGCTGTGGGCGCGGTCTTCCAGGGCGCGGGGAAATCGGCCGCCGGTTTGGGGCCCTTGGGTTTTTTGACGCCCACCATCATCCAGTTGAAGTTGTCGCCGGTCCACAGCGAGGCGTTTTCGAACACGTCGCTAAAGGCCTTGAGGATGGCCTTGGCGTCGCCGGGCGAGATCTCGAACACGGGCAGCCAGTAGGTGACCATGCCGCCGTCGTTTAGGCGGTCGCGCATGAGCGCGAAGTATTCACGGGAATAGAGGTTGACCACGCCGGCCATCATGGGCGGCGGCGGCTCGGCCGTAATGATGTCGTACTTGCGCTGGCTGGCCAGCAGGTAGAAACGGCCGTCCTCGACATGGGCGCGCACCCGCGGATCGTCCAGGGGATTGGTCCCGGGCTGGGGGTAGACCACCTGGCTGCCGGCCAGGACGTCGCGGGAGATGTCCACCACGTCGATGCGCTCCAGGGCCTTGTTTTCGACCAGGGCCGAGGCCGTGGAGCCGGTGCCGAAGCAGATGAGCAGGGCGGACTTGGGATTTGGCAGCACGGCTTGGGGGAAGTAGGCGAAAAGCTTCATGTAGCGCCGTGCGCCCCGGTCGGTGGAGGACATGGAGTAGCCGTCGGTGACGAGGCGGTAATAGAGCGGCTGGCCGAGGTAGTCCTTGCGCAGGTATTGAAGCGTGCCGGTGACGCCTTCCACGGTGCGCACGAGGATTTCGCCGTCCTTGAGGAAATCGACGCAGGCCTTGTTCAGGTACTGGCGCATGACGCCGAAGGGAAAGACGGCCAGGAACAGGGCAAAGACAGCGGCGGCGATTTGCAGGAAACGGCCGGAGCGAAAGGACGGCCAGGGCGCGCTGCCGCCGGCGCACAGCAGGGCCGGCGCGAGATACAAGGCGCAAAGGGCAAACAGGGTCTTTTCCATGCCCAGGGCCGGGATGAGGACAAAGCCGCCCAAAAGCGGGCCGGTCATGGCCCCCAGGGTGTTGGCCATGGCGATAAGGCCGGCCGAGCGCGCCCGGTCGCCGACTTCGCGGTGGAAGGCCTCGCCCAGGGCCGTGAAAAGGATGCCCGAGAGGAAAGCCGCTGGGAACATGAGGGTGACCGACAGCACGGACACGTAACGCCAGTCCAGGGACTGGTAGCCATCGATGGTGACGCCCGAGGCGGCTTCGAAAAGCCGAAAGGAGAGCAAGGCGGCGGCGGCCGTAAGCAGGGCCAGGGGCGCGGCGATGCGCCGGCCGTCGGCCTCGCGCCGCAGCCACCAGCCGGCGAACATGCCGCCAAGGCCGATGCCGGCCAGGATCACGGCCAGCATGACGGCAAAGGCCAGGCTGGTGGAGCGCACAAAGAGCTGCAAAAAGCGCATCCAGACGACTTCCAGGGCCAAAAAGGCCGCACCACAGCAGAAGCCAGCCGCCAGGAGCCGTTTGGCCCGAGTGCTCAGGCGGGCGGGAGCGGCCTTGGCCGGCTCGTCTTCACGAAGGGGTTCGTCCCGGAAACGTTTGGCGATGGCCAGAGCCCCCACGGCGGCCAGGAGGTTCAAGCCGCAGGCCACCAACCCCGTGCCGGAAAGGCCCAGGGGGGCTATGAGGACCATCTCACCGAGCAGCGCCCCCAGGCAGGCCCCCAGGGTGTTGATGCCGTAAAGACGTCCCAGCGCCTTGCCGAATTCGCCGGGCCGGCAGGCCAGGGCCTTGACCAGCAGCGGCAGGGTGGCGCCCATGGCCGTGGCCGGCAGCAGGAACAGCAGAAAGGAGAAGGAAAATCGCAGGGTATTAAGAAGCATCGGCTTGTCCAGGGCAGGATGGAGCACCGCCCCGAGCCAGACGGTCAGCCAGGGAAAGCCCAGGACCAGCATCAATCCCCACAGGCCGACCAGGACTTCCATGGCGGCGTAGAACCGCACCGGGTCGGTGATGTCGCGGCCAAAGCGGGAAATAAGTCCGTTGCCCAGGGCCAATCCACCCATGAAGCTCGAAAGGACGAGCGCGCTGGCATAGACGCTGACGCCAAAGGTCAGTCCGGCCAGATGGAGCCAGAGCGTTTCAAACAGCAGCGCCGACGCGCCGGAAACGAGAAAGACGGCGGCAAGGACCAGTCTATCGGCGCGGGTGGCATGGGGAGAAGCGGTGGTGGCCGGCATGGCAGACCTCGGGATCGCGCCGCCGGGGAGCCGGCGGGCCGGCCGACCCGAAGCGGGCATGGCGTAAAAGCGTCACACCCCGTGTTTGGGGCAGACGTCGTTGAGCACGCAGTCGCCGCACCGGGGGCGGCGAGCCTTGCACACCTCGCGTCCAAAAAGAACGAGGAGGTGGTTGATCTCGCCGTAGGCCTCGGGGGCGAACAGGGGCATTAAATCTTTTTCAATGATGACCGGGTTTTCCGACGTCGTCAAGCCCAGGCGAAAGGACAGGCGGCGCACGTGGGTGTCCACGGCGATGCCGACGTTTATGCCCAGGGCATTGGACAGGACGATGTTGGCGGTCTTGCGGGCTACCCCCGGCAGGGCGGTCAGTTCGGCCATGCTGGCCGGTATCCGGCCCCCATGGCGTTCGACCAGGATATTGGCGGCGGCCACGAGGTTTTTGGCCTTTTGCCGGAAAAAGCCGGTGGAATGCACCACGCCTTCGACCTCGCCGACCGCGGCCTGGGCCAAGGCGGCGGGGTCGGGCCAGCGGCGGAAGAATTCCGGCGTGACGGTGTTGACCCGGGCGTCGGTGCACTGGGCGGCCAGCACCGTGGCCACCAGCAGCTCGTAGGCGTCTTGGTGATCCAGGGCCGGCTTGGGGTCGGGAAAAAGCGGGCGCAGGCGGTCATGGATGACCGCAGCACGCAAAGCCGCGTCCATCATCGGGAGCCCCGGATGGACGCGGCCGGCTGGCAGGCGAGGGTTGCCCCGGTCAGTCCCATGCGGGCCTAGGGGATGAAAACCACCGCCGAGATGGTCGTGGTCCACATGCCCGTTTCACCGGTGGTGACGCAGGGCATGGAAGCCGAGTCGATGATCTTGCCGCTCATGAGGTAGGTCTGGCGGCGCTCGTCGTAGGCGGTCTCGGGGTCGAAGTCGATGCCGAGCGTGGTGGCCAGCATGGTGGAGGCCAGATCCTCGGCGAAGTCGCCGATCTCCTGCTCTTCCGCGCCAAAGCCGGTGTGCTCGGAGATGTAGCCATAGTTCGACTTGTCGGCCGGGAAGGCCATGCCCACGGCGGAGCCGACCAGACGGTTCTTTTCGTCGGTGGCGTTTCTGGCCATGACGCAGAAGGTGATCTGCCCGGGGCTCAGCAGCTTGACCCCTTCCTCAGGGGTGAGCAACTGGCAATGGGGCGGATAAATGCTCGACACGTAAACCAAGTTCAGCTTTTCGATGCCGGCCTCGCGAAGGGCCAACTCGAACGACTGCAGCTTGTTCTTGTGGCGGCCGACGCCCTTGGTGAAAAACGCCTTGGTGGGAACGGAAGAGCCTGGAAGCATGGGCAGTCCTCTTTACACTCTGATTTGCCGCGAAAGCGGGGAATCCTCATAAGGGTTTTTTGCCGAGAAGTATAGCGCCTTTTTCGCCGCTCTTCTTGAGGGAGTCGGATATTTCCGCATCCGACCCCTTCACCTGGATAGTGACCCGAAATACCACGTTATTGCCGGACTTGGCCTCGCGCACCGAAGCGGTCACGCCCTTTTTCGCCAGATCCTTGACGTGGGTTTCGGCCTGGGCTTTGCCCGGGAACGAGGCCACCTGATAGGTGGCGGTATAGCGCGGTCCGGTCTTTTTGTCGAAGGTCGATTTGGGATCGACCTTGGGCGTGTCGGCTGGCTTGGCCGGCGGGGGAACGACGGCCGCCGCCCGGGGCGCGGCCGGTGAAGCCGGCGACGTGGCCGGACGGGGCGTGGCCCCAGCCGCCGCGCCGCCCACGGGACGCACTTCGGTCTGGTCGTGGGGTTTGGCCGGGGCGGCCTGTTTTTTGGGCTCGGCCGGAGTTTTGGCCGGCGCGGCGTCGGCCGCCTCGGCTCCGGGCTGGTTGTGGACATCCTCCATGAACTGGAGATCCTCGGGCTTGAGCACCGACGGCGGGGCCTTGGCTTCGCCGTCTGGCAGCTTGGCTTCGGTGGTCGGCATCATCTGGGCGATCTGGGGCACGGCCGTCTCGGGCTTGTAGCCCCGGCCGACCAGGATGCCGAGAATAAACACCCAGCACATGCCGAGCACGACCACAATGCCGACGGACACCACGCCGGACATGCTGATCTCAAAAGTGAATTTGCGCGGCCCCCCGTTTTCGCGGGTGGCGTTTAGGCGGCTTAAAAGCTTCATGGGCAAGGTTCCTCGTCTGCCGACAATGGCCGATCACGAGGCAATGTCAAGTCGGTTACATCTTGTCCGGCGCACTGACGCCAAGCAGGTCCAGACCGTTTTTGATCGTCTGGGCCACGGCGTCGAGGAGCCGCAGCCGGGCCGAGGCCAGGTCGTCGCTCCCGGCGGTCAGCACCGGGTTGACGGTGTAGTAGCGGTGCAGGCGTCCGGCCAGGTCGCGCAGATAAAAGCTCACCAGATGCGGTGAAAAGGTCCGGGCGGCGGCGGCCACGGTGTCGGGATACTGCTCCAGGAGCTTGAGCAGCTCCAGATCCTCGTCGGTGGTCAGCAGGGCCAGGAGTTCCGGCGAGGTCTCGGCCACGGCCAGGCCGCGCTCCTCGGCCTTGGCAAAAAGCGAACGTACACGGGCATGGGCGTACTGGACGTAGTAGACCGGGTTGTCCATGGACTTTTCCTTGACCGCGTCGAGGTCGAAGTCCAGGTGACTGTCGGATTTGCGCGACAGGAACATGAAGCGGGCCGAGTCGGCCCCGACTTCCTTGACCACGTCGGCCAGGGTCTCGAACTTGCCGGCCCGGGTGGACATGGCGATCTGCTCGCCGCCCCTCAGCAGGTTGACGAGCTGGACCAAAATGACCTTGAGGCTGGCCTCGGGGTCGCGCCCCAGGGCCGAGACGCAGGCCTTCATGCGCGGCACGTAGCCGTGGTGGTCGGCCCCCCAGATATCCACCACCACATCGAAGCCCCGGCGGAACTTGTCGGCGTGGTAGGCGATGTCCGAGGCGAAGTAGGTCAGCTCGCCGCCGGACTTGACCAGCACACGGTCCTTGTCGTCGCCAAAGGCGGTAGAGGCGAACCAGAAGGCTCCGTCCTGGTCGTAGGCCAGCTTCTTGTCGCGAAGTTCGGTAAAGGCGGCGTCCACGGCCCCGGCCGCGAGCAGGGTCGATTCCGGGAACCAGACATCGTGGTGGACCCGGAAGTCTTCCAGGTCTTTCTTGATGCCGGCCAGGATCTCGCGTTCGCCGTGCAGCCGGCAGAGGTCGGTGGCTTCGGCTTCGGGCATTTCGAGCAGCGTGCGGCCGTGGGTGTCCACCATGTCCTGGGCCAGGGGAATGACGTATTCGCCCCGGTAGTAGTCCTCGGGCTCGGTCACGGGCTCGCCGAGGAGCTCCTTGTAGCGGTAGAGGATGGACATGCCCAGGATGCGCATCTGGCGGCCGGCATCGTTGATGTAGTATTCGGTTTCGACGGTGAAGCCGGCCGCCCGCAGCACCCGGGCCAGGCTGTCGCCCACGGCCGCGCCGCGCCCGTGGCCGATGTGCAACGGCCCGGTGGGGTTGGCCGAGACGAACTCCACCTGGATTTTGACGCCCTGGCCGATGTCGAGCAGGCCGTAGCCGTCGCCGGCCTTGGCCACGTCGCAAACCGTCTCCTGCCAGAAGGCCGGAGTGAAGGCGACATTGAGAAAGCCCGGACCGGCGACCTCCACCGAGGCCAGCCGGGGATCGGCGGCCAGGGTCTGGCGCAGGGACTCGGCCAGCTCCCGGGGCGGCTTCTTGGCCGCCTTGGAGGCCATCATGGCCACGTTGGTGGCCAGATCGCCGTGGGCCTTGTCCCGGGGCGGTTCGATGGTGGTCTTGACCGGCCAGGCGATGCCCTGGCTTTCCAGGGCGCTGGCCAGAAGATCGCGCAAAATGGCTGTGGCGCGCATGGAATCAGGCCTCCAAAGCAGCGGCGTCGGCGGGTTTGGCCACGGAAACGCCCGTATAGGGTTCGCCGCATTCCTTGAGATTGGCGGCTAACAGCTTGGTCAGCACACCCTTGGGGCCAAGCTCCACAAAGGTGCGCGCGCCGGCCTGCCACAAGGCGGCCAGGGTGTCGATCCAACGCACCTGCGAGGTCATCTGGCGGCACATGAGGTCAAGCGCCTGGGCGGCGTCGGGCTCGGGACGGCCGGTGACGTTGTGGTAGACCGGAGCGACGGACGGGGCGCGAAGCCCGGCCCGGCGCAGGGCCTTTTCCAGCTCGGCGGCCGGCTCGGCCATAAGCGGGCTGTGAAACGCGCCGCTGACGGCCAGGGGCACGGCCCGGCCCTTTTTGTCCTTAACCAGGGCGGCGGCGGCCTCCACGGCCTCGGCTTCGCCGGAGAGCACGTACTGGCCCGGGGAATTGTAGTTGGCGACCAGCAGAATTTTGCCCGTCGATTCGGCTGCCTGGCGCACCACGTCCTCAATGTCTGTCAGAGAGAGCTTGAGCACGGCGGCCATGCGGCCGTCGCCGCCGGCGGCTTCGGCCATGAGCCGGCCGCGAAGGCTGGTCAGTTCGAACACGGCCGGGACCTCGACCATGCCCGAGGCGGCCAGGGCGGCGTATTCGCCAAGGCTGTGCCCGGCAAACCCGACCAGCGGGGATAGTTTCGACTTGAGATGAAACCACAGGCCCAGGGTCACGGCGGTCATGGCGGGCTGAAGGGAGCGGGTGTCGGCCATGGCCGTTTCGTCGCCCTCCCAGTAGATTTCACGCAGGGGCAGGCCCGAGGCCTTTTCCGCCATCGTCCACAGCTGCGCCGCTTCGGCCGAAGCCTCGGCCAGTTCGCGGCCCATGCCTTTTTCCTGGGAACCCTGACCGGGGAACAGCACGGCCAGGCGGTTTTCGGTTGCGCTCACGTTCGCCTCTCCTTAAGAGCTTTTCGCATCGTTTCGGCCGCGATTGGTAGAGCAACGGGCCTAAATGTGCAACGGTCAATTTTGACGCGGAGGAACCCGTGGAGCAAGGACAATCGGGGCTGGACGCCGCCGGCGTGGCCCAGGCGGCGGCGGGCCTGGGGCGCGCGCTGACGCCCGAACAAGCCGAAAAACTGGCCGGCTATCTGACGCTTTTGACCCGCTGGCGCGGCCGGGTCAATCTGGTCGGGCCGTCGGATTGGCGCGAGATACTGGAAACGCTCGTCGCCGATTCCTGGCATGTGGCCGATTTTCTGGCCGACCCTGGCGCGGCGTTTTTACCGCCGGTCGGCGAGCCTGTCGTATCCCTGGATTTCGGGGCCGGGGCCGGGCTGCCCGGCGTGCCGCTGCGGGCCTTTTGGAACCGGGGCGACTATCATCTGCTCGAAGCCCGGCAAAAACGGGCGGTATTTCTTGGCGAATGCGCCGCGCGCCTGGGCTTTGCCGGCCTTGTTGCCGCCGAGGGTCGGGTGGAGGCCACTGTGCCGCCCATTGTGGCGGCTCATCCCGGCGCGTTCATCCTGTGCCTGAGCCGTGCCTTCGCGCCCTGGCCGCAGTTTTTGGCCATCTGCCGGGAGCTCGTGCCTCGGCCCATGGCTGTGCTGACCATGACGGGCACGCCGCCACAGGGCGAGGATATCCCGCCGGGCTTTGCCCTTAAGGCGGCTGGCGACTACCGGGTCGCCGGCAAGACACGTTACCTTTCGCTGTTTTCGCCCTGGGCCGAGGCCAGGTAGGCGTCCTTGAAAATGAGCCGGGTGGCCGTGGCGTCGGCGGCCTCGGCCAGGTCCATGAGGGTCTCCAGGAAATCGAGAATCTCGCCCTTGTCGGCTTCGGAGGCGTTTTCGAAGTCGAAAACGATGTCGCCGGAGACGAAATATTCGCGCAGCTTTTCCAGATAGGCGGCGTTAATCAGCGGCAGGGCCATGGTCTGTGATCCTTGTGCGTTAGTGGTGGTAGGGCGCGCCGGCATTGATGGAGGCGGCGCGGTAGAGCTGTTCGTAGAGCACCACCCGGGCCAGTTCGTGGGGCAGGGTGCCCGGCCCCAGGGCCAGGAGGCGGTCGGCCCGGTCGAGAACGGCTTTGTCCAGGCCAAAGGGGCCGCCGATGACAAAGGCGGGAGCGCGGCCCGGATCTTCGATGCGTTTTTTGAGCAGCGCGGCCAGTTCGGTCGAGGGCAGGGACGGGCCGTGCTCATCCAGGACCACCACGAAGTCGCGCGGGGCCAGGACCGCCAGTACGGCCCTGGCCTCCTCGGCCTTGCGCCGGGCCGGATCGGCCGATTTGCCGTCCCGGGCGAGAATCTCTTCGGCCGGCAGGTAGCGTCGAATGGCCGTCAGGTAATGGGAACAGGCTTCGCGGAAGTAGGGGGTACGGACCTGGCCGACGGCGATGAGTCTAAGGGGTTTCATAGGTTTGGCGGCCGCCGTAGCGGACTTGCCGGGGTGGTAGCCGAGGGGGGCGTTGTTGTCAAAGCGGCCGCCTTGGTTTAGGGCATGATCGGTGGGGTCGCGTCTTTCTCCCCACGCTGGAGCGGCATGTCGTTTATGCGCCTTGGGACGATGACACGTCGGCGGTTTGCCGCCTGCCTGGTCTGGGCTTTGGCCGGGGTCTTTTGTTGCGGTGCGTTCGCGCCGGTCTTGGCCCAGGAACTGCTCTTGACCAACCTGGTGCTCAACAACTACGAGGGCCGCATCAGGGTACGCTTCGGCATTGAACCCACCGGCCTTGATCGCATTGCCCAGGCCCTGGACGCCGGCGAGCGCCTGAACCTGCGCTGCCGGGCCAGGCTCTCCCTCAAACGGGATTACGTCTGGAACCAGAGCGTCAGCGCCGCTGCCTGGGAAGGGGAGCTGTGGCGCATCAAGACCGGCGAATACGTCGCCTCCCTGCCGGACCAGGGATCGGCCGCCGACAAGGACCTCGGTTCGCTTTTTCGCAAACATCTTGGCGAAATTCTTATTGATCTCGGCCCTTGGGACCGACTGGAGCGCGGCGTGACCTACGTCCTGTCCCTGGAACTGTCCCTGACCCGGCCGGACGTGTCGCCCTGGCTCAAAAACGGCCTTTTTTTCTGGTCCTTCGATGCCGCCCGGCCCGTTTCCTATCAGCTCGATTTCACCTACTGAGTCCGTGCGCGAGTTGCCATCCTCCCGGGATCCCGTATATTGAAGCCAGCCGTTTGGCGGAGCAAGGAGGGCGTCATGCGCGTGGTCATCCTGGGCGGTTCGGGGTTTATCGGTCGGACCCTGACCCGTTCCCTGATCGGGGACGGGCAGGAGGTCGTCATTGTTTCGCGCGGCGTGCCCCGGGCGACCGCCGGCGGCGTGTCCTATGCTCCTTTTGACGGCCGAAGCGGCGCGGGCTGGCGGGAGAGCCTTGACGGGGCCGACGCCCTGGTCAATCTGGCCGGCGAGAACATCGCCTCGGGCTATTGGACGGCGGCGCGCAAAGGCCGCATCCTGGACAGTCGTTTGGCTGCCGGCCGGGCCGTCATGGACGCCCTGGCCTCGGTGGCTTCCCGGCCGGCCGTGCTCGTCCAAGGCTCGGCCACGGGCTACTACGGCGACCGGGGGGACGCCCCCGCCGCCGAGGACGCTCCGGTTGGACGGGGTTTCCTGGCCGAGGTGGCCGAGAAATGGGAAGCTTCCACAGCCGGGGCCGAGGCTTTGGGGGTGCGACGGGTCGTGGTCCGAACGGCTGTGGTGCTCGACGGCCGCGGCGGGGCTTTGCCGCGAATGCTCGCTCCTTATCGCTTTTTCGTCGGCGGGCCGATGGGGTCCGGCAATCAGTGGTTTCCCTGGATTCATCTCACCGACGAGGTGCGGGCCATTCGTTTTTTGCTGGAATGCCCCGAAGCCCAAGGCCCGTATAATCTGGCCGCGCCCGGAGCCGTGACCCAAAGGCAATTGTCCCAGGCCATCGGCCGGGCGCTTTCCCGGCCGGCCTGGCTGCGCACGCCGGAGACGGCGCTGCGGCTTATACTTGGGGAAATGGCCCAGGAACTGTTTTTAAACGGCGTCCGGGCCGTGCCGGAACGGCTCACGCGCCTGGGTTTTGCCTTCCGTTTTCCAACCCTGACCGCCGCTCTGGACGACATCCTGGGCGGATCGGACGCCGTCCATGCATGATCTGGCCAGCGAAAACGCCGTGCCGGCCCGGGTGCTCGTCATCGAGGACGAGGCCGTGGTGGCCATCGACGTCTGCCACCGGCTGCGCCGTCTCGGCTACGTCGTGGCCGGGCAGGCCGATACCGGCGAGGAGGCCGTGCGCCTGGCCGGCGAACTGGCCCCGGATCTGGTGCTTATGGACATCATGCTGGCCGGGCAAATGGACGGCATCGACGCCGCCGCCGCCATCCGCGACCGTAACGGCGTTCCCGTGGTCTTTTTGACCGCCCATTCCGACCGGGCCACCCTGCGCCGGGCCGGCGCGGCCGGTCCCTACGGCTATCTCATCAAGCCCTTCGAGGAACGGGAGCTGCAAAGCGCCCTGGAGATCGCCCTGTACAAGTCGCGCATGGAGCAGCGCCTGGCCCGGTCCGAGCGTCTGACCGCCGTGACCCTGCGCTGTCTGGGCGAGGGCTTGCTCACCACCGACGAGACAGGACGGGTGGTTTTTGCCAATCCGGCCGCCGAGGCGCTTTTGGGCGTGGAAGCGGCCGCGCTGGCCGGCCGCTTCCTGGCCGAGGTCTACCAGGCTACCACGGACGAGAGCGACGGCCCAAACGGCCGGGAAACCGCCACCCTCCACCGTGCTGACGGCCGCGAAGTGCCCGTGGAGCAGACCGTGTCGCCCATTCTCGACGGCCGGGGCGTGTCCATCGGTTCGGTGCTGGTTTTCCGCGACATGACCCATCGCCGTGAGGTGGAGCGGGCATTGCGCGATTCCGTGGACAATCTGCGCCTGACCCTGGCCGAAACCGTCAACGCGCTCACCGTCACATCGGAAAAGCGCGACCCCTTCACCGCCGGCCACCAGCAGCGCGTGGCCGCCCTGGCCGTGGCCCTGGCCGCCCGGCTGGGGCTATCCGACGACGAACGCGAGGGGATTCGCGTGGCCGGGCTGGTCCACGACATCGGCAAAATACACGTGCCCTCCGAGATCCTGGCCAAGCCCGAGGCTCTAAACGCCATGGAGATGGGCATCGTGCGCGACCACAGCGCCGTGGGCCACGAAATCCTCAAGGACATTCCCTTCCCCTGGCCCGTGGCCCGCATGGTGCTGGAGCACCACGAACGCCTGGACGGCTCGGGCTATCCCAAGGGACTTTCCGGCCAGGACACCCTGCTCGGTTCCCGGCTTTTGGCCGTGGCCGACGTTGTGGAAGCCATGAACTCCCACCGCCCCTACCGGGCCGCCCTGGCCCTGGATGTCGCCCTGGACGAGCTGCGTTCCGGTCGCGGCAGCCGGTACGACCCCGACGTGGTCGATGCCTGCCTGGAGCTTTTTCTCCAAGACGGCTACCGCTTATAATCGAGGTAGGGGAGAAAAGGCCTCCGGCGGCCGGGGGGATGATCCCCCCGGACCCCTCGACGGGAAAAAGGGCGAGGCCAGTGCGGCGTTTGCCGGTTGTTTTCTTCTATTCTCCCTTGATCCAGATGAGGCTGGCTTGGCGGCCGGTCGATTTGTCGCGGCGGTAGGAAAAAAACAGCGGCAGGGACAGGGTGCACAGGTCCAGGGCATAGATGCGCTCGCCGTCCAGGCCGGCCTTGACCAGCTGGTCGCGGGTGAGCCGCCACAGATCGACCCGGCGGGTGCGGTAGTCGTACCAGGGCCGGAAGGCCTCGCCGAATTCGCCCGCAAAAGCCGTGAATTCCGAGACGCCCGGCCCCAGGCTCGGCCCCCGCACGGCCGACAACTCGGCCGGCGACAGGCCGTAGCGCACGCAAAACGAGCGCACCGCCCGGGCGCAAAAATCCTGGACATTGCCCCGCCAGCCCACGTGCAAGGCCATGACGTAACGCCCCGAGGCATGGGCGATGAGCACCGGCTGGCAATCGGCGGTCTTGATGGCCAGGGCATGGCCGGGCCGGGTTTCGGTCATGCCGTCGCCGGCCTCGATGCTCGGACGGTCCAGGGTCTCGAATTCCGGCTCGAAAATCATGTCCACGCCATGCACCTGCCGCAAGCTGTGCCAGGCGGCGAAGCCCAAGGAGGCCTTGAGGCTTTGCCGAACGGCGATCACGTCTCCGGGATCGGCCGCGCCGGTAAAGGCCATGGTGCGCGGCCCCGTGCCGAAGGCGCAGGCCACATTGGGGATGTCCGGGAAGGCGAAGGGTATGTAATTCATGGTGTTGTCAGGAGGGTTTGCCGGTCGGTGACCACGGCGTTGACGGGTTTGTCCCAGGGATCGGCCGGGAGCAGGGCGACAAGCTGGAAATCGTAGCCCAGGCCTACGGTGAACGCGTTTTGGGCCATGGGTAGGGCGAGCAGGCGGTCGTAGTAGCCGCCGCCGAAACCAAGCCTGTTGCCGCGCCGGTCGAAAGCCAGGCCCGGGACCAGGATCAGGTCCGGCGAGAAGGCTTCGGGGGGCAGGCAGGCCTCGCGCGGCGGCTCCGGGATGCCGTAGCTCCCGGGGGCGGCCTCGGACAGGCAACGTACGCAGCCCAGATCAACCTGCCCTGGCGCGCCGTCGCGGCAGCGCGGCAAAAGCAGCCGTTTGCCGTCGGCCAGGGCCTGGCTGGCGATCAGCCCGGCGTCAAGCTCGTTGCGCACGGCCATGTAGGCCAGGATTTCCCGGGCCTGGACATAGGCGGGCAGGGCAAGGACGCGCTTGGTGGCCAGTAAACCGGCCGCGGCAACGGCTTGCGGCGTCAGGGCGGCCCGCCGGGCCGACATGTCGCGGCGCAGTTCCGCCTTGGCCAGGGCTTTACCGGTATCGGTCGGCTGATCTGGTTGCAATGTTTTCACAACCGCTTCATAGTAACAGGCGAACCCCGTCAGGGGAAGGGCGCGTAACCAGGGAGGACAGGGTGAGCGCAGACGCATTCTGGATCGGCATGGGCGATATCCATGACGACGTGTCCATGCTCGGGCGGATTCCCGATCTGGCCGCGGCCGTCGGCGTGGTCGTCAGCGGCGATCTGACCATCAAGGGCGGGGCCGCCGCCGCCAGACGGGTCATCGCGGCTCTGCGCGAGGTCAATCCGGTGCTCATGGCCCAGATCGGCAACATGGATCTGGCCGAGGTGGACGCCTACCTTTCGGGCGAGGGGATAAACCTCCACGCCACCGGCCGGGTCACGCCCCAGGGCGTGGGGTTTTTCGGCTGCGGCTGGTCCACGCCGACCCCGTTCGGCACTCCCAGCGAAGCCGGCGAGGACCGTATCGCCGCCTGGCTCGAAGCCGCCTGGCAGACCGTGGCCCATTGTCCCAACCTCGTCCTGGTCTGCCACACGCCGCCCTACGGCACGGCCACGGATCAGGTCGGCGGCGGGGTCCATGTCGGCAGCCGGACCGTGCGGGAGTTTATCGAACGCGTGCAGCCGGCCGTGTGCCTTACCGGCCACATCCACGAGTCCACGGCCATCGATGCCATCGGCCGCACCGTGGTGGTCAACCCCGGAGCCTTGGCCGGCGGGGGATACGCCCGTATCGAACGGAACGCCCAGGGGCTAACCGCTCGATTATGTCAGGTTTGACCGTTGGCATGGCCCCTGGCCTGCCCCGACATTACGACAACCGGTCCTGTCCGGCCACGCGATGACCGGTAAGCGCCGCCATCTGGAACCGCCCGGAGATTCGATGCTGATCGTCAATATCATCGACATCCTGTTCTACCGGGCCTTTCTGAGCAAAATTTATCTGACGGCCGGCGTCGATTACCGGTTTTTGAGCCCGGACGCGGCCCACGAACTGGCGGCCCTTGACCCTCCGCCCGATGCTGTTTTGGTGCAGGACTCCTATGCCGGCTGCGACTGCCGCGATATGTTGGGAACGGTTCGCGAGGCCGGCCGGGCACTGGGGCGGGAGTTGCCCATCTTGTGCCTGCGTCCCTTCGAGGAAGGTCTGCATCAGGAACACCAAGCCTGCCAGAGCCTTGGCCCGGGGGTGAAACCAGTCAACCGTCTGACCCTGGCCGGCGTGCTGGCCGAACTCAAGGCCGCCTCCCAGACCCGCCAGCCCGTTGCCGGGCCCCGGGAAATTCTCTTTGTCGATGCCGGGCGCACCTTGCTCCATGTGGTGCGCGCCGCCCTGGCCAGCAGCGGCTTTCGGGTGGTTTCGGCCCGAAACGCCGAGGACGCCTTGGCGTTGTGCCGCCGCCATGCCTTCGAGCTGGTGCTGACCAGCGTGCTCTTGCCCGGCATGTCCGGCCTGGAGCTGTGCCGCAAGCTCAAGGAAGACAACGCCGGACCGTACCTCCCGGTCATCATGCTTTCCAGCAGCGACAATGCCCTGGACATGGACACGGCCTTCAACTACGGGGCCGACGACTATCTGCTCAAGTCGTTCACCGCCGAGATGCTTTCCAAGAAAGTCTCGGAACACCTCGACATCGCCGAACGCAAGCGCCACAACAAAATTCTGGTCGTGGACGACAGCAAACTCATCCGGGAAATGCTGCGCCACAATTTCGTGAAAAACGGCCACTGCGTCCTGACCGCCGAGAATGGGGCCAAGGCCCTGGAACTTGCCCTGGCCGAGCAGCCCGACGTGGTGGTCACCGACATCGAAATGCCCGAGATGGACGGCTACGAGCTGTGCGAACGCCTGCGCAAGCAGCCCGAGCTGCGCAACACCCTGGTCGTCATCATGAGCGCCCGGGGCCATGCCAGCGACATCAAGCGCGGCGAGCGGCTTGGCGTGTCACGCTATTTCGTCAAACCCTTTGACGTGGAAAAGATGCATCTGGTGGTGGAGCAGCTCCTTGGCGAAAGCTACCGCCACCTCAAAAAAGAGCACGAACACGTCCTGTCCAGCATGTCGGCGCTCATCACCGCCCTGGAGGCCCGGGACGAATACACCAAGGGCCACACCGCCCGGGTGTCGCGCATGGCCATGCGCCTGGGCCGGGCCATGGGCCTGGGCGAACGCGAACTGCGCAACCTCGAAATCGGCTCCAATCTCCACGACATCGGCAAGATCGGCGTGCGCGACGCCGTGCTGCTCAAGCCCGGCCGGCTGACTCCCGAGGAATACGCCGTTATCCAGGAACACGCCGTCATCGGGGCCGAGATCCTGCGTCCCATCGCCTCCCTGGCCCCGGTGCTGCCGCTGATCCTGCTGCACCACGAACGCTGGGACGGCCGGGGCTATCCCACGGCCATCAGCGGCGAGGACATACCGCTGGGTGCGCGCATCATCGCCATTGCCGACGCCTTCGACGCCATGACCACCGACCGGCCCTACCGCCAGGGCATGGCGCTGACCCATGCCTTGGGCGTCATCCGGGACGAGGCCGGCCGGCAGTTTTGCCCGATCTGCGCCGAAGCGTTTTTGGCCATGCTCGATGGAGAAGCAGCTGCCGCTAGCGAAGATTTTGCCGAGGAACCCGCATGATGCCGCCGGTTGGCTCCAGGCCACTGTCTCGGGGCCTGTCTGGCAGAGCTGTCAACAAGGATCCGCATGATACTGGTGAGTTGGAACGTCAACGGCCTGCGGGCCGTGGTGCAGAAGGGCTTTTGGGAATGGCTGGCCGGCAGCAGCGCGGACGTGGTCGGCATCCAGGAGTCCAAGATCCAGACCGGCCATGAGGCGGATTTCGGCCACACCGACCAGTACAAGACCGTCTGGTGCAGTTCCACGGTGAAAAAAGGCTATTCCGGCGTCGGCTGCTTCTACCGGGCCGAGCCCCTGGCCATCGCCATGGAACTGCCCGATCCCGCCTTCGCGGGCGAGGGAAGGCTGCTGCACCTCGAATACGAAGAATTCCATTTCTTCAACATCTATTTTCCCAATGGCGGCCGGGGGCCGGAGCGGCTGGCCTACAAACTCGGTTACTACGACGCCTTCCTGGCCCATGCCGAAGAACTCCGCAAGCACAAGCCCATCGTGGTCTGCGGCGATTTCAACACCGCCCACACCGCCCTGGACCTCAAAAACCCCAAGGCTAACGAAAAGACCTCCGGCTTTCTGCCCGAGGAACGCGCCTGGCTCGACCGCTTCGTCGCCGCCGGCTACGTCGACACCTTCCGTCTGTTCACGTCCGAGGGTGGGCATTATTCCTGGTGGGACTACCGGTTCAAGGCCCGGGACCGCAACGTGGGTTGGCGCATCGACTATTTCTTCGTGTCCGAGGAACTGCGGCCCAAGGTCAAGCGGGCCTGGATCGACGCGGCCGTGATGGGGTCCGACCACTGCCCCGTGGGCCTGGAGCTTGACTGTCGGTAGGCTTGTTCGAGGCGGCCGCCTCAGAGGACCTGAGGCTCAGGTCCCGCCACAAGACGACAGGGAGCATGGCGGCGGCCGAGCGAGGTATAGCCATGGGAGAGGGCGCGGACAAGAAAGTTTGCTGGTGCTTCGGCTACAAGGTGGCCGACATCGAGGCTGATCTGGCCCGTAACGACGGCCGTTCGAGCCTTATGGAAGGCATTGCCGCCACCAAGGCGGCCGACGGCTGCCGTTGCGCCGCAGTGAGTCCCAGCGGGCGGTGATGCCTGCCGGAAGTCCGTCAGGTGGCGGACGCCTGGAAAACTCACCATGGCCGGCTGTTCGGTTGTCCCTTTGCCAATCCCACGAGCCCCTGACCCTGATCTCCCCGGTGGGGGGGCCAGGGGCCTCAGGCCCCCAGCCGCCGGAGGCTCTCTTCCTCCACAACCAGCTTCCAACCTATCTCAAATATCAAGCACGTCGCCTAGCTTGGCGTAGCAAAAAAGCGTCGTGCCGGGGCGGGTCAGGCGGGGGGCGAAGGCGTCGAGGTAGTGGACATGGCCGCCGAGGTGCATGGGGACAAAAACTCGGGGGCGCACCCGGTCAAGGAGTTCCGGCGCGCCGCACAGGCTTTCCGGCAGCCTTGGGTCGGTATTGGAAAAGGCCACGTCCAGGCGCTTGCCTTCAAGGCGACCCAGTTGCCGCCGCCAGGTCATGCCCACGGCTCGGTTGGCGGCGGGCGTGTTGCCCGGCCAGTCCCACAGGGCCATGTCGCCGCCGTAATAGACCGTCAGTCCGTCCATTTCGAGCAGATAGGCCAGCCCCAGGTCGTTGCTTTCCAGGGCGGTCACGGTCAGGCCGTCCAGGTCCACCCGGTCCTCGGGTTCCATGGTGATCCGTCCCGGCGGCAGGGCGTCGCCGTAGAGGTCGGCCACGTCGTCGGACACCACGAACTGCCGGGCGGCTGCGCCGCTGGTCGCGGCGACGATCTCCGGATCGAAGTGGTCGTCATGGCTGTGGGAGGCAAAAACAGTGAGTTGCCGGCCGGCCAGATGGGAAGCGCAGACCCGGGCCACCGCCTCGGGCAGATAGGCCGGGGCGGGGTAGTCGAACAGCAGCGTTCGTTCCCCCGCCTCCAGCACGAAGCAATTGTGGTGTATGTAGACGATGCGTGGCATGTCTTTGGCTCGCGGCGCTCAAAAAATACGAGCGTATTTTTTGAGCATACTTCTCGTTCTCATGCGTTTGCAGGGCCGTGCATGAGACGTTTTTCGCGGGCGCGACACTAGGCGATGTCCCACTGCGGGCCGGTCGGCGTGTCCATGACCGTGACGCCAAGGCCGGCCAGCTCGTCGCGAATGGCGTCGGAGCGGACGAAGTCCTTGGCCTTGCGGGCGTCCTGGCGCTCGGCCACCAGACCGTCCACCCGGGCGGCGTCGATGCCCAGGCGCGTCAGGCGACAGGCCTTGAGCTCGGCCAGGAAAGCCGCCGCGTCGGTGCCGAACACCCCAAGCACCTCGGCCCAAACGGCGAAATTGGCCAGGATGCGGCGCAGTACCTCGGCCGTCTCGCGGCTCTTGGCCAGGGTCTTGTCTTCCATGAGCCGGCCGGCCAGGCGCACCAGGCCAAACACGTGGCCCATGGCCTGGGCGGTGTTGAGGTCGTCGTCCATGGCGGCGGTGAAGCCTTCCTCGTGGCGCGAAAGCTCTTCCGTCACGTCGGCCGGCAGCTTGGTCTCGCTCCACTTGGCGCGGCCAAGCGCCTGCTCCATTTGCACCTTGGCGGCGTAGATGCGCTTGATGCCTTTTTCTGCCTCGTCCAGGCCCTGGTCGGAATAGTCGAGCGGGCTTCTATACTGCGAGGAAAGAAGGAAAAACCGCAGCACTTCGGGCAGGTAGCGGGCGTAGATGTCGCGAATGGTGATGAAGTTGCCTAGGGACTTGGACATTTTCTCGGTGTTGATGCGTACAAAGCCGTTATGGACCCAATAACGGCAAAATTCCCCGCCGATGGCCGCCTCGCTCTGGGCGATTTCGTTTTCGTGGTGGGGGAAAATGAGATCCTGGCCGCCGCCGTGGATGTCGATGGGCATGCCCAGGAGCTTTTCGCTCATGGCCGAGCACTCCAGGTGCCAGCCGGGACGGCCTGGGCCAAAGGGACTCTCCCAGACCGGCTCGCCGGGCTTGGAAGCCTTCCACAGGGCAAAATCCAGGGGATCTTCCTTTTCCTCGCCCGGGGCCACTCGCGCGCCGGAACGCATGTCTTCCACGTCGCGGCCGGAGAGCTTGCCGTAGCCGGCAAAGGAACGCACCCGGAAATACACGTCGCCCGACGGCGTGCGGTAGGCGTGGCCGCTGTCGATAAGCCGCTGGGCCAGGGAAGCCATCTCGCCGATGTATTCCGTGGCCTTGGGCTCGGCGTTGGGCCGCAGTATCCCGAGCTTGTCCATGTCTTCGTAAAAGGTCGCGATGTAACGCTCGGCGACCTCCTGGGAGGTCGTCTCCTCGGCGTTGGCCTTCTTGATGATCTTGTCGTCAACGTCGGTGAAGTTGCGCACGAAGGTCACGTCAAAGCCGATATGGCGCAGATAGCGCACGAGCACGTCGAAAACCACCGACGAGCGGGCGTGGCCGATGTGGCACAGGTCGTAAGCGGTGATCCCGCACACGTACATGGCCACCTTCCCCGGCACGCGGGAAACGAACGGCTCCTTGGTCCGGGTCATGGTATTGTACAGCTGCATCCTCGCCTCCCGTCGAAAAGTTCCCACCCTTTGCAAAGCCAAGGGCCAAAGTCAACCAGGGGGAGGAAACCCCTTTTTGAAAAAAGGGGTTTCCTCCCCCTGGACCCCCTCCTTCCCCAAAAACTTTTTAAGGGGGTGGGGTGCGATAGTTCAAGTTTAACTTTAACGTTATTATAGCCAGCCGCCCGGTTACGTTGTTGCGCTCATGGGCAACCCAGGTTGGGGGGCCGGGGGCTAAGCCCCCGGCGGGCGCCGGGCAGCGCCCGGCCGGGTCTGGGCAGAGCCCAGCACCTTACGGGCGTCGCCAGCCGGTGACTAGGGCGACGGCTTTGATGCCTTTTTTCTCGCCGGTGAAGCCCAGACCTTCCTCAGTGGTGGCCTTGAGGTTCACTTGCTCTTTATTGAGCCCCAAAAGCGCGGCCACGTTGAGGCGGATGGCCTCGGCGTGGGGGCTGATCTTGGGAATCTGGGCGATGATGGTCAGGTCCACGTGGGTGATGGTCAGGCCCTTGGCCTTGGCGGCCAGCAGGGCTTCGCTTAAAAACACGCCCGAGGCCATGTTGTCGAAATCCGGGTTGCTGTCCGGGAAGAGCCGGCCGATGTCGCCGCCGGCCACGCAGCCCAGCACCGCGTCGGTCAGGGCATGGAGCAGCACGTCGCCGTCGGAGTGGGCCAGCACCTCGGGCGCGCCGAGGATGGGGAAGCCGCCGAGCTTCATGGGGCGCGGGGGCTGTTTGCCGGGCTTTTGCGGATCGGCGTAGCGGTGGACGTCGTAGCCGTAACCGGTCACGGGCACGGGAGGCGCGGCCGCCTCGGCCAGGCTGGCCAGATCCTCGGGATGGGTGATTTTCATGTTGCGCGGCGCTCCGGGCACGGTGAAAACGGGCTGGCCGTAGTGTTCGACCAGGCTGGCGTCGTCGGTGACGTCGAAATCCGGTCTGGCGTGGGCATAGGCTTGTCGCAGCAGGGTCAGGTCGAAGCCCTGGGGCGTTTGCACGGCGGCCAGCTCATGGCGGGGCAGGGTGGCGGTCACCCTGTCGCCGTCCACCTGCTTGACGGTGTCGGTGACGGGCAGGGTCGGGATGACGGCCTTGCGTCCGGCGGCCAGGGCGTCGGCCACCCGGGCGATGAGCCCGGCATCGACAAAGGGCCGGGCCGCGTCGTGGATCAGCACCAGACGCGCTTCGCGGGGCAGGGCGTCGAGGCCGTTTTGGACCGAATCCTGGCGTCTGGCCCCGCCTGCGGCGGTCAGGACCGGCAGGCCCGGGTGGCTTACGTCGAGATAGCCGGCCAGCTCGCGGGCAGCCTCGGCCAGATCGTCGGGCGCAAAAACCACGACCACGCCGGCCACGTCCGGGGACTTGGCAAAGGCGGTCAGGGCTTTCCAGTAGAGCGGGCGGCCGCCAACGGAGAGAAACTGTTTCTTGACGCCGCCCGAGGCCTGGGCCAGACGGGTTCCGGAGCCGGCGGCGAGCAGCACGGTCCACAGGGACACGGGGAATCCTTTGCGCTAAAGCGTGGATAAAAAAGGGGGAGTCGGCCGATAAGCCGGGTTTTGTTCCCCGGATAAACCGGGGCGGCCATCATTCCTCTAGGACCACGATTGCTCGCGGCCTCAAGCAACCTACCCGAAGGCACGGCCGGGCCAGCCTTAACGCCTTCCTATTTGGTCTTGCTCCGAACGGGGCATGCCGAGCTTGCCGCGTCGCCGCGGCAACTGGTGGGCTCTTACCCCACCGTTTCACCCTTACCGGCGCATGCGCCGGCGGTTTGTTTTCTGTGGCGCTCTCCCGGGATCGCTCCCGCTGGACGTTATCCAGCGTCCTGCCCTGTGGAGCCCGGACTTTCCTCCCCGGGCCTTGCGGCCCGCGACGACAGCCTGTCCGACTCCCCGGGGGAGTCATAAGGCCCTTTTGCCCCTGCGTCAAAGGGCGACGCGGACATTGCCGGCTTGAGTGCCGGCTTTGAGAATGCTAATAGCCTGAAACCGTTGTTTTCCGTCCTCGGGAGGTGTGCGATGCGCCTGATGTTGCTGCTTACGGCCCTGGTTTTCACGCTGGCCGTCTGCCCGCCGGCCCAGGCCACGGACTGGCGTTTTCTGGCCGCCCATGACGACCGGTCCGTGGAACTCTACTATGACCGGCATTCAGTGCGGATTTCGGGCGAGGTGCTGCGGCTTCGAATCAAGAGGGTGTTCGACGAGGCCGAGGGGCTGGAGATCGCCCATGAATTGGGCTTTCCCACCGGCGTGGCCTATGCCCTGGAGCGGGTGACCCTGGACTGCGGCCAGGGGCGGATTATCCGGCAGCAGGCAGCCTGGGTCGGGGTGGACGGCAAATTTCTGGACCGCACGTTGTCGCCCACTTCGGGGTGGCGGCCCATGCGGCCGGGGGGCCTTGGCGAAGCCGTCTGCCGGGAACTGGAATAGGGCGGCGGGTCCCCCTCTCAGTCGTCCTGGCGGCCAAGGAGCCCCTGCATGGCGGCGAGCAGGGCGCTGCGGCGAACGGGCTTGCTCAAGTAGGCAGAGCATCCGGCCTCAAGGCAGGCGGCCTCGTCCTCGGGAAAAGCCCGGGCGGTGATGCCGATGATGGGCGTGGGTCCAAGGCCGGACGCCCACTCATGTTCACGCATGGCCCGCACGGCGGTCAGCCCATCCAGGATTGGCATGACGTGGTCCATAAGCACGATGTCGATGCCGCCTTTCTTGAACCGGTCCAGGGCATCCTGGCCGTTCTCCACTTCTTCCAAGATAACCGGCTGATTTTCCAGGAACAGGCTGACGACTTGACGGTTGCCTACAGAGTCGTCGGCCAATAGCACCCGCCAGGGCTGGCCGCCGGCGTCGGAAAGCTCCGCAACGGCCTGGGTTTCCGGCGCAAGCGCTCCCGATGCCGCTTCGGCGGCAACCTCCAGCCTGACCGTGGCCGTGACGGTGGCCCCTTGTCCAAGGACGCTTTGGATGGACAATTCCCCCTGCATCAGTTCGGTGAGGCGCTTGGAGATGGCCAGCCCCAGGCCTGTCCCCCGGCGTTGATTGCCGCCCACCTGGAAAAAATTGTCGCAGACCCGGGCGATGTCGTCCGGGGCGATGCCGACGCCGGTGTCCCGGCAGGTCAGGCGCAGGAGGAAGGCGGAAGGGCCAAGGGGCGTGGCTGTGGCCGACAAGCGGATCTCCCCCGCGTGGGTGAACTTGCAGGCATTGGCCAAAAGGTTGGCCACGATCTGGGTGAGGCGGATGGGGTCGCCGTAAACCTGGCGGGGCAAGCCGGGATCAAGATCGCAGTAAAGCGGGAGGCCTTTTTCCTCGGCCTGGGGCGTGAACACGGCGCAGGTCTGGAACAGGGCTTCGGGCAAGTCGAAAGGTTCGGGCTCCAGGGTCAGCTTGCCGGCTTCAAGCTTGGACAGGTCGAGGATGTCGTTGATGACGCGCATGAGGATCTGGCCGGAGTGTTGGAAGATGTCCACATAGCGCTTCTGGCGGGGTGTGAGCGGGGTGTCGGCCAACAAATCGGCCATGCCCATGATGGCGTTCATGGGGGTGCGGATCTCGTGGCTCATGTTGGCCAGGAAGTCGGACTTGGCCCGATTGCCTTGCTCGGCCCGTTCCCGGGCGGCCAGAAGTTCGCTTTCCAGGGCCTTGCGCTCGGTGATATCGGCGATGAGCATAAGCAGGCAACGCCGTTCGAAAGCCTCGATGACCGTGCAGGAACAAAGCCCGATAATACGACGACCGTCGGCATGGCGGAAGGCCAGTTCCCGGTTGGTGACGGAATCGGCGACTTGCAGTTCGATCAGCAGTTGTTGGCGATCCTCGAAGCGTTCCCAAAAGCCGAGTTCCTCGGACGTGTGGCCGATGGCTTGGTCGGCCGGGATGCCGGTCAGTTGGGAAAAGGCCTCGTTGACGCGCAGCATCCGGGCGGACTGCTCTTCGCTGATGGTGACGGCCAGGGGCGAGAATTGGAAAATGGCGGAGAAGCTCAGACGGCTGCGGTGCAGGGCTTCTTCGGCGGCCTTGCGGTCCTCTATTTCGTTTTCGAGGTCAGCGGTGCGGCGACGCACGGTTTCCTCAAGTTCCCGGCGACGCTTCTCCAGGGCGGAAACCCGTAGTCTGTAGCCGCCATGGAGCAAGGCCAGGGCAGCCAGTCCGGCCAGGGCGCGAAACCACCAGGTGCCCCAAAAGGGCGGGGCCACGGCAATGGCCAGCGTCAGCCCTGTTTCGTTCCAGACGCCGTCATTGTTGCAGGCCCGAACGCGCAGGCGGTATTCCCCGGGGGAAAGATTGGTGTAGGTGACGGTGTTGTTGCCTGCCGGGGGGGAGAATTCCGGGTCAAAGCCTTCGAGCTTGTGGGAGAAAAGGTTTCGGGGCGGATCGGCGAAATCCAGGGCGGCAAAGGACAGTTCCAGGACGTTGTCCTCGTGGCCAAGGGCCAAGTTGCTCACCGTGACGGGGTTGGCGGCATAGGGTTTGTTGCGGATGCTCAGCCCGGTCAGGACCACGGGCGGCGCGTGGGGGTTGGGGCGGATGCGGCTGGGGAAAAAGGTGGTCAGGCCGTTTGTGCCGCCAAAAAACATTTCGCCGTTTTTGCCCTGGGCGTAGGCGTTCATCCAGAATTCCAGGCCGGCCAGTCCATCCCGATCCGAATAGTTGCGCACCTCGCCGCTACCCGGACTGTAGCGGAAAAGCCCCCGGAAGGTGCTGCACCACAGATTGCCGTCCTTGTCCTGCAACATCCCCTGGATGCCGTCGTTGGCCAGACCGTTGGCCATGGTGACGCGCTGGAAACGCCCGGTGCGCGGCTCGAAACGGTTGAGTCCCGCGTCGGTGCCGATCCACAAGGCCCCGGACGGATCAAGGAGGATGGGAGTTACGCGGTTGTTGGACAGGGAATTGGCGTTGTCCGGGTCGTGTTCCCAATGGGTGAAGGTTTCGGTGCTCTTGTCGAAACGGTTGAGTCCGCCATTGGTGCCGATCCACAGGATGCCTCCCGGGGCAGGGGTAATATGGCGCACCCGATTGTGGCTGAGGCTGGCCGGATTTTGGGGATCGTGGCGGTAGACCTTGGCCTTGCCTGTTGCCGGGTCGAAGCGGTTGAGTCCGCCCGAACTGGAACCCAGCCACAGGATGCCCTCTTCGTCCTCGGCGATCCACCAGATCTTGTTCTGGCTGATGGACTCGGGGTTTTGGGGGTCGTGGCGGTAATGGATGAAGCGGCCGCTGCCTGGGTCGTAGCGGTCCAGCCCCCGGTCGGTGGCTCCGATCCAGAGCCGGCCCTGGCGGTCAAAGCGCAGGCAGTTGACGCCGTCGTCGGCCAGGCTGTCCGGGTTGGCCGGGTCGTGGCGGAAAACCGTGACCTCGCCGGTGCGGCGATCAATGCGATTGAGACCGTTGTAGCGGGTGCCGACCCAGACGACATCGGCGCTTTCCTGGGCCACGGCGCTGACTGCGCTGCCGGACAGGGCGGTAGGCAGTCCCGGTCCGGCCCGGTAGACGGAAAACGCCTGATAGGCGGGATTGTAGCGGCTCACGCCCCCGGAATAGGTGCCGAACCACAGCAGGCCGCCGGTATCCTCCAGGGCGCACAGCACCTCGTCCTGGGACAGGCTTTCCGGGTCCAGGGGATTGTTGACGGCCATGGACGGGAGCAACTTTCCCGGGTGGTCCGGGTCCGGCCACATCCGGGCCAGCCCTCGGTTGGTGCCGATGAAAAGCCCGCCCCAGGAGTCGCGGAAGGCAAACCAGGTGGCTAGGCCGGGCAGATGATGATCGGACCGGCCGGTGGCTTGATTGAAGCGATACGCGCCATGTATTTCCGTGAGCACCCAGAGCGTGTCCGGTCCGTCGCAGGCAATGCCGTTGATGCGCGCGTCGGCCGGAAGCTCGCCCAAGGGGCCGGGGAGCAGGGGCGTGGCTTGGCCGTCGGCCAAGTTTACGGCATGAACGCTCCGGCTGGTGGCCACGAACAGACTGCCGTCGGCTCGGGCTTTGATGGCGATGACCGGACTTTTGACGGCATTGCCGTTCTGGTCAGACAAGGCCACGGCTTCCACGATGCCGGCCGGTGAGATGCGGGCCAGACCGGTTGCGCCGCCCACCCAGAGGTTGCCCGACCCGTCACGGGCGATGGCCCGGATTTCCTTGTCTACATCGCCGCTGGGGTAGGGGGTGGCTGCAGGATAGGGGCGGAAACGGTCGGCTTCGCGGTCATAGACGGCCAGACCGCCGTTTTTGGTGCCCACAAGCAGTGTGCCGTCCTCCGGGTCGACGAAAAGCGTGCGGATGCTGTTGTCAGGCAGGGAATCGGGCCGGCCCGGGGTGTTGCGGTAGACCACGACATTGGTCCCGTCGTAGCGGTTGAGGCCGTCGTAGGTGCCGATCCACAGAAATCCCAGCTTGTCCTGGGCCATGCAGACGACATAAGATTGGGAAAGCCCTTGTTCCAGGGACAACCGCTGGAAGCGAGGCTGGGAATTGCCGTGGGCCGACGGCGGCAGTACAAGGAAAGAGATCAGTGCATAAAGGCCGAGAAGCAGGCTCAGGCCTGGGCGTAGGAGAGAGGCTGCGTCGGAAGACCTGGGTTGCGTCATAGTTGTTGCACAAGTGTTGCCGGTGCGCGGGTTCGACGACGTTATGCCCCCCAACGAACTGAAGACCGAAGGAATATGCAACAATACCGGAAGGAATTCAATTGGTTTTCCACGGTTCATTGCGCCTGATGTCCAACTCCTGCGCTGGACCTTCACTGCGGGGTTTATCCCCAGAGCGTTGAGGAGGTTGATGTGTTCAAGATGGTTATGCTGGCGATTTTGTTGTTGCTTTTCGCAGGATTTGCCAATGACGCCCAATCTTCTGGCTATCTTGACCACTACGGTGCTTTTTTGGCCGCCCATGTACGCGGGGGCGTGGTGAACTATGCGGGCATCAAGGCGGACATGGCCCGTCTTGATGCGACGTTGGCGCTCATGGCCGCCGAAAACCCCGAGGCCCTGGCCCGGCCTGATCGCGTAGCACTCTATATAAACGCCTATAACCTCTGGACTATCCGCCTCATCATGGACCATTGGCCGGGGATATCCTCCATCAAGGAAGCCGGCGGCTTTCTGGCCTCGCCCTGGAAACGATCCTTTGTGCGCTTGGGCGGCCGGAAGCTGTCCCTGGACGACATTGAGCACGGCATCCTGCGTCGGCAATACCCGGACCCCAGGCTCCACTTTGTGCTCAACTGCGCCTCCAAAAGTTGTCCGCCGCTTTTGTCCGTGCCCTACCGGGGTGAGGTCCTGGACGCCATGCTGGATGCGCGGACACGGGCCTGCCTGAATGACCCGGTCGGGGCGCGGGTAGACGGCGGCCGGTTGCGTTTGCTCCGCATTTTTGACTGGTATGCCGAAGATTTCGGCGGCCGGGACGGGCAGTGGGGATTTGTGCGCCGCTTTGCCGGGCCGGCGCTGGGCGCGGCGCTTGACGCCCTGGCGGATCGCCGGCCAGTTTATGATGACTATGACTGGTCCCTCAATGATGCGCCAGGGCCGTGGACTTCGGCCCTGGTCGGCGCGGACGCGCCACCGTCCGGCGTCGGCGCGGATACGCCACCCTCTGATGTAGGCAAGGATGCGCCGCTTGTTGGCGTTGGCGGCTATGGACCGCCTTCAGGCTTGGCTCCGGGCCAGCAGCCCCTGGGCAACGGCGCGGGAAGTGCGCCTGCCGCAAGGCCGGAGCGCCCGTGACACGAAGGCTTCCAAGCGGGCATCAGGCGGCGTGGGCTGAAGCGGCCTGTCCGGCCAGGGCGTTTGCCGGCTTGCCTGGCCACGTCTGGCGCGGACTGCTTTGCCTGGCGGCCCTTGTCGTCCTGGCCCTGTGCGGCCGTTTTGAGACCGGGCGCTATGTCTATGCCACCTGCTTTGCCGGGGCTTTCGCCGCCCTGGTCCTGGCCGTGCGCGGCTGGCCGGCCGGGCATCGCGGCCGGGTCACCGTCGCCGTTGTGGCCCTGGGCCTTGGCGCGCGGCTGCTCTTTGTCTGGGCCTGGCCGGTAGACACCGACGTCTTTCGCTACATCGTCGAAGGCGACATGCAGCTGGCCGGGGGCAATCCTTATTTGATCGCGCCCGGCGACCCGAGGCTGCCCAGGCTGTTGTCCGCCCAGGCAGCAGCCGTCCTTGGCCGGGTCAACCACCCTGAGCTGACCGCCGCCTATCCGCCCCTGGCCGAGCTGTTCTGCCGGGCCGTGGCCGCCGTCTCGCCCACCCCCTGGCTTTCCGGGGAGCTTTAGCCCTGGCCGACTTCATGGCCGCCCTGGCCCTGGCCGTGGTCCTGGCCAAGCGTCGGCTGCCGCCGGCCTGGCTGGCCCTGTATGTGCTTTCCCCCCTGTCCCTGATCATGGGCGCGGGGGAAGGGCACCTCGACGCGCTGGTGGCCTTGGGCGTCTCCCTGGCCCTGGCCGCCTTCGCGACCCGCCGCGACGGCTGGGGTTTTTTGTGCCTGGGCGCGGCCGGGCTGGTGAAATATCCGGTTTTGCTGCTCATTCCGTTTTTCATGCGGCCTGGCAATCTGCGCCAGGCCGTCGCCTGTCTCGTGCCGCTGGCGAGCTTTTGGCCTTACCACACGGCCGGGCCGGCCTTGTTTCAGTCACTTGCAACCTTTGCCGGCCACGTGGCCCAGGGCGGACCGTTAACGGCCTTGTTGTGGCCGATTTGCGGCCCCCTGGCCCCGGCCGTGTCTCTGGCCCTTGGCGGCGTGGCGCTTGCGGTCGGCTGGCTGGTCGTCCAGGATCGCGGGCGTGGGCCGCTTTTCGCCGGTCTGGCCGGGTTTGCCGCCTTGCCCACGGTTTATCCTTGGTATTTCCTCCTGGTCCTGCCGCTGTGGACCCTGCGTCCTGGACGGCCTGCGCTGTGGCTTCTGGCCGCCCAGGGCTTGGCCGTGACCCCGACCTGGCTTCGCGCCCAGGAACTTGGCGGCCAGGGACTGGCCATGGCCGCGATCTGGCTGCCGTTTTTACTGCTCCTGGCCCTTTCCGCCTGGCGACCCGGGCTGGCCGTCCCGATCGGCCCCGCGCAAAGACCACGGCGGCTCTCGGTGGTCGTGCCGACCCGAAACGAGGGCAGGGGACTTGGGCGATGTCTGGAGAGCCTTAGCGGCACGGGCGTGCACGAGGTCGTGGTGGCCGACGGCGGCTCCACCGACGGCACGGCCTCCCTGGCCGCCGGATTTGGCGCGAAGGTGGTCGCCGCCGATGGCGGCCGGGGCGGGCAGATCGCGGCTGGTCTGGCCGCCTGCAGGGGCGAGGTGGTCCTTGTTCTGCACGCCGACGCCGTGGTCGCGCCCGACGTGCCGGCCCGGATTCAGGCCGCTTTGGACCGTTGCCCCGAGGCGGTCGGCGGCGTGGTCGGCATGGCCTACGACACGCGGCGTCCCGGGCTTGGCGTCCTGGGGTTGCTCAATGCCCTGCGGGCGCGGTTTGGCGGCATCGGCTTCGGCGACCAGGGCCAGTTCTTCCGGCGCGAGGAACTGGAGGACGCTGGCGGTTTTCCGGCGTTGGCGCTCATGGAAGACGTGGAGCTGTCCTTGCGCCTGCGCCAGGCCGGGGAGACGCTGTGCCTGGGCGGCGGCGTCACGGCTTCGGGCCGGCGCTGGGCCGGGGCGGGCTTTGGCGGCAAGGCGGCCGGTGTCGTGGCCATGTGCCTGGGCTATCTGGCCGCCCGGCGGCTGGGATTGGCCGACGTTACGGGCCGGCGCTACTACCGCCGCTATTACGGCCGGGAGCCTTAGCCGTAGAGTCTCGACACGTGGACGATCTGGCCAGGAAATCTGGAGGGTGGACGGCCTGTCTGAGGCACAATCCTGTCAGCGGGGCAGCGGGGCCTTACCAGACGGCCGTGTAGGCCAGGGGCGCGAGATCCCAGGTGCGGCCGTAGACATGGACGCGCCTGGTCGGCGCGCCCGAGGCGTCGACGAGAGTTCCACCGGCGTGGAGCCAGCCCACTATCCCGGCGGCCAGATTGGCGGCGGCCATGCCCTTGGCCGCAAGCTTCTGGACCAGCACCCCGCTACGGTAGCCGATGGTGCAGTAGATGACGGCCTGCTTGCCGGCAAACCGGTCTGGAGCGGCCAGATAGGCCTGTTCCGAGACGGCTCCGGGCAGTGTGGAGACGGCCCGTTCCGCTTCCGAGCGGGCGTCGATGAAGACCACGCCGCCGTCTTGCCAGCGTTTCAAGGCCTCCTCGGGACGTATTTCCGTGACCTCGGGAAAATCCTTTTTGTAGCCTTCGTACAGGGCGTAGGCCTTGGCTTGGCGCTCCGGATCGGTTTTGGGCTGGCTGTCGCAAGCGGCCAACAAGGCCAGGACGCCCCAGAGGGCCAGGGCGAGAAAGGCGAGGGGACGGCGAGCAGGGCGACGGGGCATGGGCAATCCTTACGGCCGGTGGCGGTCGGCGTCATCGGCGGCGGAGGGCGTGTGTTCAGGCGGTCGCCGACGGCGACAGGTCTCGGGCAGTCAGGTGCCGCCGGGCTGCTGTCTGGCGCCGCTTAAGCAAAAGGCGAAAAGGCCGGCCACCAGCGTGGCCAGGAGAACAAGCCATTCCATGGCGGCAGCCTACCACGTGCCTCGCGTGTCGTCGATGGGCAACGGATGACAGTCCGGGCGAAAGGGTCTATGACGGGCGGCATCGAAAGCGCCGTGACGGCGCGCTATCTGGAGGAAGCATGGGCAAATGGAAAGTGCTCGTCGCGCTGGCCGTTATTGGCTTTACGGCCATGCCGGCCGCGGCCGACGACGACCTGGAGCGGGTTCGCAGGGTGCTGCGCGAACATCCTGAAATCGTGGTCGAGGCCATTCGCCAGCAGGGTCCGGCCGTTTTGGAAGTCATCGAGACCACGGCCCGGGCGCGCCAGAAAGACCTGGAGCGGGCGCGCTTCAGCCAGTCCCTGGCCAAGCCGCTCACGCCGGTCATGGAGGCCGGCCGGATTGCCCTTGGTCCGCAAAGCGCCCCGGTGACCATCGTGGAATATTCCGATTTCCTGTGCCACTTTTGCGGCCAGGCCTCGGGTACTGTCAAAAGCGTGATGGAAAAACGCCCTGACGACGTCCGACTGGTGTTCAAGCACTTTGCCACGGGTAAAAACAGCGTGCGGGCCGCGCTGTATTTCGAGGCCATCGCCCAGCAGGACGCCAAGAAGGCCTGGAACTTCATGGACAAGGTCTTTGCCCGGCAAAAGGACGTGGCCGAGAAGGGCGACGAAGTTCTTGACGCCATCGCCAAGGAAGTCGGCGCGGACGCCAAGAAGCTGGCCGAGGACGTCAAGAGCAAGGCGCTTGCCGACAGGGTCGCCGCCGACACCAAGGAAGCCCGGGACTTCGGCTTCGAAGGCACGCCGGTGTTCCTCATTAACGGCGCGCCGGTGCGTGGGGCCGTGCCCTACGAAGTTTTTGACGAATTCGTCGGCGTGGCGGCCAAGACCCCGGCCGCGGCCAAGAACCAGTAAGATCCTCCCCCTTTCGTGTCGCGCTCCGCTTCGGTCCGGTCTTGTCATCGGACCGAAGCGGGCCTACTTTGGAGGAGTTGTCTCCAAGGGGCCGGGAAGCGCCATGCCAAGCGTCAGACAAATACTCGTCCAAAACGTCATCAAGACCATACCCGTGGGCCTGCTCGTCATCGGCCCGCGCGGCACGATCATCGCCGCCAGTCCTTCGGCAGTCCATCTCTTGGGCTTGCCGCAAGACAGCCTTGAGGGCCATGATTGGCGCAAACTGCTCCTGTCGGCCCCGGCCAATGAATCGTTTAATCGCAATCTCGTCGAAGCCGTGGAAAACGGCCGGCCCTATCGCCAGTGCCTGGCCGATTACCAGCGCCCGGACGGCGAGATGCGCCGCTTTTCCATGACCGCCACCTGTCCGAGCGTGGACGGCAAGCCTATTGGCGTCACGCTCCTTTTTGACGACGTCACGGCGCTGTATCGCAGCCGGGAGCGGGAAAACGCCGCTCTTCGCGAAAAAAAACCGTCTCCAGCACGACATGATCGAAAGCCTCAACAACCTGGCCTTGTCCGTGGCCCATCAGGTGCGCAATCCGGCCGCGGCCATCGGCGGCTTTGCGCTCAAGCTCCTGCGCGACCACAAGGAACGCCGCCTGCCCGTGGAATATCCCGAGATCATCTTCCAGGAAGCCCGGCGTCTGGAAGATCTGGTCGGCGCGGTGGTGCGTCTTTCGACCCTTGGCGGCCCCCGATTTGCCGCCGTGCGCCTGCCCCGGCTGGTGGAAGAGGCCCTTTCCCGGGCCGCCCGCAGCGCCGAAGGACTGCACAAGCGCCTGGAGAGCCATCTTTCCCTGGAAGACGTGGAGATCGTAGCCGACGAGGCCTTGCTTTCCCTGGCCCTGGACGAGCTGTTGCTCAATGCCGTGGAATTTTCCGGCCATGAACTCGTGCGCGTGTCCATCCAGCTGGCCCGGCGAGACGACGTCAGCCATCTCACCATTGCCGACGACGGCCCAGGAGTGCGGCCCGAACTGCGCTCGTTTGTCTTCGACCCCTTTTTCACCACCAAGGCCCGGGGGGCCGGCATCGGCCTGACCTTGGCCCGCAAGGCCGTGCTGGAGCACAACGGCGAGATCGACCTGCGCCAGGGCGACGACGGCGGCGCGGTGGTGGCGGTGCGGCTTTTCGACACCCCCGAGGCGGGTCTGGGACGCGAGGCGTTTTATGGTCCCATGGGCCTGGATGTGCGCGAACTCATGACCAAGGCGCGGGAGCTGGGTCTGGACGTCTCGGGGCTGACCACCATCGACGCCGTGCGTTCCATCCAGCAGCGCGAGGGCTTTGCTCCGTGTTTCGCCTGGGGCGTTCATGACCGCTGCGGCCAGGAGCTGTGCGCCTTTCGCCGGGAATGCGTCAAGACCCTGCGCATCGACGACGGCCGCCGTTTCGTCTACGGAGGCAGTTGATGCGCCGCCGGTATTTCGCCACGTCTTGTCTGCTGGCGGCAGCCGTCTGCTGCCTGCCGCTTTGGGCCGCCTCGCCGGCCCAGGCGCGCACCGTTTACGGCTATGAAGACAGCCTGGGCATGCTCCATACGAGTCCGAACAAATTAAGCGCGCACTACAAGCCGCTCTACGACAGCGAAGCCAAGGCCGACCACCAGGCCTTGGTCAAGGCGCTCCGGGACCAAAACGCCCTGGGCGGCCCGCCGATCACCCGAGGGGCCGTGCTGCCGGCCGACATGGGACCGCTGTCCGAAGTCGGGGAGCGTATCCTTCGCGCCGCCGAACCTTACCTGGGGGCACCCTATCGATTGGGCGGCGACACTCCGGCCGGCATCGACTGTTCGGGCCTGACCAAGGCCGTTTACGCCAGTTTCGGGTGTTCCCTGCCCCGGCAAAGCCGGCTCCAGGCCGGGCTGGGTTCGGCCGTGGCCACGGCCGAACTGGCCCCGGGCGACCTGCTCTTTTTCGCCACCAATCTGGACGTCGGCATCAGCCATGTCGGCATCTATCTCGGCAGCGGCCGGATGCTCCATTCCAGCCCCAGGCGCGGGGGCGTGGGCGTGGACAAGCTTTCCGGCACGGATTACGAACGCTGGTTCGTGGCCGCCCGCCGCCTGCCGCGCGCTCCCGGGACCGAGGCCGGTTCTCGTGAGGCCGGCGCGGCGTCTCGCAAGGCTGGACGGAAATAGTTTTCGCAAACATAAGGCATGGTGCGCATGGGGAGTGATTCGCCGATACTGGACGCCGCCGCCTGCGTGGGCTGCGGGGAGTGCGTGGCGGTCTGTCCGTCCGGGGTGTTGTCCCTGGGCGACGGCCTGGTGGTGGTGGCCGGGGCCGGCTGCATCGGCTGCGGCCAGTGCCGGGCCGTGTGCCCCCAGTGCGCCCTGACCATTCCCGGCGACGATCCCTGGGCCCAGGCTTACGACGTCATCGAGTCCTCGGGCGAGCAGATCGCCCCGGGGGGCTGTCAGGCCGGGCGCTTGGTCGATCTTATGCGCTCCCGGCGTTCCTGCCGGCGCTATCTGGAACGGCCCGTGCCCGGCCCCGTTATTGAGGATGTGATTCGCGCCGGGATCACCGCGCCGTCAGGCACCAATTCCCAGGCCTGGACCTTCACGGTGCTGGCCACCCGGGCGGCGGTCATGAGCCTGGGCCAGGCCGTGGCCGGATTTTTCGGCCGCGTCAATCGCCTGGCCGCCAATCCGCTCGTGCGCAAAGGCTACGCGCTCCTGGGCCGTCGGGAGCTGGAAGACTACTACCGTGAGCATTATGCGTCGGTGGCCGAGGCGTTGGCTGCCTGGGAGCGCGACCGCACGGACCGGCTTTTTCACGGGGCCACGGCCGTGGTGGTGGTCGGCTCCAGGCCCGGGGCGAGCTGTCCGGCCGAGGACGCGCTGTTGGCCACGGGCAACATGCTTTTGGCCGCCCACTGCCTGGGGCTTGGCTCCTGCCTTATCGGCTACGCTGTCGAGGCCATGCGCCACGACAAGCGGGTCAAGGCGGCGGCGGGGTTGCCCCGGGAGGAAACGGTCCATGCCGTTTTGGCCCTGGGCTGGCCGGCCGTGTCCTACGCCCGGCCAGCCGGCCGGCGGCGGCCGCTGGTGCGGTATAAAACCGCCTGATCCCGTTTGGGCTTGTCGGGACGGACAGTTTATGGCAAGGCCGGACAGTGCGGGAGACTGGATGCGTCGGAGGATGGGAACGATGCGGGGATGGATTTTCGGGATCGCGGCGCTGGTTTTGGCGGCCGCGACGCCGTGCGGGGCGACGGAACAGCCCACTGAGGCAATGCGCCCGCGTGAAGTGGCGCTTATTGAGGGGACTACCGGGACAGCGACCCAGGAACCCGCCGCCAAAGCGGCGGCCAAACCCTCGGCAGCGCCCATTGCGATAAAACCGGCTATCGCCGCGCCCGCCATGGCCTATGCGCCGGTGGCCGACGGCGGCGGGCTGGACCGCTTCCTGGCCACCCTGGCCCCGTCCCAGACCACCGGCGAACCCGTGGCCCCGGAAGACGCCGCCGCCTACAATGCCCGCAAGAATCATTATTCCATCGAGGTCCATCTGTCCCAGCGCAAGCTTTTCCTCTATGAAAATCTGCCTGATGGATCGCGCCATCTGGCCCGAAGCTACGTGGTGGCCGTGCCGGGCCGGGACATGGAAGCGCCCCAGGGCTGGGGCGTGGTCACGGGCATCAGTTTCGAGCCCTCCTGGCGGCCCACGCCGGCCATGAAGGAACGGGCGCTCAAAAAAGGCAAACCCCTGCCCGAATACGTCGGTCCCGGGGTCAAGGACAATCCCATGGGACCGTTCAAGATCATCCTGTCCCATGGCTACGGTTTTCGCATCCACGGCAACAACAATCCCAATTCCATCGGCCGGCCCGTCACCAGCGGCTGCATCCGCATGCGCAACGACGAGGGCAAGGACATGGCCAAATTGATCGACGTCGGCACCGAAGTGGTGTTTCTCGACTGAACATGCCCAAGGAATGACGTTTATGGCAGCCGACGAGGAACATGGGGAAACCGCCGCCCGTCGTCCGGCGACGTTTGACCCTGAAGCCGCGCGCCGCCATATGGGTGTGGACGCCGACGGCTTTCGGCGCGTGTTCGACTGCATCTGGGATGAGGTGAGCCGCCGGCGCAGCCTCCTGGATGCGGCCTATGCTTCGGGAGACCTGGAAGGCGTGGCCTTGCAGGCCCATACCATCAAGAGTTCCGCCGCCTCCATCGGGGCCGAGGCGCTCAGCCGAGCGGCGGCCGCCGTTGAAACGGCGGCCAGACAGCAAACCGCCGAAGCCCTGGCCCTGGCCATCGGCCGATTCAACGCCGCCAGGGAAACCTTGAGCCGGTTGGCGGGCATCTGCTGACGCGGCCCCGCCGGCGTCGTCCTTATCAGGGAGGAGTCCCCTTGAACCGTTGTTTGCCCATCGCGGCGCTTCTGCTGGCCTTTGGCCTGTGCGGCTGCGCCTCCAACAACAAGGATTTTGAAAAAGAGATTTGGGGGCAGCAGGCTCCCGAATCGCCAAGCGACACGGGTTGGCCACGACAGTCCGCCACGCCGCCCCCTCCTCCTCCACCGGCCTACGCCCCGGCTCCGTATGCCCCCCCGCCGCCGCCCGCGCCGGCCGCTTCCCGGCCGCTGCCGGCCCAACCTGCCCCAGCTGCCGCCGCGCCACCCATGCCGGCGGTCTTGGGCGGGACGGGACGGACCATCGCGCCGCCCGTGGTGGAGCCGGCCCCGGCCGTGACCGACCCCCGGTTCGTGCCCAAACCCTTCAAGCCCGGTGCGGCCGAGGTTGAACAGGCTGCCGTGCCCCAGGGCGGCTATGCCGGCGTTCCCGGGGCTGCCAACTCACCGGCAGCGGCTCCGGCGACAGCCGCGCCGGCCGCCGCGCGTCCCGCTCCCATGCCCGAACCGGCCGGCCCGACTTCGGAAGAACCGGCCGGCGCGCCGTCGGACCGGGCAACCTTCACCTTCATGGCCGGTTCATTCGCTCACAAGGAAAAAGCCTCGGAGCTCATGAATGCCCTGGAGTCGCGCGGATTTTCCACCCGCATCGACCAGGGCAAGCTCAACAACAAGACGTTTTTCAAGGTCTACGCCGTCAAGGAAGGCAACCGGGCCGAGCTTGAAGGCGAGCTTTTCGCCGCCGGCGTCACCGAGCCGCACCTGACCGAGGAGCGGCCCCTGGACCGGGGCGGCGCGCCCAAGGCCGGCGCGGCCGGGTCGGCCAAGACGGCTCCGGCCGCCACAGGCGCGGCCAAGGCCCCGTCGCCCAAGCCTTCGGGCAACATCCCGCCGCCCATTGTCGAGCCGGCGCCGCCCCTGCCCGACGGCTACGTGCCGCCGCCGCCCAAGGCCGGCGGATCATAAGCCCGCCGGGGCCACCATGGACGCCTTTTGCCGGGGCGGTCAGGGATGCGAATCCCGGACCGCCCCGGTTTTTTTGCGCGCTCCGCCGGCCAGACACAGGATGCCGGCCAACACCCCGGCGCAGCCGGCCATTTCCCGCCAGCCAATGGTTTCTCCGCACCACAGCGCGGCGCAGGCCAGGGCGGCCACGGGCATGACGCCGCAGGCCACGCCGGCCGTGGCCGCGTCCACCCGCACCACGCCGTAAAACCAGAACATGTAGGCCGCCGCCGTGACCCCCAGGCCGTAGTAGACGACCTCGCCCACGGCGCGTGGCGGGATATGGCCGAGGTCCAGGGTCAGGGCCTCCCAGACGCCGGGGACAAGAAAGAAGAGTCCGCCCAGAAGCGACACCCACATGGCGGCGGCCAGGGGTGACAGCGGCTCGCGCACGGTGCGGCGCAGGAGTAAAAACACCGCTTCGAAGCACACGGCCAGAAGCACCAGGGCGTTGCCCCAGAAAGGAGCCGGGCCGATGGCCGGCCCGTCGGACGCGAAACCCAGGACCGCCAGCCCGGCCGTGACGCAGCCGATGCCGGCCAGGGCCAGGCGGCCCGGACGTTCCTTGAAGCACACGGCCCCAAGGAGCGTTACCATGGCCGGCGTGGCTGACGCCGTGACCCCGGCCGAGGCGGCTCCGGTGAGCCTCAGGCCCGAGAGCAGGCAGGCCGTGAAGGCAAAAGACCCGCAAGCGGCCTGGGCCAGCAAGGCGTAAAAGGTGGGCCGCGACACCCGGGGAAAACGGCCCTCGACGATCATCACCAAGGGCACGAGCGCCAGGCTCGCCAACAGGAATCGGGCCAGGGAAGCCAAGGACAACGGCAACGCAGCCGTCATGGAGCGGCCCACGGCCACGGACGAGCCGACCAGGACCATGGCCGCGACCAGGGACGCGACCGCCTTGAGGCGTGAAGACATGGCAAGACCTCCACCATCGTCAGGATGGCGGAAACTAGCGGGGACGGCAGCGCTTATCTTGAACGATCTTGCGCCAGGCCCCGGGAGGCAGGCCGAACCGGGCGCGGAAAACCCGGGTCAGGTGGCTTTGGTCGGCAAAACCCACGGCCAGGGCGATGTCGGCCAGGGATTCCGGTCCGGCCAGGCGGTCCCGGGCGGCCCGGCAGCGGTATTCCAACAAATGAGCATGAGGCGGCAAGCCGGTATGGCGGGTCACGGCCCGGGCCAGATGCCAGGGGGACAGGCCGGTCGCGGCGGCCAGTTCCTCCAGGCGCACGTCTTCGGCAAAGCGCTCGGCCAGGATGGCCAGCGTCTGCCCCACGGCTCCCGGTTCCCGGCCGATGGGCGGGGCGGCCGGATGGTCGTCGCCGTGGCGGGCGATCCAGGCGGCCAGCAGGGCGAGCAGGCGCGTCTGTTTGGCCAGGCTCGGGGCCTGGGGCGTCATGAGCAGGCCATGGACACGGCCGAACAGGTCGGCCAGGGCGGCGTCCTCGATGACGCCCGGTCGAAAGTGCGGCAGGCTCGCGCCGGCCGGCAAGGCTTGGGCCAGGGCCGTCGGCGGGAGATAGAGCATGTGGTAGCGCCAGCCTTCGGGCACGGCGGATGCGCCGTCGTGGGGCACGCCCGGCTGGGCCAGGGACAGGCTGCCGGCCGGGGCCACCACCTGGGCTCCCCGGTAGCGGAAGCCCAGGGCTCCCGATTCGATGCGGCCCAGGGCGTATTCTTCATGGACATGGCGGGAAAAACGCTGGCTGCGGTAGCTGGCGCAAAGGGCCAGGACGCCGCCGAGCAAGGGCAGGCGCAGGGCGGTTGTCGTCTCGGCATCAGGGGAGCGCGCCTCGGGTTTGACGGCATCAGGCCGGCCGTGACGGGCTGGTGGGCATGGGGCCTTGGCTGTGGGGGACATGAAATCGGGCCTGTTCCATGAAAAACGCCGCCGCGCCCGGGGGCGCGGCGGCGTCGGTTGTCGCGGCTGGTTACTGGGAGACGGCGTTTCGCCGGTACTGGATGTAGGCGTCCTTGACGGCGGTGTAGGGATCGACCGCCGGTTTGACCACGGCGTCGTAGGATTCGAGCTTGTTTGGCAGGTTGTTGAACACGTCGGCACCCTTGATGATGTAAGACCAGTACCAGGGGTTGTCGTCGCCGTAGATGGACCAGGGGCCGAAGATCCAGGTGAGCGGATTGGCGGCGGCGTCGCCGGCCATGCCGATGGTGTCGCGGGCGGTGGAGGGGCCAAGGAGCGGCCAGACGATGTAGAAGCCATCGCCAACGCCCCAGCGGCCCAAGGTTTGGCCGAAGTCTTCGTTGCCCGGGGCCAGGTTGGGGTCGGCCTTGGCCACGTCGACCAGACCGCCAATGCCCAGCGTGCTGTTGATCATGAAGCGCCCGAACTCCTTGGAAGCCTTCTTGAAGTCCAGCTGAAGCAGGGCGTTTAAGAAGCGGATGGGAAAGATGAAGTTCTGGTAGGCGTTGGTCAGGCCGCTGCGTACCTGTTTGGGGACCACGAAGGCGTAGCCCTTGGCAAAGGGGCGCATGAGGCCGCTGTAGAAGAGATCGTTGAATTTAAACCACGTTTTGTTCCAGTAATAGAGCGGATCGGGCGTGGGCTTGTAGGGCGTTTCCGCGTAGTCGTCAGCCTGGGGTGTGGCCGGGGCCGTCTGGGTGACGGCGGCCACGGGCGCGGCGGCCGGCTTGGCGGCGACGGCTTCGGTCGAGGCGGCAGCTGTCGGTGCAGGAGCCTGGGCCGGCGTCTGGATGGCGGCGGGAGCCGGCGTCTGGACAGCGGCGGGAGTCGGCGCGACGGCCTTGTCGAAATCCTTGCTGGTCTTTTGGCGGCCGTTGCAGCCGGTCATGACCAGGACCGACAGCAGGAGCAGGGGGAGAAGGCATTTTCGGGACAAGGCGGCGGTCATGGCAACTCCACACGGTTCAGCGTTGCGGGAAAGGCAAGCCATCCAAAGCGTCGAACTTCTCTTCGGTAGTGCCTCACGGGCCAGGGCATGTCAAAACCTAATCACGACCAATCGGCGGAATGCTTTCGAAATTTAGGGTCAGGAGCGTTTTTGCGAGATTTTGGCGATCACGGCGTCGGGACTCTCGTTCATGAGGAGCTGGCCGAACTGGCTGCGGTAGTTCTGCACCAGGCTGACCCCTTCGATGACCACGTCGTAGACCTTCCAGCCGCCGCGATCCGTCAGGCGGTAGGCAATGGGAATTTCCTTGCCCTTGCCCATGACCTTGGTGCTCACTTCGGCCTTGCCGCCGCCAAGGTCCTGCTCGGTGAGATACTGCACATTCTCATCGGTATAGCTCTCAATCTTGTCGAGATAGGTGTTTTCCAGCAGTGTGCCGAAAGCCTTGACGAACCGTTCCTGCTGCTCGGGGCTGAACTTGTTCCACTCCGGCCCCAGGGCGCGGCGGGAGAGTTCCTTCATGTCGAAGATTTCGCCGATGGCGGCGATGAGCTTGGCCCGCATGGCCGGCCGGGTATCGGACGCCTTGTAGGCCGGATCGGCCAGCAGGGCGATGATCTTGTCCACGGACTGGGACAGGGTGTCGGTGGCCGGTCCGGCCTGAGCGCCGGCCACGGTCGCGGCCAGCAGGACAAGGGTCAAAACGAGGCGGGAAACGAAACGCTGCATACCGGATACCACCGCTGGTGAGGATGCCGAGGGTGCGGGGAAGGGCTACTTCACGCCGCCGAAAACGTATTTGCCGATAAGATCGCCGAGATCGACCGAAGACTCGGTCTCGACAATCATGCCGCCGGGCGCAAGCGCGTCATCGGACCCGCCCGGGGAAATCTTGACGAACTTGTCGCCGATAAGGCCACTGGTCTTGATGGAGGCGATGGCGTCGTCGGTCAGCCGCACGTCCTTGTCCAGGGTCAGGCCGACCAGGGCGGCGTGGTCCTTGGGATCAAGGCGAATGCCCGAGACCCGGCCGATGCGCACGCCGGCCATCTCCACGTAAGCGCCGTTTTTGAGGCCCGTGACGTCCTTGAACTTGGCCGTGACCTGATAGCCGTCGCCGCCGACGACTTCCAGCTTGCCGAGTTTGACCGTCAGATAGGCCACGCACAGCAGGCCAGCCAGGACAAAGACGCCCACAGACGTTTCCATCGCGTATTTTTTCATGCAACCGGCCTTTTACGGCCAACGTGTCCGGGATGCAACACGCCGGTCCCTTTCTACAGCAAAAACGAGGTCAGGACATAGTCCGCGACCAGGATGACCACGCACGACAGGACCACCGCCGAGGTGGTGGCCAGGCTCACGCCCTTGGCCCCGAAACCGCCCTGGCGGGCATGGGTGAAATAGCCCTCATAACAACAAATGGCGGCTACGAGCAGGGCGAAGACCACGGACTTGATAAACCCACCGGTCACGTCGGCCAGCTCCACCGTGGCGTCGATGCGGTCGAAATACACGCCCGGATTGATGCCCAGGAGCACGCAGCCCGAAAGATAGCCGCCCAGGATGCCGACCACGTCAAAAATGGCCGTCAGCAGGGGAAAGCAAATAAGCGATGCGGCTAGCCTCGGGGCCACCAGAAAGCGCATGGGGTTGATGTCCATGGTGGACAGGGCGTCGATCTGCTCGGAAATGCGCATGATGCCCAGTTCCGCCGCCATGGACGAGCCGGCCCGGCCGGTGATCATGATGGCGGTCAGGACCGGCCCGAGCTCGCGGATGATGGACAGGGCCACGGCCGCGCCGAGAAGGCCCTCGCTGCCGAATTTGACCAGGGTGTAATAGCCCTGCAGCCCCAGCACCATGCCCGTGAAAAGCCCGATGAGCGCGATGACGAAGATCGATTTGACGCCGATGAAATAGACCTGCTGCACGATCTTGGGCCAGGACGGGGCCGGGACAAGGATGCGCCAAAGCCCCTGGAGCGTGAACAGGAACAGTCCGCCGAGTTCGGCCACGAAGCGCAAGGCCGCGCGGCCCACGGCCGTGGCAGGGGATAAAAGCAGGGAAAGGGCGGTCTGGGTCATGGTCGCCTTGGGCCGGGGCGTGGCTGTCTCCCGCTGGCCGGATCACGGATTACACTGCTTTAATCCAAATGGGAAGCGGCGTTCATGTTCTCCTTGACGGTTTCGACTATTCGGTTTAACCAAAATTTTAAACCAAACGGTTAAGTTGGAGTACGCCATGGAAATACCCCCGGACATCGCCTCACGCATCCTCGACGCCGCCGCCGAGGAGTTCGCCGGCCAAGGGTTCGCCGGAGCCAAGGTCGAAGCCATCGCCAAGCGGGCCGGGGTCAACAAGGCCGGCCTGTATTATCATGTGGGCAACAAGGAAAAGCTCTACGAAGCCGTGATGCTGCGGCTTTTCGGCCAGGTGGCCGGAGCGGTGGAACAGGCGGCCGTGCCCGGGCTGTCGCCGGGCGAGGCCCTGGCCGCCCTGGCCGAGGCCCTGGCCGGCCTATTTACGCGCCTGCCCATGCTGCCGCGCATCATGGCCCTGGAGATGGCCTCGGGCGCGGCCAATATGCCGGCGGCGGCCATGATGGAATTTCGCCGCATCTTCGGCGTCACCCGGGGCATTCTGACCCGAGGGCAGGAGGCCGGGCTGCTGCGGCCGGCCGAGCCGGTTTTCGTGCATTTGACGTTGGTCGGCGGCATGATCGTCTACAGCCTGTCCGAGCCGCTGCGCCGGCGCTTTGCCCAGGTGGCCCAGGCCATGGGCATGCGCACGGACATGCCGGTTGGGGAAATGGGCGCGTTTTTGGCCGGCGTACTGGCCAGGGGGCTGGCTGCGGAACCCAAGGAGGGCGGGGCATGAGAGCATTTTTCTGCGCTGCGCTGAGCCTGATGGCCGTGTGCGGCCTTGGTGGCTGCAAGCCGGACGGCCAGACGAGCTATCAAGGCTATGTCGAGGGCGAATTCGTGTACGTTGCCGGCAAGATCGGCGGCCGGCTCGACGAGTTGACCGTTTCGCGCGGGCAGCGCGTCACCCCGGGGCAGCCGCTCTACGTCTTGGAACATGCCTTCGAGACAGCCGCCCTGGCCCAGGCCCAGGCCGATCTGCGCCAGGCCGAGGCCACCCTGGACGACCGCAAGAAGGGACTGCGGCCCGAGGAGATAGACCAGATTGAGGCCGATCTAGGGCGGGCCCAAGCGGCCCGGGATTTGTCGCGCCTCGAATATGACCGCCGGATCAAGCTTTACGGCAGCGAGGTCATCGCCAAGGAAGAGCTCGACACCTCGCGCACCACCCACACCCGCGACAAGCAGCAGGTCCGGGAGTTGGAGGCCAAGCTGGCCACGGGCAAGCTGCCCAGCCGTATCGACCAGATCCGGGCGGCGGCCGATGCCGTGGACGCGGCTCGGGCCATGGTGGCCCAGGCGCGGTGGAACCTCGATCAGATGCGCCAATCCGCCCTGGTCGGCGGGCTGGTCTACGATCTGCTCCACTACAAGGGCGAGTGGACGGCGGCCGGCAGTCCGGTGGTGGTGCTGTTGCCCGACGCCAACGTCAAGGCCCGGTTTTTCGTGCCCGAGGCCGTGGCCGGCAGCCTGAAGCCCGGCCAATCCATCCGCGTGGCCTGGGACGGCGGCGGCGAGGCGGTCGCGGCAACCATCAGCTACATCGCGCCCAAGGTGGAATACACCCCGCCGGTCATCTACAGCCAGGGCTTCCGGGAAAAGCTCGTGGTCATGGTGGAGGCGTCCTTTGACCCCGCCGTCGCGCCGCGCCTGCACCCGGGCCTGCCCATCGACGTCTCCCTAGAGCCGGCCGGGGCAGGGGGCAAGCCGTGAACGCCGGGGGTTCGCCGGCCGTCATCGACGTGACCGGGCTGACCAAGATTTTCGGTCGCAAGGCCGTGGTCGATCACATCGACATGCGGGTCAACCGGGGTGAGATCTACGGCTTTCTTGGCCCCAACGGCTCGGGCAAGACCACGTTTATTCGCATGTTGTGCGGGTTGCTGCGCCCCGATGACGGCCACGGCATGTGCCTGGGCTTCGACGTGCGGGAGCAGGCCGAGCTTATTAAGCCCCACGTGGGCTACATGTCCCAGAAGTTTTCCCTCTATGAAGACATGACCGTGCGGGAAAACCTCGATTTCATCGCCCGCATGTACGCCGTGGCCGACCGGGCGGCCGGGGTTGCCCGCTCCATTGAGCGCATGAACCTGGGCCGGTTTCGCGACCAGTTGGCCGGCACGCTCTCGGGCGGCTGGAAACAGCGCCTGGCCCTGGCCGCCTGCATGATCCACCAGCCGCGCCTGCTGCTCCTGGACGAACCCACGGCCGGGGTCGATCCCATGGCCCGGCGGGATTTCTGGGACGAGGTCCACAAGTTGGCCGGCGAGGGCATCACCGCCCTTATCTCCACCCATTATATGGACGAAGCCGAGCGCTGCCACCGGCTGGCCTACATCGCTTATGGCCATCTGCTGGCTACCGGCACGGTGGGCGAGATCGTGGCCCAGGAAGGGCTTTTCACCTACGAAATAAGCGGCCCGGACCTCTACGGCTACATTGACAAGCTGCGCGGCCTGCCCGGAGTTGAGCAGGTGGTGGCCTTTGGCGTGACGCTGCACGTCAGCGGCCGCGACGGCGACGCTTTGGCCGCAAGCCTCGCCCCCTACGGCGCGCCGCCGCTGACCCTGCGGCGCATTGCCTCCAACCTCGAAGAGGTCTTCATCAGCCTCATGCGCAAGGCGGTGTCGTGATGTCCGGCTTCCTCGGCTTCTCCCCGGCCCGGTTCGGGGCCATGGTGTCCAAGGAATTCACCCAGATGCGTCGGGACCGGGTGACCTTTGCCATGATGGTGGGCATTCCGCTGTTGCAGCTTATCCTGTTTGGCTTTGCCATCAACTCCGACCCCAAGCAGCTGCCCACGGCTATCCTGGACAACGACCGTTCGGTCTTTTCCCGCGACATGGCCGCGGCCATGAAAAACAGCGACTATTTCAAGTTCACCAAGGCAATCAGCACAGAAGCCGAGGCTGACGAGCTGTTGCGCCTGGGCCGCATCCAGTTCGTCCTGACCATCCCCCAGAACTTCGGCCGCGATCTGGTTCGGGGCGTGCGCCCGGTTGCCCTGCTCGAAGCCGACGCCACCGATCCGGCCGCCACCTCCAACGCCGTGGCCGCCATCCGTCAGGCGGCCACCGACGCCTTCAACCGCGACCTCACCGGACCGTTGCTGCCCCTTCGGGCCAAGGACGGGCCGGTCGATCTGCGCCTGCACGCCCGCTACAACCCCGAAGCCGTGACCCAGTACAACATCGTGCCCGGGCTCATGGGCGTGGTGCTGACCATGACGCTGGTCATCATCACGTCCCTGGCCATCACCCGCGAGCGCGAGCGGGGCACCATGGAGAACCTGCTCATCACCCCGGTGAGGCCCACGGAAGTGCTACTTGGCAAGATCCTGCCCTATATTGTGGTCGGCTACATCCAGATGGGCCTTATCGTGGTGGCGGCCAGGCTGTTGTTCGCCGTGCCTTTCGTGGGCAGCCTGCCGCTGCTCTTTTTGGTGTCCTTTCCCTTCATCGCGGCCAACCTGGGCGTGGGCATCACCTTTTCCACCATCGCCCAGAATCAGTTGCAGGCCGTGCAGATGTCGTTTTTTTTCTTTTTGCCCTCGATTCTGCTGTCCGGCTTCATGTTTCCCTTTCAGGGCATGCCCCAGTGGGCCCAGTGGCTGGGTTCGGTCTTGCCGCTCACCCACTATCTGCGGGTGGTGCGGGGTATTGTGCTCAAGGGCAACACGTTTGTGGACATCGTACCGCACATGTGGCCCATCGGGCTGTTCCTGCTCGTGTCGGTGGGGATCGGGATTAAGCGTTACCGGCAGACGCTGGATTGACGTGCAACCATTGCGAGGGGCCGGGGGGATCATCCCCCCGGCGGGGCGCGGGGCGGAGCCCCGATTATTGCCTAGACCCCAAGCGCCTCCACAGCCGCCGCCTTCTCCTTTAAATCCTTGCCTAACAGCGCCAGATTGTCGCGCCACAGCCGGTCGGCGTCGGCGTCGGACACGCAGTATTCAAGCTTGATCTTGTTGCCGAGCACCTGGCTCACTTGGGCCTGGGTCTGGGCCAGGGCCAGGCTTGATCCTTGCTTGTGTCGCACCCGCACGGTCCCGTCGTAGACGCTGGGGAATCCGGCCAGAAACGAGCGGATGTCGCGCTCCAGATCGTCGAACTGGGTGGGATTGAAGCGGATGTCGAAGGGACCGGCCGCCTTGATGGCCTTCTGTGAAAGCAGGTGGCAGCAACCCGACACCGACAGGCAGGGCCTCACGTAGGCGAAAAGCCCGACATCGGCCGCGCCTCGACAGGGTTCGCAGACAAAAAGCCGCTCCTTGGCCTCGGCCATGGACGGCCGGCCCATCTGGGGCGGAAAGAGGTTGAAGTCGGCCGACTGGTGGTCGCGGGGCGGGTCGCAGTCGGTGATGGCGCAACCGACCACCCCGGCCTGGGGATGCTCCCGGGCCGTGGCCAGCAGGCGTGAGAGCCAATTGCGCTCGGGAAAGGCGTCGTCGTCGAGAAAGGCGACATGTTGACACGCCGCCACTTCGGGCACGGACAACAGCCAATTGCGCGCCCCGGGCGCGCCGATGTTGACCGGCAGTCGCACAATGACAAAGCGCCCGGCCGGGAACAGGCCGGCTACGGCTTCGAGCATGGCTCCCGTGCCGTCGGTGGAGCCGTTGTCCAGGACCGCAACCATGGCCTCGCCAAGGTCTGTGGCGGCCAGGTGGGTCAGGCACTCCCGGAAAAGCGCTTCCTTGTTCATGGAATACAGGCACACCGCCGCCTCGCCGGCCCGGGCCGGGCGCGGCGCTTCGCGCTTGCGCGACAGTTCGAAGGCCCGAAGTGTGAGGTTGACGTGCTGGGGCAGGACGCGCCGGACAGCCAGACAGGCGGCCTGGGCGGCCGACCGGTCGCCCAGGCGTTCCAGACAATGGGACGCGCCGACCAGGGCAAACAGTCCCCAGGTCTCGACGTCCAGGGTCAGCAGCTTTTCCAGGGCCGTCTCGGGGGGGCGGCGAAGCCAAGCGAATTCGGCCTCCAGGCGGGCAAAAAGCGGCGGCGGTACGATAGGGGCAAAGCCGCGCAAAAGCGCCTCGGCCTGTTCAACATCGGGCAGGCGACAAAGCGCATGGAAGGCCGGGGCCAGCCGGGCCAGACCGGCGGCGTTGTCTCGGGCGGAAATTTCCAGATAGCGCGCAAGAAGCTCCCGGTCGCCGCTGGCGGCGATGGCCGCGTAGGAGACCTCGTCGTTTTCAAGATTGGGCAGCGCGGCGAGCAGGCCCGTCACGGCCGCCGCCTTGGCCGGCAGGAACGGGGCGTCGGCCTGGGGCCGGGCCAACAAGGCCAGGCTCTCCCGGTCAAAGGGGTCGCGCTGGAAGGCGTAGGCGAGCAGCCCCTTGGCGGCGGCGGCGCAGTCGGGCCGGCCCGGCCCCTGGGCCAGGAGCAGGCCGGCCAGGGAGCGGCGCAATTCCTTTTGCTCGCTGGTCAGGGCCCAATAGGGCAGGGCGTCCAGGACGGCCGGCAAAAAATGGGGAGAGAGCGCGGGCAGCGGCGACAGGGCAGGGCGGCGCGGGTCGATGGGCATGGCGGTCCTTTTCCCTTGGGGGCATTGGTGCTAGGTTGCCTTGGCCCATAGCCCGTCCGGGGCGGCAAGTCCAACTGCCGCCTGCCCGGCGCATCGGGACGCGGCAAACACTCAGGCGGCGCATCCATGCACACGACATCCCTGGCCCGGGCGGCAGCCATCCTGCGCGCCGGCGGCTGCGTGGTCTATCCCACGGAAACCTACTTCGCCCTGGGCGCGCTGGCGGACAACGCCGCTGCCCTGGAACGCATTGTCGCCGTCAAGGGACGGCCTGCCCACAAGCCCTTGCCGCTGCTGGTGGGCGAGCTGGCTCAGTTTATCGAAGTCGTGCCGCCGGGCTTCGCCACCGGGCCGCTTGGGGCCGATTTCGGCGAATTGGCCGCGCTTTTTTGGCCCGGCCCGCTGTCCCTGGTGGTCCCGTGCCGCGAGACGTTGCCCAGGTTGGTCAAGGACGCCGACGGCCGGGTGTCGGTGCGCTTCACACCCCACGAAACGGCGGCGTCGCTTTGCCGGCTGGCCGGCGGGGCGCTGGTGGCCACCAGCGCCAACGTCAGCGGCGGCCCGCCAGCCGCCACGCCTGAAGCACTGGACCCGGAAGTGACGGCGGCCGTGGACGCGGTGCTGACCGCTGGCGCACCCCCGGCCGGCGGCCCGGCCTCCACCGTGGCCGGCCTGTGCGGCGGCAAGCGGCTGACCATTTTTCGCCAAGGCGCGACGCCGGTATCCATCCTGGAGGCGGCCGGCTACCTGTCTGAGGACGTCACGAGCTGACCCGGTTCAGTTTCCTTGTTGGCGGGCGTGTGGTCGCATCGCCGTCAGGGTCATGAGCCGTTCCAGAACGACCTCGTGGCTAACGTCCGCCAGGCAGGGCAGGGGTCGCGGGCAGGCGGCGGCGAAGGCCCCGGACGTCACGACCGCACAGGGCGCGCAGGCCATCCCCGCCGTTATGATGTCCAAGCCGACCGGCCCCCACTGCCGGGGCGAGGTCGGGCCGAAGACCGCCACCCCAGGCACGCCGTGCAGTCCGGCCAGATGCAGGGGGCCGCAGTCCGGCCCAACCACCGCCTGGGCCGTGCGCAGCGCCAACGACAATTCTTCCACCGTCTCGGGCAGCACCATGTCGCTTCCGGCCGGGGCAAGGCCGCGTTCCAGTTCCGCCGGGCCCAGAACATAAACCGGGCGCAGCCCGCGCGCGGCCAGACCCTTGGCCAGGTCGGCCAGCCGGTCCAGGGGCCAGCACTTGTCCGGGTGGCCGGCTCCGGGAAAGAGCAGCACGTCGTCCGTGGTCGGGGCATGGCTTCCGAAAAGCGTTTGGAAGGTCTCGCGCCAGTCCTCGGCCCAGGGGATGCCGTGGGCTTCCAGGGCCTTGCGGTAGAGCGCCCGAGGACTCTCCAGGCTGCCGGGCACGACGCCCGGCAGGAACAGAAAACGGTCGTTTGGCGGCAGCTCCGGCCGGGCGGCCAGGCCGGGGCGGATCAACAGGGTATTGGCCAGGGCCTCGGGCCAGACGGCGGCGGCGAAGCGGGCGTCGAGAGCTCGGCGCAGATCGGGTGGGCAGGGCGCGGCCAGAAACGCGAGCCAGCCGGCCAGGGATGGACGCACGGCCGCAAAGGCGGGCACACCCGGAAAATGCCGGACAACCGACAGAAAAGCCGGCCAAGCCAGGAAAAAATCACCAAGAGCTCCGGCATGTTCCAAAACGATCTTGTCAGGGGGGTTCATTTCGCGTACCCTTGGAAATAGAAAAAGACGTATCTTTATAATTGCTTGAGACTTATTCGGGAAACCGGGCCGGGCAAACGCCCGCCGACAACCACCGCGTCCGCCTGGAGCATGTGACCATGGCCCTTGTCAAACCCTGCCCGCAATGCGGCCACTCCATCGTCCATTACCGCAATCCCGTGCCCACGGTGGACACGCTCATTCATCTGCCCGGACGCGGCGTGGTGCTCATCGAACGCCTCAATGAACCTTATGGCTGGGCCTTGCCCGGCGGGTTCGTGGACTACGGCGAATCGGCCGAGGCCGCCGCCATCCGCGAGGCCAAGGAAGAAACCGGCCTCACTGTGGAGCTGACGAGTCTTCTTGGCGTCTACTCCCACCCCTCGCGCGACCCCAGGCAGCATACCCTAAGCGTCGTCTACATTGCCCAGGCCCTGGACCCCGACGAACTGGCCGCCGGCGACGACGCCAAGAACCTGTCCGTTTTTCCCGTGGGGCAGTGGCCGAAACCCTTGTGTTTCGACCACGAACGGATTTTAAACGACTATGCCACGCTATTAAAACGGGTCAAACCGCTGTGACGCGGCCGGCCTTACGCCAAGGGCGCGGGGAAGGGCTTTTGCCGCGCCTTGTTGCCCCGCAGTCCGCCCGAGGCGGTTGACGGGAAGAACAGACCACATCCCCGGACCCGCGGCTGGCTGCGGCATGGGGAAGAGAACCGGCCCTGCCGAGGAGCGCGATGAAGTTTCATCACAAGGTCCTCTTTGTCGCTTCGGAAATGTATCCCTTCTCCAAGACCGGCGGTCTCGGGGACGTCATGGGCGCGCTGCCCAAGGAACTCAAGCGCCAGGGCGTCAACGTCGCCCTGATCGCGCCCTACTACGGCCGCCTCAACCACGGCGACCACCAGCTGCGGCTGATCTATTCCAAATGCCGCGTCGGCTATCCCTGGGCGCCGATCACCGCCGACATCTACACCGCCACCTGCGACGACGTGCCGGTCTACTTCGTCCAGCGCGGCGAATACTTCGACCGTCGTTTTTATTACAACACCCACGACGGCGACTATTTCGACAACTGCGAGCGCTTCATCTTTTTCTGCCGGGCCACCATGGCCTGGGCCAGCCGACTGGACGGCGCGCCGGCCATTGTCCACGCCCACGACTGGCAGGCCGCCCTGGTGCCGGCCTACCTGCACTTCCTGCGTCCGGCAGCGCCCTTTTGGCGCAACACCAAAACCGTCATGACCATCCACAACCTGGCCTTTCAGGGCCGTTTCGCCTCGCGGCTGTTCTTCGACTCCGGCCTGCCCAAGGAGGCCTGGGGCCTGGACGGCGCGGAATTCTGGGGCGATTTCAACCTGCTCAAGGCCGGCTTGGCCTATTCCGACATCATTACGGCGGTCAGCCCCACCTACGCCCTGGAGATCCTCTCGCCCCAGTTCGGTTGCGGCCTGGAAGGCATCCTGACCAAGCGCGCCCCCCAACTGCGCGGCATCTTAAACGGCGCGGACTACACCGTCTGGGATCCCATAAACGATCGCCACCTGCCAAGCGCCTACAGCCCCGACGACCTCTCTGGCAAGGCGGTGTGTAAGCGCAATCTGGTGGCCGAGCTGGGACTGGACCGGCGGTTTCTCAAACGGCCCATTCTCGGTTTTATCGGCCGCATCCGCGACCAGAAGGGCATTGATCTGCTTATCGACATCATGAGCCGCGTCATGGACAAGGACGCCGCCGTGGTGGTCCTTGGCGAAGGCAGCCTCGATTACGAGGCCGTGCTCTTGGACATGATGGAGAACTACCCCGGCCGGCTGGCCGTGCGCGTCGGCTATACCGAAGATCTGGCCCATCGCATCCAGGCTGGTTCGGACATTTTCCTGATGCCCTCGCGCTATGAGCCCTGCGGTCTGACCCAGATGTACGCCCTGCGGTTCGGCACGCCGCCCGTGGCCACGGCCGTGGGCGGGCTGCGCGACACCATCGTGCCCTGGCCAGACCCCGCAGCCACGGGGTTCACCTTCTCCGAACCCGATCCCGAACTCTTCTACCGGGCCATCCTCGACGCCCTGGAACTCTGGGACCGCCCCGAAGCCTGGAAAGCCATGGTCGTACGGGCCATGCGGGCAGATTATTCCTGGGAAAAGGCGGCCAAGAACTACATCAATCTCTACCGGGAGCTTGGGGCCGACATTTAAGCCGCCGCGAGATCGACACGGCATTGACGCCGTCTTGGCCTCGCGACGCGACCTGCAAAAACGAGAGTATTGACCGCCTTGCTCGTCAGCTGCCTTGTGCGCTTTTCGAGAAGGCGACACCCCGATCCGACGCGCCGGGACCGGCTGGACCAAGGGCCGTCCCGCCCGCCAAAGGAGTTCCCCATGTCCAAAGCCGCCGCTCCGTCCGTGTCCCCCTGCCTGCCCGTGGCCCTGGGCGAACTCGATATTTTCCTTTTCGGCCAGGGCAAGCACTGGGATCTCTACCGGCTCCTGGGCGCGCATCCCTACGACGGGCCGGACGGACCGGGCTACCGGTTCGCCGTCTGGGCTCCCAACGCCCGGGCCGTGTCGGTTATAAGCGACGCCAACGGCTGGACCCCCGGCCTGCAATCCCTGCATCCCGTGGCCGCCTCGGGCATCTGGGCCGGTTACATCCCGGGTTTCGAGAGGGGCTGGCTCTACAAATTTTCCGTCACCCAACAAGACGGCGCGGTGGTGGAAAAGGCCGATCCCTTCGCTTTTTGCACCGAGATGCGGCCCGGCGTGGCCGCTCGGGCCTGGGATCTGGACAGCTACGCCTGGAACGACGGGGCCTGGATGGAGCAGCGCCGGGCGCGCGGCCTGCCCCTGACCGATCCGGTGGCCATCTATGAAGTCCATGCCGGCTCCTGGCGCTGGAAAACCGCCGACTACGGCTCGTTTTATTCCTACCGCGACCTGGCCGAGACCCTGGTGCCCTACGTGCGCGACCTGGGTTTCACCCACATCGAATTCATGCCCCTGGCCGAACATCCCCTGGACGAATCCTGGGGCTATCAGGTCGGCCACTATTTTTCCCCGACCTCGCGCTTCGGTACGCCCGAGGATCTGCGCTACTTGATCGACGTCTGCCACCAAAACGGCATCGGCGTCATCCTCGACTGGGTTCCGGCCCATTTTCCCAAGGACGCCTGGAGCCTGGGCCGCTTCGACGGCACCGGGCTTTTCGAGCACGAAGATCCGCGCCAGGGCGAGCACCCCGACTGGGGCACCTATGTCTTCAATTTCGAGCGCCACGAAGTCAAAAACTTCCTTTTGGCCAACGCGCTCTACTGGTTCAAGGAATTCCATCTCGACGGCCTGCGCATCGACGCCGTGGCCAGCATGCTCTACCTCGACTACTCCCGCCGGGAAGGGCAGTGGATTCCCAACAAGTACGGCGGCAAGGAAAACATCGCGGCCATCGAGATGCTGCGCGAACTCAACGTCGTGGTCCACGAGCATTTCCCCGGCGCGGCCATGATCGCCGAGGAGTCCACCTCCTGGGCCGGCGTGTCGCGGCCGGTCTACACCGGAGGCCTGGGGTTCACCTTCAAGTGGAACATGGGCTGGATGAACGACACCCTGAGCTATTTCGCCAAGGACCCCATCTACCGGGGCTACCACCAAAACCAGCTCACCTTTTCCATGCTCTATGCCTTTCACGAGAACTTCATCCTGCCCCTGTCCCACGACGAGGTCACTCACGGCAAAGGCGCCCTCATTTCCAAGATGCCCGGCGACCAGTGGCAGCAGATGGCCAACCTGCGCCTGTTTTTGGCCTATATGTGGGCCCATCCGGGCAAGAAGCTTCTGTTTATGGGCTGCGAGTTCGGCCAGTGGAAGGAATGGAACTCCCGGGAGCCGCTGGACTGGGCGCTGATGGACTTCCCCAACCATCAAGGCGCGGCGGAACTCGTGCGGGCGCTCAATGCCCTGCACAAGGCCTATCCGGCCATGCACGACCGCGACAATGACTGGACCGGATTTGAGTGGGTGGATCTTTCCGATTACGCCGCCTCGGTCATCACCTTCCTGCGCAAGGCCCCGGACGGGTCGCCGGTCCTTTGGGCCTTTAACTTCACGCCCATCGTGCGCGAGAACTACGCCGTGGGCTGCCGCATCCCCGGCTTCTGGCGGGAGATTTTCAATTCCGACGCCGCGCTTTTCGGCGGCGGCAATATCGGCAACGGCGGCGGCGTCATGGCCCGGCCGGCCGCCTACGGCGACTGGCCCGAATACCTCTCCCTGACGCTGCCGCCCCTGGCCGCCGTGGCTTTGACCCCCGAAGGCTGAAAATGGACGGGAGGAGGCGCGGCCTCCTCCCCAAACCTCCTGTGCCGGGGAATCATCCTTCCGGCTTTTGGTGTTATGGAAGGAAGCCCATGACTGCCCAATCCCCTTTGAAAAACCCCATCCTTCTCACCCTCGGCGACGCAGGCGGCCTTGGGCCGGAACTGGCCTGCCGGCTGCTCGGCGGCCCGGACGCGCCGAAAAACGACCGTTCTGTGGCGCTTGTTGGCCCGGAAACGGCCCTGGTTTGGCACGCAAGTCACCTGGGACTGGCCCGGTTCTGGACGCGCCTGCCCGACTATGACGCCCTGGCCGAAGCCTCCCCCGGCGTTTATCTCCTGGAGCCTCAGGGCTTGGCCGGGTTGCCGGTTGCGGCTGGAAAAGAGACGCCCGAAGGCGGCCGGGCCGCCGGCGAGAGCCTGGAACTGGCCCTGGCCGTCCTGGCCGCTCATCCGGACTGGGGGCTGGTCACCGGCCCGCTGTCCAAGGCGGCGCTCAACGCCGCCGGCTTCGCTTTTCCGGGTCATACCGAATTTCTGGCCGAACGTTCAGGCGTGGGACGTGGCGGGGTGTGCATGCACCTGTGCGGTCCGGTGCTGCGGGTGAGCCTGGTCACCACCCATCCACCCTTGGCCAAGGTGCCGTCGCTGGTCACCTACGACCGGGTGGCCCGCTGCCTGGCCCTGACCTGGGACTACGTCACGCGCCTTGGCGTGGCGGACAAGCCCATTGCCGTGTGCGGCCTCAATCCCCATGCCGGGGAGGGCGGGCTTTTAGGTCGCGAGGATGAGGCAGTGGTGCGCCCGGCCGTGGACGCGGCCCGGGCCAAGGGCGTCGCGGCCGTGGGGCCGCTGCCGGCGGACACGCTCTTTTACCGGGCGGCCCAGGGCGAATTTTCCGCCATCCTGGCCATGTACCATGACCAGGGTTTGCCGCCGCTAAAGCTTTTACACTTCAAGGACACGGTCAACGTGACCCTGGGGCTGCCCTTTGTGCGCACCTCCGTGGGCCACGGCACGGGCTTCGAGCTTGTCGGCACGGGCAAGGCGGCCACAAGCAGCTTGGCCGCCGCCTTGGAGCTGGCCAAGCGGCTGACGGGGTAACCGTGTCTTCCCGCTATCCCCCTTTTAACCCTTTGGGGGGGGCGGGGGCCTGAGGCCCCCGCCCGCCGGAGGCGTCGCTTTGCTGCGACGCGGGGCGCGACACTAGTCGCCCAGACGCAATTCCTTGTAGTAATTGACCAAGCCGTTGGTGGAGCAGTCGTGGGATTTCACTGGCGCGTCGTCCTCCAACTCCTTGAGGATGGTCCCGGCCAGCACCTTGCCGAGTTCCACGCCCATCTGGTCGTAGGAGTTGATGTCCCAGATGGTTCCCTGGACAAAAATCTTGTGCTCGTAGAGCGCGATCAGCGTGCCCAGGGTCTTGGGATCCAGGACGCGATACAGGAACGAATTGGTCGGGCGGTTGCCGGTGAAGGACTTGGCCTTGGATAAAAGCTCCAATTGTGCCTCGTCCAATCCCTTGCCGGTAAGTTCTCCCCGGGCTTCGTCCACGGTCTTGCCCTTCATGAGGGCCTCGGTCTGGGCAAAGAAGTTGGACAACAGCATGTCCTGATGCCGGCCCAGGGGTGTGCGGGTGACGGCGGCGGCCAGGAAATCGCAGGGGATGAGCTTTCGGCCCTGGTGGATGAGCTGGTAAAAGGCATGCTGGCCGTTGGTGCCGGGTTCGCCCCAGATGATGGGGCCGGTGGTGTAGTCCACGAACCGGCCGTCATTGGTGACGGACTTGCCGTTGCTCTCCATGTCGCCTTGCTGGAAATAGGCGGCGAACCGGGTCAGGTGCTGGTCGTAGGGCAGGATGGCCTGGGTCTGGGCCCCGAAGTAATTGTTGTACCAGATGCCGAGCAGTCCCATGACCACCGGAATGTTGCGCTCCAGGGGCGCGGACCGGAAATGCTCGTCGGCGATAAACGCGCCTTCGAGCATGGCCTCGAAGTTGTCGAAGCCCACGGCCAGGGCGATAGACAGGCCAATGGCCGACCACAGGGAATAGCGCCCGCCGACCCAATCCCAAAAGGCGAACATGTTGGCCGTGTCGATACCGAAGGCGGCCACGGCCTCGGCGTTGGTGGACAGAGCCACGAAATGCTTGGCCACGGCCGCCTCGTCGCCGGCCTGGGCGAGAAACCAATCCCGAGCGTCATGAGCGTTGGCCATGGTCTCCAGGGTGGTGAAGGTCTTGGAGGCGATGATGAAAAGAGTCGTCTCCGGGGAGACGCGCCTTAGCGTGTCCACCATGTGCGCGCCGTCCACGTTGGAAACGAAATGCGACGTGATGCCGGGCACGGCATAATGGGCCAGGGCCAGGCTCGCCATCTGCGGCCCCAGGTCCGAGCCGCCGATGCCGATGTTGACCACGTCGGTGATGGCCTTGCCGGTGTATCCCTTCCACTGGCCGGAATGGACGCGGCCGCAAAAAATGCGCATCTGGTTGAGCACCTTGTTGACGTCGGGCATGACGTCGCGGCCGTCCACCGCGATGGGCCGGTTGGCGCGGTTTCGCAGGGCCACGTGGAGCACGGCCCGGTTTTCGGTGCGGTTGATCTTTTCGCCGGCGAACATGGCGTCGCGCCGGGCTTCCACCCCGGCTTGCCGGGCCAGGTCGAACAGCAGGCCCAGGGTCTCGTCCGTGACCCGATTCTTGGAATAATCGAACAGGACGTCGCCCAGGCGCAGGGAATAGTTGTCGAACCGGCCGGGGTCGGCGGCGAACAGGTCGCGCATGTGCAGTTCCTTGACGCGCTCATGGTGAGCGACGAGGGCGCTGTGGGCCGGATGCTCGGTGAGTTGGGCCATGTCTGGTCTCCTTTGACCGTCAGGGGCTTAGGATCGAGGCCTTGGCCGGGGCGGGCACGGCCGGACGACGTTTCTGCCATAACACGCCGTGGTTGCGGAAAAAAGAATAAAATACGGCATCGGCCCCGGTTTGGGGCCGATGCCGTATGGCCTAGCATCTCGCCGCGTCGATTGCACGGCGGGGACGGCGTTTTATTACATAGCCGGCGGTTGGGGCTCGGCGGCGGCAGGCGGCGCGCCGAGTTCGGCCACGGCCTCGGCATAGGCGGCCCGCAGGGCCTCCATGTAGACCGCGTCCACCGGCCCCTTCCAGGTGGTCACCTCGGTGAAGCGCTTGGGAATGCGCGTGGCCCTGGGATCGTAGCCGGTGGCGATCTTGAGCCGCCAGCGGGCGCGCCGGGCGTTCTCGGCGGCGGCGTCAAAGGAGCCGGCCAGTTCCTCGTGGCCCAGGCAGCCGAGCACCGAGGCGATGACTTCGGGCTTGTAGACCTCCCGGGCGAAAAGGCAGGCCACAAGGCAGGTGAGAAGCACCCGTTCGCGTTCGTCCTTGACAAGGAAATCCACCACCTTGGCCACGTCCTGCTCCTTGTGCTTCTGGTCGTAGGAGTAGGCCCCGGTATCGAGGTGGGAATGACGGAAAGCGACGGTCTGGGAGGCAAAATAGGTCTCGCCCGTGGCGTAGCCGGCCATTTCCTGCCCCAGCACGCAGGCGTAGTCGGCCCCGCCGTAATGGGCGGCGGCGGCCATGGCGCCCTGGCCAAGCAGCGCATAGAAGTCGTTGGCCTTGTGGCCGATGAGCCACATGGCGCGCTTTAGGGCGGCCGCGTCGCCGAAGGCGAGCTTCACCTCGGTTTCCTTTTCGGAAATGACGCCCTTTTGCGTGGCCTCCACGGCCCAGGCCAGGGCCACGCCGGCCGAGATGATGTCCAGACCCTGGCGGTCGGCCATGTCGTTTATCGCCAGCACCTCCACCGGATCGGTCACGCCAAGCATGGGGCCGGCCGCGAAGTTGGGCTCGTGGTCGTAGGCCACCTGATGGATGGCGAAACGGTGGGAAGTCGAGAACATCTCGCGCACCATGCCGACGTGGATGCAGCCCACCGGGCAGCCGGCGCAGGCGGCGTTGTGCATGAGGAGCTTTTCGGCAAAAGCCTCGCCCGAGACCTTGTCCGCCTCGGCGTCGCTGGTGGCGGCCAAGTTGCGCCAGGGCAGGGACTTGAGTTCGTTTAAGGGCAGCACGTTGGCCGGGGTGCCGAGGTTGTGGTATTTTTCCATCATCCCCGAAGACGTGACCTTTTCGTGAATGTCCTTGAAAAGCTTGGCGTAGCCCTTGTCGGCCGGAAGGGGCAAGTCGCCGTCGCCCTGCAGGACGATGCCTTTGAGGTTTTTCGCGCCCATGACCGCCCCGGCCCCGAGGCGGCCGAAGTGGCGGTAGGTATCGACGTTGATGCAGGCGTAGCCCGAGCCGTTTTCTCCGGCCGGGCCGATGCGCAGGATGCTGCGGTGGCCCGAGGCCCCTTCGGCGATTTTTCGCAGGAGCTTGCCCGTGGTGAACACGTCGGCCCCGGCCAGATAGTGGACGTCGAGGCGTTCGATGCGCCGCGAACCGACCACCAGGGTGGAGAGCCTCGGGGCCTTGCCCACCACCACCAGGGCGTCGTAGCCGGCAAAACGCAGGGACAGGGCCGAACGGCCGCCGGCGTGGGATTCGGCGTAGTTTTCGTTGTAGGGCGATTTGAAGCCGCACACGGTCTTGCTCATGAGCGGGAAATAGCCGGTGGCCGGACCAATGGCGAAAATCAGCGGCTGGCGGGGATCGAAGGCCGGGGCCGTGGGCAGGCCATATTTTTCGTAGAGGAGCGCCGCCAGCCCCGAGCCGCCGAGGTAGTCCCGCCGACCGGGCAGGATGGCCAGTTCGCCGCGACCGCGTTCGAGGTCATAGACCAGGACGCGGAACAGATCGTTTGCCTCATTCGACATGGCAACTCTCCAGGCAGGGGGCGGCGGGCGTGTCGGCCTCGACCAGCTCCAGGCAGTCATGGGGGCAATAGGCGGTGCACTGGCCGCAGTGCAGGCACACGGCGGGATTGCCGGCCGCGTCAAGATTGATGGCGTCCACCGGACAGGCGGCGGCGCATTGGCCGCACTGGATGCACAGGGATTTTTTGAGGGTTACCCCGCCGCCGGACTTGCGTTGGCGCATGGCCCCGGTGGGGCAGGCGGCAGCGCACGGGGCCGGGTCGCAGGCCAGGCACAGGATGGCCTGGAAGCCGCTGGACACGCCGCCGGTGGATCGGATGCGGATGCCGGCGGTTTGCCAGGACATGGACTTGTAAACCAGCCGGGCGCAGGCCAGGGAACAGGAATGGCAACCTATGCAGCGCTCCATGCGCAGGGCGCGATGGATCTTCATGATCAGGTCTCCAGAGGCGAAATCGCCAAAAAAGGCATAATGGTTTCGGGTATCTTTCAATTGGGATAGTGGCATCAGGAACGCCCGAGGTCAACCGCACTCCGATGACATTTGGCTAACGCCACGAAAACGACAAAGGATTTCTTGACCGGGCCGAGGATTGCGCTTAATAACCTTCTTCCCAACGGGGGCGTAGCTCATCTGGGAGAGCGATGCGTTCGCAACGCATAGGTAGTGGGTTCAAGTCCCATCGCCTCCACCATTGGAATGTCAGGGCCTTGCGGCAATTTGCCGCAAGGCCTTTTTTCTGGTCCGACTCCGGGAGCGCACCACCCCCGGCTACGCCATGCCCCCGTTGGCTCGGATGACCGCGCCGTTGATCCAGCCGCCGCTCTCTCCCACCAGAAACGACACCACCCCGGCCACGTCCTCGGGCGTGCCGAGCCGGCCCAGGGGCGTTGCCGCGACGATGCGCTCCACCATCTCCGGCGTCTTGCCCGTCAAAAAAAGCTCCGTGCCAACCGGCCCCGGAGCCACGGCCGAGACGCTGATGCCGCGCGGCCCCATTTCCTTGGCGAAGATGGCGGTCATGGTTTCCACCGCCGCCTTGGTGGCCGCGTAAACGGCGTAGCCGGCCGGCCGTAGCCCGACCACGCTGGAGGAAAAATTGACGATGCGCCCATTGTCGCGCAGCCGGGTCGCGGCCAGACGCAGCATGTTGAACGTGCCGCCGAGGTTGATGGACACGATGCGCTCGTACAGTTCGTCGCTGGTGTCGGCCAGGGAAACCACTCCGGGTTGCATCACCCCGGCATTGTTGACGATGACGTCCACGTTGCCAAAGACGGCTTCGGCCGCCTCGAAAAGCGCGGCCGCATCGGCCGGATCGGACACGTCGGCCCCGATGGCCACGCCATGCCCGCCCTCGGCCACAATGTCGCGCACAACAGCCTCCGCCCGGGTTTGCCCAGTCACGTAATTGACCACCACCGCCAGCCCGTTCGCAGCCAGGCGCCGGGCCACAGCCGCGCCGATGCCCCGGGACGCGCCGGTGACAATGGCCACGCGTTTGTCCGCCATGAGTCCTCCCCCCATCCTGTCCGCGTTCGTATTGCCGGAATCGGCCCAACGACGACAGACGTCGTTTGACATTAGCCCGTCCACAAGCCCGGGACAAGCCGTCCAATACGCCCCAGGCGTTGCCCAAGATCCCAAAATCGGGCACAGGTATAGGAAACGTCCAACCGCCACGGAGGCGTCCTTGGCCCCATCCGCCCGCGAACTGCTCACCCGTCTGGCCCCGGATTTTCCGGCCCGCCACGTCGGGGAACTCTACGACGACACCAGCGAATTCATGCGCATCGGCTACGGCGACGTCATGGTCCTTGGCGAGCGCCACTTCCTGGTGCTGCGCGACGAGGCCGAACGCCGCTTCGGCATGGAAGACCCGAAATACTGGGTCAAACGCTGCCGCTGTCTGGAAACCGGCGGCCGTAACATCGTCAAGCTCGTTTTCCACGAGAACTTTCCCATGACCATCGGCTCCATGGTGGTCACCTGCACACGAAGCCCGCGCAAGGAGACCCGTATCCTCGACCTCGTGCGCGGCGACCCGCGCTTTATGCAGGGCGAGACCATCTACGACGTGGCCGGCAATCCCGTGCGCATCCTCGACCTTGTCGCCGGCAAGCGCCTGGACGAAAAGATCGAGGCCCTGGAAATGCCGCATCGCGACTATTTCCACGACCTCTTCCCCACGGTTCTCGAACGCTTCATCGAGGCCTGCCAGGCCATCAAATGGCTCCATGACCGCAATGAAAAGCACGGCGACGTGCGCCGCGACCACCTCTACGTGCTCCACGATTCCGGGCAGTATTGCTGGATCGATTTCGATTACACTTTTGACTTCCAGGAAAGCCCGTTTGGCCTCGACCTCTTTGGCCTGGGCAACATCATCCAGTTCCTGGTCGGCATGGGGCAGCACACCACCCAGTCCGTCTCGCCGGCCATGCGGGCGCAGATCACCAGCGACGATTGTTCCATCATGTTCCCCAATCGCATCGTCAATCTGCAGAAGCTGTTTCCCTACATCCCGCTGGAACTGACCAATGTCTTGCGGCGATTTTCCCTGGCCGCCGAGGTCTACTATGACACGGCCGGCGAACTCATCGACGACCTTTGCCGCGCCCGCCAAGCCCTTGGCCGCAGCGGCGTCTGAACCTGGAGCAGCCATGAATACCGACAAAATCCTTATCGCCTACGACGGCTCGGACAATGCCCAACGCTCCGTGGCCTATGTCGCGGCCATGGTCGGGCACGATGGAACCCGACAAGTCGATGTGGCCGCCATTGAACGTCCGGCCGACCGGGACCTTTTTGCCGATGACGCGGCCTGGAAGGCCGAATGCCAGCGCCGCAACGCCGCCATGCGTGACGCCCTGGCCCAGGCCAGGGCCATGCTCGTCGCGGCCGGCATTCCCGATGGCAAGGTCGGCACGCGGTTCGTGGAGAGCTGCCGTTCCCCGCTGCGGGAAGCCACCGAATGCAGCATCGGCACGAGCATCGCCCTGGAAGTGCTGCGGCTGGCCGAGGAAGGCGGCTACGGCACCGTGGTCGTGGGTCGGCGCGGCGTGTCCAAGCAGGAGGAATTTCTTTTCGGCAGCGTCTCCACCAAAATCATCCACGCCGCCAAGGGGCTGGCGGTCTGGGTGGTGGCGTAAGGACGCGACGAGAAGAGGCAAGAGGCTTTTGGACGCCTCGTTTTGGAGGGGCAATTTATCGGTTTGGGTGGCGGCTGGCGATGGATTTGACATTTCCATCAGGCGCTTTTTCGTGGGCGCGACAAGAGTCCGGCCCGGAGCAAACGCTAGGGGCCGCCCGGACACATTCCCGGGCGGCCCTTCGGCGTTTGAGCCTGCAAGGCGCTACTGGGCCAGCCCCAGCAGCCGGTCGGCCATGAGCGACGGGGCCAGATCCCGCTTGAGGCCGGCGGAGAGCGTCAGCTCCCCGCGCACGTCCATGGGCTGGCTGGCTCCGGCCGCAGCCAAAGCCGCTTCAAAGGCCCGGCGCAGGGCCGTAAACGACGCTTCCACTTCCGGGTAGGCGTTGTCCTGCCGCCAGGGCAGGCGCAGCGATTGCCGCAGCCTGCCGGCGGCATGGTTGGGCGTGGCCAACTGGTAAACGCCGGCCGGCGCGGCCCCGGCCCGTTCGTGCTGGCCGGGATAGCAGTGGGCCTGCCAGGAAGACGGCGGCTCGGGGATGGTCGAATCAATGCGCACGTAAGGCAGGGCCAGGGCTTTTTCGTGGCCTTCCAGGACGACGTCGTAGACCAGTTCCGGGCGCAGATTGCCGCGCTTTTTGACGATATGCCAGGTAATGCGCATAGGGACTCTCCTAGTCCAGTTGGACGACGTCGCCGAACGGCGGTCGCTCCTTGGCGGTTTTGGGCACGATCCACAGCACCGGATAGGCCGGCTCCTCGGGAAACCGGTCGCACTGGAGATCGGTGAAATAGAGCAGACAGGCCGGCCGTAACCCGTCGGCCTCAACCTTGGCGAAGGCCGGGCGGTAGTCCGTGCCGCCGCCACCCGGCGGGGACAGGTGCAAGGGCGGATCGGCCCGGGAGTACACGGTCGCTTCGCCCACGGCCGCGTCGCAGGCATAGACGTGCAGCCTGGCCTCGCAGGCGCTCAGGATGGAGCCGAGCTCGGCGCAAAAGGCGGCGAGAAGCTCCTCGTCCACCGAGCCGGAGGTGTCGAGAACAAGGGCCACCTCGCCCAGGGTCATGGAGCGCGGCGAGGGGAGGTACAGACCCAGGTGGATATGGCGACGGCTGGGCGGCGACCAGGAATAGTCGCTGACCGCCCGGGCCAGGATGAAACGGCGCAGCAGTGCCGCCCAATCGAGCCTGGGCGAGGCCAGCTCGGCCAACAGCCGGTCAAGACCGGCCGGCATGTTGCCCATGGCGCTGGCCGCCCGGCGCGACTGGTTGACGTCCTGGCGCAGCTTGTCGGTCAGATCGCGGTGCTCGGATTCCCGGCGCTGCCCGTCCAGGTCCGGGTGGTCGCGCACCTCGCCGATGCTGCGGCTTGGCGTTTGGCCAAGGGTTCCGGCCCCGTCCTTGTCGCCCGAAGCGCTTTGGGGCTGTTTGTCCTGGCCGGTAAGCGCGGCGCCGGACGGCGTGGGTTCGGCTTGTCCGGCCTTGGCGGCCAGCGGCGTGTCGCCGTCGCCGCCGCCCGGGGCGGTGTCGGCCGGCAGGGCCGAAGTCTTGGCCGCATCCGTGCCGCCGCCGCCATGACGCTGGTCGATTTCGCCGGCCAGCACGGCATAGATGGCCTCGGCCGGCTTGCCGGCGTGGGCGGCCTCGAAGGGGTGGCCCGGGGGCAGGGTGAAGCCCGCTTCCACGAGCAGCGCGGACACGGCCAGGTCGCAAGCCAGGTTCCACAGCCCCTTGTCGCGGTCCTTACGGCGCAAATGGTGTTCGCAGGCCAAGTGCAGGATTTCATGGGCGATAATCGCCGAGATTTCGTCCTCGCCGCGCTCGGCCACGAAAAGGGGATTGTAGCCGAGCGTGACGCCGTCGGTCCAGACGTCGCGACAGGAGGCGTCGGCCAGTGGGGTGAGGCGCAGGGCCATGGCCCCGAAAAACGGGTGGCCCAGCACGAGCTCCATGCGTGCCCGCACGAGCTTTCGGCCTACGGCGTCGGGCGCGGTCACACGAACACCTCGGCGTTGTCGCGGGCCCAGGCGGCAAAGGCCGGCGTCTTGGCCGTGCGGCTGTCGCGGCGCACGGCGTCGCGCATGAGCAGCACCCCGAATTCCACCGGCAGCCGGGCGGCGTAGCGGGTCAGCGCCGGCATGACGTCCGGGCAGGCCAGCCGTCCCAGGGCCTCGCAGATGGCGTAGGCGGCAGCCGGCTCCAGTGGAGCCGGCGCGGCGTCGGGATCGGCCAACACGGCGTCGGTGTCGGGCAACTCGCGCCAGGTGCGCAGGAATCCGGAAAATTCCAAAGCCGCGCCGTCGCCCACGGCCCCGCGCAACAGTTCCAGTTCCACCTGCGGATCGGGCGCGCCACGCAACATGGCGGACACGAATTCCCAGGACCGGGGCGTGGGAAAGGACCGGACGGCCCGGGTCGGATCGAAATCGTGGAGCAAAGCGGGCCGGAAGCGCAAAAAGGCCGTGACCTCGGACGCGATGCCCGAAGCTTCCGCCCAGGCAATCCAGTCCTCCAGGTGGGGTTCGATTTCCAGGTGCACGAACCGGTTGGCCAAAGCGGTCGGCATGCGGTGAGTGACGGCCCGGTCCTGGTCGCGGTTGCCGGCGGCAAGGACGGTCCAGCCGTCCGGCAGCCGGTATTCGCCCAGGGCCCGGTCGAGGATGAGCTGGTAGCAGGCGGCCTGGACCAGGGGCGGGGCGGCGTTTAATTCGTCAAGGAACAAGACGCCCTGGCCGCCTGTCGGCAAAAAGGCCGGGGCGCGCCAGTGGGTGCGGCCGTCGGCGTCGATTTGCGGCAAGCCGCGCAGGTCCACGGGATCGAGGAGCACGGCCCGGATGTCGATGAGATCAAGGCCAAGGACAGCGGCGGTCTGGGCCACGATCTGGCTTTTGCCGACGCCCGGGGGACCCCAGAGAAATACGGGTTGGCGGATGGGGAGCAAGGTGGTCAGGGCGCGGGCTACATGGGACGGGATCAACGGCAACCTCCAGGAGAAAAGTCCCGGGGCGCTGCCGTCATCGGAGCAGGAGCGCGGAAGGCGGCATGGCGCGGACTTCCACGCCGCCTGACGCGCCGGGCATGGCCACCGTCCGGAAACGCCCCGGGATGGGTTGCTGATAATGAAATTGAGAATTGATGTCAATTAAATAACGGAGAAAGCAAAAATGCCAGCAAAAGCCTCTGTCTGAAGGGACACGGCGAACCGCCCTCAGGCCGGCGTATCGGGCGGCAGACAGGTCTCCTGGCAGACGGCCAGATAGTCGTCCACGGCTTCCTCGAAGGCGCGCTGGAGCGCTTCGGGGGTGGCGGCGTGGAAGGTGACGATGTCGCGGATGCCATCGATGCGGCCGTGGAGCGTGCCGTCTACCTCCGCGGAACAGACGAGGCAATAGCCCTTGTAGACGGCGTAGCAGGCGGCGTTGTCCATGGAGAGCCTCGCGGTCAGACGGCCACGCCGGCGCGCAGGAGATATTCGCGCACGTCGGCGGCGCAGCCTTTGTCCAGCACGTTTTCGGGGTGGGGGCGATGGAAGAAGCCCTTGACGCCGCCAAGAACAAACCGCACCCGTGAGCCGGCGGTCTTTTGGTGATGGTGGATTTCCCGGCCGCCCAAGGCGCGAATCAGCGCTGCCACGTCGTCCCAGAGAATGTCCGGCCGGGCGGGCACGCAAAACAGCGCTTCCCAGGTCTTTTGCCGGGCGCTGTTGAGTTTGACGGCGGGTTTGCGGGACAACACGGTTGGGGATGGCATGATTGAATAAGAAGACCAGAACCGGACGCCCGGCGTCAAGAGGCGGCATCAAGGTGGTTGCAGGAAATAAAGAGCCCCGGACGGCCAAGCGGGGATAGAGCCGTCCGGGGTGAGGCGAGGACAGGAACTATCAACTAATCGCGGGTCCAGTAGAGCAGGTGTCCGGTCTTTTCGAGTTCGGCGCGCAGTTCCCGTTCCCGGGTCTCTGGCAGACCCTGAATGCGGATGGACACGTCGCGCTGGCCCGGGCCGCCCCGGTCGTAGGAGGACAGGATGCTCACGATGCGGGCCTCGAAACGGCGCAGCTCATCAAGCACCGGCTTGAGGCTGCCCTCGGCCACGCCCAGGCGCAGCCCGATCTGGATGCCGCCCTGGTCGATGCCGGTGATGGAGACAAACAGGCGGAAGATATCGGTGTCGGTGATGATGCCGACCACCTTGTTCGTTTCATCGACCACCGGCAGGCTGCCGAACTTGCGGTCGCGCATGATAAGCGCCGCCCGCTCCACGGTGTCGGTGCACCGGATGCGCACCGGGTCCTTGGTCATGATGGCTTTGACCTTGAGCTCCGAGAGCAGGTAGGTCATTTCGTACATGTCCAGTGAGGTGGCCGAGGACGGCGAGGCCGCTTTGAGGTCGCGCTCGGAAATGATGCCGACAAGCTTTCCGTCCTTGTCCACCACGGGCAGACGACGGATTTTTTTGTCGCGCATGATCCGACCGGCCTTGATCATCGAGACATCCTCGGTCGCCGTGGCCACGTCGGTGGACATCCAATCGCCGACAAGCATGTGCCGCTCCTTTGGGATGCTTTGGGGTTAGAGGTCGGCAGCGCCGGTCGGCACGCCCTGAGGCGACCAATTGCGCAACCGGTAATAGTCGGCCAGCATGGCGTCGAAGGCCTCGCGGGGGAGTTCCTTGCCGCTTGGCAGGGGTTCGCGGTGGATGCGCTCCGGGAGGCGGTCGTCGGCCGGGGTCAGCCCTTCGCGCAGGTTGAACTCCCGGGTCATGTCGGCGATGGCCGCGGCCCGGCGTTTGAGCGCTGCTTCGCTGGCGTCGAGGCCGGTGGTCAGGCCGATGACCTGGGTCAGCTCGTCCCAGGTGTAGAGATCGCGGAAGAACCGGCACAGGATAAGCGTATCGAAGATGGTGAGACGGTCCTCGAACTCGATGAGCATGGCCGCCTTGCCTTCCACGGCGTCGGGCGGGATCATGCCGGCCAGCTCGGGCTTGTAGAAGGTGGTGCGCAGATGGCAGGCCCCCCGGTCGGATGTGGCGTAGGCCAGCCCCATGCCGCGAAGCGCCCGGGGGTCGTAGCCGGCCGGCTCCAGGCCCTTGACGTGGACGGCCAGGTCTTCCAGTCCCCAGGCCCGGGCCGCGACCTTGATGCCCTGGCCCAGGAGCGCCCCGATGCCCGTGCCCGAGGCGATGTCCTGGATGAGCCGGGCCGCGCCGTCGGGGTCGTTGTAGGCGATGGGGTAGTCCACCCGGCCGCGCGAGACGGCCTCGACGGTGAAGGCGCAGAGGTTGCCGGCGGAGATGGTATCAATGCCCAGGCGGTCGCAGAGGTCGTTTAAATACACGATCTCGGCCATGTCATCGATCATGCACAGCCCGCCGAAGGCGTAGATGGTTTCGTACTCCGGCCCTTCCAGGGTCAGGCCCTTGTGGCGGCCCGAGGCGAGCTTGGCCATGCGGCCGCAGGACATGAAGCATTTGGCGCAGGCGTGGGCCTTGACCTCGTGCTCCTTGTGGAAGGTCTCGCCTGAGATCTTCTCCCAATGTTCGCAGTTGCCCTGGGTCCAGTACTTGGCCGGAAAGGCTCCGGCCGCGTTCATGACCCCGACCATCATGGTCGTGCCCATGGCCTTGTAGACCTGCACGCCCTTGGTCTCCACCCCGCGCTTGGCAAAGGCGGCGGCATGGGCGGCCAGGCCGGCGGGATCGGCCGCCTGGCGCTTGCGGTCGCCCTGGAACACGATGGCCTTGACCTTTTTGGAGCCCATGACCGCGCCGACGCCGGTGCGGCCGGCACAACGCCAGCGTTCGTTGGCGATCATGGCCAGTCGGCACAGGTTTTCCCCGGCCGGGCCAATGACCACCGCGCCCACGCGCTTGGCGTCGTCGCGGGGCAGCACGAAACGCTCCCGGGCCGCGTCTTCGGTGGCGTAGGCGTCCAGGCCGGCCAGATCGGCCGCGTCGTGGAAGGTGCAGCCGTCGGGGTGGATGGTCAGGGCCGTGAGCGCATTCGCCGCGCCGGTGAGGACCACGGCGTCGAAACCGGCGGCGTCCACGGCCTGGGGCGTGCGGCCGCCGGAATAGGATTCGGTGTAAAACCCGGTCTGGGGGGATTTGGTGAACACGCCGTAGCGGCTGGCCCCCCAGGCCACGCCGCCGCACAAGGGGCCGGCGGCGAAGATGAGGTTGTTCTCCGGAGCCAGGGGATCGACCCCGGCCGGGTTGCGGTCGAGCAGCAGCCGGGTGGCTAGGCCCTTGCCGCCCAGATAGGCGTCAAGATGGGCCGGATCGGCCGCTTCGATAGTGAAAGCGCGCCGGGTCAGGTCAACAGTAATGATGCGTCCGTGAAAGCCGTGCATGGCTTTTCCTTTTAAATGCCGAGATAGGCCGATTTGACGTGGGGGTTTTCCAGCAGTTCCTTGGCCGAGCCGGACATGGCCACCCGGCCGTGTTCCAGGACGTAGCCCCGGTCGGACAGACGCAGCGAATGGTTGACGTCCTGTTCGACCAGAAGCACCGTGGTGCCGGCGTCGGCGATCTTGCGCAGGGTCTCGAAGATCGACTTGACCAGGATGGGAGCCAGACCCAGGGACGGCTCGTCGAGCATGAGCAGGCCCGGCAGAGCCATGAGTCCCCGGCCGATGGCCACCATCTGCTGCTCGCCGCCGGAGAGCGTCATGGCCAGCTGGGTCTGGCGCTCGAGCAGGCGCGGCAGCAGTTCGTAGACCTGGCGCAGGGTCTTGTCACGGTCCTTGTAGGCCCGCGAGTTGTAGGCCCCGATGTCCAGGTTCTCGGCCACGGTCATGAGCGAAAAGAGCCGGCGGCCCTCGGGCACATGGACCAGACCGCGCTCGACGACGGCTTCGGGGGGCAGGGCCTGGATGGCCTCGCCCCTGAAGCGGATGATTCCTGAACTCGGCGGCACCAGGCCCGAAATGGCCTTCAGCAAGGTCGATTTGCCCGCGCCGTTGCCGCCGATGATGCTCACCACCTCGCCTTCGTTGACCGTCAGCGAGAGGTCGTTGATGATCTGCACGTCGCCGTACGCGACGTTGATGTTCTCCACGCTAAGCAGCGTCATACTCGCCTCCCAGATAGGCCTTGATGACGTTTTCATCCTTGGTGACGGCCTCGGGCGAGCCTTCGGCGATCTTCTGGCCGAACTGGATGACCACCACCCGGTCGGACAGGGCCATGACGGCGCGCATGATGTGCTCGATGACAAAGACGGTGACGCCCCGGTCGCGCAGTCCCCGGATGATGCCGATCATGTCGTCGACTTCGGTGGGGCGAAGGCCGGCCATGACCTCGTCGAGAAGCAGCAGCTTGGGATCGGTGGCCAGGGCCTTGGCGATCTCCAGGCGTTTGCGGTCGGCGATGGTGAGGTTGGCGGCCAGCATGTCCTTGGTATGGTCGAGCTGGAGGGTGACCAGCACTTCTTCGGCAATTTCCCGGGCCTTGATGGTGGAATTGGTGCGCAAAAAGGCTCCCACCATGACGTTGTACAGCACGGTCTTGCTGCCGAAGGGCTTGACGATCTGGAAGGTGCGGGCCAGCCCCAGCCGGGCGAGATCCCAGGGCTTCTGGCCGTGGATGGTCTGTCCGGCGAATTTGATCACGCCCTCGGAGGGGGCGAACACGCCGGCCACGAGGTTAAAGACCGTGGATTTGCCCGCGCCGTTGGGACCAATGAGCGCCAGGATTTCGCCGGTCTTGATGTGCAGGTCCAGGGAGCTGACGGCGGTTAAGCCCCCGAAGTGCTTGGTGAGATTGGTGACTTCCAGGATGTTGCTCATTTCGCTGCTCCCTGGTCGGTGATTTTGCGGGCCAGCCGGTCATAAAGGGCGGCCAGCGGCGCGGTGAGACCCTTGGGCAGGTAGATCATGACCAGGATGAGGATGAGCCCGAAGATGACCAGATGCAGCCCGGGCAGCATGTCGCTTAAGTAGATGCGGGTGAATTCATTAAGCGGTCGCAAGAGCAGCGCGCCGATGACCGGGCCGGCGATGGTGCCCCGGCCGCCGATGAGCGCGATAAAGGCGATCTCGAAGGAGAGGTCCAGGCCCATGAGCCCTTTGGGATAGAAGTAGAGCATGAGCTGGGCGTAGAACGTGCCGGCCAGGGCGGTGAGGAAGCAGGACAGGGCCATGGCGAAGAGCTTGTAGTTGGCCACGTTGATGCCCAGGGCGGCGGCGGCCTCGGGTTCTTCGCCGCCGGCGGCCAGATAGTAGCCGATCTTGGAGCGGGAGACGAACCAGGTAAAGGCGAGGACCAGGATCAGAAGAACCAGAATGATGTAATAGTACGGTAGCTTGGACATGAACTGGTAGTCCCAGAACGTGGGATCCTTGAGCAGCGGCACAAGCAGCCCCCGGGGGCCGTTGATCTTCAGCGGTCCCAGGGTGTCGATATTTTCCACCATGACCCGGATGCCTTCGGCAAAGGCGATGGTGCACAGGCAGAAGTAGGCCCCGCGCATGCGGAAGGTGGGCAGCCCGATGATGACGCCGATGACGGCGGCAATGGCCCCGCCGACCAACATGCCGATCCAGGGCGACACGCCGTACTGCAGGGTCAGGATCGAGGAGGTGTAGGCCCCGATGCCGACGAAAACGGAATGCCCCAAGGGCAACACGCCGGCGAAACCGCCGACCAGGTTCCAGGCCGTGGTCAGGTAGGCGTAGAAAAAGAGCAGGATGAGGATTTGCAAATAGGTGGGCGAGGTCACCACCAGGGGCAGCCCGAAGGCCACCAGGGCCGCCGCGATCAGCAAGGTCCGGTCAAGTTGTTTTCGGCTCACGGCGCGCCTCCTACCAATCCTGTTTGTGGCCGAAGAAGCCGGATGGTTTGACGAAGAGAATGATGAGGAAGATGGCGTAGATGATGGCTTCGGTCCAGGTGGAGGCCATGAACTGGGAGAAGACGGATTCGATCAGGCCGATGACCAGGCCGCCCAGGAGCGCGCCGGGAATGCTGCCCAGGCCGCCGAGCACCACAATGATAAAGGCCCGGATGTCGAAGACCACGCCCACCGAAGGATAGACGTAATAAAAGGGGATGAGCACGCAGCCCGCGATGCCGGCGATGGCCGTGCCGAGGCCGAAGGCGATGTTGTAGATGCGGTACTGGTTGATCCCCATGAGGTTGGCCGCTTCGCGGTCCAGGCTGGTGGCCCGAAGGGCTTTGCCGGTTTTGGTCTTGCGCATGAACAGGGCAAGACCGACGGCCGTGGCAACGGCCACGACAAAGCCGGAAAATTTGGGAATGGAGATGATGAATTCCCCGAGCGCGAAGGACTTGTTGGAAATGGCCGTACGCACCGTGCGGTACTCGGCGCCGAACAGCATCAGCGCCAGGTTGTCGAGGACGTACCAGACGCCGGTGGTGACGATGATGACCGTCAACGGTTCCCGCACCTGGCCTTCGGCTTTGAACACGGGTTTGATGACCACGTCCTGCAGATAATAGCCGAAAACGAACAGGACGGGCGGTACAATGACAAGGGCCAGATACGGGTGGATGCCCGTGAGCCGAATCAGCCAATATGCGCTGAACATGCCGACCATAAGCAGTGAGCCATGGGCAAAGTTGACGACTTTCATCACTCCGAAGATCAGAGTGAGTCCAAGGGCCGTCAGCCCGTACATGGCTCCCATCATGGCGCCGTTGAGCGTCGCCTGAATCACCGCGGTCATGAAAAGCCTCTCCGGACGTTTGCCCCGGACCGGAAAGGCCGGTCCGGGGCGTTACTGCAACGTGTTACTACTTGTTGGCCGGGAAGGCCGGGACGTAGCCGGCGCGGCGGGCGGCCTTGGGCCACACGGTGACGCGGTCGGGCTTGCCATCGACATTGGCCACCTGGACAATGACGATGCCGGCGTTCTTGTTCTGGCCGGTCTCGTCGAACTTGACGCCGTCGTAGGAGACGACCATGCCCGGTCCGGTGGTGAGGTTGGTGGCGGCCAGGGCGTCGCGGATCTTGGCCGGCTCGGTGGAGGCGGCTCGTTCCAGGGCGTCGGCGATGACGTACATGGCGACGTAGGCGTCAACGGACTCGCCGGTCAGGTCGTAGCCGTACTTTTTCTTGAACTTTTCGTTGGCCGGCTTGGCGGCGGGCTTGTTGACGTCGGTGTTCCACTCGACTTCGTCAAAGATGCCCAGGGCGTTGGTGTCGGTGTTTTCCAGGAACTTGGGATCGGCGTGGCCGCCGCCGCTGGCCAGGACGACCTTGGGCTTGACCTGCATTTCGGCCATGGTGTTGGTCAAAAGGATGGCGTCGGCGGCGTTGGACACCAGCATGACGATGTCGGGCTTGGCGGCCTTGAGCTTGGTCACCACCGGGGTAAGGTCGGTGGCGGTGCTGGGATAGGGTTCGTCGAGGACGACCTCGTAACCGTCTTTTTTGGCCAGTTCGCGCCACTTCTCGGCAAAGCCGGTGCCCCAGTCGCCGTTTTCAAAGACAAAGGCGATCTTTTGCAGCTTCACGCCGGTTTCTTCCTGCATGTCTTTGAGGAAACGGAACTGGTCGCGCACCCACCAGGAGTCCTTGGCGGCGATGCGGAAGACGTTTTTAAATCCGCGCTCGGTGATGGTGTCGCGCACGGCCACGGGCACCACGAAGGGGATGCCGTAGCGCTCGGCCACCTGGGTGGCCGGGTAGGTGACGGCCGAGTTCCAGCAGCCGGTCATGAGGTTGACTTTTTCGGTGTTGATGAGGCGCTCGGTCTCGGTGACGCCGACGGTGGGGTCGGACTTGCTGTCGGCATAGACCAGCTCCAGCTTGGCGCCGCCCAGGGACTTGATGCCGCCGGCGGCGTTGATCTCCTCGATGGCCATTTCCCGGGCCTGCTTGCCCTGGACGCCGACCGAGGCCGACGGACCGGACAGGGGCTCGACGTTGCCGATCTTGACGGTCTTGTCGGCGGCCAGGGCCGGAGCGGCGAACAGGGCGGCGGACAGGGCCATGCCCATGCAGCCGGCCAGAATCGTCGTGATGGAACCGTTTTTCATGCCTGCACCTCTTTACGTTGTCGGTTGGCTGGGTCGGGCCTTGTTGCCGTTATTTGCCGAGGCTTTTGGAGACCTCGCGGATGCCTTCTTCCATGATGTCCAGGCCGCGGTCGAGTTGGTCGCGGGTGATGACCAGGGGCATGAGCACCCGGATGCAGTTGCCGAAATTGCCGCAGGACAAAACGAGCAGCCCGTTGTCCTGGCAGAACTTGGCCACGCCCTTGGCCGCCTCGGGGCAGGGGGCCTTGGTGGCGCGGTCGGAAACGAATTCCAGGGCGCGCATGGCCCCAAGGCCGCGCTCGTCGCCGATGAGCTGGTACTGCTTCTTAAACGAAGCAAAGCGGCGCTTGACCACGCCGCCCAGGCGCTCGGCCTTGGCCAGCAGGTTGTCCTGTTCGAAGATGTCCATGACGGCTAGACCCGCGCGGCAGGCCAGCGGGTTGCCGCCGTAGGTGCCGCCGATGCCGCCCGGGGGCACGGAATCCATGATCTCGGCCTTGCCGACCACGCCGGCCAGGGGCAGGCCGCCGCCCATGGACTTGGCCACGGTCATGAGGTCCGGGGCCACGCCGAAATGCTCCATGGCAAAGAGCTTGGAGGTGCGGCCAAAGCCGGACTGGATTTCGTCGGCCACGAAAACGATGCCGTATTCGTCGCAGATGGCGCGCAGCTTCTCGAAGAATTCCTTGGGCGGAACCACGAAGCCGCCCTCGCCCTGGACCGGCTCGGCGATGATGCAGGCGATATTCTCGGCGGCGGCGGTGGCGATAAAAAACTCGCGCAGCTTGTCGGCGCAGGCCACGCCGCACTTAGGATAAGTCAGGCCCAGGGGGCAGCGGTAGCAGTAGGCGTAGTTGGGGTACTGGTAGACTTCCGGGGCCAGGGGGCCGAAGCCGAACTTGTAGGGCTTGACCTTGCTGGTCAGGGACATGGCCAGCAAGGTGCGGCCGTGGAAGGCGTTTTTCATGGACACGACGCCGGCCCGGCCGGTGTGGCAGCGGGCGATCTTCACGGCGTTTTCCACGGCTTCGGAGCCGCTGTTGACGAACATCGCCTTTTTCTCGAAGTCGCCCGGGGCGGCTTCGGACAGGCGGGCGGCGAGCTGGACGTAGGGCTCGTACATGGTGACCATGGAGCAGGTGTGGAGATAGCGTCCGGCCTGATCCTTGACGGCGGCGACGACCTTGGGGTGGCAGTGGCCGACGTTTAACACGCCGATGCCGCCGACGAAATCAATGAACTCGCGTCCGGTGACGTCGCGAAGCAGGGCGCCCTTGGCGGATTCGACGAAAAAGGGCGTGGCGTTGGGATGCCCCTTGGGGACATAGCGATCACGCAATGCTTGCAGTTCCTGCGCCTTGTCGGTGGTGTTCACGGATCATCCTCGGATGTTTCAGGTGGTGGCGTAAGTGCCTTGTACCAAAATGCACACAAACGGTAACAGGTCTTTTCAGCAAGAACCGGACCGAGTCATAATATCAATAAAAATAAGCATGTTAACATTGGTATGACGAATTTTCCCGAAACAGCCTGATTCTGTTATGAATCAGCAAAATTGTAAAATTTCAATAAATTCGTAGTGATATTGCAAGACAACATGCTGAATCAAGTTGAATCAGCATTTTCTGCGGCTGGCCCGCCCGGAATCGCCAGGCGTGTTCCGAGACCCTTTCCTTCAGAAAGCGTCAATCGCATGAGAATCCAAAATGATAGGCAATAAGCCGCCAAACCGGATAAAACGAAAAAACGTTTATCCCGGTCCTGGCCGCAAATGGCTGATGCAGAAGTGAATCAGGAGCGGGAAAGGCCGTAGCGCTTGAGCTTGCGCACCACTGTGGCCTGGCTCACCCCGAGATGGGCGGCCATCTCCCGGGTGGTGCGGCAGGCGGCCATGGCCTCGCGCAGACGCCGGATGGCCGTTTGCTCGGTGGAATCGGCCAGGGGACGGGGGCCGGACGGCGTGTCCACCGCCGGCGGCGTGTCGCCGGCCAGGGCTTCGATGAGCGCGTCGGTAAGGTCGTCGTCGTCGCTCATGACAAAGGCTTTCTGGATGATGCTGACCAGTTCCCGGACGTTACCAGGGAAGGCGTAGGCTTCAAGCTGGCGCATGGCCCGGGCCGAGAGGCGCTTGGCCTTGCCGTGGCGGGCGTTTTGCTGGGCCAGGTAGAATTCGGCCAGGCCGAAGATGTCCTCGCGGCGCTCGCGCAGGGGGGCGATGCGCACCACGAAGGTGTTGAGGCGATAATAGAGGTCGGTGCGGAACTGGCGGCGCTCGACCAGGCCTTCCAGGTCGCAGTTGGTGGCCGCCACCACCCGGCATTCCACGGTGCGGGCCTCGGCCCCGCCCAGGCGGCGCAGCTCGTGGTCGTCGAGGTATTTGAGCAGCTTGGCTTGGATGCCCAGGGGGATGTCGCCCACTTCGTCGAGAAACAGCGTGCCCCCGGCGGCCAATTCGATCAACCCCGCCTTGCCGGCCTCGCGCGCGCCGGTAAAGGCCCCTTTTTCATAGCCAAAAAGTTCGGCCTCGAACAGGTTTTCCGGCACGGCCGGACAGTTGATCTGAATAAACGGCTTGGGCGAACGGGGGCTGACCTGGTGCAGAAATTTGGCGAGCAGACCTTTGCCGGTGCCGGATTCGCCAAGCAGCAAAACCCGTGAGGCGTCCATCTGGGCGAGCTTTAAAAGGGTGCGCAAGGTGCGCTGCATCTGGCCGCTTTGGGCCACGATATCCTTCTGGGAAAGCTCGAAAAGCGACAACTCGGCCAGTTCGCTGCGGTAGCGTTCTTCCACCTTGCGGGCGTTTTGAAGCCCTTGCCTGAGATTTTGCAATTCCGTCACATCGCGCTCGTTGACCACCACCAGGGCCACCTCGCCCTGGTCGCCCAGCACCGGAGTGGCCGTGACCAAGAGCTGTTTGCCGGTCTTGGTGATGTGCTGGATCATGCTCGACTGGCGTTTGGTTTCAAGCACGTCCAGGGTGGCCGAGCGGTCGACCATGCGCTGGGCCACGATGCAGGACACGTTTTTCCCGACGTAGTCCTCGGCGTTGACGGAATTGAGGCGTTCGGAGGCGGCATTGATGGAGAGGATGGTTCCCGAGCCGTCGCAGATCCAGATGCCGTCGGACACGGAATCGAGAATGGCCCCCAAGCGGCCTTCCATGGCCGGATGGGCTTCGCCGGCGCAGGGGCGGCAGATGCAGGTGGCTCCGACCACCCGGCCGTCGCGGCGGATGGGAAAGGTGGTGGCGACCACGGTCTTGGAGCCGACATTGAGGCGATCATAGACCACCTCGCCCGTAGCCAGGCATTTGGCCATGGGCTGCCAGAGATCGGGCCGGGCCAGGGGCAGGGCCGCGCCGGGCGTGGCCACCTCGGGCCCGAACATGGAAAGCGCGGCGGGGTTGACGTTGGCCACCCGGCCGTCGGCGTCCACGGCCAGCACCGGCCGTTCAAGGGAACCCAGGATGTCGGGCACGGAAAAAGGGGCGGGCATGGGCTGTCAAGGCTCCCTGGGCGCGTTGTTTGGCTGGTAGGAAGCCTTTTACTGCCACGAAAAAGGCTTCGGAGGCAAGGAAGACGCCTGGACAGGAGGGCGTGGGAGGCGCGGTCACGGACGCTTCGGCGGGCAGTGGTGATGGGCGATCACTGGGCTGGCCGCGCCAGACTTAACGGCAATGATCCCGGAGGCAGCTGGCCACCGTCGCAAACTGTCTCCAACCCATTTGTCCGGCGCGCCGTCAGCGGCAGGACGCCGCGCGTCCAAGGGTCCGCTGCAGCGCGTCGGCCAACGTCTCGCCAATGCTCGCCAGCGCTTCCGCCCCGCCCAGGGCGAAGCGCTGGTTCACTTCCAGTTCCACGCCGAGATAGCGCTCGCCGAAACGACGCCGCAAGGCCGTGACCAGCCCGTCGGACACGCCTTTGTACGGGTAGTTGCGCCGCAGGATCAGGTCGCCGTCCAGACAGGCCAGCTCACGCATCCACGCGCGGCAGAAGGTCTTTTCAGAGCTTCGCCCGGGGTCGTAAAGAAAGCCTACGTCGCAGTGGCGCGTAACACCCCCAAGACGCGGGGTGAAGCTGTGGCTGGCGATGTGCAGCACCGTGCGCCCGGCATCAATCCCCTCGGCCACGAGGGCGGCCACGGCGTCGCGGTGGGGATGGTAGTACGTGGCAAGGATGGCGTCCTTGTCCCGGCGCGGCAGGCCCTTGGTTGCCTCGGAAAAAAGCCCGGGATGCCCGAGCGAACGGTTAAGGTCCACGAGCATCCGGCTGGTCGTGGAAAAGAGCAGCGGCGCGTGGGCGGCCCGGGCGAGCCTCCGGGCCGTTTCCAACGCGCCGAGATCGTGCCCCCGGTGGCTGGCCAAGGCGTCGCGCCAGTCGCCAAAAAGCGGGGCATAGGCGGCGGGGATGTCGGCCCCGCCGTGCTCACAGGTAATAAGGAGCGCCCAGGATGCCGACATTGAAGGGCTCGTTTTGCTCCAGGCAATCGGCCAACTGGCCGTAGACCCGGCGGATGGTCGTCGGGCGATAGTCGCCGTCCACGGCGGCCAGGATGCGCCGGGCCAGACTCGACTGATCGACCAGCACAGCGAGACTCTTTTCCCAGTCCGGGTCGAAGACCATGGTCGGCAACGAACTCATGGCCAGCCGCCGCCAGATGACGCGGGCCGGAATCCAGGACGGGGCGTAGACGCCGAAAAGGCGCGCGTATTCGTCGGGCACCTTGGCCCGGCCGGCGTTTTCGATGGTGGCGTTAAATATCGTGGCCAGCTCGCTTGTGGCCCAGGCTTTTTGCTCCTCATAGGTGGACCAGCGTTCCTCCACCAGCCCCTTGAGGGCCGAGACCACGACGTCGGCCAGGGCGAAGTCGGCGGCCGGGCATTCCTGGGTGTCCAGCACCCGGATTTCGATGGTGGAGCGCTCAAAACGCGGGATGGCCCCCCGGGCGTTGAGGAAATCGCCGCGAAGCACGCCCTTGGGGTCCAGGGGCGCGATGTCGCGGTACAGCGGCTCCAGGATGCGCGCGTGGTATTCGTCGATGGAAAAGACGGCTTCGGGGATCACCGCGCCCATGACCGCCGGCACCCGGTCGGCGTTGTGGGCATAGTGGCGCATCCGCGCGTCGAGCCAGGGCGTGGCCTTGCCGTCGAGGATGGGCGTGGAGGCGGCCAGGGCCGGCATGATGGGCATGAGCACGCGGATGGCGGCATGGAGCCGGCCGAACTCGTCGTCGCCGGCAAAGGGCAGGTTCAGATGCATACTTTGCAGATTGGCCCAGCCATGGCCCTTGCAATTGAAGATGGCGTCGAAGGCCTTGTAGATTTCGCTGCTCTCGTGGGGCCACAGCACGGTTTCCGTGAAGGGGTCCATGAGGGGATGGGCGCCGGTGGGGAGCAGGCGCGCCCCGTGGGGAGCCAGCAGTTCCTCGGCCTTGGCCACGCTGGCGGCAAAGGCGGCGGACAGGCCCTTTAACGTCTTGGCGGGCTTGGTGACCTTCATCTCCAGCACATGGGCCACCAGTTCGTTGGACCAGGTGACCGGCCCCAGCTCGGCGTCGGAGGCGTCCGGGACGCCGGCGGCGGCAGCCAGCAGCTTGTCGGCAATGGGCCGGACCGCCAAGGTCTCGCGGTCCACGATCATGTATTCGATCTCGACGCCAAAAGCGGAAAAAAGCGGTCTGGCCTTGCTCATACGTTGAGGCTCCCGGTTTTGCGGCGTTCGATGCGTTTGAGAAAGACTTCCACCACGCGCAGGTACAGTTCGTCCTGCAGCACCTCATCCTCGAAGCCGGCGTCGATGTTGGGATTGTCGTTGACCTCGATGACGTAGACCTTGTCTCCCACTTGCTTGAGGTCCACGCCATAAAGCCCGTCGCCGATGGCCGCCGCCGCCTTGAGCGCCGCGTTGACCACCTTCTTGGGGGCCTTGGCCACGGGCAGGGTCTCCACCCGCCCGTAAACGTCCTTGCCGGACTTGCCCTTGCGCAGGATCTGCCAATGGCCCGAGGCCATGTAGTACTTGCAGGCAAAAAGCGGCCGCTTGTCCAGCACCCCGATGCGCCAGTCGTATTCCGAGGGCAGGTATTCCTGGGCGATGACCAGATCGGACTTGGACAAAAGCCGCTTGGCCTCCTGCATGAGCGCGTCGGATTCGCGCACCAGCACCACGCCCTGGGAAAAGGCGCTGTCGGGCTGCTTGAGCACGCAGGGCAGGGGCAGCTCTTCCAGGATATGGTCGATATTCTTGCAGTGGGCGATGACCGTGCGCGGGGCCGGAATTTTCAGGCGCGACAGCACCTCGGCCAGATAGACCTTGTTGGAGCAGCGCAGGATGGATTCCGGGTCGTCGATGACCACCAGCCCTTCGGCCGCCGCCTTGCGGGCCATGCGGTAGGTGTGGTGGTCCACGTTGGTGGTTTCGCGGATGAACAGCGCGTCGAATTCCGAGAGGCGGTTGGAATCCTCGCGGGTGATGATCTCGACGCCAAGGCCCAGATTCTCGGCGGCCTTGACGAAACGCTTGATGGCCCGGGCGTCGGAGGGCGGGCGTTCCTCCTCGGGGTCGTGGAGGATGGCCAGATCGTAGCGGCTCACTTGGCGCTTGGGGATGGTGAGCTTTTTGCCGGTGAAGTAGTCGGTGGACACGGCCTCGGCAAAGTCGCGCTCTTCCTCGGGGATATCGCGCAGTGACAGAGGCGAGACGTTTTGCAGCTGCCAGCCGTTTTGCCAATTGCAGTCGGCCCGCAAAAACGGCGTGGGAAAGAGCTTGAACAGCCGCGAGGCGAGTTGTTCCAGGCCCTTTTCCGGCGTTTTGCCGAAATAGGCGGAGAAGCTTATTTTTTCTTGGGGCCTGTCGGCCAGGGCCCGTTCCAGGAGTTCGGCCAGTTCTTCCGAAGCCAGCCGGATGATGCCCACGGACTTCATGTCCTGAATGGCCGTGATGGACGGGATGGGCTTGTGGCCCCGGGCTTCGGCCAGAAGCGACACGTAATAGCCCATGGACTGGTAGCGGAAGGAGCGGCAGAGGTTGATGATCTTGACCCCGCGCAGGGCGGTGAAGGCCTCGTCGGCCAGATAGCTGCGGGCGGCGACGGGTTCGACGCCGGAAAACACCAGGGAACAGTCCTCGGGGTTTTCCATGACCACCAAGACAGACACTAGAGACTCCTTTGCCGGTCCTCGGACCGGCTTTTCTTTCGGGGCGAAAGCACGAGCAGATTGGCGTCGTCGGTGATGACGCCAAGCATGACGGCGCAGACCAGATGGTTAAGCGTCACCTCGTAGTACTGGCTGCGGCTGATGGGATTAGGCAGGAGCGGATCAGCGATATGGGTGACGCGGGCCGAGGAATCGTAACCGTTTATCACCACGAAATGCCCGGACGGCTTGCCGCGCAAGTCGTCGAACACGGTCTTGCCGGCCACGTCGCGTTCGCGCGGGGTGCGGTAGAGATAGGTGGCGGACAAGCCGGCCAGGATAGGCCGGCCGCGCTTTAATATGTCGCGGATAAGCGGCGCGGTCAGGTCCTCGAAACGAATCTGGCCGCCCAGGCGCAGGAATTCCAGATAGGCAGCCGAGGCCTGATGCAGGCGGCGGCCGGTTTTGACGGCCAGCTGTTCGGTCAGTTTGGCCGACAGATCGACGCCCGGGGCGAACCAGGTAACGTCAAAGACCGAAAGATCAAAGGTGTAGAGCTTGGCCTTGTAGCCGCGCCGCAGGGCATGGCAACCGAGATAGGCCCCAAGCGTCCCGCCGCCAGGCAGGGTGGGAGCCTCGGCGATGACGTCCTCCAGGGGAAGGCGGTCGCCGTAGTAGCCGTAGACGGCGTGCAGGCAGGTCGGCCCGCAGGTGGCGTCGTCGGGCTGGGGCAGGATGGACAGGGCCAGGGTTTGCGGTTCCACGGGACGGGAAACTATCACGGTCGCAAGGATGTGACCATGACGCATTTGCAAGGTTTGTGAAAAATTGAACTATTGGAAGCGGTTGTCAATGCTCAAAAAAACGCGGCAAGGCTATTCAAGGCGAATCTCTTCTTCCTTGACGATCTGGAAGGCCTTGTTGGACTTGACCAGCCCCGGGATGCCCTGGAACTTGCGCACACCCTGGATCTCGGCTTCCAGCAGCTCGTCCACGTCGTTTTCAAGCATGAGGATGTCCCCGGGCTTGAGCGACAACAGCTGACGGCCGGTGATCTGGGAGCGGCCAAAGCGCACGAGCAGCTCCACGGGCGTTTCCATGAGCCGTTCCTTGAACCGGGCGATCCAGGCATGGTCCACTTCCAGGCGTTCGGTCTGGAAGGAGGCGTAGAGCTTGGAACGGATGGGCTCGATGGTGGCATAGGGCAGGCAGACGATGAGCGAGCCGATGGCGTTTTCGAGCTCGACCTCGAAGGTGACGACCACGACCACGTCGCTTGGCGGCACGATGGCCGCGAACTGGGGATTGACCTCGCTGCGCACGAGTTCGATGTGGACCTCGTGGACGGGCTGCCAGGATTCCTCCATGTTTTCCAGAGCGATGCGCACCACGCGGTTGATGATGGCCTGCTCGATGGGGGTGAAATCCCGGCCCTCGATCTTGGGCTGAGAGCCGGCCCCGCCGAAAAAGCTCTCCACCATGGCGAACACGAGCCTGGAGTCGACGACGAGGATGGCGTTGCCGCGCAGCGGATCAAGCTTGAAAATGTTGATGGAGGTGGGGACGGGCAAGGAGCGCATGAAGTCCCCGAACTTGGACATGTCGATGGAAATGGGGTTGACGTCGGCGCGCTTGCGCATGGCGTTGGCCATGGCGTTGGAGGCCAGGCGGGCGAAGCGGTCGTTGATGATTTCCAGAACCGGCATGCGCCCGCGGATGATGCGGTCCTGGTTGGACAGGTCGAAGACCACGACCCCGGAGTCGTCCTCCAGAATGTCGTTTTCCGCTTCGATCTCGCCGCCGGATAAGCCCCGAAGCAGCGCATCGACTTCGTCCTGATCGAGAATTTTGCTCATGCCCGCACCTTTCGGCCGTTTATCGGCCCACTATAGGGCTATCGGCGCGAAATGAAAAGGGAGGCGTGCAAACGAAAACCGGCCGCCCGTGTGGGGGCGGCCGGATCCTTCCTCCGGGGGCGGCCCCGGTCACACGGGCGTGGCGAACGCCCGGGGCTGGCTAGAAGCTGACATTAAGGCCCAGCGTGCCGCCGAAGGCGTTGATGCCCTGGTTGTTGAACTGGCCGATGTGGAGATACTTGACCGATCCCTTGAGGCTCAGTTGCTGGGTCAGGGAGTAGGTCGCTCCGATCTCGCCGTTTTCGGTCAGGTTGTTCTCGAAACCGTTGTACGGGGTCTTGGCGTCGGCCCACAAGCCGCCGAAGCCCGCGCCGGCGAACATGGTGGCTTGGCTCGTGGCCACGAAATGCCAGCGCAGGTTGAAGTTGGCCCCGATGCCGTTGGCCGGGTCGGACTTGTTGCCGTAGCCCAGGGCGGTCTCGAAGCGCTTGTTTTGATCGACGTAGACGCCCATGCCTTCGGCTTCCACGGCGAAGTTGTCGAAGACGTAGTAATTGAAGGCGCCGCCGTAGGTCATGATGGAGTTGACCCGGGCATTGGTGGTTCCGTAGGCGCTGAACCGGGGTTCGAAGTTGAAGCTTCCGGCCGAGAAGTTCTGGGCCATGACCCAGCCGGCCGTAGCGGCCAGGGTCAGGCAGACGGCGGCGAGAACGAGCATCAGTTTTTTCAGTAAAGCATCCATAGCCTTCTCCCTGTAGGGCGGATTGATTGACGCAAGGTGGTTTTCAATTGTCATGCCAACGGTTTATGTGTTTTATTATTAATAAATTCAGCAAGATGGCATAAGTCGCCTTGCCCTGGCGGGACCAAACCCCGACAAAAGGTGTTTGTTTTTTTAAAAAACTGAAACAAAAGCGGCGCGTTGACACGCCGTCGCAAGACGGTTTGCCTGAGCAGGGGCAGAAGCCTTGCATCGCCAAACAGCATGTTTCGTTGTGCGCCCACCCGGCATATCCTGCGACAGTGACGCCGGACTCCACTGCCAACCTGCGCCAGGCGCTGCGGCGTGTTGTCCCCGAGGGGACGGGTTTCGCACCAATTTGTTGGCAATGAAGGAATGGGCCGAGAAGGCCGTAAAAGCGCTGGGCGGAGCAGGGCGCTTTGGCTATAATGCTTTCATGTATTGGGAAACCGCCGCCGCCGTGCCGTCTTCGTTGGAACTTGTCCCGGAAGTGCGGGCGTGCATTGGCCCGCGCGACCATATTATTGATTTGGGCTGCGGCCCGGGCCGGACCCTGGACGGACTGCGCCGGGGCGGGCTTGGGGCGTCCCATGTCGGGGCCGACTGCAATCCGCCGAGTCTGGCCCTGGCCGCAGGGCTTGGGCTGGCCGTGGTCCGGGCGGACTTGACCGCCTTGCCCTTTGCCGACGGCGCCTTTGACGTGGCCGTGCTCCAGGCGGTCATGACCACGCTGCCGACGCCGGCGGCCCGGTTGGCCGTGCTGGCCGAAGCCCGGCGAGTGGTCACGGGACTCTTGTGCCTGGGCGATTTTCTGCGCAATCCCGATCTGCCGTATTACCGAGCCCGGTACGAGGCCGGTCTGGCCGAAACCGGCGAGGCCGGAAGCTTCCTGGTGCGCGAGGGTGGGGTCGTGCTGTATCAGGCCCACCACTTCACGTTTGGAGAGCTTGAAGGGCTTTTGTCGCAAGCGGGCTTTGGCGTGGTCCAGGCCGTCTTTGCGCCGGTCAAAACCCGTAGCGGCAACATTGTGGCCGGCGTGTCGCTGGCGGCAAAGGCGCTTTGACTTTCCGGGGCCAAGGGGCTATCAGCCTACTTTTTGCGCCCTATCCTGGAGGTTCTCATGAGCGTTGCCGCCGACATGGAAGTCATGGCCCGAAAGGCCAAGGAAGCGTCCCGGGCCATGGCCGCCGCTTCCGGCGCGGCCAAGGACGCCTTTTTGGCCAGGCTGGCCGAGCTGCTGGAAACCCGCCGCGAGGGGGTGCTTGCCGCCAACGCCGCTGACCTCGAAAAAGCGCGCGCGGCCGGCCTGGACGCCCCGCGCCTGGACCGCCTGACGCTTACCCCGGCGGTCATGGACGGCATGGCCAAGGCCTGCCGCGAGATCATCGCCCTGCCGGACCCCGTGGGGGCCATCGAGTCCATGCGGCCCCGGCCAAACGGCTTGCTCGTCGGGCGCATGCGCGTGCCCTTGGGCGTTATCTGCATGATCTACGAATCCCGGCCCAACGTCACCATTGACGCCGCCATCCTGTGCCTCAAGGCCGGCAACGCCGTCATTTTAAAGGGCGGTTCCGAAGCCCTGGCCTCCAACCTGGCTCTGGCCGGGCTGTTGCGTGAAGCCCTTGAGACTTCGGACCTGCCGGCCGACGCCGCCCAGCTCGTGCCCACGGCCGACCGGGCCGCCGTGGCCGCCCTGTGCAAGCTCGACGAACTCATTGACGTCATGATCCCGCGCGGCGGGGAAGGGCTCATCCGGGCCGTGGTCTCCCAGGCCACCATGCCCGTGCTCAAGCATTACAAGGGCGTGTGCCACGCTTACATCGACAGCGGAGCCGACGAGGCCCGGGCCGAGACCATCGTGGTCAACGCCAAGGCCCAGCGCCCGGGGGTGTGCAACGCCCTGGAGTGCCTGCTCGTCCATGCCGATGCCGCGCCGACCTTCTTGCCCCGCATTGGCGACGCCTTGCGCCGGGCCGGCGTGACCATGCGGGCCTGCCCGCGCGCCCAGCCGCTTCTGGGCGAAGGGGCTGGGCCGGCCGCGCCCGAGGATTTCGGCCACGAGTTCCATGACCTCATTTTGGCCGTCAAGGTCGTTGACTCCCTTAACGAGGCGCTCACCCACATCCACCGCTACGGTTCCGGACACACCGAAGTCATTCTCACCGAGAACCATGACCGGGCCATGGATTTCCTGCGTCGGGCCGACGCCTCCATGGTCGGCGTCAACTGCTCCACGCGGTTCAACGACGGCGGCGAACTTGGCTTGGGCGCGGAGATCGGCATCTCCACCTCAAAGCTCCATTCCTACGGTCCCATGGGGCTGGTGGAACTGACCAGCGCCAAGTTCGTGGTGCTCGGCCAGGGGCAGGTGCGGGGCTAGCGAAGCGGCATGTCCGGGGCCAGGATCGGCATTTTCGGCGGGACGTTTAATCCCGTCCACGTCGCCCATGTCCGGGCCGCCATTGAGGTGGCCGAGGCCTTGGGGCTTTCCGCCGTGGAATTTATTCCTTCCGCCCGGCCGCCCCATAAGCTCGGCGGCAAGCTGCTGGATTTCGAGCTGCGCGCCTCCCTGTGTCGGGCCGCCGTGGCCGGCATCCCGGGGTTTTCCGTCAATCTTCTAGAAGCCGACCGGCCCGGGCCGTCCTACACCTGCGACACTTTGGCCGAGCTGGCCGCTTCGCGTCCGGGGCAGGATTTCTGCTTTATCCTCGGCCTGGGCGACCTGCTCTGCCTGCCTTCCTGGAAAGACGGCCTGGGCCTGGGCCGACTGGCCGATCTGGCCGTCCATTCCCGGGAAGGGCAGGGGATCGAGGCTTTCACGGCATTTCTGACCACCCATGCCCAGGGCATGGGGGCCACGCCCACGGCCGATCCGGCCGTCTGGACGCTGCCCGGCGGCCACGCCGCCCGTTTTGTGCCCATCACCCGGCTTGACGTCAGCGCCTCGGACATCCGGGCCCGCTGGCGGTCCGGCCGTCGCATCGACGGACTGGTCTGCCAGGCCGTCTTGTCCCAACTTCTCACCAACGCCGAGACGCTGCGGACCGCCTGGGGCCGCGCCGTATCGGCCTGACGTACGGACGCACGCCTTGCAAAGCCGATCTTCTTTTTTTTGCCGCGTTATCGCCTGCCTGGCCTCGTGCCTGTTTCTGACCATGCTGGTGCTGCCGACGGCGGACAGGTATTTCGCCTTAGCGCCCAAGGGCACCATCGCCGAGACCGATACCGCGCCCTTGCCGTCGGTCAGCGCCGATCCCGCCACCTGGGGCCGCTGGTTCAATGCCCTGCGCCGGGGCTATCTCGACCGTCGCTACAACCTGCGCGGCCTGCTCATCAGCTGGAACAGCTACATGGACACCTTTGTTCTGGCGTCCACCACGCCGTCCTCCAAGGTCATGGCCGGCAGGGAGCATTGGCTGTTTCTAGCCCAGGACGGGGCGTTTCGCAATGTGATTGAGGACGCCCGTTCCCCCGAGGATCTGCCTGCCGCTTCGGTGGACCTGCTGGCCACGGAACTGGAGCATCGCCGCCAGTGGCTGGAGGAACGCGGCATCCGCTATCTGGTGATCCTGGCCCCCAACAAGAATTCCGTTTATCCCGAGATGTTGCCCGAGGCCTTGCGTCCGGTGCGGCCGAAAAGCCACCGCGAACAGTTCGTGGAAGCCGTGCGGGCCAAGGGGCATGTCGAAATCATCGACGTCACGTCGGCTTTGCTTGAAGAAAAAAAACAGCATAACGTCTTTTACATGACCGACAGCCACTGGAACGCTTTCGGCGCTTACGCCGCCTACCGGCAGATCATGGGACCCGTTGTTCGGGATTTTCCGGAGGTCAAACCCTTGCCGCGTGAACAGTTCCGGGTGGAACAGTACGCCTGGATGGCCGGCGACCTGGCCTTCATGATGGGGCTGTCCGATTATTTGAAGGAAGATCGGGTGTTGCTTTTCAACAAGGAATGGTACAAGGCCCGGGGCGCGTCCTACGACGGCCCGGTTGATCCGCACTATTTCGAAGTGCCGCAGTATTCGTTCACCGGCAACGCCAAGCTGCCCACGGCCGTCATCTTCCACGATTCCTTCTGGTGGGAGCTGCTGCCGTTTATGGCCGAATCCTTCAGCAAGGCGCTGTATGTCTGGCTCAAGCCCCAGTCCGAAATGGAGCTGCGCTTTTTCGACAAGGCGCTTATTGAGCGTGAGAAACCGGACATGGTCATTGAGGAGTTCACGGAACGCTACATCATTCCGCCGCTCAAGGGCGGGTTTCGGATCAAAAACGACACGGCTGCCATCAAGGAATAACGGACCAGTGGCCTTTACACCGGCGCGTGAGTTCGTATAAGGGATTGAAGACCCAATCTATCGCGGACAATCCGCCTGGAGTTTTGTCTTTTTCCATGGAACACGACACTTCTTCGTCATCTCCTGACGCCGATGCTTCCGAACCCGCCAACGCCGACCCGGCCAAGCGCCCCGGGACCGGAGGCGGATCGTGTTGACCCTGGCTTTGGCCGTCGGCTTGGCCGTCGTGCTGTCGGCGTTTTGCTCCATGAGCGAGGCGGCGCTCTATTCCGTGCCTTGGAGCTGGATTGAGCGGCTGCGCAAAAGCGGCCGGGCTTCGGGAGAACTCCTTTTCGCCCTGCGCAGCAACATTGAAAAACCCATCACCGCCGTCCTGACGCTCAACACCATCGCCAACACCGCCGGCGCGGCCGTGGCCGGCGCGGCGGCCGCCTCCGTGTTCGGCGCCGAAGATCTCTGGCTATTCACCGCCATCTTTACCGTCGTCATCCTCATTTTCGGCGAGATCCTCCCCAAAACCGTGGGCGTGGCCTACTGTCGGCCGGTTTCGGCCTTCATCGCCCGGCCCATGAAAATGCTGATCCTGGCCCTTTTGCCTATCATCTGGGCCGGCGGGTTCCTTGCCAGGCTGGTGTCCGGCCGCCGCAAGAACCCGGTGTCCTCGGAAGAGGACCTGCGCGCCGTGGTGAGCCTGACCCGGCGCGAGGGGATAATTAATCCCCTGGAGGAACTCTCCATCACCAACATCCTGTCCCTGGACCGCAAGACCGCCAGCGGCGCCATGACGCCGCGCACGGTGGTTTTTTCCCTGCCGGCCGAGATGACCGTGGCCGAGACCCGGGGGCAGGGCAAGGGCGTGTGGCCCCACAGCCGCATCCCGGTCCACGCCGCCGACGATCCGGAAAACATCGTCGGCATCGTCTACCGACGCGAGGTCCTCGAAGCCCTGGCCAACGATCAGGACGACAAGCGCTTGTCCGACCTGGCCAAGCCTGTACGCTTCGTGCTCGACACCATGACCCTGGACCGGGTGTTGGTAAAATTCCTGGAATCGCGTATGCATCTTTTCGTGGTGCTGGACGAATACGGGGGCGTATCCGGCGTCATCACCTTGGAAGATGTCTTGGAAGAGATATTGGGGAAGGAAATCATTGACGAAACCGACCAGGTGGCGGACATGCGCGAACTGGCCCGGACCCGACGTGAGGCGCTTTTGCGCCAGCGCGCCCGGGACGATGCGATGCCGTCCTAATCTTCAACCTATCGGGTTTTGCCATGGCGAAAAAGAAGAACACTCCCATGTATCTCGTGGCCTTGGCCCTGTTTCTCGGGGGCCTGGGCTATCTGCTGTATTCCGGCCTGGGTGAGAACACCGCCTATTTCCTCAATGTCTCCGAAGCGTTGGCCATGCCGCCCAAGGAGCTGTCCAAGGCTCGGCTTTTCGGCACCGTGGCCGATGAGGGCATTGACCGGCCGGCCGACGCCCTGGGCGTCAGTTTCACGCTGCTGGACAAGGAACAGACCGCCAAGACCATTCGTGTCGATTTCAAGGGCGTGGTGCCCGACACCTTCAAGCCCGGCGTCGAGGTCATCGTGGAAGGTGGCGTCAATCCCGCTTCCGGGGCTTTCGCGGCCAGCACGCTCATGACCAAGTGTCCCTCCAAGTACCAGAAGGAAAACCGAGGCTAACCCACAGCCCCGGCCACGGGTCCGCGAAGCCGGCCGCAGGGCCGCCCCGAGCGCCTGCCGCCTTGGCGGCGACGCGCGACCGTCCCATGCTCAATTGCCGCGAAACCGCTTGCCATCCCCTGGCGTTGTCGGCTCGACGCCCTGTGTCTGTGCCGCCGTCGTCCCCGGGGACCCTATAGAGGAGTTTTCATGCACGTTACGGCGTATTTTGCCTTGCTTGCCGCCATGATCATCTGTCTGGCCGGCGCGGTGGCCGCCTTGTTCGCCCTGTGGCGAAACGACTACGGCCGCCTGGGAATGATCGAAAAGGGCCACCTGTTGGCCACGGCTGGCGTGGTCCTGGCCTCGGCCATCCTCACCGTCGCCCTGTGGCAACGCGATTTCTCCTTTGTTTATGTGGCCGAATACACGGACACGCTGTTGCCGCTTTTTTACGCCCTGACCGCCTTCTGGGCCGGCCAGGCCGGGTCGCTGCTGTTCTGGATGCTCACCCTGGCTCTTTTCGGCGTCTTTTTCGCCGTCTCGCCGGCCTACCGCAGTCTGTCTGCGTCCACGCGCCACGCCTATTGGCTCTTTTTCCTCGTGGTTGAAGCCTTCTTCCTGCTGCTTTTAACCGGCCCCTCCAATCCGTTCCTGGAAGCCGTGCCTCCCGTGCCCGAGGGCCGGGGCCTCAATCCGCTGCTGCGCAATCCCGGCATGATCTTCCACCCGCCGCTGCTTTTTATGGGCTACGCCGGGTTTGCCATCCCGGCTTGCCTGGCCCTGGCCGCCTGGCTGACCGGTGAGCGCGCCTCCTTTGCCGCCGCCGCCCGCAATACCGCCATCCTGTCCTGGATATTCCTTTCCTCCGGCATCATCCTCGGCGGCTGGTGGTCTTACATGGAACTGGGCTGGGGCGGCTACTGGGCCTGGGACCCGGTCGAGAACGCTTCGCTGATCCCCTGGCTGGTCAGCACCGCGTTTATCCACACCGCCATCGTCGAGCGCCGCACCAAGGCCCTGGCCAAAACCAATGTGGCCCTGGCCGTGGTGACCTTCGTCAGCTGCATCCTCGGCACCTACCTCGTGCGCAGCGGCGTGGTCGAGTCCCTGCACGCCTTCGGCGAGGGCGGCGTGGCCGGGCCGCTGCTCCTGTTCATGCTCTTTGCTTTAGTGGTCCTGGCCGCCGTGCTCCTGGCCGGCGCGCCGTTTTTCGCCGACCGGGTCAAGCCGCTTACCGGTCTCATGAGCGTGCCGGGCTTTCTGGTGATCCTGGCTTGGCTTATGCTCGCCCTTTCCGTTGTGGTGTTCCTGGGCACCCTGTGGCCGGTCTTCAGCAAGCTGTGGAGCGCCAACCCCGTCGGCCTGGATGCCGGTTTCTACAACCGCGTGTGCCTGCCGCTATTCGCCTTGGTCACGGCTTTGGTCGCCTTTTGTCCGCTCATGTCCTGGTCCGAGGGCGTGCGCGACAAGGCCGGCCTGGGGCTGACCGTGGGCGCCTTCGTTGGCGGCGGGGCCATTTTGTATGGCCTTGGCATCCATCTGCCCGTGGCCCTTTTCGCCGGCGCGGCCTCCATCGCCGCCATGACCACGGTCGCTTACGTCTTTATCCGCCAGCGCCATGCCCGAAGCCTGGCCGGGGCCCTGGGGGCCTACATCGTCCACCTGGGCCTGGCCCTGGTGACGCTCGGCATCGCCTTTTCCGGTCCCTACCAGCTCAACCAGGAAGCCGTGCTGACTCCGGGCAAGACCATGGAGATCGGCGGCTTCAAGTTGACCTTTAAGGATTTGGAGTTCGAGGAAAACAAGGCCATGGCCATCAGCCGGGCTGTTATTGACGTGACCCGCGACGGCAAGCCCGTTGGCGTGCTCACCCCCGAGCGGCGCGTCTACACAGGCTTCGAGCAGCCCTTTGCCGAGGTGTCCACCATCCCCAGCCTTGGCGACGAAGTCTACGCCACCCTGGTCAACGCCACCGAGAAAAAGGCGGCCAGCCTCAAAATCAGCGTCAATCCGCTGATTAACTGGATATGGATCGGCGGCACGCTCATGTGCATCGCCCCCTTTGCCAGCCTGCGCCGTCTGCGCGGCAAGGGCGAGTAGGGCGGTATTGCAGCTCATGGCCGAAGTCCTTGTCCGCCTGCGCCGGGTCTGCCGTTTTTACGGCGAACGCGCGGTGCTGAAAAACATCGACCTGGAATTGGTCCCGGGCCAGGTGACGCTGGTGGTCGGCCCCAACGGCGCGGGCAAGTCCACGCTGTTGCGCCTTGTCGCCGGGCTGTTGCCGCCAAGCGAGGGCGAGGTGGAAACCGAACTGCCGTCCGGCGGCATCGGCTACCTCGGCCATCGCACGCTCATTTACCCCAAGCTCACGGCCCGGGCCAATCTGGCTTTTTGGCAGTCCATGTTCGGCCAGCCCCGCGACGACGCGGCCGTCACGGCCGTGCTATCGCGCGTGGGGTTGGTCGGCTTTGCCGACGAGGAGGCTGGGGTGTTCTCCCGGGGCATGTCCCAGCGCCTGAGCCTGGCCCGGGTGTTTTTGACCGCGCCCAGGCTGCTGCTGCTCGACGAGCCGGCCTCGGGCCTGGACCCGGCCTCGGCCGTGTGGCTGCGCCGGGAGATTCGGGCCGTGGCCGACGCCGGGGCTTCGGTGGCCTGGGTGAGCCACAACATCGCCGCCGATCTGGCCGCCTGCGACCGGGTGGTGCGTATTGACGGCCACCGCGTCGCCTACGACGGCCCGGCCGCCGGTTTTGACGCCGCCGCCCTGGCCGGGGAGGGCGTATGCTGAAAGCCGCCCTGGCCATCGCCCGCAAGGACCTGTCCCTGGCCCTGTCCGGGGCCCAGGGGCTGGTCCAGACCGTGCTTTTGGGCCTGCTCCTCATCTTCATCATGAGCCTGTCCCGGGAACCGGGCGAACTGTCGCCGCCCTTGGCCGCCGCCGCAGTTTTCTGGCTGGCCACGGCCTTTGGACAGGTGCTGATCTTTAACTTCCTCTACGGCCTGGAAGAGGCCGAGGGGGCGCGCCTGGGGCTGCTCTTGTCACCGGCCCCGGCCCAGGCCGTGTGGCTGGGCAAGGCGCTGTCCGGCTGGGTGTTGCTTTTTTGCTGTCAGATGGTATTCGCCCCTGCGGCGGTCGCCTTTCTCGGCCAGACCGTGGCTGGTTCGCCGCTCATGGGCCTGGCCGTGGTCGCGGCCGTGGACTGGGGGCTTTGCGCCCTGGGTTCGCTTTTGGGAGCCTTGTCGGTGGGGAAGTCGTCGCGGGAGTCGCTTTTGACCGTGATCCTGTTCCCGCTGCTTGTGCCGGCGCTTCTGGCTGGAATCCGGCTTCTGGAAACCGTCATCTCGGGCCGGGGCCTGGAGGCCGTGGGGGCCTGGACCGGAACGGTGGTCGCCTTTGACGCCGTTTTCACCGCCGCCGCCCTGGTCCTTTTTCCTTTTCTCTATACCGGCGAGGAATAGCCCGCATGATCCGCCTGTGCGCCCTGGCCTTCGCGGCCGCTTCGATCATCGCCCAGTACCTGATCTGGTTCTACGCCCCAGTAGAGGAATCCATGGGCGTGGTGCAAAAGATCTTCTACACCCACATGCCCCTGGCCTGGTGGTCCACGGTGAGCTTTTTCGTCAACTTCGTCGCCTCCATCCTCTATCTGGCCAAACGTCGGGACGCCTATTCCCGGCTGGCCGGCGCGGCGGCGGAACTTGGCGTGCTCTTTTCCGGACTGGCTCTTATAACCGGCATGTGCTGGGCCCGGCCCATCTGGAACGTCTGGTGGACCTGGGACCCCCGGCTCACCACCACGCTTGTCATGTGGTTCGTCTATGCCGCCTATCTGCTGCTGCGAGCCTCGGACATCGGCGGCCAGCGCCAGGACACGGTCCTGGCCGTCCTTGGCGTGGTGGCCTTTCTCGATGTGCCGCTGGTCTTTATTTCGGCCCGCTACTGGCGCAGCATCCATCCTTCGGTCCTGGGCTCCCAGGGCGGCGGCATGGAACCCGAAATGTGGCTGGCCGTCGTGGCCAACCTTGTGGCCATGGGCCTTCTCTGGTTGGCCTTGCTCGCCTTTCGCACCCGACAACTCGAAACCGGCGCGGCCGTCACGGCCCTTATGCGCCACGGTTCCATAAGGAATTAAGCCATGGGGAAGGAAGTCTACCTGTTCGCGGCCAACGTCCTGGTCTGGGTTGGTCTCGGCTGCTACGTGGCTTTTCTGGCAACTTCCCAACAGCGTCTCAAACGGCGTCTGTCACGCCTGGAGATTTTAAATGACGACAACTGAACACGGCCCCAACGCTTCGGGCCGCATGGTCCTGGCCTTCATGGGCTTTTGCCTGGTGATCATCTTCGCCGCCTCCTTCATCTACCGCCTGGAACGGCCGACCCTTGAGGTCCACCAGAAAAAAGGCGGCGGCATGGGGCAGGGGATGCCCGGGGGCATGGACCAAGCCATGAACGGCCCCATGCGTGAGGTCATGGAACTCATGCAGAAGCTTCAGGAAAATCCCGACGATCCTGGTCTGCAAATGGCCATGGCCGAACGCTTCATGGCCATGGGTTCCTTTGACCGGGCCAAGACCTTTCTCGACAAAGTTGCAAAGGTCCGTCCTGACGATCCCGACGTCTTAAACGCCCTGGGCGTGGTGCGCTACAACATGCAGGACCTCGACGGGGCCAAGGCGGCTTTCGAAGCCATCCTGGCCAAGGACGCCGAGGACTTCCGGGCCCGCTTCAACCTGGGCCTGCTCTACAAATACGCCTACAAGGACGAAGCCAAGGCCAGACAGATGCTTTCCGCCGTCATTGCTTCGCCCAAAACCGACCCCGAGACGCGGAAAACCGCTCAGGAAGAACTTGAGGCGAAGCCGGGTTCCTAAGCGAGATTGCTTTTCGTGTCGATTTGGTGAATGTTGCCGCGTAACGCGACCGTACCCAACCCGGGCTGGCTTTAGGGCTGTTCCCGGACGCCGAGACCGATGCCCCATGCAACCGCAACCGGAGGAAACGTGATGTTTGGCAGAAAAACGACCCGGGCCGCCCTTGCCTGCGCCCTCGGCCTGACCCTTGGCCTGGCCGCCGCGCCGGCTCATGCCGCCGACGCCATCAAGATCGCCGTTCCCACGCCGCTCACCGGCAGCGCCGCCGGCTACGGCGAGAACGTCAAGGCCGGCGTGGACCTCAAGCTCGAAGAGATCAACGCCGCTGGCGGGATAAACGGCAAGAAGCTCGAGGCCGTCTACTTCGACGAGCAGTGCGAGCCCCGCGAGGCCGCCACGGTGTCCTCGTCCATCGTCAATGACGAGGCCATTGTCGCCATCGTGGGCCACCTGTGCTCCTCGGCCCACCTGGCCGGCCTGCCGGCCTACGTGCGCGAAGGCATCGCCGCCATCACGCCCACGGCCACCAACACCACCATTTCCACCAAGAGCAAGGACGAAAAGGGCAAGGCTTGGTCGTTCCGCAACGTTTACCGCGACGACTTCCAGGGCAAGTTCCTGGCCGATTACTCGGCCAAGGTCCTGGGCCTCAAGAAAGTGGCCGTGTTCTACGAGAACAATGACTACGGCATTGGCCTCAAAGACGCCTTCATCAAGGAAGCCAAGGCCCTGGGCCTGACCGTGGTCGGCGAGGAAGCCTACAAGAAGGGCGACCAGGACTACACCCCGCAGCTGACCAAGCTCAAGGGCGCCGCCCCCGAGGCCATGTTCGTCGCCGGCTACTATCCCGAAGGCGCGCTTATCGCCGACCAGGCCAAGAAAATCGGCCTCAATGTCGCCAAAATGGGCGCTGACGGCTTCGACAACCTTGACTACGTCAAGCTTGGCGGCGCTTCGGCCGACAACACCTACCTGACCGCTCCCTTCCTGGTCGAGACCGCCGGAGCCGACGCCAAGAAGTTCATCGAGGCGTTCAAGGCCAAGTACAAGCGCGACGTGGACTGGATGAGCGCCAACGCTTATGACGCCGCCGGCATCGTCGCCGAAGCCATCGCCAAGGTCGGCGCTGACCGCGCCAAGATCCGCGATTACCTGGCTGGCCTTGATTCCCCGGAAAAGGGCTACAAGGGCGTCACCGGCGTCAATTACTTTGACGGCAATGGCGACTGCCTCAAGCCCGCCTATGTCAAGGTCGTCAAGGACGGCAAGTTCGTCCCGGCCGAAAAGCAGATGAATTAGGCGGAAACCGCCGCAGGAACGAAACGCGAACAGGCTGGAGATCATCCGGCCTGTTCGCGCTTCATGCCCCTCTAAACGCCAAACGCTTCGGAGCAGACGTTGCTCGAACAACAGCTCGTCAACGGGTTCACCCTGGGTCTCATCTACGCGCTCATCGCCGTGGGCTACACCATGGTTTACGGCGTCATTGAGTTGATCAATTTCGCCCACGGCGAAATTTACATGCTCGGGGCTTTCCTTACCCTGTCGTTTATTTCCATGGGACTGCCGCTGCCCCTGGCAGTGCTTTTGGCCATGCTGGCCGCCGCCGCCATCGGCGTGCTGCTGGACATCATCGCCTACCGCCCCCTGCGGGAGGCCCCGCGTCTGGCCGCGCTCATCACCGCCATAGGCATGTCCATCTTTCTGCAAAACCTGGCCATGATCATCTGGGGCAGCCGGCCCATGCCCTTTCCCAAGCAGGCCCTGCCCGCCTTTTTCAGCGAACCGGCCCTGACCTTTTCCGACGTCACCATTTCCTGGATGCAGGTCATCATCTACGCCGTGGCGATCATCCTCATGATCGGACTCAACCTCATCATCACCCGCACCAGGGTCGGCACGGCCATGCGCGCCCTGGCCCAGAACCAGACGGCCGCCTCGCTCATGGGCATCAACGTCAATCGGGTCATCTCCTTCACCTTCGCTCTCGGCTCGGCCATGGGGGCCATGGCCGGCATCATGGTGTCCATGTATTACAACACCATGTATCCGACCATGGGCTATCTGGCCGGGGTCAAGGCCTTTGCCGCCGCCGTGCTCGGCGGCATCGGCTCGGTGCCTGGGGCCATGCTCGGCGGCGTGGTGCTCGGCATCGCCGAAACCCTGGGCGCGGGCTACGTCTCCTCGCCCTACCGCGACGGCGTCGCCTACGCCGTCATGATCCTGGTCATCATTTTCCGTCCCTCGGGCCTGCTCGGCCGGGCCGTGACGGAAAAAGCCTAGCAACCGGCGGCCGTCGCCGGCCGCCTCGAACCGACTGGAACACACATGCGCGGCGCGGCACAATCACTCAAATACCTGCTTCTGGCGGCGGCCCTGGCCTATCCGCTGATGCCTTTCCGGGACGTTTACGTCTTGCACGTCCTGGTCCTCATCATGGTCTACATGGTGCTGGCCATGGGACTCAATATCCTGCCTGGCTTCTGCGGCCTGCTTGACCTCGGATTCGTAGGCTTCTACGGCATCGGGGCCTATACGGCCGGGCTTCTCACCATCCACTACAACATGTCGTTTTGGGTCATCGTGCCCCTGGCGGTCATGAATGGGGCGTTTTTCGGAGTACTCCTCGGCGCGCCGACCTTGCGGCTGGTGGGCGACTATTTCGCCATCGTTACCTTCGGGTTTTCCGAACTCGTGGTGCTGTTTCTCACCAACGAAATATGGCTGACTCGCGGCCCCTTGGGCATCCCCGGCATCGCCCCCATTTCCCTTGACGTCACCTGGCTGGCGACCCTCATGGGTATTGACGAACGCTGGCGCTACGCCTTTCGCGGCGAGGTCCCGTACTATTATCTGGCCATGGTCATGGTGGGACTCGTCTTCCTGGTCATGACCCGGGTGGAGGATTCGCGCCTGGGCCGGGCCTGGCTGGCCATCCGCGAGGACCCCATGGCCGCCGCCTCCTGCGGAGTCAACCTCTTCGCCTACAAGGTCATCGCCTTTGCCGTGTCCACCGGCATCGGGGCCTTGGCCGGCGCGTTTTTGGCCCGGTGGACCCTTTTCATCTCGCCGGACATGTTCAAGTTCTGGGAATCCTTCCTGGTCCTGTGCATGGTCGTGCTGGGGGGCCTTGGCAACATCCGGGGGGCGCTGGTTGGTTCGGCCATCCTCATCGCCCTGGGCGAAGTGTTGCGGGTGGCCTTGCCCAAGCTCGGCCTGCCGGCCGAGACCCGGTTTCTGGCCTACGGCCTCATCATGGTGATCATCATGCGCTTCCGCCCCCACGGCCTTTTCACCCAGGTGGCGGAATCGACCATGCAAAGCAGTCTGATCAAGGACTTGCGCGCCAGGATCGCGGCGCGCCGGACGGCGTAATATGGATGCGATACTTACCGTAGACGGAGTCAGCAAACGCTTTGGGGGCCTTATGGCCCTAAGCGACGTGTCGTTTGCCGTGGAGCGTGGGGCCATCACCGGCCTCATTGGCCCCAACGGCGCGGGCAAAACCACGATGTTCAACTGCGTGGCCGGCATTTATACCCCCACCGACGGCCGCATTCTGTTTGCCGGCGGGGAAGGGGAGCCACAAAACGTCGCCGGCCGCAAACCCGAGCGCATGACCGCCCTGGGCGTGGCCCGGACCTTTCAAAACATCCGGCTTTTTTCGGCGCTGACCGTGCTCGACAACGTGCGCATCGCCCGCCACTGCCGCACCTCGGCCAACTTCTTCGGCTCGGTGCTGCGCACCCGTTCCCAGCGGGCCGAGGAACGGGCCATCATCGACGCGGCCATGGAAAACCTCGATTTCGTGGGGCTTGGCGAGACGGCCCTGTCCCCGGCGGCCAGCCTGTCCTACGGCGACCAGCGCCGACTGGAGATCGCCCGGGCCCTGGCCACCGACCCCAAGCTCATCCTCCTCGACGAACCGGCCGCCGGCATGAATCCCAGGGAAACCGAGGCCCTGGTTGATCTCATCCACGCCATTCTGGGCCGGGGCGTCACCGTCGTGCTCATCGAACACGACATGAAGCTCGTCATGCGCATCTGCAAACGCCTGGTGGTCCTGGACCACGGCGTCAAGATCGCCGACGGCTCGCCCCAGGAAGTCCGGGCCAACCCCGACGTCATCGAAGCCTACCTCGGCAAAGGGGCGGCCCATGCTTGAACTGACCGCCATTGAAACGTTTTACGGCAACATCCAGGCCCTAAAGGGCGTCTCCCTCAAGGTCGCCCAGGGCGAGATCGTCACGCTCATCGGCGCCAACGGCGCGGGCAAGTCCACCACGCTCATGAGCATCTCCGGCGTGGTCCATCCCCGCAAGGGCTCCATCGCCTTTCTGGGCGAGGATATCACCGCCAGCACCACCGAGCGCATCGTCTCCATGGGCATCACCCAGGTGCCCGAAGGACGCATGATCTTCCCGCGCCTGACCGTGCGGGAAAACCTGCTCATGGGCGCCTATCTGCGCAAGGACAAGGCCGGCATCCGCGACGACGAGGACCACGCCTATTCCCTGTTCCCGGTCCTGCGCGAACGCCGTTCCCAGATGGGCGGCACCCTGTCTGGCGGCGAGCAGCAGATGCTGGCCATCGGCCGGGCGCTCATGGCCCGGCCCAAGCTCCTGCTCTTGGACGAGCCGTCCCTTGGGCTTGCGCCGCTGGTGGTGGAAAACATTTTCGAGATCATTGTCCAAATCAACAAAGATGGCGTAACGGTCATGCTTGTGGAGCAAAACGCCCAGATGGCGCTGCAGATCGCCCATCGGGGCTATGTCCTGGAAACCGGCCATGTCACCCTGGAAGGGCCGGGCAAGGAGCTCCTGAGCAACCCCAAGGTGCGTTCCGCTTATCTCGGCCTGGACTAGGCCGCCCATATAACCCGGAGTTTACGATATGGAAAAAGTCATCGATTTCGGCCTCACCTTCGACGACGTTTTGCTTGTTCCCGATTACTCGGAAGTCACGCCCGACCTGGCCGACGTGTCCTCCTGGCTCACCCCGGACATCAAGCTCAACATTCCGCTTGTCAGCGCCGCCATGGACACCGTCACCGAGTCGCGCATGGCCATCCAGCTTGCCCGTAGCGGCGGCGTGGGCGTGGTCCACAAGAACATGACCATCGCCCAGCAGCGGCTCGAAGTGGAGAAGGTCAAGAAGTCGGAATCGGGCATGATCATCTCGCCCATCACCGTGCCCCCGGCCATGACCGTGGAGCAGGCGCTCACCGTCATGAGCGAATACAGCATTTCCGGGCTGCCCGTGGTTGACGGCGACACCCTGGTCGGCATCGTCACCAACCGCGACGTGCGCTTCGTCAAGGACTCGGTCACCACCGTCGGCCAGGTCATGACCAGCGAAAAGCTCGTCACCGTGCCCGTGGGCACCACCCTGGAGGAGGCCAAGCACCACCTCCACGCCAACCGTATCGAAAAGCTTCTGGTCGTTGACGACAACAACAAGCTGCGCGGGCTGATCACCATCAAGGACATCGAAAAGATCCGCAAATACCCCCATTCCTGCAAGGATAGCCTGGGCCGGTTGCGCGTGGGCGCGGCCATTGGCGTGGGCGGCGACCGGGGCGAGCGCGTCCAGGCCCTGCTGGACGCCGGCGCGGACTTCCTGGTGCTCGATTCCGCCCACGGCCACTCCAGGAACATCCTGGAGTCCATCCGGGCCATCAAGGCCGAGCACCCGGGCTGCCAGCTCGTGGCCGGCAACGTCGGCACCTACGAAGGGGCCAAGGCGCTCATTGCCGCCGGAGCCGACGCCGTCAAGGTCGGCATCGGGCCGGGTTCCATCTGCACCACCCGCGTGGTGGCCGGCGTGGGCGTGCCCCAGGTCACGGCCATCATGGAAGCCTCCCGGGCCTGCCGTGAAGCCGGCAAGCGCATCATCGCCGACGGCGGCGTCAAGTTCTCGGGTGACATCGTCAAGGCCATCGCCGCCGGAGGCGACACGGTCATGATGGGCGGCCTTTTCGCCGGCACCGAGGAAAGCCCGGGCGAAACCGTGCTCTACCAGGGCCGCACCTACAAGATCTATCGCGGCATGGGTTCCATCGACGCCATGCGCGAGGGCAGCTCCGACCGCTACTTCCAGGAAAAGACCAAGAAACTCGTGCCCGAGGGCATTGTCGGCCGGGTGCCGTTCAAGGGCCCGGTCACCGACAGCATCTACCAGCTCGTGGGCGGCCTGCGCTCCGGCATGGGCTACTGCGGCTGCAACACCATCGAAGAGCTGCAGCAAAAAGCCCGGTTCGTGCGCATCTCGCCGGCGGGGCTGCGTGAAAGCCACGTCCACGACGTCATCATCACCAAGGAAGCCCCCAACTACCGCGTGGAGACCTACTAGCATGAGCCAGCCCGACAAGGTTCTCATCCTCGACTTCGGCTCCCAGTACACCCAGCTCATCGCCCGCCGCGTGCGCGAGGCCGGGGTGTATTCCGAAATCCATCCCTGCACCGTCACGGCCAAGGAAGTGGCGGCCATGGCCCCCAAGGCCGTGATCCTGTCCGGCGGGCCTTCCAGCGTCGCCGACGCCGACGCGCCGCCCTTTGACCCGGCCGTGTTCGATCTGGGCCTGCCGACGCTGTGCATCTGCTACGGCATGCAGCTTCTGGCCCACCACCTGCCCGGCGGCCATGTGGCCGCCTCCACCGACCGCGAGTATGGCCGGGCCGACTTGCAGCTTTTGGCCGACGTGCCGCTTTTCGCCGGCCTGCCCCAAAAAGACGGGCACATCGTCTGGATGTCCCACGGCGACAAGGTCATGGCCGCGCCCGAGGGCTTCGTGGTGGCCGCGCGCACCAAAAACGTCGAGATCGCCGCCCTGGCCAACGTCTCGCGGCGCATCTACGCCCTGCAGTTCCACCCCGAGGTGGCCCACACCGAGGACGGCGAACGCATCCTGCACAACTTCCTGTTCGAGATCGCCGGCCTGACCTCGGGCTGGACCATGTCGAGCTTCCTGGAAACCGAACTGGCATCGCTTAAGGAAAAGGTCGGCGACGACGAAGTGGTCTGCGCCCTGTCCGGGGGCGTGGATTCCACCGTCGTGGCCGTCATGCTCCACAAGGCCATCGGCAAGAAGCTCCACTGCATCTTCGTCGATAACGGCCTGTTGCGCATGGGCGAGGGCGAGGAAGTGGCCGCGTATCTGCGCGAACACTTCGACCTCAACCTGCATTACGTTGACGCCGCCAAACTCTTTCTCGACAAGCTGGCCGGCGTGACCGACCCCGAGGAAAAGCGCAAGATCATCGGCAAGACCTTCATCGAGGTCTTCGAGGTCGAAGCGGCCAAGCTGCCCAAGGTCAAGTACCTGGCCCAGGGCACGCTGTATCCCGACGTCATCGAGTCCGTGTCCTTCAAGGGACCCTCGGCGGTCATCAAGAGCCACCACAACGTGGGCGGGCTACCCGAGGTCATGAAGCTGGCGCTCATTGAGCCCCTGCGTGAACTGTTCAAGGACGAGGTGCGCAAGGTGGCCGTGGAACTCGGCATGCCCGACTTCATCATCTGGCGTCATCCTTTCCCCGGGCCGGGCCTGGCCATCCGCATCATCGGCGAGGTGACCGAGGAACGGCTTGAGATTTTGCGGCGAACGGATAAGATCGTCCAGAGCGAGCTTGTCGCCTCGGGCTGGTACCGCAAGGTCTGGCAGGGGTTTGCCGTGCTGCTGCCGCTCAAGACCGTCGGGGTCATGGGCGACGGACGCACCTATGAAAACGTGGCCGCCATCCGCGTGGTGGACAGCCTCGACGCCATGACCGCCGACTGGAGCCGGCTGCCGTCGGAAATCCTGGCCGTCATGTCCAACCGCATCATCAACGAGGTCAAAGGCGTCAACCGTGTGGTGTTCGACGTCTCGTCCAAGCCGCCCGCGACCATCGAGTGGGAATAGAAGGTCGCAACGCGACGCAATCCCGGACCTTACGCGCCCGGCCAAAAGAGTAGTGCTATGTTCGGCATCGGTTCCACGGAACTTCTGGTCATCCTGGTGGTGGCCCTGATCGTCATCGGCCCCTCCAAGCTGCCTGATCTCATGAAGACGCTTGGCAAGGGCATGGCCGAGTTTCGCCGCATGAGCAGCGACGTCAAATCCACCCTGGAAGCGGAAGTGGATCGGGCGGACCGCGAACAGAAACAGGCCGAGGCACAAAAACAGCTGCATCCCGAAAACGCCCCGGCTGCCCCGCCGGCCGCCGCCAAGGACGCCGCCAAGGAGGCCCCGACCGCTTAGCCGGTCGGGGAACCGCCATGGCCGAACGCTTTGGAGCCTATTCCCGGGAGACCGGCGAAACCCGCGTGGCCGTCGAGATCACCATCGACGGCGCGGGCAAAGCCGCCATCGACACCGGTTTTGGTTTTGCCGACCACATGCTCAACCTGCTGGCCTTCTGGGCCGGCTTTGATCTCAACCTGACCTGCCGGGGCGACCTGGAAGTCGATGCCCACCACACCCTGGAAGACGTCGCCATCTGCCTGGGCGAGGCCTTCCGTCAGGCTCTGGGCGAACGCGTGGGCATAAACAGGGTGGGCGACGCCCGGGTGCCCATGGACGAGGCCCTGTGCGACGTGGTGGTGGACTTCTCGGGCCGGCCGTATCTGGTCTACCGCGAAGACGTGCTGCCGCCGGTCATTGCCGGCGAGGAAAAGGACCTGTGGCGGGAATTCTTCAAGTCTTTGGCCATTTCCGCCCGCATGAACCTTCATATCCATTTCGTGTACGGCCAAAACGGCCACCATCTGGTGGAAGCGGCCTTCAAGGCGTTGGGACTGGCCCTGCGCCGGGCCACGGCCGCGCACGGATCGAGCAGGGTGCCGAGCACCAAAGGGAGCCTGGACTGATGCGAAGCAAATCTCTGGCCTATCTCGGCGTGGCGCTTTTGGGCTTAAGCCTCGCCGCCGGCTGCGTGCGCAAGACCGCCCCGGTGTCCAAGGCCCCGGCCTCTGGCGATGCCCCGGCTTCGGCCGTGGCCTTCCTGGACAAGAAGTTCGCCGTGTTGCCCTTTACCATCCCGGCCACCGACGCCGACCTCTTGGCCGGCTATCTGCCGTCGGCCCGACACGTGCCCGAGGTGGCTCCGGTCCACCTCGACGCCGCCCTGGAGCAGGATCTGGCCGGGGCCAAGCAGCAGTTCGTGCCGGCCAAGATGGCCGCCTCCTGCGCCAAGTCCGCCCCGCGCGGCGACGAGCCCGGACGGCTGGGGACCCTGCGGTCCTACGTCAACATCGGCAAGTGCGCTGGCGCGGACTACGTCGTCGTGCCCATGGTCATCGACTGGCGCGAGCGCGACGGCTCCGAGATCGGGGCCACCAAGCCGGCCAGCGTCGACTTCGTGCTGTATCTGATCGATGTGCGCACCGGGGCCATGGTTCGCAACTTCCATTTCGACGAGACCCAGCAGTCCCTGGTTTCCAACATCCTGGACGCCAAGAAGTTCGTTGCCCGCAACGGCCGTTGGCTCTCGGCCATGGAACTGGCCCAGGAAGGCCTCAAGAAGGGCATCGCGGAGCTTGGGTTGTGATCATTTTCCCGGCTGTCGACATCAAGGACGGGCAGTGCGTCCGGCTGCGCCAGGGCGTGGCCGACGCCGTCACCGTGTTTTCCCCCGATCCCGAGGCCATGGCCCGGCATTGGGAAGGACTTGGGGCCAAATGGCTCCACCTCATCGACTTGGACGGAGCTTTTAGCGGCAAGCCGCGTAACTTCGACCTTATCGCCCGCATCTGCACCGGGCTGTCCATTCCGGTGCAGCTCGGCGGCGGGGTGCGCGACGCGGCCACGGCCGCCGCCTACCTTGAGGCCGGCGTCAAACGGCTCATTATCGGCACCCTGGCCTTGGCGGATCCCGACGCGTTTGCCGCCATCTGCGCGGCCCATCCCGGCCGGGTGGGCGTCTCCCTGGACGCCGTGGACGGCAACCTCAAAGTTAAAGGATGGGTGGAGGATTCCGGCCTCACCGTCGAGGACGTGCTGCCGGGCCTGTCCGCCGCTGGCGCGGCCTTTGTGGTCTACACCGACATCAGCCGCGACGGCATGCAGTCGGGCGTGAATCTGCCGGCCCTTACAAGGCTGTTGGAACTCACCGATCTGCCGGTCATCGCCGCTGGCGGCGTGGCCACCCTGGACGACGTCAAAGTGCTCTATCCTTATGCGAACAAGGGTCTTGAAGGCCTGATTTCCGGCCGGGCCATCTACGAGGGCACCCTCGATTTTCCGGCGGCCCTGGCCTATATCGCCGAAAAAGCGAAGGAGGACGCCTGATGCCCACCATTGAAGTCGGCGGCATGCACTGCCAGAACTGCGCCAATTCCGTGACCAAGGCCCTCTCGGCTCTGCCGGGGCTGTCCAACGTCTCCGTGGACCTGGGGAAGGGACTCGTGTCTTTTGAAGGCGAGGCCCCTGTGGACGACATCAAGGCGGCTATCGACAAGATCGGCTTTGTTCCCGGAGCCGTGAAATAGCGGCCTGCCCGCTGTGTTCTTTTGACGGCCGTCGCGGCGTTCGCGGCGGCCGTTTGTTTTGGAGGGGCCATGGAAAGCAGGGCGTTGACGGCAAGGGGAGGGCGACGGCTTTGGGTCGTGCTGGCGCTGGCCGCGTTTTGCCTGGCGAGCTTGGCGCAGGCGGGCAGGGCGGCCGACGAGACTGTTCGGGCGGTCGCGGTCTATGACGGCGACACCTGTCGGCTGGCCGACGGCCGCACATTGCGCCTGGCTGGCGTGGACGCCCCGGAAACCGCCCACGAGGGCCGGCCGGCCCAGTATTTCGCCGAGCAGGCCAAGGCGGCCCTGGACGGTCTGACGCGGGGCGTTGCGTTGCGGTTTGTTGAAGTCGGGCCGGCCCAGGACCGTTTCGGCCGGCTGCTGGGCGATCTCGTCCTGCCGGACGGGCGATCCTTGACGGAGATCCTGCTCTCCAGGGGATGCGTCTTTGTTTTCTGGCATAAAGATATGGGGCCGGCCGTATTCAATCGCCTCCTCGCCCTCCAGCGACGGGCCATGGCCCAGGGGCAAGGGTTTTGGCCGCGCCTGCTTTCGCTGCCGCCCCCGGCCGCGCCCTATGTCGGCAATGCGTCGTCGCATCGCTTCCATGGCTCCAACTGCCCGGACGCGGCCCGGATAGCCCGGCGCAACCGGGTGGCCCTGGCGACCCTTGGCGAGGCGTTTAACCAAGGCTATGCGCCGGCTCGTGATTGCACGCCCTGGCCGTAAAGCCGAACAACCGACGGGCGCAAGCCGGCCTTGGCGCGCGAATGGCCTTGACGCGACGGCGTTTTTAGACCATCCATTTTGGCGCGATAGACGCGTCCCGGCCACGGCGCGATGCTTCGGAAGTTCGAAGCGCGCCCAGTCGCCGGCGGCACCATCATCCTAATTGGAGGCATCATGCTGTTTCCGAGTCTGGCGCACGCCATGGGCGCCGCGCCCGGCGGCGACGCCGCGGGGGGCAACCCCATCACCGCCTTTTTGCCGCTTATCCTCATGTTCGCCATCTTCTACTTTCTGCTCATCCGTCCCCAGCAGAAGAAGGCCAAGCAGCACCGGGAATACCTGGCCGGCCTCAAGCGCGGCGATTACATCCTGACCGGCGGCGGCATCTACGGCCGTATCATGGAAGTCCACGGGGACAAGATCACCATTGAGATCGCCAAGGACCTCAATATCGAGATCAACCGCAACTTCGTCTCCGGCCCCGGCGAAGCCGGCGCTCCGGCCGCCAAGGCCGAGCCCAAGGGCAAAGACAAGTCCAAGGATTAGGGATATTCCTCTTCGGGCCGCACAGGCCCGAAGCGACGGCGAAGGGCTGCCCCGGCAGTCCCTTCGTTTTGTCGTTGACTCCCAAGCGCAAGCCTCCCAAGGAGAGCCTCGCCCATGACTGGAAATCTGCGTTGGCGACTGGCCGTGATCAGTCTCGTGGCCTTTCTGGGCCTCATCTACATGCTGCCCTCCCTGGGGTCGGTGAAGCAGAGCTTTCTGGGCAAATTCCTGCCCGATGACGTCGTCAGCCTCGGCCTTGATCTCAAGGGCGGCATCCACCTGACCCTTGGCGTCGATGTGGACAAGGCCTTGGCCAATTCCCTGGCCCAGATGGGCCGCGACGTCCGCGACCAGGTCAAGGACGAGGGCATCGTCATCCAACGTCCGGGCACCAGCCCGGACGGCAAGCGCCTGGAGTTCGTCCTGGCCACCCCCGACAAGCGCGACGCCCTGGACACGTTCCTGTCCAGCCACTTTTCCGTGCTCCACGTCGATGGCGTTGAATCCGCCGCGGACAACAAGCTCCTCTACAAGCTGTCGTTCACCCAGCGCTACAAGGACGACCAGGCCCGCATGACCGTGGACCAGGCCGTCAAGACCATCCGCAACCGCATCGACGAATTCGGCGTGGCCGAGCCCGACATCCGCAAGCAGGCCGACAACCGCATCCAGATCCAGCTGCCGGGACTGCAGGACCCCGAACGGGCCATCAAGCTTATCGGCAAGACCGCCCACCTGGAATTCAAGGTCGTGGACGAGACCGTGGACATGGAAAAAGCCCAGAAGGGCATCCTGCCCCCGGGCGACGAACTGTCCGTGCTGCGCCACCGCAATCCCGACGGCTCCTACCTGGAGCGGCCCATTGCGCTCAAGGCCGACGCCGTCATGACCGGCGAGAGCATTGCCGACGCCCGGGCCAACTTCGACCCCAACAACCAAGCCTACGTGGCCCTGACCTTCACTCCCAGCGGCGCGCGGCAGTTCGAGCGGGTCACGGCGGAGAACGTCAAAAAGCAGCTTGCCATCGTGCTCGACGGCAAGGTGTATTCCGCGCCCACCATTCAGGAAAAAATCGGCGGCGGCCGGGCCAGCATCACCGGCCGATTCTCCACCGAGGAAGCCCGCGATCTGGCCATCGTGCTGCGCGCCGGGGCGCTGCCCGCTCCGGTCACCATCCTGGAGCAGCGTACGGTCGGTCCTTCCTTGGGCCAGGAATCCATCGAAAAGGGCGTCCATTCGGCCGTCATCGGCGGCCTGATCGTCATCGCCTTCATGATCGTCTACTACGGCGTTGCCGGAGCCGTGGCCGACGCGGCCCTGCTGTTCAACCTCGTGCTCATTATGGCCGGTCTGGCCGGTTTCGGGGCCACCCTGACCCTGCCCGGCATTGCCGGCATCATCCTGACCATCGGCATGGCCGTTGACGCCAACGTCATCATCTTTGAGCGCATTCGCGAGGAGCTGCGCCGGGGGCTCACCGCCCGCTCGGCCGTGGACGTCGGCTACAGCCGGGCCACGCTTACCATCCTGGACGCCAACGTCACCACGGTCATCGCCGCCGTGGTCCTCTACCAGTTCGGCACCGGCCCCATTCGCGGCTTCGCCGTGACCCTGATTCTCGGCATCGTGGCCTCCATGTTCACGGCCATCTTCTTTACGCGGTTCCTTTTCGACCTGTGGCTGTCCAAGCGGCCGGCCGACGCGGGGATGCGTATCTAACCTTTTGATTTCAATGTATTGATTTTTTGAAGGCCCCCGTACGGGGGCCTTCGTCGTTTCGGCGTTTGACCGTCGGGCCAAGGGGCCGTAGAGTGCCGGCCATCGTGAGAAGCGAGGTCCCTGTGTCCCAACGCCTGTGCGTCGTCCTGGCCCTTTGGCTGTTGACGCTGTGTTTGCCAGCCGTGTCCGCCATGGCCGGCGGCGACAAGCCGTTCACCATTGAGGCCATGCTGCGTCTGGCCTCTGTGGACGATGTCCGCGTTGCTGCTGACGGCAAACGCGTCGCTTTTGTCGTGACCAGGATGTCCGACCAGGCCGGCGAACCTGTCTCTCGCATTTTTCTGACCGACATGGCCCGGGAGGGCGGGAGGGCGGTCACCCCGGCAACGACCTCCTGCGACCACCCGCGTTTTTCCCCGGACGGCAAATGGCTGGCCTATCTCTGCCAGGGCGAAAACGCCTCCGAGCTCCATTTACTCCAGCTCAACGCCGGCCAATCGCGCCGCTTCAGCGACGGCCGGGCCGACATCCTTGATCTGGCGTTTTCCCCGGACGGCAAGAAACTGGCCGTCACCGCCACGACCAGTCCCAAGGCCGGCCCCAACCGTCCCGAGGGTTGCGACGGCGACGTCGAAGTGTTGGACAGCCCTGGCGGACTGGCCGGACTCTACCTCCTGGCCGTGTCGCAACCCGGGGTCATGCGCCAGCTTGTCACCGACCGGGACGTGGGCGCATTCGCCTTTTCCCCGGACGGCCGCCGCATCGTTTTCGAAACCGCCAACCCCCACGCCCCGCCCCGGGGCCGCGCCCATACCGGCGCCGCCGGCGGCGCGGCTCCAGTGGACGCCGGCCATGCCGACATCGCCGTGGTCGATCTTGACAAGGGCGGCGTGAAGCTTGTGGCCGCCTCAGACGCCTCCGAGAACATGCCAACCGTCTCGCCCGATGGTCGGCTCTTGGCCTATGTGGCCACGGCCGCGCCCGGATTTTATTACAACGCCGGCCGGGTCATGGTCGTGCCCCTGGCTGGCGGTGAGGCGCGCCCCCTGGCCCCCACCCCCGACGCCCGGCCGGAACTCCTGGGCTGGGCCGAGGACGGCCAGAGCCTTCTTGTGCGGGAAGCCGACGGCATGGGGGCCGCGCTCTATGCCCTGCCCCTGGACGGCCAGCCGCCGACGCGCCTCGACGACGACCGGCGCATTCCGCTCCAGGCCAGTTTGTCGCCCGGTTCTCGCCATCTGGGGCTGGTGCTCACCGACTGGGACTTGCCCCCCGAGGCTTTTGTGACCTCGGCCGAGCGCTACGACCCCAAGGCCGTGTCCGCCGTCAACCGGGAATTCGCCGCCTACCAGACGGTCAAACCCGAGATCGTGCGTTGGAAATCGGCTGACGGGACCACGATCGAGGGCCTTTACACCCCGCCGGCCGTGCCTGTGGTCGGCGCGCCGCCGCTTCTGGTCGAACTCCACGGCGGCCCGGCCCAGGCGGCCCAGCGCCTGTATCCCGGCCTGCTCAACAGCTACCCCCTGGCGGTTTTTTCCGCCCACGGCTATGCCCTGTTCCAGCCCAACGTCCGGGGCTCCGATGGTTACGGGCCGGCTTTTCGCCGAGCCATTGTCAATGATTGGGGCGGGGTCGATTTCGCCGACCTCATGTCCGGCCTCGACGCGCTCATCGCCAAGGGTCAGGCCGATCCCCAGCGTCTTGGCGTCATGGGCTGGAGCTACGGCGGCTACCTTGCCGCCTGGGCCATCGGCCACACCGACCGGTTCAAGGCCGCCTCCATTGGCGGCGGCATCACCAATCTGGTCAGCCAGTGCGGCAGCATGGATTTGCCCGATTTCATGCCGCTGTACATGGGCGGCGAAGCCTACGAGCGCTTCGATTTCCTGTTTGACCGCTCGCCGCTGAAATACGCTGCCGCCATCCAGACCCCGACGCTGTTCCAGCACGGTGTGGCCGACGAGCGCGTCCCCTTCACCCAGGCCCTGGAACTCTATACCGCCCTGTCCCGTCGCGGCGTGGTCACGAGACTGGCCGCCTATCCGCGAAGCGGCCACGACATCACCGAAACGGGCCTGCTGCGCGATCTCATGGTCCGCAACCTCGACTGGTTCACGCGCTTCGTGCCGGCCGCGGCGTCCCAAACACGGCCGGCCATGGCCAAGGCCGACCCTTCCTGAACTTCGGACCGCCTTTCCTCCCGTCGCCATTCGTGGCAGGAAGAGCCATGGAATCGCTCGTCGCCTGCCGTTTTGCTGCCGGACCGCGCCGTATGGCGATGCGACGGCTTGGTCCGCCATGGACTTGCCGTGCCCAGGTTGGGGCTGACCGGGCTGTGAGGCGCTTGTCGTTCTGGCTTATGGGGTTGGCGCTCATCCTGGCCCTGGCCCAGCCGACACCGGCGCTGGCCGATGCGGACCGGTTCGAGGTGTCGCTGATTGCCCGGACCCTGGGCTACCGGGATATGCGTGAGCCGACGTCGTTTACGCCCTCGGCCGCTTTCGTGCCCCAGCAGGGCGGCTGGGTCCGCAACTGGACCGAGCAACGGGGCTACGTCGAAGCCGTCTACCGCCTCCTAGACACCAGTCATGTCGTGTTGGCCCTGGGCGGCCAGGTCGGGGCTTCGGTGGGCCGGTTCGAGGCCAAGAACGTGGGGCAGGGCGTGTATGAGGCCTGGGAAACCCGGCCGGCCTTTCTCTGGGGGCCGTGCGCCCGGCTCATCCTGCGCCGCCAGCCCGGAGAGGGCGTCTTTGCCCGGTTCGACTACGCCTTTTTTTCGGCCGCCGCCCCGGAAGCCCGGGAGGAGGGGGCCAGCCGCTCCGGTGGCGGCACGCCGCCCTCGGCCCGGGACGCTTTTTTCTCCTGGACCAGCCATGAGGCCACGGCCCGCCTCGGCTACGACTTCGGTCCGGTGGAAGCCGCCGCCGGAGCCTCGCTTGTCGCTTTTCGCCTGGACAAGCGCCTGACCCACCATGCCGATGCCACCGGGGCCTCGGGCAACGCCCTGGCCGCCATCCTGGCCCTTAACGCCTTGCCCAGCCGCTATGGCTACGAACCGCGTTTGCCTGTTGTTCCCTTCCTTTCCCTGGCTGTGCGCCCGGTCGCCGGGCTGACCCTGGAAGGCAGCATCCGGCCCGCCGACCAGCCCGACGTCGCCCTGCGTCTGGCCGTCTCTTTTTAAGACAATGGCGGCGTAATGGAGTTGTTTTGCTTTGTCCTTCGTTTATTCGTGTCACGAACTTGAAATTTATTGCATAGAGGCATATCAAGACGGGGTTTCGTATTCCATGGCAGGCACAACTTTGCTAAGGAGACTTCAAAATGCGCACTCCTCGTCTTTCCCTCGTTCCGTCCCTGGCCCTGGCCGCCCTGACCCTCTGCGCCGCTCCGGCCCTGGCCCACTTCGGCATGGTCATCCCGTCAAACGACACGGTGGCCGACAAGGCCAAAGCCAAGGTGGACCTGGCGGTGTCTTTTTCCCATCCCATGGAAGGCAACGGCATGGACATGGCCAAGCCCAAGGCGTTTGGCGTCGTGGACAACGGCCAGAAGACCGATCTGCTCCCCGCCCTCAAGCCGGCCAAGATCATGGACCACGCCGCCTGGACCGCCGAGTACACGTTCAAAAAGCCGGGAGTGGGAACGTTCTTCGTCATTCCGGAACCCTATTTCGAGCCGGCCGAGGACAAGTTTATCGAGCACCTGACCAAGGTGACGGTGCCGGCTTTCGGCGAGGAAGAGGGCTGGGACGCGCCCGTCGGGTTGGCCGCCGAGATCGTGCCGCTGACCCGCCCCTTCGGCAACTACGCAGGCAACGTTTTCACGGGCAAGCTGCTTGTCGATGGCAAGCCGGCCGCCGACGTGCCCGTGGAAGTGGAATTCTACAACAAGGACAAGGCGTATGAGGCCCCAAACGATTACATGGTCACCCAGGTGGTCAAGACCGACGTGAACGGCGTCTTCAGCTACGCCGTGCCTTTTGCCGGCTGGTGGGGTTTTGCCGCCCTGGTTGACGCGCCCGAAACCATTCAGAAGGACGGCGCGGCCAAAAAGGTCGAGCGTGGGGCGGTTTTGTGGGCCAAGTTCGTTGAACCCAAGCGCAAGAAGAAGTAAAACGGCGCGCTTGCCCGGGGATGAAGCCGTTTCGTCCCCGGGCCGCTCACCAAACCGGACAGGGACGCCATGCATATTTCCGAAGGGGTGCTATCCGGGCCGGTGCTGGCCGGCGGCTGGGCCTTGTCCGCCGTCGGCGTAGGGCTTGGACTCAAGCGCCTGGATTACGACCGGCTCATGACCGTGGCCATCCTGTCGGCCGCGTTTTTCGTGGGTTCGCTCATTCATGTGCCCATCGGGCCGGTGAGCGCCCACCTCATTTTGAACGGCCTGCTCGGGGCCATTCTCGGACCGGCCGCCTTCCCGGCCATTGCTGTGGCCTTGCTGCTGCAAGCCGTGCTTTTTCAGTACGGCGGACTGATCGTCCTTGGGGCCAATGTCTTTGACATGGCCGGCCCGGCCGTGGCCTGCTCTTTTGCTTTCGGGCCGCTTCTGCGCCGCGCCGGCAAGGCGCGGACCGTGGGCGCGTTTTGCTGCGGGTTTTTCGCCGTGCTGCTGGCGGCGCTGCTCACGGCCTGCGCCCTGGCTTTGTCCGGCGAAGGCTTCATCGCCACAGCCAAGGCCATTGTGGTGGCCCATGTGCCCATCATGCTGGTGGAAGGGGTCGTCACGGCCATGGCCGTGGGCTTTCTGGCCAAGGTCCGGCCGGAACTGCTGGCTCAGGTTCCGCCCCATAACGCTTTGGGATCTTAGGTAACAACATGATCTTGCACAGGATAAAGCCCGTTGCCGCGTCCCTGGCCTTGCTGGCTGTCCTGGCCGCGCCGGCCTTGGCCCACCGGGTTAACGTTTTTGCCTACGTTGAAGGCAATGACGTTGTCGTGGAATGCAGCTACAGCCGCTCCGAGCGGGTGCGTTTCGGCGACGTCGACGTCTTTGACGCCGCTTCCGGCGCGGCGCTCCTGGCCGGCAAGACCGACGAGAAGGGCGAATTCCGATTCTCTGTGCCCCCGGCCGCGCGTGCTGCCAAGGCCGACCTGCGCATTGTCCTTAAAGCCGGGGAAGGGCATCAGAACACCACCGAGGTCAAGGCGGCCGAATACCTGTCCGCCGCCCCGGCTGCCGCTCTGGCGGACTCGGCCGCGCCCGTTGCGACGCCGGCCACGTCCGCTCCCTCGAGTCCGCTGGCCGGGCCGGTCGCCGCCGCGTCGGCTCCAGCCCAGCCAGGGGGACAGGTAGCAGGCCAGGGAGTCGCCGCTCCGGCCCTGGACGCCGCCGCCCTGGAGCGTATCGTGGAAGCGGCGGTGGAGAAAACAATCGCGCCGCTGCGGGCCATGCTCGTTGGCGAAAAGGAAAAAGGGCCGGGACTGACCGAAATCGTCGGGGGCCTGGGCTGGCTGGTGGGACTGGCCGGCATCGCCGCCTATTTCGCGTCCAAGGGCAAAAAGCCCCAGCCATGATCGACGAACCGCTGGCCCGGGGCGTATCCCCCATCCACGCTCTGGACGCCCGCTGCCGACTGGCCGCCTGCCTGCTCCTGTCCCTGCCGGCCGCCCTGGCCCAGGGGCTGGCCGCGCCGCTGGGCATCCTTGGCCTGGGGCTTTTGCTGACGCTCCTTTCCCGGCCGCCCCTTGGCGTCGTGTTGCGCCGCACGGCGGCGGTCAACGTCTTTGTCGCCTTCCTGTGGCTCTTCGTGCCGGCCGCCACGCCGGGCGTCCCGGTCTGGACAGGCAACGGCCTGACCGTCACCCAGGAGGGCCTGGATCTGGCCTTGCTGGCCACGGTCAAGGCCAACGCCGTTTTTTTCTGCGTGCTTTCGCTATTGGCCACCATCCCGGCCCCGGCCCTGGGCCGGGCCATGACGGCCCTGGGCGTGCCGGCCAAATTTTCCTTCCTCTTCGTCTTCACCTACCGCTACCTGCACGTCATCGCCGAGGAGTACGGCCGGCTGGTCGTGGCCGCCCGACTGCGCGGCTTTGCCCCGGCGTCCAATGGCCGCACCTACCGCACGTACGCGGCCCTTGTGGCCATGGTGCTGGTGCGCGCCTACGACCGCTCCCAGCGGGTCTACCAAGCCATGCTGCTGCGTGGTTTCCACGGCAAATTTCCAAGCCTCGACCTATTCCGCGCCAACTGGCCGGATAGGGTTTTCCTCTGTCTCATGGCGCTCGCGGCGGCGTTGGCGGCCTACGGCGACTGGATTTCAAGGAGCGGACATGCCTGAGCCGTTGCTCGCATTGGAAAAGATCACTTTCGCCTATCCCGCCGCCGCCGCACCGGTGCTGGACGCTCTGGATTTCACCTTTTCCCCGGGACAGCGCATCGGCCTTTTTGGCCCCAACGGCTCGGGCAAGACGACCTTGCTCCACGTCATGATGGGCCTGGCCCGGCCTCAAAGCGGCGTCGTGCGCTACAAAGGCCGCGAAGCCCAAACCGAGCGCGATTTCCGGGAGGTGCGCCTGGGGATCGGCATGTTGCTGCAAAACGCCGACGACCAGATCATCTATCCCACTGTCCTTGACGACGTGGCCTTCGGGCCGCTGAACCGGGGCTTGCCCCCGGACGCCGCCCGGGAGCTGGCCGAGCGGACCCTCACGCTTCTTGGCCTGGACGGCTTTGCCGACCGCCTGGCCCACAGGCTGTCCGGCGGCGAGAAAAAGCTCGTGTCCCTGGCCGGCGTGCTGGCCATGGAACCCGAAGCGCTGCTCCTGGACGAACCCACCGGCGGCCTTGACCCCGAGACCCGGGAGCGGTTGGTGGCCATCCTTTGCCAACTGGCCAAGCCCATGATCATCATCTCCCATGACTGGGATTTCCTGGCCCACGTCACCGACACCTACTATTCCATCGAGCACGGCCGGCTCGTGCGCGATCCCGACTTCGTGCTCCACCGCCACGTCCACGGCCACCCCCTGGGGGACCGGCATCACCATCATCACTGATTGTTTTCATGGGCAAAGTTGAGGGATCGGGAGGCTATAGTTGATTAAGGGCAGAACAAATAGACAGACATATACGATTGACAGCTTAAATAAAATATCTAATAATACAACCTAAAACAAGGGGCATACTATGTTAGCTCAAGAGACCAATAAAGATTTAAATTGGGATAAGGTTCACCAAGAAGTTTTCCAGAACTTGGCTTTTAACCACGTTCAATGGATAGATAAAGCGATTGAACTGATAAAAGCTGCAAAATTACTTGAACCTGAAGTAATGCAATATTGGAATGAACTCACGCGAGCTTGTAATGAAAAACAAAAGTCTATACCCAGTGATTATTATAAAAAGCCGTATTTTATGCTCATGTCATTTGCAATTGAAAATATTTTTAAGGCGAAATACATTTTTCACAATAGCTATTTTTGTAGGCAGCGCTTTTTTGAAATCATGAATTCGAGCATTGATGAAAAAAAGAAACTAAAATCTGTATTTCCTAACGAGCTAAAAAGCCACGATCTTTATAAACTCTCTGGTTCTATTGGTCTTGATTTAACGAACGAAGAAGAAGCCCTATTGAGGCGTTTGTCATGCCATGCTGTTTGGGGTGGAAGATACCCAGTGCCTTTAGACCACAAAGATATATCTGGAACAGTAAAATTCTCCAACGGCGAAATGTATCATATACACTTTTTTTGCGAAAATGACGTGACAACTATAAATAAATTCATTGACAGCCTTCCGGAAAGGCTTCAGTTACCTATCTCTCGTTCTTGGCCAATTGAGTAACAACATTTTGTACTTTCAAGAAGCACGCCAAGCCATTGTTTGGCGTGCTTCTTAGCTGAAAAAAAGCAGCCTAGTCCAGGCCGAGCTGGGCGAGCAAGTCGTCCACGTCGCCCTGTTTGACGTCGGACTGCGGCCCCTTGAGTTCGGAGACCTTCTGTTTGGCCTCGGCCTTGAGGTCCTCAATGTTGCGGTCCGGGGCCTGGGCCTGGGCACGGATCTGCAAGCCGGTGGAAAGATAGAGATCCAGGACGATCTGCTCAACCTTCTTGATAGCCGTTATGATGCGCTTGATGCGCTGGCCGGTGAGATCCTGGAAGCTTAACGTCGTCATGATGCGCATGAGGTCTTCGCCAAGGGCCTCGTTGGCGCTTTTGAGCCGCGTGACTTCCTTGGGGCCGGCATAGCCGCCGGGCAGGCCGTCGAGGATAGCGGCGCATTCGGCTTGCAGTTCCATGTGCTTCTCGACGATGTCCATGATTTCGGACGTGGCAGATTCCGTGGTCTGGAGAATGTTGTCGAGTTGCTGGGCCGCTTCCTGGAAGAGCTGGTCGGCCTGATGTTTGCCGCTGTCGCCTTCGGCCGGCTGCTCGGCGCCGTGTTTGGCCGCCTGGACGATCTCTTTATAGATATCCTGGAGGCCGTCGCGCATCTCCTGGTTGAGGCGCTTGTGGAATTCGCTTTCCAAAAGCGCCCGGGACAAGGTCCTGGCCACTTCCTTCTCGATGGTGGCCCCGATGCTCTCGCGCAGGTCGGGCACCACTTCTTGGACGATCTTTTCCAGCAGCCGTTCGAGCAGTTCGTCGTCGTTGACCATGGCCTAATCCCACTTTTTCCCGCGAAGGTCGTCGCGCTGGCTCTGAAAGACGAATTGCACGATGCTCTCCAGGTCGCGTTCCCGGATGCGCGTGAAATCCAGGGCATACACAATACGGCCGTCGATTTCCTCGCGCCGGATAATCCGGCCCATGGCCCCGGCCAGGCGCATGGGGAAACGCGCCAGCACAATGACGGCCTCGACCGGTTGCTCCAAGGACAGCTCTTCCGTCGTGGAAAACCGCACCCCGGCCCCGCTGATTTCCGTGATGTCCATGGTCACCGGGAAGTCCGCTTCCAGCACGTCCCGGTCCTGCATGGCCAGCAGCATGTCGAGCTTGGAATTGATGGTGCAAAGCAGCGAAAAAAGCGGTTCGCTGATGCCGGGATCGCGCGGGTCCACCGTGCAGGGCGTGGATCCCATGGGCGGCGTTTCCCGGTAAAGCGGCATTTCGTCCGCGTTCGGCACAAGACGCAGATGCCCGCGCAGTCGCGTGGGGATGCGCATGTAGGTGCGTTTTTCTTCCACGGCGGCCGTCTCCCGCGTCACATGACGCCGTTTTCGAGCAGGATCTCCATGGCTTTGACCGGACACACCTTGGTGCACATGCCGCAGGCCGAGCAGGCTTCGCCGTCGAAGACCACCAGCCGGCTTTCAAGGTTCACGGCCAGGGCCTTGGTAGGGCAAAGGGCCGTGCACATGCCGCAGTGGATGCAGCTGTCCTCGTCGCGGGAAATACGCTGGGCCACCGGGGCCACGCCCACGCCCTGTTCCTGGAGATAGGCCACGCCGCGCTTGTAGGCCTCGCGCTCGCCCGTGATCTCGATGGTCATTTGGCCTTCCTGGCGCGGGGTGATCTGGGCCTTGAGGATGCTGAAGCACAGGCCATGCACCCGGGCCAGATCGCAGACCAGGGGCTTGCCCGAAGATTCGGGGGGAAAGGTCAAGTAGACGACCTTGCGATACGTTGTTGGCTGATTTTCCATAAGAGTGGCAGCTCCTGGCCGGCCCTATTTGGGCATCATGGTCTTGGCCCGGGCGGCAAAAGCGGAGTCCGGGTATTTGTCGATGACTTCCTTGAACGACAGCTTGGCCGCGCCGGCGTTGCCGAGCTTGGAGAAGGCCACGCCGCGTTTGAACAGGGCGTCGGCGTGCTTGGCGCTCTTGGGGTACTTCTCGATGACTTCCTGGTAGGACAGGGCGGCGTTGGCGAAATCGCCCAGCTGGAAATAGCACTCGCCGGTCCAGAACATCGCGTTGGCCATCAGCGGGCTGGATTTGAAGTTGCGGGCGAACTCCTGGAAAATGCCCAGGGCCTGCTGGTACTGGCGGCTGTTGAAGCTGGTCAGGCCCTTGGCGTAGACGGCGTCGGCCGGGCTTTGGGCGTCGGATGCCGGGGCCTGGACAGCCGGCGCAGGCGCGGCCGGAGCCTGGGGGGCGGCGTAGCCGGTCTGGGGATTGTAGGGCGGAATGCTGGGCTCGTCGTTGGCGGCGCCGTAGCCGGCCTGGCTCTGTCCTGCGCCGTAGGCGGGCTGGCCTTGGCCCGCGCCGTAAGCGCCCTGGGCGGCCGGCGCGCCGTAGGGTGCACCCGTGCCGTAATTGGTCTGAGGCGCGTTGCCGTATCCGGCCGCAGGCGCTGCGGCGTAACCGGTTCCCGGGGCAGTCGGAGCATGGGCCGCGCCGCCGCCATCGACATCGATGGCCAGTTGGGAGGCCATGCGGCTCACCTGGCCCTCCAGACGGGTGATTCTCCCGGCCAGTTCAGGGTCCTGGCGGTTGCCTTCCACCTGCTGGGACAATTCCTCGACTTTGGCGTTCAAACGGCGGATTTCACCCTTGGCGTTTTCCAGTTCGGCCCACATGTCGGCCGGGGTGTTGAGCGGCGCTGGGCCTTTGGGCTGGGCCGGGGCGCAGCCGCCAACCAGGGCGGCGAGCATTACGGCAGCCAAGGCCGCTGCGGCGTCGTGGCGCATTTTCATGACGGTTTATGACCTCGCTTGCGTCCCCAGATGAGATAGGCGATCCCGCCGAGCACGGGCACAAAAATGGCCAGAAGGAACCAGAACATCTTCTCGGTATGGGTGGGGAACACCCGGTAGAAGCTGTGCCATATCGCAATGAAATTGGGAAGAATGGGCAGGGCCATCAGCCCCAGGAAAAGAGCCAGTTGGCCCGGGGTCATGGCTGGCAGTTCAGGCAGAATCATGGACGACCTCTGGAGTTTTCGCCGCGCGTCCGGGCTTGGCCGGTGCGCGAGGCGCTCTGGAAAATCTTGGACATAACACTGTGTTCGTCAAAACGACGCCCCCCTTCCCGGGCGGGCCGTCAGGAATCCTGGGGCGGCCGGCGCAGGCGGTAAAAGGCGAACACCAGCCCCAGCGAGCCGAGGAAAATGGCGATATCAGCGACGTTGAAGGCCGGCCAGTGAAAGGTTTTCCAGTAAAAGTCCAGGAAATCCACAACTTCCCCGGTCTTGATGCGGTCGATGAGATTGCCCACGGCCCCGCCGAGAATAAGGCCAAGCCCGGTGATGAGCAGCTTGTCGTCGTCACGGGCCATGCGCAGCAAGTGGAAAATGATGAGCACGGCCAGGGCGGTGGCGGCAAAAAAGAAATAGGTCTGCCACTGGATGTCGGAGCGGTTGAGGAATCCAAACGCCGCTCCACGGTTGAGCACGTGGACGATGTTGAAAAAGCCCGGGATCACCGTGCGGGTGGTGTAGAGCACCATGTGGTCCTGAATCCACAGCTTGGTGAGCTGATCCAGGATGACCACCAGCACGGCGATGGGCAGGGCGATCCGGTAGCTTTTACGCATGGGCTAGATTCCCTCGGCGGCCAGCACGGTGGCGCAGCGCGGACACAGGTCCGGATGCTCCGGGCCGGCCGTTTCTTCGCTGTAGATCCAGCACCGGGCGCATTTCTGGCCCTTGGCCCGGGCCACGCCCACAAACGCGCCGGAAACGGCTTCGCAGGCGACGGCGTCGGCCGGGGCCTGCGCGGCCGGGGCCAGCGTCACCTGGGAGACGATGAACACCTCTCGCAGATCCATGCCCAAACCCGATACCGAGGCCAGCACGTCCTCGGGCAGATAGAGCGAAACGGCCGTCTCCAGGGACTGGCCCACTTCGCCGGCCTTGCGCCGGGGTTCGATGGCACGGGTCACTTCGGCCCGCAGGGCGGCCACCAGATCGAGGCGCTCGCGCAGGGCCTCGTCCAGCCGCCAGCCCGTAACGTCCAGGGGTTCCATGGCGAAAACGGACGCGCCAGGGCCGCGCTGGCCGGGCTGGGTGTGGCGAAAGACTTCCTCGGCAGTAAACGACAGGATCGGGGCCATGTCCAGGAGCAGCACGCGCAGGATGCGCCACAAGGCGGCCTGGGCCGAGCGGCGCTCGTGGGAAGCGCCGGCCGAGACGTAGAGGCGGTCCTTTAAGATGTCGAGGTAGAAGGCCGACAGGTCGGTAACGCACAGGTTGTGCAGGGTGTGGAACACCTTGTGGAACTCGTAGGCCTCATAGGCTTCGGCCATGCGCTGATGGCCGGCGGCCACGGCCTCCAGGGCGTAGCGGTCCAGGGGCAGCATGTCGGCCGGGGCCACGTCGTGGACGGCCGGGTCGAAGTCGGACAGGTTGCCGAGAATGAACCGGCAGGTGTTGCGGATGCGGCGGTAGGCCTCGACCAGCCGGGCCAGGATCTCTTCGGAGATGCGGATGTCGTCGCGGTAATCCACGGCGGAGGTCCACAGGCGCAGGATCTCGGCCCCGTGCTTGTCGATGATCTCCTGGGGCTCCATGCCGTTGCCCAGCGACTTGGACATCTTGCGGCCTTCGCCGTCAACGACGTAGCCGTGGGTGAGCACCTGCTTGTAGGGCGCGACGCCGCGCGTGCCCATGGAGGCCAAAAGCGAGCTGTGGAACCAGCCGCGATGCTGGTCCGAGCCTTCGAGATACATGTTGGCCGGAAAGCCGAGTTCCGGGCGCTTTTCCAGGACCGCGGCAAAGCTCGTGCCCGAGTCGAACCAGACGTCGAGGATGTCGGTCTCCTTGCGCCAGTGGGTCCCGCCGCACTGGGGGCAGGTCAGCCCGGCCGGCACGATGTCGTCAAGGGCCGCCTCGAACCAGTAGTCGCAGCCGCGCTCGTGGTCGGCGAATTTCGTGGCCACCGAGCGCATCCAGTCGGCGTCGTTGTAGGCCGCGTCGCAGGATTCGCAGATAAGGGCCAGGATGGGCACGCCCCAGTTGCGCTGGCGCGAGATGCACCAGTCGGGGCGAAAGGCGATCATGTTGTGGATGCGTTCCTTGCCCCAGGCTGGAATCCATTCCACGTCGTTTTCGATGGCGGCCAAGGCCTTTTGACGCAGTTCGCCGGCTTCCATGGCAATGAACCACTGGGTGGTGGCCCGGAAGATGACCGGCTCCTTGCAGCGCCAGCAGTGGGGGTAGGAGTGCTTGAGCTTCTTGGAAGCCAGCAGATGGCCGACCTCGGTCAGCTTCTCAATAACCTTGGGATTGGCCTCCCAGACGGTCAGCCCGGCGAAGTAGGGGACCACGTCCAGGAACCGGCCGGCGTCGTCCAGGGGCGAGAGGATGTCCAGGCCGTTGCGCAGGCCCGTGTCATAGTCCTCGCGGCCGTGGCCCGGGGCGGTGTGGACCAGGCCCGTGCCGGCGTCCAGGGTCACGTAGTCGGCGGTGACGATGGGGGACGGGCGGTCGTAGAAGGGATGGCGGGCGGCCAGGCCTTCCAGGGCCGAGCCCGGGGCTTCGGCCAGGACGGTGGCCTCGGTCCAGCCGAACAGCTCGCGCACGGCGTCAAGAAGCTCCAGGGCCAGGACATACTGTCCGTCGCCTGCGGCCACCAGGGCGTAAGTGAATTCGGGATGCAGCGCCACGGCCATGTTGTCCGGCAGGGTCCAGGGCGTGGTGGTCCAGATGACGGCATAGGCCTTGGCCGGATCGGCCATGGGAAAGACGTCTTTGAGCTTGGGGTCGGTCAGGGGAAAACGGACATAGACCGAGGGCGAAACCTCGTCGGCGTATTCCACCTCGGCCTCAGCCAGGGCGGTCTTGCAGGACAGGCACCAATGGATGGGCTTTTTGCCCCGGTAGACCGAGCCGTGCTCCACGAAATCGCACAGCGCCAGGGCCGTTGCCGCCTCATAGGAGGGGCGCATGGTCAGATACGGATCGTCCCAGTCGCCGAAAACGCCCAGGCGCTTGAATTCCTTGCGCTGGATGTCCACAAACTTGGCGGCGTAGTCCCGGCACAGGCGGCGCACGGTGACGGCGGGCAGGTTTTCCTTGCCTTTGGCCTTGAGTTCCTGGGACACCTTGTGCTCAATGGGCAGGCCGTGGCAGTCCCAGCCGGGCACGTAGGGGGCTTGCTGGCCGGCCAGATGGCGCGACTTGACGATGATGTCCTTTAAAATCTTGTTGAGGGCGTGGCCCATGTGCAGGTGGCCGTTGGCATAGGGCGGGCCGTCGTGGAGAATGTAGCGGGGGGCGTTTTCCCGGGCCTCGAGCATGGCCTGGTAAATGCTGTTGTCGGCCCAATATTTCAGGGTTTCCGGTTCCTTCTCCCTGAGGTTGGCCTTCATGGGAAAGGAGGTCTGGGGAAGCCGCAGAGTCTTTTTATAATCGGTGGTCATGACGGGTCCTTGCGCTTGATTCCGGCTTCGGCGCGACGCCGGAGAAACAGGCTTTTTTAATCAAGGCAGGGCGGAAGTCAAGGAAGGGCGGCCGGTCCCGGCGGGATGCCGCCAACATGCAACAATTCCGTCACCTCCGGCTCCTCCCCAAGGCGCTGCAGGCCCGGGCGGCGGCCGGCGACGGGCCATGGGCGCAAAGCCCTTGCGCGATCAAGCGAACTGGCTTATTCCTTGCCGGTTCCGCATTTGTCGTTTCACCCTCTAAAAAACCACCCCACGCCATGCCCAAACGGACGGACATTAAAAAAATCATGATCATCGGCTCCGGGCCCATTGTCATCGGACAGGCCTGCGAGTTCGACTATTCGGGTTCCCAGGCCGCCAAAGCCCTCAAAGAAGAGGGCTATGAAGTGGTGCTCGTCAATTCCAACCCCGCCACCATCATGACGGACCCGGGATTGGCCGACCGCACCTACATCGAGCCCATCGAACCCGGCACCGTCGCCCGCATCATCGCCCGGGAACGCCCCGACGCGCTGCTGCCGACGCTTGGCGGCCAGACCGGCCTCAACACGGCCGTGGCCCTGGCCGAGTCCGGCGTGTTGGACGAATACGGCGTGGACCTGCTCGGCGCGTCCCTGGACGTCATCAAAAAGGCCGAATCGCGGGAACTGTTCCGCATCGCCATGGACAACATCGGGCTGAAGATTCCACTCAGCGGCATCTGCCATACCATGGAAGACGTCAAGGAGTGGGGCAAACGCATTCCCTTCCCCATTATCGTGCGTCCGGCCTACACCCTGGGCGGCACCGGCGGCGGCGTGGCCTACAACCAGGAAGACCTGGAGAAGATCGCCTCGGTCGGCCTGGCCGCCAGCATGAAAAGCGAAATCATGCTGGAGCGCTCCATCATCGGCTGGAAGGAATTCGAGCTTGAGGTGATGCGCGACAAGGCGGACAACTGCGTCATCATCTGTTCCATTGAAAATATCGACCCCATGGGCGTGCACACCGGCGATTCCATCACCGTGGCCCCGGCCCAGACGCTCACCGACGACGAATACCAGCAGATGCGCAACGCCGCCATCGCCATCATGCGCGAGATCGGTGTGGAAACCGGCGGATCCAACGTCCAGTTCGCGGTCAATCCGGCTGACGGCGAAATGGTCATCATTGAGATGAACCCCCGCGTGTCGCGCTCCTCGGCCCTGGCTTCCAAGGCGACCGGCTTTCCCATCGCCAAGATCGCGGCCAAGCTGGCTGTTGGGTATACCCTCGACGAGATCCCCAACGACATCACCCGCGAGACCATGGCGTCCTTCGAGCCGACCATCGACTATTGCGTGGTCAAAATCCCGCGCTTCACCTTCGAGAAGTTCCCGGGCTCGGAAGACTACCTGACCACGGCCATGAAGAGCGTGGGCGAAGCCATGAGCATCGGCCGCAACTTCAAGGAAGCCATGCAAAAGGGCCTGCGCTCCCTGGAGATCGGGGCCACCGGCTTTTCGGCCATAAACGACGTCTGCGAGGCCGACCGCGACACCGTGTTGGCGGCGCTTCGCCGGCCCAATTCCCGGCGGATGTTCCAGGTGCGCGAAGCCATGCGCTGCGGCGTCTCCCTGGAAGACATTTTTGAGGCCACCTGGATCGACCCCTGGTTTTTGCGCCAGCTCAAAGAAATCGTCGATATGGAAGGCCGCATCGCCGCCTTCCCCAAGGACAAGATTTCCCCGGCCAACGCCGAGTGCCGCGAACTTGTCGCCGACGCCAAGAAAAACGGCTTCTCCGATCCCCAGCTCGCCACGATCCTGGGCCTGCCGTCGAGCCTGGACGCCCGCAAGCTGCGCAAGGACATGGGGATAGTCCCCACGTACTACCTTGTCGACACCTGCGCCGCCGAGTTCGAGGCTTACACCCCGTATTACTATTCGACATACGAAACCGGCAAGGAAGTGGCCCCAAAGGCCGCCCGCAAGGTCGTCATCCTCGGCGGCGGCCCCAACCGCATCGGCCAGGGCATCGAGTTCGACTATTGCTGCTGCCACGCATCCTACGCGCTGCGCGAGATGGGCGTGGAGTCGATCATGGTCAACTCCAACCCCGAGACCGTCTCCACCGACTACGACACCTCCGACCGGCTCTATTTCGAGCCGCTCACCTTCGAGGACGTGCTCAACATCCTGGAAGTCGAAAAGCCCGAGGGCGTCATCGTCCAGTTCGGCGGCCAGACGCCGCTCAACTTGGCCGTGCCGCTGCTCAATGCCGGCGTGCGCATCCTCGGCACCTCGCCCGACAGCATCGACCGGGCCGAAAACCGCGAACGCTTCCAGACGCTGCTGCAAAAGCTTGGCCTGCGTCAGCCGGCCAACGGCACGGCCTTTACCGTGGAAGACGCCGCGACCATCGCCGACAAGATCGGCTACCCCGTGGTGGTGCGCCCGTCCTACGTGCTGGGCGGCCGGGCCATGGAGATCGTCTACGACCGGGCCGACCTGGAAAACTACTTCAAGGTGGCCGTGGTCGCCTCGGGCAAGCACCCGATCCTCATCGACAAGTTCCTGGTCAACGCCACCGAGGTCGACGTGGACGCCGTGTCCGACGGAACCGACACCTACGTGGCCGGCGTCATGGAGCACATCGAGGAAGCCGGCATCCATTCCGGCGACTCGGCCTGCGTGCTGCCGCCGCATAGCCTTGATCCGGCGCTCATCAAGGAAATCGAGCGCCAGACCGTGGCCCTGGCCGAGGAACTCGGCGTCGTGGGCCTTATGAACATCCAGTTCGCGGTCAAGGACGGCGACATCTACATCCTCGAAGTCAATCCCCGGGCCTCGCGCACCTCGCCCTTTGTGTCCAAGGCCACGGGCGTGCCCCTGGCCAAGCTGGCCACCAAGGTCATCATGGGTCAGAAGCTCAAGGATTTGAATCCCTGGGCCGAACGCAAGTCCGGTTACTACGCGGTCAAGGAATCGGTTTTCCCGTTCAACCGCTTCCCGGGCGTGGACGTCCTGCTCGGACCGGAAATGCGCTCCACCGGCGAAGTCATGGGCGTGGACGAGTCCGTGGGACTGGCCTTCATGAAGAGCCAGCTCGGGGCCGGACAGGTGCTGCCCCAGCAGGGGACCGTGTTTCTCTCCATCGCTGACAACGCCAAGGACGAGGTGCTGCCCGCGGCCCAGATCCTCGGCGAGCTGGGATTCAAGATCCTGGCCACCAAGGGCACGGCCGCCTATCTCCAAGGGAAGGGCATTGCCGTGACTCCGGTGCTCAAGGTCTTCGAGGGCCGGCCCAATATTGTTGACCACATGAAGAACCGCGAGGTCGATCTGGTGGTCAACCTCGTGTCCGACAAGCGCACCGTGCGCGATTCCATGTCCATCCGGCAGACGGCGCTTTTGTACGGTATCCCGTACACCACCACCGCTGCCGGAGCCCGGGCCATGGCCCAGGCCATCCGCGAACTGCGCGGAGCCGGACTCACCGTGAAAAGCTTGCAGGAGTACTACGGGGCCAACTAGGCCCCGGGTGGCGCGTCATGAAAAAGGAATATTGCGGACTGTTCGGCATCTACGGCCACCCCGAGGCCGCGCGGATGACCTACTTTGGCCTCTACGCCCTGCAGCATCGCGGGCAGGAGTCCGCCGGCATCGTCACCTGGGACGGTACGCGCATCCGCGAACAGCGCGGCATGGGCCTGGTCGCCGACGTGTTCAGCGAACGCCACCTGGGCAAGGAACTCAAGGGCACGGTGGCGGTGGGGCATATCCGCTATTCCACCACCGGCGCGTCGCTTTTGCGCAACTGCCAGCCGTTTCTGGTGCGCTTTGGCAACTACAACCTCGCCATCGCCCACAACGGCAACCTAGTCAACACCATGGAGCTGCGCGAGGAACTGGAAGCCAGCGGTTCCATCTTCCAGACCACCATCGACTCCGAGGTCATCGTCCACCTCATTGCCAAGTACTTAAACGGCTGTTCCCTGGAAGAAGCCGTCATCAAGGCCTGCAACAAGGTCAAGGGTTCCTATTCCTTGCTCCTTTTGTGCAACGACAAGATCATCGCCGTGCGCGATCCCCACGGCATCCGGCCGCTCATGCTCGGCCGCATGGGCGACGCCTACGTGCTGGCCTCCGAGACCTGCGCCTTCGACCTCATGGAGGCCGAGGCCATCCGCTCGGTGGCCCCGGGCGAGATGCTCGTCATCCAGGACCGCCGGCTCCAGTCGTATCGCATCTGCGATCCCCAGCCGGTGCGCCAGTGCGTGTTCGAACTCATCTACTTCGCCCGGCCCGACTCCGAAGTCTTTGGCGAGGTGGTCTACGAACGCCGCAAGCAGATGGGCTGCACCCTGGCCCATGAAGCGCCGGTGGACGCCGATTACGTCATGCCGTTCCCCGACTCCGGTTTCTACGCCGCCATCGGCTATTCCCAGGCCTCGGGCCTGCCCTTTGAGATGAGCATGGTGCGCAATCACTATGTGGGCCGCACCTTCATCCAGCCCTCCCAGGACATGCGCGATTTCAGCGTCCGGGTGAAGCTCAATCCGGTCAAGAGCATGATCAAGGGCAAGCGCATCCTCATCGTCGAGGACTCCATCGTACGCGGCACCACCATCCGCACCCGGGTCAAACGCCTGCGCGAACTCGGCGCTCGCGAGATCCACATGCGCGTGTCCTGTCCGCCCATCCGCTTCCCCTGCTTCTACGGCATCGACTTCTCCTCCAAGGGCGAACTCATCGCCGCCCACCAGTCCGTGGACGACATCGCCCGTTTCATCGGCCTGGATTCCCTGCACTACCTCTCCATCGAGGGCCTTTTGGAGTCGGTGCGCGGCAACAGTCAGGAACCGCCGTACTGCATGGCCTGTTTCGACGGCAACTACATCATCCCGCCCTGCGGCGAGGGACTCAAAACCTGCCTGGACGACGTGTCCCTGGCTCTTTCCTGGTAGTCCTCCATGAACCTCAATATCGATCTGGCCTCGGCCAAGGACAAGTCTCTGTCCAAGCTCTTGCTCTCGGCCACCAAGCCGTTTCTCGCCCCCTACGGCGAGGTGCTGGCCCTGGAGATCAAAAGCGCCGAGCGCTCCGTGCGCGTGGACGTCCTGCCCCTGGGCGAGAGCGAACCCATCCGGGTGGAGCTGGCCGGCTACGGCCTGGCCACCGATGAAACCGGCCGTGGCTGGCTGACCTTCCAAAGCCTGACCACCTCCCGTGAGTGGCTCACGCGCATCGCCGACAAGGCCCTGGCCGACCGGCGCATCAAGCTGCCCTCGGCCACGCCCATGGCCATGTTGCAGGCCATGTTGTAGATTGTTGGAGATAGCGAATATTGCAAGCGCGCCGGGCGACCGGCGCGCTTTTTTTTATGTGTGCCGAGCATGCGCGTCAGCTTGGAGGTGCAAGTCCTCTATCCAGCCTGATGGAGGCGAAGGATTAGCGAAGGGCAAGGGCGTCGTCGTGAGGCGGGGTCTGAAGGAAGCCTGGAGCAAAACCGCGACCCGATGAACAAGAACCGGATACGAGGCAGTCATGGGCGGACGAGCGGGCATGAGATCGCGAAGTCCCTATCCATCAAGGCCCATGGCTGTATATCCGGCGGGTGTGCGGGGAAGGCGGACGTGCTTACCTCGGGAGGTCCGCGCCATGTCCCGGAATCGAGACTGAGGCGGCAGCAATGCCGCCTGATCGTGGCGCGGAAGTCAGCAGAGGCCATAGTAGGCGCAAGCCGAAGGGCCAAACGGCAAGGAGCGGTAAGTAGGCCCTATGTCTCATGGCGTTTTGCGGCGGAATACCGGTAGACCGGCCTTGGCGGGTGAAAGCAGGGGTGAAGCCCCGAGGATGCCTGTTGGAGGGACCGAAACGTCCATGGCGGCACAGGAAACCGAAAGCCCGGCGTCAACCAGGCACTTGATGGAAGCGGTCTGCGAGAGGGCAAACCTCCGGGAGGCGCTCAAGCGAGTCAAGGGCAACAAGGGCAGTGCGGGGATCGACGGCATGACCGTGGATCAGCTTACGGACTACCTCAAGGAGCACTGGCCGGACATCAGGCAACGGCTTCTCACGGGCGCGTACCGGCCCAGCCCGGTGAACCGGGTGGAGATTCCCAAGCCGGATGGCGGCAAACGCAAGCTCGGCATTCCCACCGTACTCGACCGATTCGTGCAACAGGCGGTGATGCAGGTTTTGCAGCGCCTGTTGGATCCCTCCTTCTCCGAGCACAGCTACGGCTTCCGGCCCCGGCGCTCGGCCCATCAGGCGGTGCGCCAGGCCCAGGAGCACATCGCTCGGGGCTTGCGCTTCGTGGTGGACATCGACCTGGAGAAGTTCTTCGACCGGGTCAACCACGACATCCTGATGGGGCTTTTGGCCAAGCGGCTGGAAGACAAACGCATGCTCCGGCTCATCCGTGCGTTCCTGAACGCGGGGGTGATGGAGAGAGGGCTCGTAGGCCCGACGGACGAAGGGACGCCGCAAGGCGGTCCCCTTTCGCCGCTGTTGTCGAACATCGTGCTCGACGTCTTGGACCGGGAACTTGAGAGACGCGGCCACCGCTTTGTGCGCTACGCGGATGATTGCAATATCTACGTGCGCAGTAGGCGGGCCGGAGAGCGGACAATGCACAGCATCAGCCGTTTTCTGGAAAAGCGCCTCAAGCTCAAGGTGAACGCAGGGAAAAGTGCGGTGGACAGGCCAGCCCGGCGGAAGTTTCTCGGAGTCAGCTTTACGGCCGGAAGTGAGCCGCGACGGCGGATAGCGCCGCAGGCGATCAAGCGGTTCAAAGGCAGAATCCGTGAACTGTCCGGTACGGGACGGAGTATCGAAACGACGGTGGAACGTCTATCGGTCTACCTGCGCGGCTGGATCGGGTACTTTGGATTCTGCCAGGCGAAATCAGTGCTCAAAGGCCTGGACTCATGGCTCAGGCGTCGCTTGCGATGCGTGTTGTGGCGGCAGTGGAAACGGGGGCGGAAGCGGTTTGCTGAACTGAGGTCAAGGGGCGTAGGTAAAGACCTTGCCGCTCAAACGGCCGGAAGTCCTCTCGGACCTTGGCATATCAGCCGAAGCCCGGCCCTGAGCATCGCTCTGCCCAACAGCTATTTTGCCTCACTCGGACTGCCAACCCTAGGTGCCAGGTGAACGCTTAACCTGCCGAACCGCCGTGTACGGACCCGTATGCACGGTGGTGTGGGAGGAGGGGAGCCGCAAGGCTCCCCCCTATCCCGATGAAGATGCCTCCGGCGGCTGGGGACCTGAGGCCCCCAGGCCCCCCGTATGGAGAAAGTTTTAAAGGGGTTGGGACGAAGGTTGGGTTCTTTGTCGGTCAGGAGATGCAGAAGGCCGGCGTTGCCGCTGGACGGGAACCACTTTTTATTTCCCCCATTTTGTTCCGTAAATTCAAAGCTCTTGGCAGTCTGGGCGGGCGGGCAGGAAAAAAGCCAATTTTAATTTATTTTCCTGCATGTTACCTCTGGCATACAAGGCTGGTGCAAGCTCCCTGTTCGCTGTTCGGACAACGCTTTCTTCACGAAACCGTTGCTTTTTCCGGCAATGCCGCCTTGCGTCTGCGGCGCATTTCCCTTGGATGCCCGCGCCAGGAGACCGCCATGGAACTGCTCGATCTCGCCGCCGCCCTGCCGGAACCCGAGGACCGGCTGCGCGCCCTGGACGTCCGGTCTTGTCTCGGCTGCGGGGCCTGCGCCAGCGGTTGTCCCATCCCCGGCACCCCGGGCATGGAAGGCTTCGATCCGCGCACGGCCATACGGCTTGTCGCCATGGGCCGGGAGGCCGAAGTGATCGCCTCGGCCTTCCCCTGGGTGTGCACCACCTGCGGCCGCTGCTCCCACGTCTGCCCCATGGGCATCGACCTGCCGGCCGTCTTTGCCCTGCTTCGTGGTCTGGCCCCGCGTTCTTCCGTGCCCGGAACCTTGGAGAAGGGCGTGGCCTCGGTGCTGGAGACCGGCAACACCCTGGCCATCCCCCTGGAAGACTATCTCGACACCCTGGCCGACATCGGCGGCGAATTGGCCGAAGACCAGTGCCCGGGGTTTTACGTGCCCGTGGACAAAAAAAACGTCGAACTGCTGGTATTTCTCAATTCCAAGGAAGTCTTCGGCGACTTCGACGACCTCAAGTGGTGGTGGCGCATTTTCTACAACGCCCGCGAGGACTGGACCGTGCCTTCACGCAACTGGGAAGCCGAGGACTGGGGGCTTTTCACCGGCAACGCCGACGTCTCCCTGGTTCTGGCCCGACGCAAGCTCGACCTCATGCGAAGCCTCGGCGCGGCGCGCCTTTTCATCCCGGACTGCGGCGGCGGCTCCTACGGCTGCCGCCTGGGGCTGACCACCTGCGCACTGGAAGATCCTTCCCGGCAGGTGGACGCCGTCTATTTCTACGACTACCTGCTGGATCGCATCGCCTCGGGCCGCCTCGTTCTCGATCCCGCTCGCAACTCCGGCCGGAGCTATGTCTGGCATGACGCCTGCAAACACGGCCGCGAACTGGAGCGCCATTTCGGTAAGGGCTATTACGACGAACCCCGGGCCATCCTGGCCGCCTGCGTGGGGGCCGAGAACGTCGTCGCCATGTCCCCGGACCGGGCCAACAACTATTGCTGCGGGGCCGGCGGCGGCAATTGGCCCATGCCCTTTGAAAAGGAATCCGCCGCCCACGGCCGGTTCAAGGTGGAGCAACTCGAAGCCTGCCGGGCCGACGTGGTGGTGGTCGGCTGCGCCAACTGCCGCGATCAGTTGCAAAAACGTCTGCCCCGGTTCTATCCCGGCCGCTGCCGCTACGAGGTCAAATACCTCTGGCAGCTCGTAGCCGAGACCATGATCGAAACGCCCTGGACGGCTGCGGAAGTCGCGGCGGCCAGCGAACGCTTCCGTGTGCAGCGCCAGCATTTCGAAGCCGAACTTGACGGAGGCTTTTGATATGGAGCCCCAAGACATCCTGCCTGTGGCCGTGGCCGGCGGCGGACCGGCCGGCCTGCGCGCCGCCCTGGATCTGGCTGCCGCCGGGCATGACGTTCTGCTCATTGAGGCCGGGCCGATGCTTGGCGGCGCGGCCAGACATCTGGCCGCCCTGGTCCAGACCGGGCAACCGGCCGGGCCGGCCCTGGACGCCCTGGCCCAGGCCGTGGCCGCCCAGCCGCGCATCCGCCTGCTGGCCGGCTGCCGCCTGCTGGGTGTCACCGGCAGCCCCAGAGACCTTGTGCTCACGATCCGGCAAGCCGGCGAAGCGGGAGTGTTGAAACTGCGCGCCACCGTCTTGATCCTGGCCACGGGCCTTGTTCCGTACCATCCGGGCGGACTCGACTTTTTCGGCCACGGCCCGGTCGCCGACGTCATCACCAGCATTGCACTGGAAACCATGTTGGCGGCCGGCCGTGTGCGGCGGCCCTCCGACGACGCGTCGCCGGCTTCAGTGGCCTTTATTCAATGCGTGGGCTCGCGGATGCGCCGCCCGGAGGAGCGCCCGGCCTGCTCCAGCCTGTGTTGCGCTGTTTCCCTGCGCCAGGCCCTGGCCTTGCCCGAAACCCGGCGGACCATCTATGCCATGGATCTGCGCGTCCATGCCCCGGGAGGGCAAGCTCTGGCCAACGCCGCCGAAGCCTCGGGCGCGGCCGTGCGCCATGCCCGGCCCCATACCTTGGAGGCCGGCCCGGAGGGGCGGGGCGTGATCTTTCGCCTTGTCGATGAGCAGGGCGCCGAAGTCCTTGAGCAGGTCGATCTGGCCGTGTTGGCCGTGGGCCTTGGCCCTTCGCCCCAGGGCCGGGAGTTGGCGGCGGCCTGCGGCCTGGAGACGGACAAGCAGGGGTTTGTGCCGACAAACCCTTTTGCCCCGGCCGTGACCAACCGGCCGGGCGTGTTCGTGGCCGGCGGCGCGTCCGGCCCGGCCGACGCGGCCATGGCCACGGTGCAAGGTTCGGCCGCCGCCCTGGAGGCCTTGGCCTGCGCTCCCGTGCCGAACCCACGGCGCGACACGCCGGCCGTGCTGGTGGTCGGCGGCGGCGCGGCCGGACTGGCTTGTTCCCTGGGGCTGGCCGAGGGTGGCGTTCCGGTCGTGCTTCTGGAAAAAGCCGAGGCGCTAGGCGGCAATCCCCGCAAGCATCCGACGGTCTGGAAGGGCAGCGACACCCGGCAAGCCGTGGCCGCCATGGCCGAGGCGGTCACGGCCCATCCCAACATCGAGGTGCTGTGCGGCGCTCGGCTGGTCGGTCTCACGGGCCGGGCCGGCGACTGGACAGGCGAGGCGCACACGCCTTCGGGCCAACGGCTCATCGCCTTTGGCGCGGCAGTGCTGGCCCTGGGCGGGGCCGAAGCCCGGGTGGACAGCCATCTCTACGGCCGCGATCCACGCGTCATGACCCAGCTCGAGTTTGAGAACTGGCGGCGGCTGCACCCCGGCCCGGACGAAGCGCCACGGCTGGCCGCCTTCATCCAGTGTGTGGGTTCGCGCCAAGGGCAGGGGGGCTACGACGCCTGCGCCCGAACCTGCTGCGCCCAGGCCCTGCAAGCGGCCGTGGAACTCAAAAAAGCCCGGCCCGACGCCCAGGTGGCCGTGTTTCACCGCGACGTCACCGCCTACGGCCGGTTCGAATCCCTGTATACCGAAGCCAGACGCCTGGGCGTGGCCTTTTTTCGCTACGACGACGCTTCGCCGGCCCAGGTGGAGCGGTTGGGGCCGGACCTCGTCGTGGCCGGTTTCGACCGGCTGCTCGGCCGCGAGGTCCGGTTGCGGCCCGATGTGGTCATCCTGGCCGCGCCCCTGGTCCCATCGGGCCTGGACGAGCTGGCCGGTCTTTTTGACCTGCCGCGCGGCCACCTGGGCTTTTTTATTGCCGCCCATCCCGTGTTCGCGCCGGTGGACCTGCCCCAGCCGGGCCTTTTTGCCGCCGGTCTGTGCCTTGGCCCCAAACCCCTGGACGAATCCGTGGCCGAAGGGCGGGCGGCGGCCATGCGCGCTTTGGCCTATCTGTCCGGCCGGGCCTGATCCCGGGACTTTTTCGGGGCTGGGCAGACGAAGCGTTTTTTGCTATGCGGAGAACCGTTTTCGACAGCTAAATCGTCGCCAAACAGGAACTCCATGTCGCCAAAGCCCTTTCGCAAAGCCCTCGTCCTTGGCATCGACGGACTTGATCCGGGACTGTGCCGCCGCCTTATGGCCGCCGGCCAACTGCCCCATCTCGCCCGGCTGGCGTCTGGGGGGCGTTTCGTTTCCCTGGCCACGTCCAACCCGGCTCAGAGTCCGGTGGCCTGGACAAGCCTGGCCACCGGAACCAATCCCGGCCACCACGGCATTTTCGATTTCATCGTGCGTGCCCCGGGAACATATCTGCCGCGCCTGTCGCTGACCCGGCCCGGCCCGGGCGGCGTGCCGCTTCCGGCCAACGACTGCGAGACCTTTTTCGAGGTCGCGGCCAAGGCCGGGCTGCCCACCACCGTGGTGCGCTGGCCGGTGAGCTACCCGCCGACTTTTGGCCAGGCCACGGTCCTGTCCGGTCTCGGCGCGCCCGACGTCAAGGGGCGGCTTGGCAACTACGTTCAGTATGCCGAAGAGGCGGCCGGCCAAGCTGGTCGGGGCCGTTTCGTGCCCGTGCGGTTTAATGACGGCAAGGCGACGCTAGCCGTGGAAGGCCCCATGGCCGTGGTCGCCGGCCGCAAGACCCCGGCCGTGGCCCCCCTGGCCCTGGCACGTCAAGCCGGGCGGCTAGACTACACCCTTGGCGGCCAATCCGGCAGCCTTGGGCCGGGGCAGTGGTCGCCGTATCTTGCCGTGCGCTTTGAAACCGGGCAGGGCAGTCCCGTGGCTGGTCTGGTCCGGCTGTGGCTGGGCCGACTGGACCCCTTGGAACTCTACCTCGGCCCCATCCAGATCGACCCGGCCGCGCCCTGCCTGCCCATCGCCGCGCCGGCCGGCTACGCCGCCGAGCTGGCCGACGCGCTTGGCGGCCCCTATTCCACCCTGGGTATGCCCGAGGAGACCAAGGGACTCACTGACGGCGTCATGACCGACGAGGCCTTTTTGGCTTTGTGCGACGACGTGACTCGCGAGCGCGAGGCCATGCTCGACTTTGAGCTGGGCCGGTTTCGCGAGGGCCTGCTTTCCGTGGTCTTCGATACTTCCGACCGCATCCAGCACTGTTTTTGGCGGCTGGCCGACCAGACGCATCCGCTCTATGACGCGGCCGAGGCGGCGCGCCTGGGGCCGGTCATCGACGACCACCTGGCCCGCATGGACGCCGTGGTGGGCAAGGTCATGGACGCGGCCGGGGACGACACGGCGCTTTTCGTCTGCTCGGATCACGGTTTTTGTTCCTACACCCGCTCCATCAGCCTCAACGCCTGGCTCGTGCGCCAAGGCTACATGAAGCTTAAGCCCCACGACCCGGCCGACAGCGGGGAACTGTTCCGCCATGTGGACTGGTCGGCCACCCGGGCCTTTGCCCTGGGTTTCGGCTCGGTGTGCCTCAATGTGGCCGGTCGCGAACAGCAAGGCATCGTGCCGCCGGGCGAGGCCGACGCCCTGGCCGGGGAACTGGCCGCCCGCCTGAACGCCCTGGCCGACGGTCCGGCCTCGCCCATCGCCGCCGTCCACCGCCGGGAAGCCCTCTACAGCGGCCCTCTGGCCGGGGAAGCTCCTGACCTCATCGTCGGCTGCCGGCCGCCGTACCGCCTGGCCTGGACCTCGGTCATCGGCGGCACAGGCGGCGAGGTCTTTGCCGACAACCGCCAGAAATGGTCCGGCGACCACTGCGTGGACGCGGCCTTCGTGCCGGGTTCGCTTTTTTCCAACCTGCCCCTGGCCGCAGCCGACGGCGTGTCCCAAACCCGTCTGGCCGCCACGGTCTGCCGGAGCCTGGGGTTGCCGCCGGCCTCCCACATGGACGACGACTTGTTGTCATCCTCGTAAAGCGGCCTTGACGCGGTCCTGTCCGCGACTTACTGTTTCTAAAGCTAACTATTAATCCCAAGGATACCGCCATGACCGATCCACTCGACACCTGCGCCCGCGAGCTGCTCGATGTCATGCCGCTTATTATGCAGGATCTGCGGCGCACCATGCGCAGCCAGAGCGCCCCGGACCTGCGCGTGCCGGAGCTGCGGAGCCTGGCTTTTTTACGGCACAATCCCGGCTCCAACCTCACCGATCTGGCCGAGTACATCGGCGTCTCCCTGCCCTCCATGTCCAAGCTCGTCGATACCCTGACCTACCGGGGCCTTATCGAACGCACACCGGATGCCCAGGACCGTCGCCGGGTACGCCTGGGCTTGACCGAGGCCGGCTACGCCATCCTGGCCAAGGCCCGGGAAGCGGTGAAGGCCTCCTTTGCCGCCAAGCTCGCCCGGCTGGAACCGGACGACGTGGAACTCGTCACCGCCAGCATGCGTCTTTTACATACGCTGTTCACCCAGCCCCAGGAAAACGGCACGTCCAGCGCCTAGCGCGCCGCCAGGCCATGTCTTCATTGGTCTGGCGCTGCGCGTCTCTTCGTTTCCCATGCCGACTCCAAACGCCAAAGCCCGGGAATTGCTGTTGCGTTCGTTTCGCCACCGCAATTTTCGGCTGTTTTTCGCCGGGCAGTTCATCTCCCTGACCGGCACCTGGATGCAGTCCGTGGCCGTGTCCTGGCTGGTCTACCGCCTGACCGGCTCCAGCCTGGCCCTGGGGCTGACCGGGTTCGCCAGCCATATCCCGGTCTTTGTCTTCGGCCTTTGGGGCGGCTGTCTGGCCGACCGGGGCAACAAGCGCCGCATCCTCATCCTGGCCCAGGCCGCCGCCATGGTCCAAGCCCTGACGCTCGCCTGGCTGGCCCTTTCCGGCACGGCTGTCCTGTGGCAGGTAGTCGGCTTGGCCGCCTTCCTGGGCCTGGTCAACGCCGTGGAGATGCCCACGCGCCAGGCCTTTGTGGTGGACATGGTGGGCCGCGACGACCTGCACAACGCCATTGCGCTCAATTCCTCCATGTTCAACAGCGCCCGGGTGCTCGGTCCGGCCCTGGCCGGCCTGCTTGTGGCCGCCCTCGGCGAGGGCTGGTGCTTTTTTTTAAATGGGGTCAGCTACTTGGCCGTCATCGCCGCCCTGGCCGCCATGCGTCTGCCGCCGGCCGCGCCTTTGGCCGCCTGTCCGCCGGCCGTCGGGGCCATCCGCCAGGGGCTGGCCTACGCCTATGGCGACGAGAAGATTCGCGCCATCTTAAGCGCCCTGGTGGTGGTAAGCCTGTTTGTGTCGGTGGTCATGGTGCTGTTGCCGGTGGTGGTCAACGCCGTCCTTGGCCAGGGCGCGCGGGAGCTGGGCTTTATGACCGCCTCCATGGGCGCGGGCAGCGTGGTCGCGGCCGTGACCTTGGCCCTTCGGCGCGAAAGCCGGGGCCTGTCGCGTTGGCGGGCGGTCTGCGGGCTTGGGGTGGGGCTGTGCATGATGGCCTTTGCCGCCTCCCGCAGTTATGCTCTTTCGGCTGTCATCGCCGCCGTCCTGGGCTTTTGCCTGATTCTTTTTTTCGCCGCCTCCAACACCATTCTCCAATTGCGCACCCCGGACGCCATGCGGGGCCGGGTCATGGCGCTGTATGCCGTCACTCTGGTCGGCATGGCCCCCTTTGGTTCGCTTCTGGCCGGCGGCGCGGCCAGCCTGCTCGGCGCGCCCGTGGCCATAGCCCTGGCCGGAAGCCTTTGCCTGGCGGGCGTGGCGGCAAGTTTATATTTTGAGGCCGCCGGACAAAAAGCCGGCCAGGACGGCCCAGGCAAGCCCACGCATTGACAGCAGCCAGGGCCGGCGTCACAACACGGACCAATCCGCCAGTTCGCCGCCGTCCGGGCGGCCAAAGGAGTCCGTCCATGCACCACACCCTCCGCCTGCCCATCCCGGAGATGTTGCGCGAACATCTGGCCATGTACGACGCCCACCGGGAGACGGCCCAGTGATCGCCCTTGCCCAGGCCCTTATGGAGCGTTGCTGGGAAGCCGGGGCGGTGGTGGTGCAAAACGCGCCCATCACCCTCAAATCCGGCCGCCAGAGCCATGTCTACGTGTCGCTGCGCCATTTCGTCTGCGAGTCGGCCAATCTGGCTCTTTGCGGCGACGTGTTCGGGGAATGGCTGGAAGGCCGGGAGTTGACCCTGGGCAGCGTGTCGAGCCTGCTTTCGCCGGTGCTGTGCGGGGCCTTTGCCGGCCGTTTCGACCTGCCGTTGGCCCTTTTTCGGGCCGACGCCTCGGAAAAGGGGCTGTCCGGCCAGGTGTTTGGCGGCGAAAAGGGCGGGGCCGTGGTCCTTGTGGACGACGTGCTGAGCTCGGGCGGCACGGCCGTGGAAGCGGCTCGGGCTTTTGCCGAAAAAGGGCTAGGCAAGGCGTCGCTTTTCGTCTTCGTGGACAAGCGGCCGCAAAGCCTGCGGGTGCACTTTCCCCTGCCCGTGGCCGCTCCGCTGAATCTGGGAGAGCTTTTGCGCCACGGCATCAAGGCCGGGTATCTGCGCGGGGAAGCCCTGGGCTTTGCCGAAAAAGAGCTGGCCTTTCTGGCGGACTAGGACCGCGTCCCTGTAAGCCGCAGGCGCATTTCGCCGTTCGGGATCAAAACAATTGCTGACTCCAGCAAATCCCGGCGTTTGTTTGCTGGGACCTGAGAGGAGATGCGGTTAGGGCTTGCCAAGGACCTCCTCGATGACCCGGGCCGTGGCCAAGGAGTAGACCTCGCCGCCCTTGTCGCTCATATGGCCGTCATGGGGCAGGCAGAACCACGCGTACATCTCTTCCTTGGATTTGTCCTTGGGCAGATATTCCCGCATCAGTTTCACCGAGAGCCAGGGCGCGGCAGCAAGCAACGCCTTGGTCGTGTCTTCGGCCGGCTGCCACGTCAGATCGTCATAGGTCGGATTGAGCATCCCGAAAAACATCTTGCCGGGAAACATGTCGCGGATGGCTTTCATGCTGTCCGCTGCCTGGAGAATGATTTCTTCCTGAGTCAATTCGCGCTTTCTCGTTTCCGGTCCCTTGAACCACTCCGGATGACGCAGGTCGGTCAGGGACGGCGATTTCCCCAAGGCCATGGCTATGGAATACGGGTAAAAGGATGTCAACAGTTGGCCACGCAGAAACCGGCTGACCACTTCCTGCTTCACTTTGCGGACCTTGGTCGGATCGGCGGCAATCTCCGGCGGCAGAGACAAATTATACGAGTGGCGGCAAGTGTCGTTGGAAAAATCCACTGGCGGCTGTTCGCAGGACACGCGCAAGTAGCCGACTTCCTTGCCCTCGGCATCGATCGGGACAGGAATTTCGCCGCTGACCAACTGCTTGGCTTTATCCTTGAGGGGATTGTCGATTTCCGTCGTGCAAT